>NZ_JALOCP010000001.1:0-650538 GCF_030511745.1 Paraburkholderia sp. SECH4
CCGCACAGGGGCAACGCTAATAGACCACTAACAATTCAAGGAAAGGCCAACGCCCTAAGAACACGGACAATGCCGCCGCCAAAGGCAAAAAACTACGCCGCCATTACAGCCCTCTTCCTCTCAGCCCGCTGCATAAAATAGTTCCCCAAAACAACCCCAACAGTAACAACAGCAATAAACAACGTAGCCAACGCATTCATCTCCGGATTCAACCCAAGCCGAACACGAGAAAAAACAACCAGCGGCAACGTCGTCGACCCAGGCCCCGACAAAAACGCCGACAAAACCAGATCGTCGATAGACAACGTAAACGACAACAACCACCCAGAAATAAGCGCCTGCGAAATCAACGGCAACGTAATGAAGAAAAACACCTTCAGCGGCGTAGCCCCAAGATCCAGCGCAGCTTCCTCAAGCGAAGGATTCAACTCCTTCACCCGCGACTGCACGATGATGGCCACATACGAAATACACAACATCACGTGCCCGATCCAGATCGTGAAAATACCGCGCCCGGCGGGCCACCCCAACCACTTGGCCATTTCGATGAACAGCAGCAGCAGCGAGATCCCCTGAATCACCTCGGGAATCACCAGCGGCGCATTGATCATCCCAGTGTAAAGGGTAAAGCCACGAAACCGCCCCATCCGGGCCAAAACAAACCCGGCCCACGTGCCAATAATCACCGAAGCAAACGCCGTCAGCAACGCCACGCGCAAAGATAACCACGCAGCCGCGATCAACTCGCTGTCCTGCAACAACGCCGCATACCAGCGCGTCGAAAACCGTGTCCACACCGTGACCAGTTGCGATTCGTTGAACGAATACACAACCAGACTCACGATCGGAACGTAGAGGAACAGAAAACCGATCCCCAAAGCAATGATCTGCAAAATTCGGTTCGGCTTCATCAGCGCCTTTCCTCCATCGCCTTCGCCTGCGCGTACTGGAAAAACGCCATCGGCACCAATAACAACAACACCATCGCGCACGTCACGGCAGACGCCATCGGCCAATCGGCATTGTCGAAAAACTCATTCCACATCACGCGGCCAATCATCAGCGTGTTCGCGCCGCCCAGCAATTCCGGAATCACGTACTCGCCCACCGCTGGAATAAATACCAGCAAACACCCGGCAATAATGCCGTTCTTCGACAGCGGCAAGGTGATCTGCCAGAACGCCCGCCACGGCTTCGCGCCCAGGTCGTAGGCGGCTTCCAGCAAGGTCATGTCCATCTTCACCAGGTGCGCGTACAGCGGCATCACGAGGAACGGCAGGTACGAATACACCATGCCGATATAAACCGCGGTGTTCGTGTGATACAACTCGATCGGCGTATGGATCAGCCCGGTCGACATCAGAAAGTTGTTCAGCAAACCGTTGTTCTTCAGGATCCCGATCCATGCATATACGCGAATCAGAAACGACGTCCAGAACGGCAGCATCACCGCCATCATCAGCAGATTGCGACTCGCCGGATTCGATCGGGCAATGTAATACGCCATCGGATAACCGATCAGCAAACACAGCAACGTGGAGATCGCCGCGACCACCACCGAATTCACATAGGTCGCGAAATAGAGGCTGTCGGTCAGCAGAAACGCATAGTGCGACAGGTCCAGCGCGACGTGAACCACCCCATCGGTGTACTTGGCGAGTTCGGTATAAGGCGGGATGCCAAGCTGCAAATCGGCAAAGCTGATCTTCACGACCAGCAGGAACGGCACGAGGAAAAACAGCAGCAACCAGATGAACGGGCCGGCCACCACCGCGGTGCGGGCAGTCAGATTGAAACGGCGCACCGGCCACGACGCGAAAGAACTGATCGAGCGCTTCATGACGTCAACACCACGCCGGCCGATGCGCTCCAGCGCACATACACCTCGTCGCCCCAGGTGGGCGGATCGATCTCGGTCAAGGCAAGGCTCGTCACGTTGGCGATCACCGTTTTGCCGGCGTCGAGTTTCACGTGGTACAGCGAATAGCCGCCCATGTAGGCGATATTCGTTACCACGCCCTTGCCCCAGTTGTACGCACCCTCAGGCGGTTTGCGCGTGAGCGCGATGCGCTCGGGCCGCACGGAAATCGTCACCGGCATGCCGAGCGGCCCGGTGATGCCATGGCTCACGTAGAGACGGACCGGCAAGTCGGGCGTTTCAATGAACACGTGATCGGGTTCGTCTTCGACGACGTTGCCGTCGAACAGATTGGTCGAACCGATGAACTCGGCCGAAAAACGGCTATTCGGATATTCGTACACTTCGTGCGGTGTGCCGAGCTGGATGATCTCGCCTTCGCTCATCACGGCAAGACGGTCCGCCATCGTCATCGCCTCTTCCTGGTCGTGCGTCACCATCATGCAGGTCACGCCGACCTTGTCGAGAATGTTGACCAGTTCGATCTGCGTGCGCTGACGGATCTGCTTGTCGAGCGCGGACATCGGCTCGTCGAGCAACAGCAGCTTCGGCCGCTTGACGAGCGAGCGCGCGAGCGCCACACGCTGCTGCTGGCCGCCGGAGAGCTGATGCGGCTTGCGCTTCGCAAAGCGGCCCATCTGCACGAGATCGAGCGCGGTCTGCACGCGGTCTTTCAGTTCAGACTTCGGCACACCTTCCTGCTTCAGGCCGAAGGCGACGTTGGCCTCGACCGCCATGTGCGGAAACAGCGCGTATGACTGGAACATCATGTTGACCGGCCGGCGATAAGGCGGCAATTGCGCGAGGTCTTCGCCGTCGATCAGGATCTTGCCCGACGTGATCGATTCGAGGCCGGCCAGCATGCGCAACAAGGTCGATTTGCCACAGCCGGAACTGCCAAGCAGCGCGAACAGCTCGCCCTTTTTCACCGACAGGTTGACTCCTTTGACCGCTGCAGTCTCGCCGAACTTCTTCACGATGTCGACGATCTGGACGAAATTCTCTGCTGCACCGCCTGCTGCGGCGTTCACGCCCGGGGACGGCACGGCGGCCCCTGCCATCGCGCCCGACTGGTCACTACTCATCACAATGCTTTACTCCGGCGTTTGACGAACAAAGCCCCCGGTGGACACCGAGGGCTTCTTGATGATACTTACCCGTTCACTCTGGCGGCGAATCAGCGGCCGGACTTGAATTCAGTCCACAGCCGCGTTTGCAGACGCTGGATTTCCGGCGGCAGCGGCTTAAGCAGGAACAACGTCTTGATGACTTCAGGCGAGGGGTACACGGCCGGATCGTTCGCCACGTCCTTGTCCACATACTTGCGCGCTTCGAGGTTGGCGCTTGGATAGTAGACGGCGTTGGTGATCGCGGCGTGAACCTGTGGCGTTTCGATGTAGTTGATCCACTCGAGCGCGGCTTCCTTGTTCTTCGCGTCCTTCGGAATCGCCATCACGTCGAACCACACCGGGGCGCCGCCCTTCGGAATGTAGTACTCGATCTTGTAAGCCTTCTTCGCCTCGACCGCGCGATGCTTGGCGATCACGACGTCGCCCGACCAGCCGTACGCGAAGCACACGTCGCCGCCAACCAGGTCATTGATGTAGCCCGACGAGTTGAACTGCGTGATGTACGGGCGGATCTTCTTCATCATCTCGAGCGCGGCGCGGTAGTCGGCCGGGTTCGTGCTCATCGGGTCTTTGCCGATGTAGTGCAGCGCGGCGGCGAACATCTGGTCCGGCGCGTCGAGCACGGACACGCCGCAGGCCTTCAGCTTCGAGATGTTTTCCGGCTTGAAGAGGACGTCCCAGCTGTCGAGCGGCACGTTCTTGCCGAGGATCTGCTGCGCCTTGGTCACGTTGTAGCCGAGGCCGGTCGTGCCGTATGCCCAGGGTACCGTGTACTTGTTGCCCGGATCGGCGCCGGCCACGAGGACCATCAGCGAGGGATCGAGGTACTTCAGGTTCGGCAGCTTCGATTTGTCGAGCGGCGCGAAGATGCCCGCGGCGATCTGCTTGCCGGCGTAATTGCTGGTCGGCACGACGATGTCGTAACCGGAACTGCCGGTGAGGAGCTTGGCTTGCAGCGTGTCGTCGCTGTCGTAGTTGTCGTATTTGACCTGGACACCGGACTGTTTGGTGAAGTTCGGAATGGTGTCCTTGGCGATGTAATCGGACCAGTTATACACGTTGAGCTGCGTGTCTTTCGCAGCAGCCGTCAACCACGGTGTCGCGCACAGAACCAGTGCCGCCACTTGTCCCACTACCCGTCTTTTCATCCCGTTCTCCGATCCTGACCGGCCCGACCCGGCTGTCTTCAACCACGCCGCGGCACACCGCACGCGGCTCCCCTGAAAAATCCGAAAACTACCATTAATTGTTGCGCGCACCAAAAAAAATGCTGGGCTGTCGCGCAAACGGTACAGCGTAAGCCGCGCCGCTACAAAATGGGCGCAATTTTAGCGGGTTATCGGCGCGTGTCTACCCGAAAAAAACACCAGTGGCGGCCCCGGTGTTATCTCGTTGTCAACTTACGCCGACCGCACCCCACCGGGTTCGCATCAAGGCGGCAGCCAGAGGCCGCTTTCCCTGAATCTTATGCCTTACAGCTAACCTCGATGCGAGCGTAAGCCACCCGTCGCGCCACGGCATCGGCACCGGGCGCGACCTTGCACAGATCTGCCGCGAAGGCTCCAGCCGCCGCGTCACGCTGTTCCTGTGGCTGACGGCCGGCATGCTGATGTCGGCGGTCAGCACCTTCGTCCTGTTGGCGCTCCAGCAGGCAGGCGGCCGCCGGCTCGCGGCGGGCATCGTCGGTGCGACGGCGCGTTGTTGTGGCAGTTGGCGTTCGGCGGACAAGGCCGCCTTGTGTGATTTATTTGTGACCGAAGTGGTTTTGTAAGTATTTTCCAACCGTCTACGGCAGTCCGAACGGCTGGCAACTCGACTAAGACCAACTAGCAGCAATGAACGGCGCGAATCAGGTACAGCATTGCGCGCTGAGTGGTGGAATTCGAATCGAGGCGAAGGCGGCAATGGATACTGCCAACCGTGCACGCATCTGTGCCATGGCGAGCGCGACGCCGGGGCGCGATGGCCGCATCGGTTAACATAGCGGAACTTCGCTTCTCCGCCCCAAGGTTTCCGATGGCTTCGAATCTCCACGATCTTCCCGACAGCCCGTGCATCGGTGTCTGTTCCACGCTTTTCGACGAGGTCTGCAAAGGCTGCGGCCGCACCGCCACCGAAGTATCCAACTGGGTGTTCCTGAGCGACGAGGAAAAACGCGCGGTGTGGGTACGCATCGAGCAGGACGGCACCGCGATGCGTTTCAAGAACGACAAGCTGTAGCCTCCCGCGCGCCGTGGCCACCCGCATCGGCCCTCTTGCCGGAAAACCCGTCTCCCGACTGGGATCGCGATTGCAATAAAAAACGCCGGACATTCCGGCGTTTTTGCGTGAGGAGCGCAGCTTCCCGCGCGTGGCGATCAGAACCGCATACCGACACCCAAACCGACCACCACCGGATCGATATTCAGCCGGCCAAGCGACTGACCGCCGAGCGTTGCGTCGGTGTGCATCCAGATCTTCTTGATATCCGCGTTGACGAACAGCGACTTGGTCACCTGCACGTCCACACCTGCCTGCAACGCGGGACCGAAGCTATGATTGGTGACCGAAATCGGCTGACCGCCCGCATTCAGGCCGTTGTTATAGAACAACGTGTAGTTCAGACCCGCACCGACGTACGGCCGGATACGCCCCGCGTGGTTGAAGTGATATTGCAGCAGCAGCGTGGGCGGCAACACGTTCACACCACCGAGATTGCCGAGACTCGACGTCAACTGATGGCGCGACGTGCCGAGAATCAGCTCGACGCCGAGGTAGTCGCGGATCATGTAGGTCAGATCCAGCTCCGGCACGATGGCGTTGTTGACGCCCACATCGAGCGCCGACAGCGACTGGTTGGTCTCCACGTTCGGCATGATGCTGATTGCGCGCAGACGCACCAGTACGTCTCCGGCGTGAATGCCGCTCATCTGGTCGTCGCCGGCAGCCTGCGCCGGTGAGGCCAGCGCGCCCGCGCCTAACAGGCACGTCGCGACGAAGGTTGCCTTGATTCTGTTCCTGAGCAAGTGCTTCATGTGCTTCCCCGAGTGTTGTTTGCGTGCGGGGATTGTCGAAGTTCCTGTCAGGTTTCACGTTGACCCGTATCAACCGAGCGAGAACGCCCAACGACCTGCGACAGCGGGTCGCGTCGCGCCGGTCAGAAGCAGTTCGATCAGGTCGTGGACGCTGCGGATGGCCGTGCCGAACGGCAAGGCTTCGCGGCCGCGAAAGAACAGACCGTTGGCCACGTCGCCGCGCAATGCCGCGGCGAGTCGCGTGTCGATGCAGAAGTGGCCGAACTTCTCGACACCGTCGCGCCAGCCACACACGCTGAGGCATTCGAGCCCGGTCGGGCAGACGTGTTTGAGCGCGCCGACCTTCGCGCGGATTTTCGTTTCGTGGCGCAGATAGCGCATCAGCCATGGTGTTTTCACGGCGCGCGCGGGCAGCCCCGTCACGCTGACGAATTCGACGATGTCGTCGGGCGTCGCTTCGGCCAGTACGCGTTTGAAGTTCGGATGCGCGTCGCCTTCTTCGGTCACGGCGAACGGTGTGCCGAGCTGCACGCCGCTGGCACCGGCGCTCAGCAGTTCGCGCACAGCTTCGTGACTATTGATGCCGCCCGCGACGATCAAGGGCACGTCCTGGCGACGCAAACCAAGCGATGTGAATACCGCATCTAGTTCCTCAAGCACACGCAAGAATTCGAAGCGCGGGTCGCGCATGTCGGCGAGATTGCTCACGCCAAGATGGCCGCCCGCGTGGGCCGGATGTTCGATCACCACGGCGTCTGGCAGACGGCCCTTTTTCATCCACTTCTTCAGCACCAGCGCGACACCGCGGCTATCCGACAGAATGGGGATCAGCGCGATGTCGTGGCCGTGGGTCATGTCCGGCAAATCGAGCGGTAAGCCAGCGCCCATGACAATTGCATCGGCGCCGCTTTCGCAGGCAACGCGCACGTAATCCGCCTGCGCGTTGACCGCTTTCATCACGTTGACGGCGATCATGCCGCGGCCTTCGCTGAGTGCCTTGGCGGCGTGGATTTCACGCGCCAGCGCGGTGAGGTTCGCCTGTTCGAGCGTAGCCCGGTCGGGAGATTGCCGGCAGCGTTCGATCAGATCGGGATGATGATGGCGCAGGTCGATGCTCGCGATGGTGCCGAGTGCGCCTTCGCGAGCGACGCTGCCGGCCAGCCGGTGGGCCGAGATGCCGACGCCCATGCCGCCTTGCACGATCGGAAGCAGCGAGCGGCCGCGGATAAGGAGTGGTGGGAAAGAGTGAGAGGTGTGCATTGACGACCCGATTGGTGGACTATCGAAACGGTGATAATCGATCGTCGGGCGCGGCGTGCCTTGCTTTGGGTCAAGGAGGCAGTTTGCTGGTTTGGTTTTGAGAGCGGTTGGTTGACGTTGGTCACGTCACGGTAAGGTTGATTCGTACGGACGGACAAACCAGAGCCAGCATGCACGACGCCCACCATGAAAAAAGCCCACTTCGAAGAAGCAGGCTTTTTCTTGCACTACACCGTGAAGCAGAAAGCGCTTACTGCACGCCCTGGCTCAACAGGAAGTCTTCATAGTTGCCGCCGAAGTCGTTCAGCGTGCCGTTGGTCTTCACTTCGATGATCCGGTTCGCAAGACCGCTCACGAACTCACGGTCGTGCGACACGAAAATCAGCGTGCCTTCGTACTTGTCGAGCGCGATCTGCAGCGATTCGATCGACTCCATGTCCATGTGGTTGGTCGGCTCGTCCATCAGCAACACGTTGTGACGGCCCAGCATCAACTTGCCCCAGATCATGCGGCCCTTCTCACCACCGGAGAGCACCTTGACCGACTTGCGGATGTCGTCGGCATTGAACAGCAGACGGCCGAGCGTGCCACGCACCATCTGCTCGTCATCGCCTTCCTGGCGATAGCCGTCGATCCAGTCCATCAGCGTGACGTCGGTCGGAAACTCTTCATACGTATCCTGCGGCATGTAACCGACGTTCGCGTTTTCGGCCCACTTCACGGTACCGTGGTCGAGCGTCAGCTTGCCGAGCAGCGAACGCAGCAGCGTGGTCTTACCCGCGCCGTTCTCGCCGATGATCGCGATACGCTCGCCCGGCTGCACGCTGACGCTGAAGTCGTTGAAGATCTGACGCTCGTATTTCTTCGAGATCTTGTCGGCCACCACCGCGATGTTATGCAGCTTCTTCTCGTACTCGAAGCGGATGAACGGATTCTGCCGCGAAGACGGCTTGAATTCCTCGATCTTGATCTTGTCGATCATCTTCAGACGGCTGGTGGCCTGACGCGCCTTCGACTTGTTCGCCGAGAAGCGGCGCACGAAGTCCTGCAGGTCGGCAACGCGTTCCTTCGCCTTGGCGTTGGCATTCTGCTGACGCTCGCGTGCCTGCGTGCTGGCCAGCATGTAGTCGTCGTAGTTGCCCGGATAGACCTTCAGCGTGCCGAAGTCCATGTCGGCCATGTGCGTGCAGACCTGGTTCAAAAAGTGCCGATCGTGCGAGATGATGATCATCGTCGAGTTGTACTGGTTGAGCACGTCTTCCAGCCAACGGATCGAGTTGATGTCCAGGTTGTTGGTCGGTTCGTCCAGCAGCAGCACGTCCGGCTTCGAGAACAGTGCCTGCGCGAGCAGCACGCGCAGTTTCCAGCCCGGCGCGACGTTGCTCATCGGGCCATTGTGGTCTTCGATCGCGATGCCGATGCCGAGCAGCAGCTCGCCCGCACGCGCTTCCGCAGTGTAGCCGTCGTACTCGGCGAACTTCGCTTCGAGTTCGGCGGCGTGCATATAGTCGTCGTCAGTCGCGTCGGGGTTCGCGTAGATCGCGTCGCGCTCGGTCATCGCGGCCCACATTTCGGCGTGCCCCATCATCACGACGTCGAGCACGCGCACGTCTTCGTACGCGAACTGATCCTGGCGCAGCTTGCCAAGGCGGACGTTCGGTTCGAGCATCACGTTGCCGGAGCTCGGTTCCAGATCGCTACCCAGTATCTTCATGAAGGTGGATTTGCCGCAGCCGTTCGCACCAATCAGGCCATAGCGGTTCCCTCCCCCGAATTTGACCGAGATGTTCTCGAAGAGGGGCTTTGGCCCGAATTGCATGGTGATATTGGCGGTAGACAGCACGGCGCGTCCTTTGAATGTGATATCGGCGAACAACCCAATATTTTAGCAGGTTATCGCGAATTCAACCCACGCAAGCGCCGTGTTCACGCGTTTCGACGCCGCTTTCACCCCCGGTTCGCGCTTCCCCGCCCGCCTTCTAGCCGCCGCGCGGCGTCTGCAAAACGTCGATGAAGGCCGACAGATCGGCCTCGCCCAGCCCCATCGCCGCGCCGAGTCGCAACAGTTGCTGGACCGTCGACGAAACCGGCATCGGCGTGCCCGTCTCGTACGCTGTCGCGGCGACCGTGTCGATGTCCTTCTGGAACGTACGGAATGCGCCGATCGGCGCGAGGCCGCTTTGCGTCATGCGCGGCACGAAAATCTGCAGCAGCACCGAATCGGCCCAGCCGCCGGCGAGGCCTTGCGTCAGTTTGGCGGCGTCGATGCCGCTGCGTTGCGCGAGGCTCACGGCCTCGGCGATCGCCGCCAGGGTCGCGGTGACGATGGTCTGATTGCAAAGCTTGGTGGTCTGCCCCGCTCCGACCTCGCCCATGTGTGTGACGCGGGCCGAATAGGCGTCAAGGAGTGGCGTGACCGCCTCGACGTCTGCCGCGGCGCCGCCCGCCATGATCGCCAGCGTGCCCGCCGTCGCGCCCGCCACGCCGCCGGATACCGGCGCGTCGATCCAGCCGACGCTCGCGGTGCCTGTGCCCGCAGATTCTCGCTCTCGCTCTCGCTCACCCTCGCCCGTAGCAGCAATCGGACCTTCCGCCGCAACGGCCGCCACCGCCGCCGCGCGCTGCGCGAACGCGCGCGTGGCGGCCGGCGGAATGCTTGAGTGATCGACGATCCAACGCACGCGTCTCGGCGCGGCGGCATCCACGCTCAGCAGTCCCTCGGCGCCGAACACCGTTTCTTCAACCGCCGCCGCATCCGCGACGCACAGCAGCACCGCCTCGCACCGCGAGGCCAGTTCGCGCGGCGTATCGACCACCTTGGCCCCGTCCGCCAGCAACGCTTCCGCCTTGGCCCGCGTGCGATTCCAGACATGCACGGTATGCCCCGCGCGCAGCAGATGCCGAATCATCGGCGCGCCCATCAGACCGGGACCGCAAAAACCAATTTCCACTTTCAAGCCTCGTCAGGTTTCAGATTGAGTTGCGCGGACATCATAACGGCCCCTCCCCGCCGCGGCATATCGGGCACGCGATGTGCGGAATGACCCGCTCACGCGCGGGACATGGGGGACGTCAACGGCGATCCATTGCCTATACTTTTTTTGCACACCAACGAAGGTCAAAGGAGGAAGTTCATGTCAGAACATGTTTACAAACAAATCGAACTGACCGGCTCATCGACCAAATCGATCGACGACGCAATCAGCACCGCGATTACAAAAGCGTCGAAGACGCTGCGCAATCTGCACTGGTTCGAAGTGACGGAAACGCGGGGCCAGATCGAGAACGACAAGGTCGCCTACTGGCAGGTGACCATCAAGGTCGGTCTGCGCATCGACTAGCGCTTCGGCTGAAACAGCTTCAACACATAATCTGAAGCAAAAAAAAGCTGCGTCCGTACTGGACGCAGCGTCTTAAAGCAGCGGTTGCTGAGACCGCCGCCTGGTCGATGGTGATCCCGTCGATCGCGACCCGATCATTCGCGACCCGGTCAATAGTCACGCGATTCGCTCCCGACGACCGCGCGAGCCGGATTACTTCGGCAGCGAACCGTCCACGCCTTCCACATACCAGTTCAGGCGTTGCAGTTCCGGATCGGCCAGCGTCTTGCCTGCCGGCACCTTCACCGCGCCGGACTGATCCTTGATCGGGCCCGTGAACACGTCCCACTTGCCGCCGGCCAGTTCATCGCGCTTCGCCGCCACCTGCTTCTGCGCATCAGCCGGAATCGCCGACGTGTTCAGGTCTTCAAGATTGACAGCCTTCTGCGGAATGCCCCACCACACCGGATCGTTCTTCCACTTGCCGTCCAGCACCTGCTGAATAGCCGCGTTGTAATACACGCCCCAGTGCGCGACCACCGACCCGAGGTGCGCCTCAGGACCGAACTTCTTCATGTCCGAATCCCAACCGAACGCATGCACGTGCTTTTCCGATGCGGTCGCGAGCGTCGCGCTCGAATCCGTGTTCTGCAGCAGCACATCGGCACCCTGCCCGATCAGCGTTTCAGCGGCCTGCTTTTCCTTGCCCGGATCGAACCAGCTATTGATCCAGATGACCTTGGTGTGGATCTTCGGATTCACCGAACGCGCGCCGAGCGTGTACGCGTTGATGTTGCGGATCACTTCAGGAATCGGCACCGATGCAACAAAGCCGAGCGTGTTGGTCTTCGTCACATAGCCGGCAGCGACGCCTGCCAGGTAGGCGCCCTGGTACATGCGCACGTCATAGGTGCCGAAATTCGGCGCTTTCTTGTAGCCGGTTGCGTGCAGGAACACCGTGTCCGGGAAGTCCTTTGCGACCTTCAGTTCGAAGTCCTGGTAGCCGAAGCTCGAACCGATGATGATCTTGTTGCCCTTGTTCGCCAGATCGCGGAACACACGTTCCGAGTCGGCCGATTCCGGCACGTTCTCGATGCGGGTGATCTTGATCTTGTTGCCGAACTTCGCTTCGGCTTCCTTCGAGCCCTGATCGTGCGCGAAAGTCCAGCCGGCGTCGCCCGGATTGCCGAGGTAGACGAACGCGACGCCCGGTGCGTCGGCCGCTTGCGCGGTTTGCACGAGCGGCGCGGCAAGCGCCAGGGAGGCCGCACCCCATGCGAAGGCGGTCAGCAGATTTCTTCTCTTCATGTTTTCTCCTGTCGTGTTTGTCGATTGATTTGAAACGTGTGATCGGTCATATGAAGCGACAAGCGTGTCATCCCGCCGAGAAAAACGGCTTGCCAAGCGACGCCGGTGCATTCAGACGAATCGTGTTCGGGTTGCGCGAAATCAGCACGAGCACGACGACGGTCGCGACGTACGGCAGCATCGCCAGAAATTGCGTCGGCACCGGCACGCCGATGGCCTGAGCGTAAAACTGCAGACCCGTCACGGCCCCGAACAGCAACGCGCCGATCAGCAGACGCCCCGGGCGCCATGTCGCGAACACCACCAGCGCGAGCGCGATCCAGCCGCGGCCCGACGTAAGCTGCTCCTGCCACAAGTGCAGGTTGACGATCGAGTAATAGCCGCCAGCGAGACCCGCCATGCCGCCGCCGAAGGCCACCGCGCCGTAACGCACGCCGACCACCGGAAAGCCGACCGAGTGCGCCACTTGCGGCGATTCGCCGACCGAACGCAGCACGAGGCCCGCACGCGTGCGATACAGGAACCACCAGATCACCGCGAACATCAGGAACGCGAGGTAATCGAGCGGCGTGAGGCTGAAAAGCGCGGGTCCGAGCACCGGAATCTTCGAGAAACCCGGAATGGTCCACGTGTCGATCGTGGCGCGCACCGCGGCCGACGTGTACGGCTTTCCGACATAGGCTGACAGGCCAATGCCGAAGATCGTCAGCGACAGGCCGGTGGCGACCTGGTTAGCAAGCATGGTCAGCGTGAGGAACGCGAACAGCAGTGACATCGCGAGACCCGCGACGATCGCGGCGACCACACCGAGCCACGGGTTGCCCGTAATGGCGGTGACCGCGTAGCCGGTCACCGCGCCCATCAGCATCATGCCTTCAACGCCGAGGTTGAGAACGCCCGACTTCTCGGTGACGAGTTCGCCCGCGCCCGCGAACATCAGCGGGATCGCGGCGGTGACGGCGCTCGAGGTAAGCGCGCTGGCTTGTTGAATATCCATGGAGATCCGCCGGGAAAATCAGTGGGCTTGCGCGGCGGCGGAGCGCCGGCGCACGCGGTAGTTCACGAACAGGTCGGCACCCAGCAGGCAGAACAGCAGCAGCCCCTGGAACACGCCGGAGAGCGCCTGAGGCAATTGCATCGAGGTCTGCACCGCTTCGCCGCCAAGGTACAGCAGCGCCATGAGCAGGCTCGCGAGCACGATACCGACCGGATGCAGCCGTCCCACGAACACGACGATGATCGCGGTGAAGCCGTAGCCCGGCGACCATGTCGCCTGCAACTGGCCGATCGGACCAGCGATCTCGCCCATCCCGGCGAGACCCGCCAGACCGCCGCTGATCAGCAACGACGTCCAGATGGTTTTCTTGTCCGAGAACCCGGCGTAGCGCGCGGCAAGCGGTGCGAGACCGCCGACGTTCATCCGGTAGCCCGCGAAACTCTTGCGCATGAACAGCCACACGCACGGAATCGCGATCAGCGTGATGAACACCGATGCGTTCAGCCGTGTGCCGCGCAGCCATTTCCAGTGCCAGTCGCCGGAAAAGGTTGGGTAAAGCGCGTCGCCGCTGAACATCTCCGAGAGCGGGAAGTTCATGCCCTGCGGATCGCGCCACGGGCCGCTCACCAGATAGATCAGCAACTGCGTGGCCACATACGTGAGCATCAGGCTCACGAGAATCTCGTTGGTGTTGAAGCGGCTTTTCAGGAGCGCGGGAATCGCGGCCCACACCATGCCGCCGAGCACGCCGGCGATCATCATGGTCGGCAGAATCCACCACCCGGTGGCCTGATCGAAATAGATCGCGACGCCGCTGGCGGCAATGCCGCCAAGCAGCATCTGCCCTTCAGCGCCGATGTTCCAGACGTTGGCGCGATAACCGATCGCGAGGCCGAGGCCGATCAGGCACAAGGGCGAAGCCTTCAGCAGCAGTTCGGACCAGCCGTTCACGCTGGAGAGCGGTTCGATGAAAAACGCGTGCATGGCTGCGAGCGGATCACGGCCGACCAGGCTGAAGATCAGGAAGCCGATCACGAGCGTGAGCAACGCGGCGATCAGCGGCACGGCGATCTGCATCGTGCGCGAGGGCGTCGTGCGTGCTTCGAGTCGATACGGAAGAATCATGGGAGCGTGTGCTTATGTGAGTGCTTGTATCTGGTTCTGGTGCTTATGGAGCTTTAGCGTCGATCAGCTATCCGATCGCGCATCGATCCGTTCAGGCATGGGCCGGCTGTTCCGCCGACGGCGCCGCGCCCTCGCGGTCGCCGAACAGGCCCGCCATCCAGCGGCCGATTTCCTCGGCATTGGTCGCCCCCGTGGCACGCACCGGCGAGAGTCTGCCGCCGGCCAGCACCGCGATGCGATCGCAGATGTCGAACAACTCCTCCAGTTCTTCGGAGATCACCAGAATCGCCACGCCGCGGGCGGACAGGTCGAGCAACTGCTGACGAATAAACGCTGACGCGCCGACGTCGACGCCCCAGGTCGGCTGCGCGACCACCAGTACTTTGGGCGCCTGCAGAATCTCGCGACCCATGATGTATTTCTGCAGATTGCCGCCGGAGAGGCTTTGCGCCAACGCTTCCGAGCCGCCACAACGCACGTCGAAGGCTTCGATGCAACGCTTGGCGAAGGCACGCATCGCGCCCGCCTTGATCCAGCCGGAATTCACCATCTGCTGTCGATGCGCGGTGAGCAGCGCGTTTTCCGACAAGGTCATCGCCGGCACTGCGCCGCGGCCGAGGCGCTCTTCCGGCACGAAACCAAAACCGAGCGCGCGCCGGCCGCCTGCGCCGAGGCGCCCTGCCGCCTTGCCGCAGATCGTGACCGCATCGGCACGCGTGCCGCGCTTTTCACCCGAAAGCGCCGACAGCAATTCGGCCTGACCGTTGCCCGACACACCCGCGATGCCGAAGATCTCGCCTGCATGCACGCCGAACGACACGTTATTGAGCGACGTGCCGAATGGATCGTCGCTTTCCACCGACAACTGCTTCACGTCGAGCAGCACCGCACCCGGCGTGTGTTCACGGCGCGTGTAATCCGGCAGCGAATGGCCGACCATCAACTGCGCGAGCGACGCATGCGTTTCTTCTTTCGGCTTCACGTGACCGGTCACGCGACCGCCGCGCATCACCGTCGCTGTGTCGCACAGTTCCTGGATTTCGTCGAGCTTGTGGCTGATGTAGAGGATGCTGCAGCCTTCCGCCGCGAGACGCCGCAGCGTCTCGAAGAGCTTGCGGACCGCTTGCGGCGTGAGAACCGAAGTCGGTTCGTCCATGATCAGAAGACGCGGATTCTGCAGCAGGCAGCGCACGATCTCGACGCGCTGCCGCTCGCCCACGGTCAGGCTATGCACGTGACGTTGCGGGTCGATGTCGAGGCCGTAGTCGGCGGAGACTTCGCGGATGCGTTTCGAGAGTGTCTTCAGATCGAAGGGTTCGTCGAGCGCGAGCGCGATGTTTTCGCCGACCGTGAGCGTCTCGAACAGCGAAAAATGCTGGAACACCATGCCGATACCGAGCTTGCGCGCGGCCGCCGGGCTCGCGATCTCGACCGGCTGGCCTTCCCAGCGGATCTCGCCGGCGTCGGGCCGCACCGCACCGTAGATGATTTTCATCAGCGTGCTTTTGCCGGCGCCGTTTTCGCCGAGCACGGCATGGATTTCACCCGGCGCGACGATCAACGTGACGTCGTCGTTGGCGCGTACGGCCGGGTACTGTTTGGTGATGCCCTGAAGCATCAACCGGGGCGCCGCCTGTTCCGGCCTGTTTGCCGGCTGCGCGGCGGCGCCGTCGCTATAAGAAGAGTCGCTCATGTGATTCCGTAGTACGTCAGAGACTGCCGGTCGCAGCGCGTCCGCCCGCCCTGTCAGCAGACGATCCGTCACCACAACCGGATGACAATACCTAAATCGACCGGCTCAGTCGAGCCGTCAAAATTCCCCGCAAACCCCCGTCGCAGCGTGCTCTGCGGGTATCCCACTCTTGACGTGGTTTTGTGTTCATATTAAAAGCCATATATACCCACGCCCGTTCGATCAGCCAGAACATATATTTCGGAGAAGTCATGAGTCAGCAACGCGAGGCGATCGATACGTATCTATTACGCGTCTTGCACACCCTGTTGATGGAACGCAGCGTCACGCGCGCGGCCGTCAAACTGAATCAATCGCAACCCGCCATCAGCGCGGCCCTGCGCCGTTTGCGCGACATCACCGGCGACCCGTTGCTGGTGCGCGGCAAATCCGGCATGGTGCCGACCGAGTACGGCCTGCGCCTGCTCGAACCGGTGCAAAACGCGCTGCGCGAGATCGAACGCATCAAGTTCCAGCAGCACAACTTCGATCCCGCCACGTCCATTCGTTGCTACCGGATCGGCTGCCCGGACTACCTGAACGTGCTGTTCGTGCCGACGGTGGTGGAACGCTTTCGTCAGGCCGCGCCGAACGCGACGCTCGAGTTTCACTCGCTCGGGCCGGCGTTCGACTACGAACTCGCGCTCGAGGACGGCAAGCTCGACATCGTGGTCGGCAACTGGCCGGAACCGCCGGAGCAATTGCACCTGTCGAACCTGTTCGTCGATCAGATCGTCTGCCTGATGAGCAACGCGCATCCGTTCGCCAAACGTGGCGGGTTGACGCTCGACCAGTACCTGAATGCCCCGCATCTTGCGCCTACTCCTTACTCGGTGGGCCAACGCGGCGCGATCGACGTGCATCTCGCGCGCGAACGGTTAAAGCGTCACGTGGTCGTCACGTTGCCGTACTTCAATCTGGCGCCTTACGTGCTGATCAAGTCCGATCTGATCTTCACGACGACGCGCCTGTTTGCCGACTACTACGCCAAGTTTCTGCCGCTGACCGTGGTGCCCGCGCCGCTCGATTTCCCGCCGATGCAGTACTACCAGTTGTGGCACGAGCGCGTGCATTACTCCGACGAAGTGCGCTGGCTGCGCAGTCTGGTTGCCGAGGCGACCAAGACGTTGATCGACAAGCCTTAATCTTTGCTATGTGCTCTATCGGCATCCAGTCTTTGTGGATGCCGATAGAGCTGCTTCTTCTACTTCGCCCTTACGCCATCATCAGGCTGCCGCTTCGTAAAGCGTCTTTGCCAACCGGTTGTGCTGCTCGATGACCGGTCCGAGTTCCAGCGTCGTTAATTGACCATTTTTCACCACCACCTTGCCGCCGATCACGCTATGGCTTACCTGCGACGGCGCGCAGAACACCAGTGCCGCGACCGGATCGTGCAACGCGCCCGCAAACAGCGGCTGACGCAGATCGAAGGACACGAAATCCGCCGCCATGCCCGGCGCCAGTGCGCCGATGTCGTCGCGATTCAGCACCTTCGCGCCGCCTAGCGTCGCGATCTCCAAAGCTTCACGCGCGGTCATCGCATCCGGCCCAAAGCCGACCCGCTGCAGCAACAGGGCCTGGCGCACTTCGGCGACCATTTGCGCGCCGTCGTTCGACGCCGAACCGTCGACGCCCAGGCCCACCGGCACACCGGCGAGGCGCATCCGCTTGACCGGTGCAATCCCCGACGCCAACCGCATGTTCGAACACGGGCAGTGCGCAACGCCGGTGCCGGTGCGGGCGAACAGTTCGATGCCCGCGTCGTCGAGTTGCACACAGTGCGCGTGCCACACATCGTGGCCGACCCAGCCGAGGTCTTCCGCATACTCCGCCGGCGTCATGCCGAACTTCTCGCGGCTATACGCGATGTCGTTGACGTTCTCCGCCAGGTGCGTGTGCAGCGACACACCATAGTGCCGCGCCATCACCGCCGATTCGCGCATCAGATCGCGGCTCACCGAGAACGGCGAGCACGGCGCGACCACGACACGCAGCATCGCGTAGCGTCCTTCGTCGTTGTACGTCTCGATCAGCCGCTGCGTGTCCTTCAGGATGTCCGCTTCACGCTCGACCACCGAATCCGGCGGCAAACCGCCGTCCTTCTGCCCCACGCTCATGCTGCCACGCGCTGCATGAAAACGCATGCCGATCCGCTCTGCCGCGACGATGCTGTCGTCGAGGCGGCTGCCGTTCGGGTAGATATACAAATGGTCGCTCGAGGTCGTGCAACCGGACAGCAACAGCTCGGCCATCGCCGTCAAGGTCGAGACTTCGATCATCTCCGGTGTGAGGTTCGCCCACACCTTGTAGAGGTTGGTGAGCCAGCCGAATAGCTCGGCGTTCTGCGCGGCCGGAATCGCGCGCGTCAGGCTCTGATACATATGGTGGTGCGTATTCACCAGCCCTGGAATCACCAGGTGGCCGCGCATGTCCAGCACTTCGTCGGCCGTTTGCGGCAATTCCGCCGTCGATCCGACCGCGACGATGCGGTTGTCCTCGATATACATGCCGCCGTCGCGCAGTTCGCGCCGGGCGCCGTCCATCGTGACCAGCACGTCCGCGTGCTTCACCAGCATCGTTTTCTTAGGCTTGTTTGGCTTCATAGCCGCCTGCTCCATCGTCATTCGTTTCTCCGCTTCATTGCTTCCGTGCAAAGCCGTTCGAACGCGATGGGACGGCACGCCAACCGCGCCGCCGCGTCCCGTCGAGCGCCGTTGGCCCGGTTACCCAGCGTATTTCCGCCGTCTTCGGGGTGTGCCGCGCTTCACTTGTGTTTGCTGCGGCGCACAGGTGTAACCTTCAACGGTCAAAATAATGCTGACAACTCGCGCCAGTGCGATACCCAACCTCACGCTGTCGATATAGTGGGCCTTTTTTGGCGCCGGTACGATCCGCCGGTGAATGAAATGCACGGCAATAGTCGAATGAATCGACTCAAAGTGGCTTTCAACAGGCTGTCTGTCATGCGCCAGGTATTATCTTTCCTATCTCGCGCGCGCTGACGTGAACATCCTTTTTACAATGGCTGCCACGGCGCTCGCTTCAATTCGCCGACGGGTATGTAGCCACTGACGTGGAGCCTCGATCCGCCGCAACGTATTCTGGATCGGGCCGCCGCCGAAACCTCGCATTCACATAAGGAAAATTGCGAATGGGAAAGCTCACTACCCACGTGCTCGACACCGCGAACGGCCGTCCCGGCGCGGGCATCAAGGTCGAACTCTTCGCGCTCTCCGGCGACACCCGCCGCGCGCTCAAAACCACCACCACCAATGACGACGGCCGCTGCGACCAGCCGCTGCTCGAAGGCGACGCATTGGTCCCGGGCGAATACGAGCTCGTATTCGGCGCCGGCGACTACTTTGCATCGATCGGCACGAAAGTGCCGGAGCCGCGTTTTGTCGATCGCGTCGTGTTGCGCTTCGGCGTGGCCGATGCCGGTGCGCACTATCACGTGCCGCTGCTGGTATCGCCGTGGTCGTACAGCACCTATCGGGGCAGCTAAGCCGAACGGAGCGTATTGATAGGCGTTGGAGGAAGACGAGGTTGAAGTCGCGCTGGCTGTATTTGCGAGCGCGCCCGATTGCACTGTGCGGATCTTTGGAGACACCCGCGAAGCGCAATCGAACGCGAGCGACTCGACCCGAAGTTCCAATAAAAAACGGCGCTGTGCGAACTGAGCGCACCGCGTCTCTCACCCCGCAGTCTGCGCAGCGACACCGTGCATGCCGACAACCCGTCAGCCGGGTCACCGAAGGCGTAATCAAGGCACAAGCGTCGTTGCGCGTACAACGAATCAGAAGTGGAGGAGTTTCATGGAAGGCTTTATCACTGACTGGCTGAACCTGGCATTGCGCTGGTTCCACGTCATCGTCGCCATCGCCTGGATCGGCGAATCGTTCTATTTCGTCGCGCTCGACAACAGCCTGAAACCGCCTACGGACCCGAACCAGCGCAAGCGCGGCGTGTTCGGCGAGTTGTGGCACGTGCACGGCGGCGGCTTCTACAACATGCAGAAGTACACCGTCGCGCCGCCGGAAATGCCGGACGACCTGCACTGGTCCAAGTGGCCGTCGTACACCACGTGGCTGTCGGGCGCGAGCCTCTTCACGGTGCTGTATTTGCTCTCGCCGTCCACGTACCTGATCGACAAGAACGTGCTCGACATGGGCCCGGTGGTCGCGGTTGCTTCGGCACTCGGCTTCCTCGCCGCAGGCTGGATCGTGTACGACTCGCTGTGCCGTTTGCTCGGCAATAAAGACAAGGTGCTCGGCATCTGCGTCGGCATTTATGTGGTGATCGCGGCGTACCTCGCGTGCCATATCTTCGCGGGCCGTGCGGCTTACCTGATCATGGGCGCGATGCTGGCAACGATCATGTCGGCGAACGTGTTCTTCGTGATCATCCCGGGTCAGCGCAAGATGGTTGCCGCGATGCTCAAGGGCGAAACGCCGAACCCGATCTACGGCAAGCGCGGCAAGCAACGTTCGGTGCACAACACGTATTTCACGCTGCCGGTGGTGTTCGCGATGCTGTCGAACCACTATGCGATGACGTATACGAATCGGTACAGCTGGGTCGTGCTCCTGATGATCATGCTGGCCGGCGCGCTGATTCGCCAGTTCTTCGTGATGCGTCACCGTGGCCAGGTGCTGTGGTACTTGCCGCTGGTGGGTATCGTGCTGATGTTCGCCGCCCTCTTCTCGACGATGCCCAAGCCGATCGTGCCGCAAGCGCAGGCCGCGAACGCGCCGACGGTCAAGGTGGCCGATATCGCGCCGGTGCTGCAACAGCGCTGCGTGGCATGCCACTCCGCCCATCCGACGATGATGGGCAGCGCCCCGGCTGGCGTGTTGCTGGATACGCCGGACGAGATCTCGCAGAACGCGCAGCGGATCTACCAGCAGGCCGTGACCTTGAAGGCGATGCCGCTGGGCAACGTCACGCACATGACCGACGACGAGCGGATGAAGATCGCCGCGTGGTTCGAAGGCGGTGCGGTGAAGTAAGGCGCTGGCCGGGTGTTGCGCCCGGCTTCGCAAAGCATGAAGCGGGCTTTTCGCGTGAGCGGGAAGCCCGTTTTTTTGTTGGTCATTCGGTTCAGACGGCTTGTCAGAATGACAAGGGAAGTTGTAGCCCGTGAGACACAAAACCATAAGAACAAATTGTGTCTCATGGGCTACAACATGGCTAAAATCTACCGATTTGACGCTCCGGGGCTACAAATGACCAATCTCGCTGACGTATCGAACATGCTGAAGACCGTTCGGCGCGAAAGTCACCTGTCTCAAGAGGAATTGGCGCGCCGCGCGTATGGAAACGCTGGCCAAAAACGATATGAGCGTGTCGGTGCTCGTGCGCCTGCTCGAAGCGGCCGGCTACGACCTCAAGTTCGTCGCGCACGGCCACGGGCGGACACTCGAAGATATCCTGGCTGAACAACGCATGCCGGACGCGGACTCATGAGGCTCGACGTACGAGCTTGCGTCCCGCAGTGCGAAATAGTCCGCATATGAAAAAAAGCCCACAGCGTGCACTGTGGGCTTTTTTATAACCAGCTTGCTCAACGTACTACGCTAAGGCAAGCTAAGGCAACGACCTCAAACGGTCACCGCGCTCAACGCATCTTCAGTCAGCCAGAGCGACTCGGCCAGATCCTGCTCGTTCAGGTTCAACCCGTCGCCGCCACGATCGACGACGATAAAGTCGCTCACGTCGCCCAATGCGATCAGCGGATGGTGCCAGACGCCCTTCGCATAGTTCACACCTTGCCAGCCGCTCGTCACGAACGCGCGAATCTGCTTCGGGTCCAGCTCGCCAGCCGGGGCCACGACCACCAGATACGGTTTGTCGTTCAGCGGCACGAAGGCCTGGCTGCCCAGCGGATGACGTTCGAGCATCTTCACTTCGAACGGCAACGTGCGCGGCTGACCGCGAAACAGGTTCACCAGCGTGCGGCCGTTCTCGTCGGTCACGTCCACTTTCGCAAGGTCGTGATAGCGGATCGTGGTGCCGAGGTTGATCGGAATCTGCTTCGCGCCTTCGAGTTCGACCACGTCGCCGAATGCGGCGAACGCTTCCTTCGTCAAGGGTTCGATCGCCAGCGTTTTCATGATGCGAGCGTGCCCCACAGACGCAGACGCGACACGCCGCCGTCCGGAATGATGTTGAAGCGCACGTGCGTGACAGGACCCAGCGCAGCGATTTCGCTTTCGAAATAGTGCTGGTTGTCCATCTTCAGTTTCTGTTCACCCAGCAGCACCGGCCAGAACATGGCTTGCGTGATCAGCGAGCTGTCCGTGCCGCCCGTCACATACGCGGCCTGGATCGAGCAACGGTCCGGATAATTGCCCTTGAAGTGAGCCGTATCGACTTCGATCTTCCTGATCACGCCCGGTTGCGCCAGCGCGACGATCGCCCAGTCGTTGCCCGGTTCACGGCGGCGACGCGTTTCCCAGCCGTCGCCCATGTTCACGCCGCGGCCCGGCATCAAAATCGTCGATGCAGCGCCGAAGTGCTGGTTGTTCGCCGCGACCAGATACGCGCCGTTTTCCATCGCGGCCAGATCGAACTGCTCCGTGCGGCTTGCGCCTGCCCAGTCGACTTGCGGCTGGCCATACACACGCAGACGCGCAATACCGCCGTCCGGGTAAATGTTCACGCGCAGGTGCGTGTAGGCGTTCGCGTCGCTGACTTCGTGATAGTGGTGGCTGTTGCCCTGCAGCGTGGTCGACGGGACGATTTCGGTCCATTGCGTCGACTGGTTCGGCACGCCGTCCACGACGCGCGCAGCCTCAACCGAAGCCGCCGGCGGGAAGTTGCCCGTGAAGTGGCTGGTGTCGAGGTCGAGACCCTTGATCACGCCCGGACGCGCGAGCTTCACGACGCACCAGTCGTAACCGTTGGCGCGCTTGCGGCGCGTTTCCCAGCCGTCCATCCACTTGCCGTTGTCGTCGTACTTGCCCGGAATGAAGACGGCCGGCTCCGGATTCAGCATGCGTTCCTTCGGTGCGAAGAAATCGTCGCTGGCCTCGAGCGCCTGCGCGCCCAGACGCGGGTCCGCCAGGTTCACATAGCGGCGCGTGAATTCCGGTGCGTTGGGGTCGAGAATCGGGAGTGCCATCTTTGTCTTCCTTAATGTTTGTTGGTACTGAAAAAACGTTTCGGTTCGAGGTCCGCGACGCGTAGTTGAAGCCTTACGCGTCGATCAGGTCGTCGAGCCGGAAACGTGCGATGCGGTAGATCTGATCGAGGCTCGCGCGCAATTCGTCGGCGCGGCTGTTGTTCACGCGCGCCTCGAAGTTCGCGATGATGCCGTGGCGGTCGTAGCCGCGCACCGCGAGGATGAACGGAAAGCCGAACTTCTCGCGATAGGCGCTGTTCAACGCCAGCAGCCTGTCGAATTCTTCCTGCGTGCACTGGGCAAGGCCCGCGCCGCTCTGCTCTCGCGTGGATTCGGCCGTCAGCTCGCCGCGCACGGCAGCCTTGCCGGCGAGCTCCGGGTGGGCGTTGATCAACGCCAGTTGCTTCTCTTCGCCCGCAGTCTCGACGATGTTCGACATCTTGCTGTGCAGTTCGTCGATGCTGGCAAAAGGCCGTTGCTGCGCGGCAATTTCCGCGACCCACGGCGAGTGCTCGAAAATGCCCGACAGCGCTGCGACGAACGCGTCGGTCGAGGTGCTGTTGAGTTGATCCAGAGTGTATTGCATCGCCTTCATGCCGCTGCCCCGCGGTTGTTTTGTTGGTAAGGGTGATGTTCGCGCCAGTGACGCGCGATATCGACGCGCCGCGTCACCCACACGCGATCGTGCTGTTCGATATGGTCGAGGAAACGTTGCAGCGCGCGGAAGCGCCCCGGACGGCCGAGCAGACGGCAGTGCATGCCGATCGACAGCATCTTCGGTGCTTCGTCGCCTTCTTCGTACAGCACGTCGAATGCGTCGCGCAGGTACGTGAAGAAATGGTCCGCGGTGTTGAAGCCTTGCGGGCTTGCAAAGCGCATATCGTTCGTGTCGAGCGTGTACGGCACGATCAATTGCGGGCTCTTGGCTCCGCCCGTCACTTCGACATCCATCCAGAACGGCAGATCGTCGCCGTAGTAATCCGAGTCGTACAGGAAGCCGCCGTATTCGGCGACCAGACGATGCGTGTTGGGACTGTCGCGACCGGTGTACCAGCCGAGCGCGCGCTCGCCGGTGATGCGTTCGATCGCTTCCATTCCGAGGCGCATGTGTTCCGCCTCTTTTTCCGGCGACACGTCCTGATAGTGAATCCAGCGATAGCCGTGACAAGCGATCTCATGGCCGAGCTCGACGAAAGCGCGGCCCAGGTCAGGATGCCGTTCGATCGCCATGCCGACGCCGAACACCGTGAGCGGCAGGCCACGTTTTTCGAATTCGCGCAGGATGCGCCACACGCCTGCCCGCGAGCCGTATTCGTAGATCGACTCCATGCTCATGTGCCGGGATGGATACGACGCCGCGCCGACGATTTCCGACAGAAACTGTTCCGAGCCCGGATCGCCGTGCAGCACGCAGTTCTCACCGCCCTCTTCGTAGTTCAGGACGAATTGCACCGCGACGCGCGCTCGACCCGGCCAGTTCGCCTGCACCGGGTGGCGGCCGTAGCCGATCAGATCGCGTGGATAGTTCGAGTCGAGTGGCATGGTTTGACGAAAGCGTGGAGACGGACCGTAAAATTCGCGCGGCACTCACGTGACATGCACGTGGGATTGCGTGCGTTCTGCATGCGGGTGTGTGCGTTTGCCTTGCAAGCAGGCCGGCCGGCGCAGGCGGAAACAGCCCTGAAAAAGCGGCACCAGAAGCATCAGCAAAACAGCATTCAGGTACCAGCGCCGAGTGGGACCAGTGTAGCGAAAACACCCGGGTGCGCCCATACACCCGGGCAGATAGTGCGTGTCAGACTGGATGTATGTGCGAAGCCGGCCCCACCGGGCGTTCCGTGGTGTTTACCCGCAGTAAACCACTCGAATTTGCACTTTCCGTGGCGCTTGCGGCCGAACTGCGCGACGGCTGCGGATTTGGGTCCGCATCGGTCGGACTGAAGGCTTCCAGTGCGCCGTCGTAACGCTTGGCCAGCGGCCGCGCATAGTCGCCCCGCTTGGCTGTCGACAGCCGCAGCGCGACCAGCGCCTCGGTCCATTTGACCGCCGCCGTCACGCCCTCGATCACCGGCGCGCCCAGCGCATCTTCGATCTCCGCGCACAATTCGGCCATGCCGGCGCAACCGAGCACGATCGCGTCCGAACCGTCCTCCTCCAGCGCGCGCCGGCATTCGTCGAGGATGATGCGACGCGCCGCCGAGCCGGGCTTGTCGAGATCGAGCACAGCGACATCGGTCGCGCGGACGTTGCGGCAGAAGCGCTTCATGCCGTAGCGCTCGGCGAGATGCCACGCCATTCCGCAGGTACGCGCCAGCGTGGTCACCACCGAAAATCCGGGCGCCAGCACGCTTGCGGCGTGCATCGCAGCCTCGGCGATGCCGATCACCGGACCGCGCGCCAACTCGCGCGCCGCGTATAAACCGGGGTCGCCAAAGCAGGCGATCACGTACCCGTCGCAGCCCTCACGTTCGCCGGCGATGACTTCGGCCAGCAAACCGGGTGTCGCGAGCGCTTCGTCGTAATAGCCTTCGATAGATGGTGGCCCCATTGTCGGATTGACCGCGATCACTTCGGTGCCGGGCGCGGCGACATCGCGCGCGCAGCGGCCCATCGCTTCCGTCATGCGTTGCGTCGTATTCGGATTGATCAGTTTGATGCGCATAGCGACTCCTGTTGCGGCACTGACTCAGCGAGCCAGCACGCGGTAAAACACTGCACCCAATGCAGCCCCGATGAACCAGGAGAAATTGGCCAGCCCGTCGAGCGTCGGCACCATCACGCAGATCACGGCGATGACCGCAGCCGGCAACAATGCAGCCACCGCGCGGTAGTTGACCCCGTTTTTGTACCAGTACGAGCCGCTCGGGGAGACCGAGTAAAGATCATCGAGTACGATCTTTTGACGTTTCACGAGGAAATAATCAACGATCAGGACACCATACAACGGTCCAATGAAACTGCCCAGTACGTCAAGCGTGTAGTGAATCACGGCCGGATTGTTGAACAGGTTCCACGGCGTGATGAAAATCGACGCCACCGCCGCGAGCATGCCGCCCGCACGCCAACTGATCAGACGCGGCGCGACATTCGAGAAGTCGAAGGCCGGCGACACAAAGTTAGCGACGATGTTGATGCCGATCGTTGCAATCGTGAAGGTCAACGCACCGAGAATCACCGCGGTCGGATAGTCGATACGGCCCACCGTTTCGACCGGGTCCGTGATCAGTTGGCCAAACACCGGCAGCGTCGCCGCGGTTGTAACCACTGTCACCAGCGAGAAGGCGAGGAAGTTGACCGGCAGGCCCCAGAAGTTGCCGCGCCGCACGCTGCGAAAACTTTTAGCGTAGCGCGAAAAGTCGCCGAAATTCAGCATCGGTCCGGAGAAGTACGACACCACCAGCGAGGTCGCCGTGATCATCACCGGCACCACTTCCATGCCGTGATATTTGACACCGCCCAGGTTGATGCCGATGTTTCGCCATCCTGCGCGATACACCATGTAGCCCGCGAGAATGAACATCACCACATAGACCGCCGGGCCGGCGAAGTCGATGAACTTCTTGATGGTCTCCATGCCGTGCCAGAACACCAGCGCCTGCAGGACCCACAGCAACATGAAACCGGCCCAGCCCAAGGTGGAGAGACCCATGAAACCATGGTGATGCATGTCCGCATACGGCAACAGTTGCGGGACGAACTTCAGCACCACGATTACCAGCGCACTCGAAGCCAGATAAGTTTGAATTCCATACCATGCGACCGCGATCAGGCCGCGAATCACGGCAGGAATATTCGCACCAAGCACGCCGAACGTTGCGCGGCAGGCCACCGGATAAGGCACGCCGTTCGCCTGACTCGGCTTGGCGATCAGGTTGCAGAGCAGGTTGACAATCGTAATGCCGACCAGCAGCGCGATCAGCACCTGCCAGCTCGTCAGCCCAAGCGCGAACAGACTGCCCGCGAACACATAGCCGCCTACGCTGTGCACGTCCGACATCCAGAACGCGAAGATGTTGTAGGCACCCCAGGTTTGATGACGCAGCGGCGCCAGATCTTCGTTGTACAGCCTCTCGCTGTAGCCTGCTGGTGTCGACGGATCGCTGGGCGCGCCATCGTCTGCGTATGTGGGAATTGCGGGACTACTGGGCGCTGCACTGAACTGAGCCATGATTCCTCCTTGGGATAGGGACCATCGATAGCGAATCGAAGGACGTTGCATCGGCCATGCCAGCGGCCCTCTTCTCCCCGATCGGAAAACGGGAGGTTCGAGCCGATTGATTAACCGTGCCGCGGATGTCTCCGTACTTGATGTACTTGTGGTTATCGCACCGCCTGTCGCCGCGAATTCCCGGCGATGCGTTACTACTCCAAGGCTGTCATCCCGTGACGGCCACGCGTGCGCAAGCCGGCAGCGCTCACGCAGAGCCGCCTTGCAACGCCTGATTCGGTTCAGTTCAATTCAGTGCGGCGCGCACCGGCAACGGGCGCGCACCGGCCGCCTGCCTCAGCCTGGCGCGGACTTGGGTCTAGCTGCTTCCTTCGACGCGCCGCCAAGGGCGCCAAACACTTCATGCAGATCGGCCGCGCCACGTGCGGGGCGCTCCAGCATCTTCAACTCGACGCTTTGCAAATGGCGCGACATCAGTGCCGCCGCCTCTTTTGCATCGCCGGCGTCGAGCGCGGCGAGAATCGCTTCATGGTCCTCGAACGAGCAAGGGCTGCGTCCGAGCGACTCGTACAGTGCCGAAATCAGCGTGGAGCGCGCCACTAGTCCGTTCAGGCAGTCGCACAGCACCGCGTTGCCGGTGAGCCCCGCCAACTCGGTATGGAACTCGCCCGACAGGCGAATCCACGCCGGAAAATCACGTGTTTCGAACGCTTTGCGTTCACGGCCGATCATGCTGCCGATGCTCTTCAAACGGCGCAGGCCATGACCGCCGCAAATCTTTTCAACCACGGCCAGTTCGATGATCCGGCGCATTTCGAACACTTCATGCACTTCCTGCAGCGACGGGCTGGCAACAAACGCACCACGATTCGGTTCGAGGTCGACGAGGTGGTCGGTCGCCAGCTGCGCGAGCGCCTGCCGGATCGGGCCGCGCTTCACGCCGAATACTTCGCATAACTGTGCTTCTGTCAGCTTGGCGCCAGGCGCTAGCCGATGCTCGAGGATCGCGGCGCGGATGCGCTCGGCGATCGCTTCGGGTTTCGAACTATTGGCGGCGGCGGAATCTGTGTCGGACATGATGTTCGTCTCGGTATGTTGGTCATCATAGGATGGACATAAAAATTGTCAACAATTTTTGCTTTTAATTTCGACAATCTGGATGCCCTGACCATGCTGTGGCTTGGCGGACAGCCAGCGCAGGCCTTACTCAGCTTCAATACCAGTTTAATTAATGTATGGGATGGTCGTCTATTGGAGACGGGTTTTGTCAACAAAGTGAAGGACCTCCATGGGGCCGTTCTGTTGCGAGTTGCCCTGAAAAGATGACCGTTAGTTGCGTATGCGACTCAAAAAGAAAGCGGGCAAACGCCCGCTTCCCTATCCCACGTCGTTTCAGGCAAGTGTCGGATAGCCCGATAACGACAGTTTGAACCCATGCGCGTTGGCGACGAGGTGCGCGTCAGCGCCGACCGGCAGCGTCAGCATGTTGGGAATATGGCCGAATTGCAGACCGGTAATGACCGGAATCCCGATCACCGATCGCATCTGCTCGATCATTGCGTGCAGATCGTAGCCGTTGTCGTACTCGTACGGGTTGCCGCCGGAAAAATCGCCGAGCACAAGCGCCTGCTGCTGCGCGAGGATGCCCGAGAGGTGCAATTGATAAAGCATCCGCTCGAGCCGGAACGGCTGCTCGTTGACGTCTTCGAGGAACAGAATGCCGCCCTGCACCGGCGGCATGTACGGCGTGCCGATCAGCGATGTCACCACCGCCAGATTGCCGCCCCACAACATGCCCGTCACGTCGGTAGTCTGCGCTTGCGGCACATTGCTCGTCACCGTCAGGGTCGGCCGGGTCAGCGCGGACCAGAAGTGCTGCATGGTGAACTCGCTCACATCTTCCGCGCCGAAGTCGCTCATCAGCATCGGGCCACCGAAAGTTTTCACGCCGGCGCGTGCCAGTAAAGCAAGCTGCACCGCGGTGAAATCGCTATGCCCCACCAGCGCGACCGGCTGACCGGTCAACCGCCGTTGCAGCCCTTCGTAGTCGAGCCCGTGCAGAATGCGCATTGCGCCGTAGCCGCCACGCACGGTCAGCACGATGTCGGGCAACGCACGCGAGGGGTCCGCCAGCCGGTTCAGATCGGCTGCACGCTCGCCGTCGGTGCCGGCGAAGCGCAGGTAACGGCGCCTTGTCGCCTCCACACCTTCGACGCGATGCCCCTGCGCATGCAAGCGGTGCAACGCGCGATGCAACACCTCGGAATCATGCGGATACCCGGACGGCGCGATCAACTCAATGGTGCGATGGACGGTCATTGGCAAGACCTGTTGGACGTTGTTGTTTTAGAGCGGCTCAGCCGGCCCCGGTTCGTTGCGTGCTTCGGCGTGCGCTTCGATGCCTGCGCCGAGATGGACTTCAGCGTGTGCTTCGCTGCGTGCTGTGGTGTGCGTTTCGGTGCGCACTTCGACGTGCGCGCCAGGATGTGCTTCGCCGCTTGCAACGGCGTGCGCTTCGCCCCGTGCCGCCGCGCGTGCTTCCCGGCTAGCGCGCCGCCGCTCGGCAAAGAACGATTTCAGCGCGGCACCGCATTCGGTTTCGAGCACGCCGCCAGTCACCGTGGTGTGGTGGTTCAACTGCGGATTCGCGAATGCGTCGACGACACTGCCGCACGCTCCGGTTTTCGGATCGCGCGCCCCGAACACGACGCGTGCGATACGCGCGTGCATGATCGCACCGGCGCACATCAGGCAAGGTTCCAGCGTCACATAGAGCTCGCAGCCCGGCAGACGATAGTTTTCGACAGCTTGCGCGGCTGCGCGCAAGGCGATCATTTCCGCATGTGCCGACGGGTCGTGCGCCCCGATCGGATGGTTGAATCCTTTGGCGATGACTTCGTCGCCCCGCACGAGCACCGCGCCAACCGGCACTTCGCCGGCTGCGCGGGCCTCTTCGGCAGCGGCCTGGGCGAGCGCCATAAAGCGACGATCACGCTCCGACACAGGCGCTGTGGGTGATTCCGCTGCGGGTGATTCGTCAGGTGTTGGGGTATCGATCAGCATTGTGGCGGCCGCTGCTGGCGTTGGATCACTCGCCGCGGACGCTGGAGCATCGGGATCAACGGACCCGGTCTGGCCAGCCGGCAGTGTTGCCGCCTCAGCCGATTCGCCGGACTCGACAGACCCCGGACCTGCCGAGGTGGAGCGGACAAGCGGCTCGCTCACTGCGAACCCGCATCGGCCATATTGAGGTTGCCGACGCGCTCCGACAGCCGCTCGGCAATACGGCGGCAGTACTCGCGCGGCAGGACCAGCGGGCCGCCGCGCAGCGATTCAAGCGCCATATCGAGCGCCAGCATGCGCGCCTGGAGACGGCAGCGGGTGCTCCGGTCGCTCACGGCGTTCAGCTCCGCCTGCAGGTCGCGCAAGGCGCGCAACTGCTCGACAGCCGGCGGCACGAAGCCCGCATTCTTCAAAATCCGGTTGGCGACGCGCACTTCCTCCGGAACCAGTGCATCGTCCTCGAGAGGCAGCGGCGCGCCCGCGCCCGGCAAATCATCGAACTCACCGCGCGCGGCTGCGGCGGCAATACGCTGTTCGACTAACGCATCAAGCAATTTCATCTGCAGTCCACTACGTTGCGGCCCAAGCATTCTATCAGGGAGCGCGCGACGATTCGGGCTGTCTGACCGACGAATCCCCCTGGTTTTCAGATTCTGCGTATTTGAGGGGCGCATGGCGTGAATTAGGGTGGAGGGTTGCCGGCGCCGCTGCTTCGCACCGGAAAAACTTACGAATATCTTTCGGCATGCACCGCGAAAACGGCCACTCGGCCCTGCCATTGCCCCATTCATGGAGTCCACTTACGTTATGCGATCCGGAATCACCGACCACCACTTCGACACAGCACCTCCAGCTTGCGCCGCACGCGGCGATCCGCGCCTTGGCGCATTGACGGCGCGGCTTCGAAAGCGCGCTTGCAAACGATATCTGCGCGCGACAATGATGGCCATTGCCATGTCGGTCGCGCTATCAGGCTGCGGCGTGTTTTGCGGAGGTGCGGGTGGAAGCGGCGGCGGCTTTGCCGGCGGCTGCGCAACCGGCGTGCGGTTCTAGTCCGGCGCTACGCCTTCGCGATTCATCATGAACGTCCCACCCCTGCGCCGCAACGCATCCGCCTCCCTACGGCCGACGCGAACCCGCACATTCACCCAGCCGCCAATGACCAACGCGCCAGAACGACATGCCGGGTGCGGCCGAGCAGGCTGTGCACCAGCGCAAACTCCCGCACGTTCCAACTGACGGCTTCGACAGGACGAGTTGCGATCCAGGGCATGCCGTAAGCGAGGGTCACGTGCGGGACGTACGGCGTAGTCGGCGAGACCGCACGATCCTCAAATCCAGCGTTCTGCAATGCCAGTCCAAGCGTATCGTGAAGCGCGCGGAGTCCAACGACGCCCTCGCCTCCACCCAACACCAGCGGCCCCGGCCGCGGCTTCACCGCAAAACTGAGCGCACTGTCGAACTCGACGCTAAAAGGCTCCATGCTGACCGACGCGGCCGCGTTCATGGCTGCATCGACGCGCGCCGGCGGCAAGCCGCCCGCGAAATTCCCGAGGTGCAGCAACGTGACGTGCAAGCGGTTGGCCGCGAGAGGTTTGCTCTTCGAGCGCGTCTCTGAGCAGAGCTGCTGCGCCAGCTTCGAGATGCCCGCCGCCGTGCGCGCATCTGGAACGACGGCGAAGAACAGGCCGTCTGTCGGCACAGGTGGCGCCTCGAGCCCCGGCAGCCAGAGTTGCTCAGGCATGGCGCGCCTGAATGGGTGACGCAGACATTTCGAAGAATCTCCTCGCATCGATGCGGGCTTGGCCACGCATCTGAAAATTTTCATGACTCGATGAGGCGGGGCGAGACGAGGTTCGGCACACCCCATGTCCCCGCGCCTGTTCACGCCCAATGGACTTGCGCCCACTGGCCGTCCACGCACGATACTGTACATTCATACAGTATCGATGACAACGTGGAATCGCTCAAAACGCAGGAAGTACTGGCCGACGCAGCGAAATGCCCTGGCTTTTGAGCATGCCCGGCACACGAAAAAAAGGCGCCGCAGCGCCCTCTTCCGTGCCTTCAAATCATCCCGGACGCCGGCTCGGCCGGAAACGAAACCGCCGCTGGCAAAGCTCACCTGTGCGCGCTCGTCCCGAGAACCGCGCAGGGCAGCCGCAACTGGAACGTCCGCCAGCTAAAACCGGTATCCAAGTCCAAGAAAGACGATCACCGGATCCGCCGTGATGTGCGTCTTGTTGGACAACACCGTCTGACCGTTGGCAGCCACGGCATTGACCGTCGCATTTGTCTTGAGAGACAGATAGGTCACCGACGCAGTCGCGTACCAGTTCTTGCTGATGTTGTAAGACGCGCCCGCGACGAACGCGGGATTCCATGACGGACTGAGCGATGCCGTCACCTGTCCACCCGGCCCTGCAATCTGCTGCAACGCTCCCCCAAATCTTGAATTGAGATTGGTATGCGAGAACCAGGTATAGTTCACGCCGACACCGACGAACGGGCGCAGCTTCGCCTGTGCGTCGAAGAAGAAATACTTCAGGAACAGAATCGGTGACCATGACCGGGTGGTAGCGAGCGGCTGCAGATTCCCCAGATTGAGCGATGGCCCGCCAGCACCGAATGGTGCGGCCTTGCCCTGCGCAAAGAGCTGGAGCTTGGGTGGTATGCCCGCCGCCAGGTCAACGGCAATATTGTCCGTCACAAAATAAGTGTTCGAGAGCTCCAGGGTGAACGTGTTATGTATCTGACCACCCGTGCCCGTTGACGTGAATGTGCCCAAAGCCGAACTGCTCTGCAACGATGTTGCGGAAGACGGGGCAAAGTCGAGCCAAACTCCACCCGCGCTGGTTATGAGACTGCCTGCGCTCTGCGCCATTGCGCTACTGGTACATATCGCGCCTGGTATTAACGCAAGGCACGCAATTTTTTTAAACATATCCCCTCCACTTTATTTGGCATTACATATCAATAATTTTGTATCGACGCCTGTTCTTGCAGCACCTCTTGCATCGCCGCTCAGAACTGCTCGATTGGGAGGCTCGACCCGCCCGATGCCCCGCTGCGGATCGCTTCCAGAAGCGCATTCGCTTTGGGCAAGATCTTGTCGGCGTAGAAGCGCGCAGTGACGAGCTTGGTGTGATGAAAGTCCGGATCCTCGTTCGCTGCGATTTTCACTGACGCAACGAGCGCTGCGCGCCCCATCTGCCAGCCGCCGCACACGTAGCCGGTGAGCATCAGATAGTCGACGGAACTGGCAAGCGCGGCATCGGGCTGAGTCGCCAATGCTTGCAGCATCCAGGCGGTGGCATCTTCAAGCGCCTGCACACCGGCCGCGAGTGCCGCGCCCACGGAGGCCACTTGCGTATCCGTGCTGCGCGTGAGCTCCAGCGCGGCCTCACGTATCTCCGCAACAAGATCGGCCATCCCCGCGCCCTGATCTGACGCGAGCTTGCGACCGGCAAGGTCCGCCGCCTGAATGCCTGTGGTGCCCTCGTAGATCGGCGCGATCCGTGCGTCGCGCAGGAACTGGCATGCGCCCGTCTCTTCGATGTAACCCATCCCGCCGTGCACCTGCACGCCCGTCGACGCGATCTCGACGCCCAACTCCGTGCACCACGCCTTCAACACGGGGATCAGAAGATCGACACGCACCTGACGACGTGCGCGCTCACCGGCGTCCGGGTCACGGTGCGCGCGGTCCATGTCCGCGGCCATCACGTACGCGAAGGCACGCATCGCTTCGATCTGGGACTTCATCGTCATCAACATGCGCCGCACATCCGGGTGATGGATGATGGCCACGGCGCCACCTGATTTGCTCGATGCGAGCCGTCCCTGGACGCGTTCCTTCGCGTATTCACGGGCCTGCTGATAAGCGCGTTCCGCGATCGCGAGTCCCTGGATACCCACCTTCTGACGCGCCTCGTTCATCATCGTGAACATATGCGCGAGGCCTTTGTTCTCCTGCCCCACCAGATAGCCAATCGCCCCGCCCTGATCGCCAAAGCTCATCACGCAGGTCGGACTCGCGTGAATGCCGAGTTTGTGTTCGAGGGACACGCAGTGCACGTCGTTGCGCGAGCCCGGCGATCCATCGGCGTTGAGGAGGAATTTCGGCACGAGGAACAGCGAGATGCCGCGCACACCTTCTGGTGCGTCGGGCGTGCGCGCCAGCACGAGGTGAATCACGTTATCCGTCATGTCGTGATCGCCCCACGTGATGAAGATCTTCTGGCCGGAGAGGCGATAGTGATTCCCGTCAGGTACGGCCTTGGTGCGCACGGCCGCGAGGTCCGACCCGGCTTGCGGCTCGGTCAGGTTCATCGTGCCGGTCCACTCGCCGCTGACCATCTTCGGCAGATAGCGTGCTTTCAACTCATCGGAACCATGCTGCCGCAACGCCTCGGTGGCGCCGGCGGTCAACAGCGGACACAGCGCGAACGCCATGTTGGACGAGTTCCACATCTCCACGGTCGCTGCCTGCAGGAGTTCGGGCAGCCCCTGGCCACCGAACTCGGGGTCGCCGCTCAGGCCGCTCCAACCGCCGGCAACGAACTGCCCGTAGGCAGCTGAGAAACCGTCGGCAGCCACCACGCCATCAGGCGTCAGCCGCGCGCCCTGTTCGTCACCCGGCTTGTTGAGCGGCGCAAGCACTTCAGTCGCGAGTCTTGCGGCCTCCTCGAGTACCGCCTCGGCAAGTTCCGGCGTCGCCTCCTCGTAGCCCGGCAGCGAAGACAACTCGCCGAGATTCGCCAGTTCCGTCATCACGAAACGCATGTCGCGCAACGGCACAATATAAGTGCTCATCATGTGCTCCCGCATTAAGCCTGTTGTAATTTGTCCAGTTCGCGGGACAACTCCGGCAACACCTTGAAGAGGTCGCCCACGATCCAGTAATCGGCGACCTGAAAAATCGGCGCCTCCTCGTCCTTATTGATCGCGACGATCACCTTCGAGTCCTTCATCCCGGCCAGATGCTGGATCGCGCCGGAGATGCCGACCGCGATATACAACTGCGGGGCGATGACCTTGCCGGTCTGACCCACCTGATAATCGTTGGGCGCGAAGCCGGCATCGACCGCGGCGCGCGACGCTCCGACCGCCGCGTTGAGCTTGTTGGCAATGTCATCGATCAACGCGAAGTTTTCGCCGGAGCCCATGCCGCGGCCGCCGGAGATCACGCGTTGCGCGGACGTCAGCTCCGGGCGTTCCGAACGCGTGAGCTGATGACTCACGAAGCGCGAGCCTTGCACGTCAGCGGCGGGCTCCAACGCGTCGATTGCGGCTGTGCCCCCTTCGGCGGGCGCGGCCGCGAAGGCCGTCGTGCGAACGGTAATCACCTTGATCGGGTCGGCGCTTCGCACCTTTGCCAGCACGTTGCCCGCATAGATGGGGCGTACGAACGTATCGGCGGATTCGACGGCAATGATCTCGGAGATCTGGGCCACGTCGAGCAACGCGGCCACGCGCGGCATCACGTTCTTCGCGGTCGTGGTAGCAGGTGCGATCACGTGGCTATAGTCAGCGGCGATCTTCACGACGAGCGCCGCCAGATTCTCGGCCAGCGCATGGCCGTAATGCGCGGCGTCGGCGAAACGAACTCGGGTGACGCCGGCAATGCGGGCCGCCTGTTCGGCGACTGCCGCGCTTTGCGAGCCGGCCACGAGAACATGAATGTCGTCGCCGAGTCGGGCGGCGGCGGTAACGGCATTCAGGGTCGCTGTCTTGAGCGCCTGATTGTCGTGCTCAGCAATAACGAGTACGGGCATTTTTCTCCCCTTGTGTGTTAGATGACGTGGGCGACGTTATGCAGCTTGTCGATCAGTTCGGCTGCATCGGCGACGCGAATGCCTGCCTCGCGTTTGGCGGGCTCCGCGAGCCCGAGCGTGGTGAGCCGCGGCTTGACGTCGACACCGAGCGCGTCCGGCGTCACCACATCGAGCGGCTTCTTCTTCGCCTTCATGATGTTGGGCAGCGTGGCGTAGCGCGGCGTGTTCAAGCGGAGATCGGCGGTAATAACTGCGGGCAGATCGACTTCGATCGTTTCGAGGCCGCCGTCGATCTCGCGCGTGACCGTGGCCTTGCCCGCTTCGATCGCGACCTTCGAGGCGAATGTCGCCTGCGGCCAGCCGAGCAGTGCCGCGAGCATCTGGCCGACCTGGTTCGAGTCGTCGTCGATCGCCTGCTTGCCGAGCAGCACCAGTTGCGGCTGCTCCTTATCCACTAGCGCCTTCAGTAACTTCGCGACCGCGAGCGGCTGCAACTCCACGTCCGTGTCGACGAGGATGGCGCGATCGGCGCCCGTCGCCAGCGCGGTGCGCAGCGTTTCCTGGCATGCCTGTACGCCACACGAAACCGCGATCACTTCGCTCACGACGCCGGCTTCCTTGAGGCGCACGGCCTCTTCAACGCTGATTTCGTCGAATGGGTTCATCGAGAGCTTCACGTTGGCGATGTCGACAGCGCTGCCGTCGGCCTTTACGCGGACCCTCACATTCGCGTCGACGACGCGTTTGACAGGAACAAGTACTTTCATTGCCTACTCCATTTGAAAATTGCTTAGGGTTTGCCGCGCACCGTCACACGGTCACGGCGTCTCGGCAAACACGCTGTTACGCTGGCTGTCAAACATGTCGACCAGATAGCGTTCAAGCGGTTTTTCCGACGCTGTCTTCGGTATCTCGGGCACCACCTGCAGCCAGGAGATGACCGAACTCGCTTCCAGCTTCGCGCGGCATGCGCGGAATATCTGCTGCGGGTCGAAACGGGCCGCGTCCTTGAGCACCACGGCCGCGACCACATCCTTCTCGCCGGGCGCGCCCGACGCGGCCTTCACGCCGTACACGTAGACGTCTTCGACCAGACCCGATTCGGCGATCACCTTCTCGATCGGCGCCGGATTGATGAACTCGCCGTTGTGGCGAATGCCACCGCCTTTGCGGTATTCGAAGAAGAGCCAACCGTTCTCGTCTTCGCGTACGACGTCGCCCATATACAGCCAGCCGTCCCTGCACTTCTTCGCCGACGCTTCCGGATTGCCGAAGTATTCGACCTTGAACGGCGAGCCATCCGCCGGACGGAACAGCAATTCGCCGGGCACACCGGGCGCGCAGTCGTTGCCGTCGTCGTCGACAATGCGGTGCCTGAGAATCGGCGCCGGCTTGCCGATACTGCCCACCGGGCCGACTCCGAGCGGCTTGACCGTGATCCCGCCTTCCGCCGCGCCGTAGAACTCGACGATCTGCACGCCGAAGCGCTGCTCGAAGGCCTTCCAGATCGCCGCGGGCATCCCCGCGGATATCACAAAGCGCACGGGGTTGTCCGCGTCATCGGGTTTGTTCGGCTCGCTGTAGACCGCCGTGGTCATGCCACCGAGCAGCGTGAACGTCGTACAGCGGTACTTGCGGGTGATGTCCCACAGACGCGACTTCGTAAAACGGCGCGACAGCACGGCGCGCATGCCGGCGGTGAGCGAAGCGCCCAGCGTCACGATCTGTGCGTTGGCATGCGTTAGCGACAGTCCCGAATACGGCCGGTCGCCGGGCACGTAGCCGAACAGCGCCGACACCGCCGCCGAGGTGCCGCAATAGCGGCGGTGCGTCATGACGATGCCCTTCGGATCGCCCGTGGTGCCGGACGTGAAAATCAACTGCATCGCGCTGTCGGGATCGCGGGCCACGATCGGCAATTCGGGCACCTGCTCCGGCAGCAACGCGCGGTATGACGACACGCCCGGGAAATCGGCGAGCGGCTTCGCGCCTTCGTCGGTTTCCAGGCCGATCACCCAGGACAGTTTGGGGAGCGAAGCACGCACGGCAAGCAGGTTGTCGAGCGCATAGTCAGCGGCGATAATGCCGCGGCAGCCTGGGCTGTCGAGCATGAACGCGAGCTTCTCGCCGCGTGCGCGCGGATCGATCGGCACGAACACCGTGCCCGAAATCGACGCCGCGACCATCGCGTCGATAAACTCCGCGTGATTGGCCATCAGCAGCGCGAAGTGCTCGCCGGGTTGCAGGCCCTGATCGATCAACACCTGCGCGAGCCGCTGGCCGTTCTCCCACAGTTGCCGGTATGTGCGCACCTCGTCGCGCCGCACGCCGGCGCCTTCGACGGTCAGCACGTCGAGATCCGGCATGGTCTCGACGCGGTTGGCGAGCAACGCGGCCAACGTGGTTTCGGGTGTGGTGCTCATGACGCCCTCTCTCCTTGCAGATGCGGTTCGGTCTTGCGCGTGCGCGAAATCTGTCGCGGCTTCACGTGCGGCTTCACGCGCGTTTTCACGATGCAGCCTCAGCGTCCGAGAATCGTGATGCTGGCAACGGCCTCTTCCACGCCGCACAGTCCGCCGCCGTTCTCCGCGATCGCGATGCGCGCGCCCTCGACCTGGCGGGCGCCCGTCTCACCGCGTAACTGGGTCACCAGTTCATAAATCTGGCCGAGTCCTGTCGCACCGATCGGATGCCCCTTCGATTCGAGGCCGCCCGACGGATTGATCGGAATCCGCCCGCCTATCGTCGTCTCGCCTCGTTCCGCGGCCACCCCGCCCATGCCCGGCTCGCACAATCCGAGCACTTCGGACTGGATGATTTCGCCGATCGCCGTCGCGTCGTGGACCTCGGCGACCGAGACATCCTGCGGCGCGACGCCCGCCTGCTCATACGCGCGCAACGAGCCCTGCCGGACCAGATGCCGGTCGAGTGCCGTGGCCGGCCGGTCACTGCCCGTTTGCAGCACGGACGCCAGCACACGAATGGCGCGCGAGCGCCGCCCACCTAACAGCGCGAGGCCGGCCTCGCTGCACACGATCGCCGCGGCCGCGCCATCGCTGACGGGCGAACACATCGGGAGGGTGAGCGGATAGGTGATCGGCGGTGCGCCGAGAATCTCGTCGATCGAATAAGCCTGCCGGTACTGCGCGAGCGGGTTGTGAACCGAATGTCCGTGGTTCTTGGCCGACACGGCGGCGAACTGCCGCTGGGTCGTGCCGTATTCGCGCATGTGCATCCGGCCCATCGACGCGTAGATATCCATGAACACGCTGTACGGTTTCGTCGAGACGCTGCCCGCCGGTGGCTCGATGCCCTCGCCCATCTCGAGCAGCCGACGCTTGCCGTTATCGGTGTCATGCACGTCCCACGCACCGTCGAAGGCGCTGAAGGTGCGCGCCTTGTCCGTGGAGAACATCTTCTCGGCGCCCACCGCGAGCACGATGTCGGCAGCACCGGCTTTCACGTAGTTCACCGCGAGGTGAAACGCGGTGCTGGCGCTCGCGCAGGCGTTCTCGACGTTGATCACCGCGACCTTGTCGATGCCCATCGCCCGCAGCGCAAGCTGGCCGCGAATCATGTGCTGGCCTTCCATGTGCCCCTGCGTGGAGTTGCCGAAAAACGCGCCCTGCAACTGCGCCTTGTCACAGCCTGCGTCCGCGAGCGCGTCTTCCACTGCCGCGCGCGTGAGCTGCTTCACGCTGGTTTCCAGATGCTTGCCGAAGGGCGTCATGCCGACGCCCGCGATATACACTTCGTTACCCATATCAATTCTCCACCGCGAGGAGGCGCACGCCGCGCGTCATAAGCCACCAGCCGCGCGCGCGAGCCGTCCGATTCGTCGTCAAACGCTCTTGACCTCATAGGCGAGGTAACCTTCCTCGGCCTGCGCGGCGATCAGGTTGCGCGCGCCGAACGCCTTCGCCGGCGAAACGAAACCCACTGCGTGCAATTGCCCGCGCAGTACGCGTCGCGCCGCCTCCGCACCGAGCACGCCGGTTTGCGCATAGGGCGAATTGCCACGCAGAATCACGCTGACGGAATTCGTATTGCCACGCCCCTGGCACGACAACGTGCAGCGATTCACGTCCGGGTTTTCACGCGGGGGTTCGACCTGCGTCACGGCCTTGCCCCATTCATTGGTGACCTCTTCCTGTTTGGCGGGATCGAGGTGGCGGCACTCTTCCTCGAATTTCTTCAGCAGGCCGACCACCGCAAGAAAGCGTTCCTGATTTCTGAACGACACGAGCGTCTGGCAGTTGCGCACGCGCGGGTCGTCCTGGTACCAGACCGGCTCGCCGCCACCGCTCCATGGCAACGCATTCAGCAACATGTGCTCACCCGGCACATGAACCTGATACGGCGTTGCCCATGGCCACTGCACCAGTTGCTTGTTGCGCAGGTAGAACTGCGGCTGCGTGCACATCCGCAGAAACGACATCGTCGACGCGACGCTCACTTCCGAGTCGCCGAGATAGAGCACGTCGAGCGTGTCGATGCCCGGGGTTTCCAGCGCGATCTCCGCCGCGAGATTGCCTTCGGCCCACATGTACGAATTGCCGGGACACAGCGCCAGACCGCGGGCCGCGAAGGACTCGCCATATGTGCGCTTCAACAGCGACATCCAGTCGGTTTCGCCGGTGGTGTCGAAGTAGTTGCAACCGGCCGCGAGACTCGCTTCGACAACCGGGCGCCCGAGCTGCATGAACGGCCCGACGATATTGATCACCACCTTCTTGCCCTTGAAGAATTCGGTGAGCGCGTCTGTTTCGTGCTGAACCGCCACGCACTGATAGTCGTGTCCGGCGAGTTCGGGCACCTTCGCAAGTTCTTCTTCCAGCCGTTCCTTGCTGCGCCCGGCGGCAATGAACGGAATGCCGCGCTCCGCGAGCTTCCATGCCGTGAGCTTGCCCGTGTAGCCACTCGCTCCATAGAGGACCACTTCGTATGTCGTTGCCATGTCGTCGTCTCCTTCAGGTTGTCATCGGATTGCGTGGACGCGCCGTGCCGTTCAAAGCAGCTCGGGGTCGATCAGGTAGTAGCCACCCTTGATCGCCAGCACTTCGTTGCAGCCGTCTTCGATCATCGAAGCGCGTGCGTCGCGCCAGATCTTTTCGATCGGATACTCGCGGGTGAGCCCGTTGCCGCAGAAGATCTGCAGCGCGTCGTTGGCGACTTCGAACGCGGTCTGCGTCGCGGTGACCTTCGCCGTCATTGCCGCGTGCAGCGAAGGTTGCGCCGCGGTGAAGTTGTAGTGCACGACACGCTGCGCGAGCGCGCGGGCGGCCTCGACCTTGCGGAACATATGAAAGAGCCGCGACGCGACCGACTGATGGCGGATGATCGGCAAACCACCCTGCTTGCGTTCATGCGCATAAGCGAGCGCGAGTTCGAACGCGGCGCGCGCAGTGCCGGCAAACACGTTGGCCATGATCGCGTTGGCGAACGTGTGGATCGCGTAGACCGCGTCGACGTACTGGTCGGGGCCGGCGAGAAGGTGCTCCTTCGACAACGTGACGTTCTCGAAGAACAGTTCGCCCTGGTTGAGCGCGCGCTGGCCGATCTTGTCGAGCGGCTTGCCGCGCGAGACACCTTTGGCGTCGAGCGGCACGATCACTACCGCGCCGCGTTTCGTGTCGGCGCCGTTGCCGCTGTCCGCCGCGCAATAGAGAATGCAGACGTCGGCGGCGATACCGTTCGACACCCACGCCGACTTCTGCCCGTTGATGATCACCTCGTCGCCGCGCAGCGTCGCCACGCAGTTAGGGCGGCCGTACGAGCCCTGCGGATGAAAGATCATGCCGTTCGCATCGAGCATGTCGGAGCCGTGATCGGGTTCCGTGATGGCCCAGCAACCGAGCTTCTCGTCCGGAGCGAGCGCGCGGCAGAACGGGTTGCCGGACACCGCGCTCATCAGTGCGGGCAGCAAGCCTGCGCCGTAGGTGATCGCGAGTCCCGAATCGCCCCAGCCGAGTTCTTCGAACAGGATGCTCATCGTCGTCGCCCGTTCGGCGGGTTCGAGCTCAAGCAGTCCGTCGACACCGAAACCCAGCCCGACAAACTTCTCGCGCGCTTCCCAATAGGGCGAGCCCTTGGCGATCACCTCCTCGGGCGTCATGCGATCGAGCTTGACGCCGATCGGACGCATGACTTCTTCTGCGTAGCGATGCACGCTCTGCTGGACCATCTGGTTCATCTCGGAGAGTTCGGGCTGTGCGCCGAGCGGACCGAGTTTGTGCGCTGCAATGTGATTCGTTGCGGTTGACATGTCTCCTCCTTCGAGGTGGTTGGGCGTATGATTTCTATGGAATCCATGGTGTCCCGGCGCGACGCTATGCAACATCCCCCTTACAGGGGAACGCGATTGCATGGAGGGGGAATGGCAGCCAGGGTCAACCCGAACGCCCGGAGCAATTAATGCACGTGATAGAAGCGCCGTCCCCGATCAGGCCGCCTCTCTTTCTCGCAACCAAGGTGTTTCCGCCGCGCCTGCCCAGCGGATTGATAGACCGGCCGCGCCTCGTCTCTCTCGCCGGCAAGGCGGAATACAAACGGCTCACGGTCATCAAGGCGCCCGCCGGTTTTGGCAAGACGTCGCTTGCGCTCACGTGGCTCAACGGGCTGAATGCAAGCGGCGCCTATGTCGCATGGCTCTCGCTCGATACGGAAGACGACGAGCCCGCGTGCTTCTTCCATCATCTGGCGCAGGCATTGCGCAACGCGTGCACAAGCGTCGGCGTGTCCGCGGTCAGCCTGACAACCGAGGCGTCACTCGTGCCGGCGCACTCAGTCGTGTCGACGCTGATCAACGAACTCGTCGACGTCGACGACGAGGTCTATCTGTTCGTCGACGACTATCACCTGATCAGCCTGCCCGCCATTCACGAGGCCATGTCGTACTTCATCGTGAATGCACCGTCGAACGTGCATGTTGTGATCTGTACGCGTACCGATCCGCCGCTGCCGCTCGCCAACCTGGAAGCGGGCAACGACCTGCTGGAAATCGACGCGTCGACACTGCGTTTCAACTTCGACGAAACGCGCAGCTTTGTCGAACACGAATGCCCAGGCGAGTTGCGCGCTGCCCGCGTCAAGTCGCTGTTCGCGAGCACGGAAGGCTGGGCTGCGGCGCTGCGCATTTCTACCTCGGTGCTATCGCGTGACGAAGGCAAACCGGATTGGGACATGAGCGCGCCGTCCGGCGCGTCCCGGCCGTTCGCCGCTTACCTTGAAGACATGCTCAAGCGTTTGCCGGCCGAGATGGTCGAGTTCATGCAGCGCACGTCGATACTCGACCGCCTGACGGCATCGCTATGCGAAGCGGTGACCGGCATGGCGGCGGCACAAGGAATGCTGGATACGATCTCCGCACGCCAGTTGCTGCTCGAACCGCTCGATATCGACGGACGCTGGTTCCGCTATCACCATCTCATGGGCGAGTACCTGCATCGGCGGCTCGAAACCCAGCATCCCGATCAGGTGGCGCACTTGCATCGTCGTGCGTGTCAGTGGTACGCCAAAGAGGCGCGCTGGACAGACGCGGTCAAGCACGCGATCGCCGCGGGCGAAACGGAAGACGCCGTCTCCCTGATGGCTCACTGCGCGATGGCGCTCGTCACGAAGGGCGACCTGCTCACGCTGCTCGGCTGGCAACGGCAGTTCCCGGCGCATCTAATGCGCGGGCAGGTCACGATCACGCTCGCGATCGCGTGGGGGATGGCGCTGGCGATGCGTTTTGACGAAGCGCTCGCGATACTCGATGAGATCGAGCGTGACACGGGTACGGGCTCGAGCGACACCGCCGACAACATCCGCTGGGAGTGCCAGGCGATCCGCTCGGTGGTGGCAGCGCTTCAGGACGACTCGCCGCGCGCGCTTGTGATCGCACAAACGTGTCTCGAACGGCCGTCGACAGACAGTTGGACCACCAACGTCGTCTCCAACGTCGTGCGCTTCGGGCACTGGAAAGCGGGCAACCTGAAAGCACTGTACGCGACACCGTGGATCCCCTATTCGCTCGAGGAAGACCAGCGCAACGTGTTCGCCTCGGTCTACCGGCTATGCCTGCTCGGCCACGCGGAAATGCAGCAGATGCACTTCGCGCTCGCCGAGCGCTATTTCACCGAGTCGATCCAGCTCGCCGAGCGCCATGCCGGTCCGAAATCCATCTCGGCCGCGTTGTGTGCGCCCATGATTGCGCAGATCTGGTACGAGCAGGGACGGCTCGACGAAGCGGAAGCGTTACTCGTCGATCTCATGCCGGTGATCGACCTGGCGGTCCTGCTCGATAGCACCTTGATCGCCTACCGCGTGCTGGTCCGGATCGCTATCGCGCGTTCCGACGCCGAGCGGGCCTATGCGCTGCTCGATCAGGCGCAGACTCTGGGTTACGCACGCCGCTGGGACCGGATGATTGCCGGCGTTCTCGTCGAGCGCGGGCGGCTTTATCTGGCTGAAGGCAGGGTAACGGAAGCGTCAGCATGTGTCGTGCAACTGGATCAGCTAGCAGACTCCCATTGCGCCGCGGAGCATGCAGTCTCGCCGGAGATCGAAACCTACCGCGCGATCGCGGTCGCCTGGGTGGCGATGGCCCAGAACCGGACAGAGGAAGCCCTCGGGGCTTTGACATCCGCTTTGCAAAGCGTCGAAAGCCGGCACGGCGACTATCTCGCGCTGCGCTTGCGCACCGTGATCGCGCTCGTCTGGTTGCGTGCGAACAACCAGCCTCGCGCTGTCGAAATCTTTCGCGAGGTGCTGAGCGCCAATAGCGGCATCTACCGCTCGATTCTCGATCAAGGGCCCGAAATCGGGCCGCTTCTGCAGGCGGTTCGCGACGACACGCGTTCCACCCCGCAGACGAAGGAGATCGTCGCTTACATCGATCGCCTGCTAGACGGCTGGCGCGCGCTGTACGAGCCTGTCACGCCGAGGCGCGACTTGGAGCGCGAGCCGTTGAGCGCGCGGGAGCGCAGCATCGTCGAGCTGATTGCCCAGGGACAGTCGAACAAGGAGATCGCGCGCACCTTGGGGATTGCGCCGGAAACCGTCAAGACTCATGTCAAGAACGTCTTCGTGAAACTGGATGTCGACAAGCGCGCACACGCCGTTGCGCGCGCGCAGGCACTGGGTCTGGTTGCGGCCGGCTAGCGCACGTCTTACCTCATGACGACGAGTGTGGCGGCGTGAATCAGCACGCCGACCATGCCGCCCACGAATGTGCCGTTGATCCGGACATACTGAAGGTCACGGCCGATTTCCGCCTCGATCTTCTGGCTCACTTCATCTGCGTTCCAGCCTTTTACAACCTCGGTGATCAGCGCGGAGAGCTGGCGCCCATAACGCACGACGAGTTCGCGAGCGAGCGCGAGCCACCATGCGTTCAGTTTGTGTTGAACCGCGGGTTCACGGCCGATCCGCTTGCCGAGCGAAGCCAGCATGCTCGTCATGGCGTCGCGCACGGCCGATTGCTCGCGACTGAGATCGGCGATCACACGCATGCGCAAACGCTCCAGCAGCACGCGATAGTGGTCTGCATGCCTGAAATAACGGATGCAGTCGCGCATCAACGACTTGCCGAAACGACGGTGCACAGCCGATGTTTGCAATTGCACGCTCAGCCCCTCTAGGGCCTCATCGAACTGGTGGCGCAGTTCATGATCCGGATTCGCCGCCACCTCACGGAGGAGCGCAACGATGCCTTCGACAAATTTACTGACGATATACGTGTCAAGCTGCGCGGGCGTGTATCTCGAGGCCTCGCTGAATTTGGCCTTGATCATGCCGACGTTCGCAGTGAGCCATTTCTCCAGCACTTCGAGTCCGCGAACCAGCCACGGCTGATGCCGCTCGCTTTCAGTCAGTACTTTGATGACGTCGCCGGCTACGCGGGATACATCGAGCGTGCGCAACTGCGGTATCACCAGACGGTCGAAAAACCACTGCGCATCCGCTTCGTCAATACCTTCGAGCAATCCTGCCACGGCATCCGCAACGATATCGGCCACCCCGCGGCTGTTCGCCGGCTGCGCGAGCCACCGGGCAAGCGCCTGGGCGGTATCGTGGCCGCTCAGCCTGTCGACGATGAGTTCCGGCGTCAGAAAATTTTCCTCGACGAACTTGCCAAGGCTCTCGGCGATGCGCTGCTGATTTTGCGGAATGATCGCTGTATGCGGGATCCGCAGACCCAAAGGACGACGGAACAGCGCAACGACTGCGTACCAGTCCGCGATCGCGCCGACCGTGCCGGCCTCCGCAAACGCACGCGGCCACGCAAGCCATGCATGGTCAGCCTGCCAGGCAACACACGCGAACAGCAACGCAATCATGCAGACGAGCAGGCAGGTCGCCGTTCGCCGCATGCGCGTCAGGCCACTTGCCTTGCGGTCTTCGTGTGCATTCGCAATGACCGGCCGCGCGCTATCGCTATCGCGCGCAAAGAAACTCAACTCGCCCCCTGCCGGAGAAACCTGCGCACCACCGGCGCGACTTCAGGCGCGCGCGAGATGAGAAACAGGTGGCCGTCGTCGATCACATAGAGCGTCGCATCGGGGATACGGGCTGCGAGAATCTTCGCGTTGGTGAGCGGCACAATCGGGTCGTCGTTGCCGTGCATGACCAGTGTCGTCTGGCGCAACGCACCGAGCCACGGCAAACTGCTCCAGCCCGTAGCCGCCAGTAGTTGATAGAGGTAGCCGCGGCCACGCGGTGGCTGAATGTGCCGGCTATGCGCCTTCAGCAACGACGGATCGCGCCGGTAAGCGCCCCCGTAGATCTCCGCGCCTACTTGTTGCAGGTAGGTGGGATCCGTATAGCGGCGCGGCCCGATCAGCTTCGACAATACCGACAGTTTGCCCGGCACCATGATGACGCCGGGCGAGGTTGCCGCGAGAATCAACCTGCGGCAGCGCCCCGGGTACAGATGCGCGAACTGCTGCGCCAGCGCGCCGCCCCACGATACACCGAGCACATCGACGGCCCCCTCGTAACCGAGCCGCGTCAGCAGCTTGTCCGCCAACACGGACAACGTCGAAAAGCGATACGGCACGACTGGCGCAGGCGAGCCGCCGACGCCGGGCACGTCGAAGATGATGACGCTCACGTCTTCGAGCGCCGTGACAAACGGCTCCACCAGTTCGAGGTTGGCGCCGATGCCGTTGAAGATAAGGAGCGGCGGCGAAGCATCGCTGCCGCGCCAGGTTGCGACACGCAGTGTCTGACCGTCCAGATCGATCATCTGGATTTCCATGCTGCAAAGAGACTCGGGGTTCGTGTGCATTTTTTGTTTCCGGATCATCTTCTGAAAGGACGCTTCATTCGACGCGTCGGCATGCCGCATGGGCGCTGTCGTATGACTTCTTCGGCATTACTTCTTCGGCTGAAGGAGCGTTTTCAGTTCCTCGACGTGCTCGGCGACGCGCTTGGTAACCACGGCGACGCTGTCCGCCTGCGCACGGTATGCGGTGTCAGCGAGTTCCTGCATGTCCACCAGCGCCTTGTTCAAGGCCTGCCGCACCACTTCACCCGTGTTGGCCGCCGGCTGGCTGCCCGACTGGGCAACGCGGCTGACGAGCGACTGCACTTCGGTCAGCGTCGTGCGGAGGATCTCCGACTGCTTCTGAGCGAGCGACTGCACGCCTGCCAGCGCGGTCGTGTTGGCTTCGACGATCGCCTCGACGTCCTTGCGGCGCGACTCGAGGAGTGCGCCTACGTCGATGCCGGGCAGCTTGAACTGTCCAACGACCTTTTTATACTCGGCGAAAATGCTGTTGAAATTGGTTGAATCCATCATCGATACTCCATTGAAACTACGTTAAGAAAATGTTGACTGCGGTGCGCTCAAAAGTGCGCTCAATGAGTGCGCCGGTGCGTGTGCCTTGGTGCCTTAAGTGCCTTAGGCTTCCATGACATACGTTCCCGGCGCCTTCACGCCCGCGGGATGCTGCTTGTTGCCTACTGTCGTCGGGGTGGCACGCCGCTCGCCGGAATGATCGGCGAGCCACGTGCGCCAGTCGGCCCACCACGAGTCCTTTTCAGCCTGAGCACTGGCAAGCCATGCGTCGGCATTGGCGGGCAAATCGGTATTGAGAAAGAACTTCGCTTTCGGATTGCCCGGCGGGTTGATCAGGCTCTGGATATGACCGCTCGAACTCAGCACGAAACGCGTCTTGCCGCCGAACGTGCGCGCCGTGTTGTACACGCCCTTCCACGGCGTGATGTGATCGGTCATGCCGGCAACGACGTATTTGTCGCACGTCACTTCGGACAGATCAATCGGCGTACCCAGAACCGTCAACGCGCGAGGCTTGCTGAACAGATTGCCCGTGAAGATATCGAGCAGTTGCCCATGCATCGCCGCAGGCAGCCGGGTCGCATCGTTGTTCCAATACAAGATGTCGAAAGCGGGCGGCGCTTTGCCGAGCAGATAGTTATTGACCCAGTAGTTCCAGACGAGATCGTTGGGTCGCATCCACGCGAACACGCGCCCCATTTCTTCGCCGGCGAGCACGCCCTTCGATGTACTGTTCTGCTTTGCGGCCGCAATGGCTTCCGGCGTTGCAAAGAGACCGAGCTGCGAATCAGCCGTGTTGTCCAGCACCGCGACCATCAGCGTGGCGGCATTGACGCTCGTGTCGCCGCGGCTTGCGAGGTGGCCAAGGAGCGCCGAAATCGTCATCGCACCCGAGCAGGCGCCGTGCAGGTTGACGTCGTCGCTGCCGGTAATGTCGCGCACGGCCGTGATCGCTTCGAGGAGCGCCGTCACATAGGTATCGAGGTCCCAGTGACTCTGCGCGGCGGTGGGATTGCGCCAGCTCACCATGAACACCTGGAACTCGCTCTTCACCAGATAGTCGACGATGCTCTTGCCTTCGGACAGGTCGAACACGTAGAACTTGTTGATCTGGGGCGGCACGATCAGTTGCGGGCGGGCGTACACCTGCTCCGTCGCCGGTGCGTACTGGATCAGCTCGAGCACCTCGTTGCGAAAGACCACCGCGCCCTGCGACGTGCCGAGGTTTTCACCCACCTTGAACGCCGACCTGTCGACTTGCGCGGGCATCCCCTGGTTCTGCAGCATATCCGTCACGAGATTGCGCATGCCGCCAAGCAGGCTGGCGCCGCCCGAATCGATGATTTTCTTGAGTGCGGCGGGATTGCCGAGCAGCGTGTTCGTCGGCGACAGCGCGTCGGTGAAGAGCGACAGCACGAACTGCGCGCGTTCCTTGCTCTTCGGGTCGAGCGCGGAGCGGTCGACAAAGCCTGTCAACGCGTTGCGCCACGCCACGTAAGTTTGCAGCGTCATGCGGTAAAGCGAATTCGTCTGCCACGCCGGGTCGGTGAAGCGCTTGTCGCCCTGCGGCGGCGTACTGTCCGCGCTGCCGCCAAGCACCGCGATCAGGTCGCGGACCAGCGCCGCCTCCTGCTCCATGAGCAACGCGGGTTGCCGCAGCGCCTGGGCGCCGATCTGCTGCGCCGTTGCCATAATGTCTCGCGGCCGCAGTCCCACGAACGGATTCGGTCCGAGCATGCCTTCCGCGGCAGACGCCGCAAGGTCGTTCGTCTGCTCGCTGCGTGCCTTGCTTTCGTCATTTGCCGCCATCTTGCTGCTCCTCAAACATCTCTATCCGTTTCGTCAACAGTGCTGCTTACGCTTGCGAGACCAGCATCGCCAATGTCTCGGCGATGAGCGCCGGCTTCTCCTCGCCCTCGATCTGCAGTTCGTTCATCGTCTTCACGATGATCCGGCCGCCGCCCTTCTTTTCCACCGAAATCAGCGTCACGCGGTTTCGCACCCGCGCTCCCGCTTTCACCGGTGTCATGAAACGCACCTTGTCCAGCCCGTAGTTCAGCCCAGCCGATGCGTCCTCAGGAATGAGTCCGATCTCGATCGCGAGCGACGCCAGCAGCGACAGCGTCAGATAGCCGTGCGCGATCGTGCCGCCGAACGGGCTTTCGCGTTTCGCGCGCTCGGGATCCACGTGAATCCACTGCCTGTCGCCCGTGCATGCCGCGAAGGCGTCGATACGCGCCTGATCGACGACAACCCAGTCCGACACGCCCAATTCGCGGCCACCGAAGTCGTCGATCGTGGCGACGCTATATCCTTTGATGCTCATCGTGTTTGCTCCTTGCGACGGGTCAGGCGAATTGCTCGCGCAACCACTTCTTGTTCATCTTGCCGACGCTCGTCTTCTGCAGCGCGTCGACGAACTTGACGATCTGCGGCACCGCGTACTTCGAGATCCGTCCGGTTTTGGTGAAGCCCATGACGTGTGCCTTGACGTCCTCTTCGGTGACCGCGGCACCCGGCTTGCGCACTACTAGCGCAACCGGCCGTTCGCCCCATTTCTCGTCCTTGATCCCGATCACCGCGACTTCCGAGACATCCGGGTGCAGCGAAATCAGGCTTTCGACTTCGAGCGAAGAGATCCACTCCCCGCCCGATTTGATGACGTCCTTGATACGGTCGGTGATCTGGATGTTGCCGGTCGCGTCGATGTTCGCGATGTCCTGCGTATGCAGGTATCCGCCAGTCCAGAGCTGCGCGGACGCGTCCGGATTGTTCAGGTAAGCCTGCGTCAGCCACGGCGCACGCACGACGATCTCGCCGTAGGCCCGGCCGTCGTGCACGATCTCTTCCATGTCCTCGTTGACGATGCGCAAGTCGACGAGCGGAACGGGGAAACCGGTCTTGCAACGCAGGCGTACCTCTTCTTCGAGATCGAGCGGCCCGGTGTTAGGCGGAAGTTGCGCGAGGCTCAACACAGGACCGGTCTCGGACATGCCATAGCCGGTAAAGACGTCGATGCCGCGGTCGAGCGCGGCGCGCGCGAGACCGTGCGGCAACGCGCCGCCGCCGATGATGACCTTCCATTTGCTGAAGTCCGCGTGCTTCGCGTCATCGCACGAGAGCAGCATGTGCAGAATCGTGCTGACGCAGTGCGAAAACGTGACGCCTTCATCGCGGAGCAGTTGCACGAGACGCTCGGGCACATAACGGCCCGGATAGACCTGCTTCACGCCCATTACCGTCGCGATGTAGGGCATGCCCCATGCGTGCACATGGAACATCGGCGTGAGCGGCATATAGACGTCGCCGCGATGAAAGCGCTGTCCCGATACCGGGCTCGACAGCGCCGCCATCAAGGTGATGGTGTGCAGGACCAACTGGCGATGCGAGAAGTACACGCCCTTGGGCAGACCGGTGGTTCCTGTCGTGTAGAACGTGGTGGCCCGGGTGTTCTCGTCGAAGTCGGGAAAATCGTAGCTCGTCGCGCTCGCTGCCAGCATCGCCTCGTATTCCGTGGCGAATGCAATGGTGTGCGCGCTCGCTTCACTGCCCGGCTCGTCGATCCACACGAAGGTGCGGACCGTTTCAAGCTGATCCTTGATCGCTTCGACCACGGGCAGGAAATCGGTGTGAACGAGCAGCACCTCTGCGCCGGCGTGGTTGATCGTGTAGGCGATCTCCGCCTCCGACAACCTCACGTTGACCGTCTGAAGCACGGCGCCCATCATCGGAACCGCAAAGTACGACTCCAGATAGCGGTGGCTGTCCCAGTCCATCACGGCCACGGTGCTGCCGTGCCGCACGCCGAGCTCGTGAAGGCCATTGGCGAGCCGCGCAATGCGTTCCCTCAGCGTGGTATAGGTCATCCGCAGCTGGCCGCGGTACACGATTTCCTGATCCGGCGCCTGAACGAACGGCGTATGCAACAGTTGCTTGATCAGCAGCGGATAGGCATAAGGGGATGGCGTCGATCCCTGCACGGCGTCCTGCATCTACGTCTCCTCAAGTCGAGAAATGGATCGGGCTGACACAGGTCAGTCGGTGCTTGTCGCGCACGGTGGCATCCCGAGTGAAGCCATCATCGAGTTTTTGGCAAGGGGGAGCCATCCCCCGAACAGGGGAACTGTCAGGAAGTGGCCGCGGAGTAAGGGCCGCGGCGCGGGGACGGCCGTTGAGGCCGGGCTAAGGGGGGTTCCGCCAGGGTAAGCTGTGCCTTTCGCAAGTTTTCGCAAGTTCTCGCAAAAAAGGGGCAAACCAGATGCGGCGTGTCGTCTTCAATCAGAAGGGTGGCGTGGGTAAATCGACCATCGTATGCAACCTGGCGGCGATCAGCGCCAGCGAGGGTATGCGCACCCTGGTCATCGATCTCGATCCTCAGGGCAATTCCAGCCAATACCTTCTCGGCGAGCAGGCGAGCGGGCTCAAGCCGAGTGTGGCGGACTTCTTCGAAACGGCCCTGAGTTTCAGCTTCAAGCCGACACCGGTCTCGACCTTCATCCATCCCACGCCGTTCGAGAACCTCGATGTGATGCCCTCCCATCCGGAGCTTGACGCTTTGCACGGCAAGCTCGAATCCCGCTACAAAATCTACAAGCTACGCGATGCGCTGAATGAACTGGACGATGCGTACGACGCGATTTATATCGACACGCCCCCTGCACTGAATTTCTACACCCGCTCCGCACTGATTGCGGTCGAACGCTGCCTGATCCCGTTCGACTGTGACGATTTTTCTCGTCGCGCGCTTTATACGCTGCTCGACAACGTCAAGGAAATTCAGCAGGACCATAATTCCGATCTGGAAGTCGAAGGGATTGTGATCAACCAGTTTCAGCCTCGCGCGAGCCTGCCTCTCCAACTGGTTGAGGAACTGGTAAGCGAGGGTTTGCCGGTGTTGGAGTCCCGGCTGTCTTCTTCCGTGAGGATTCGCGAATCGCATCAGCACGCCAAACCGATGGTTCACCTCGATCCCCGGCATAAGCTTGCTCTGGAGTTCATGGCGTTGCATCGCGAGCTGGTTGGGTAAAAAGGAACTCTTCGTCCCGCAGGAAGCTTAGGGCCTGTTCATGCTGATGACAGGCCCTTGCGTGACTCAATGGGCCGAGATGATCTGATCAACCTGCCAGCTCAACCAACACTTCATCCTTTGGTGTCACCGGTAGGCCTAACCTGCCCTGCTGCGACTACTCATCGCTCGCTTCGGCAGGCAACATATCAATCCAACCGGCGGCCTTCGGATTGAGCGTTTCGACTCCGCGTTTCCTCTTCCTGCAGCAGTCTCCACTGGATCTTTCCGCTCGCCGTACGGGGCAAGCTGGCGGCAAACTGAATGACACGCGGAACCTTGTAGGACGCCATGCGCTCACGGGCCCACGACACCATTTCTTCTTCCGTCACGTGCTCGCCGTTTCGAAGCACGATGACCGCCTTGACCGACTCGCCTCGACGCGGATCGTGAGTCGCGATGACACACGCTTCCTGTACGGCCGGATGCTCGAACAACATTGCCTCGACCTCGGCCGGCCAGACTTTGTAGCCGGAGGCGTTGATCATGCGTTTGAGCCGGTCGACGATGAAGAAGTATCCGTCCCGATCTACATAGCCGAGATCTCCCGTGCGCAAGTAGCGCTTCCCATCGATCAGAACAAATGCCTCTTGCGTGGCTTCCGGCGACTTCCAATACCCGTCGAACACTTGAGGCCCGCTGACGAGAATCTCGCCTGTTTCTCCTTCACCGAGAGGCTCGAGCGTCTCGGGATCGACGACGAGTGAATCGGTATTGAAGACCGGCACGCCCATGCACTGTTGCTTGCTGTGCTTCGGCGGATTGATGTGAGTCGCTGCCATGGTCTCGGTGAGGCCGTACCCTTCCACGTACGGGATGCCCCAACGCTTCTCTATCTCCTGCGCGATAGCCTGCGGCATCGCGGCACCGCCGCCGCTCAGGTACGCAATGGAGCTCAGATCGAACCTGCCGACGTCCGGCAGGTTCAGCAGGTCGATGAGCATCGTGGGAACCGTGACCCATGTGCTTACGCGGTGGCGTTCGATCACGTGCGCGGCACATTTCGCGTCCCAGCGGGTCATGATCGCCATCGTGGCGCCGATGTATATCGGCATGTTCATGCAGTTCTGCATGCCGGTGACGTGAAACAAGGGCACGGAGCACAGCATTACGCTCTCGTTCGCGAGGCTCGGCCATTCAGCGCACGAGACCGTTGAATGCATCACGCTACGATGAGTATGGATGCACCCCTTGGGGCGACCGGTCGTGCCGGACGTGTACGGAATGACCGCCAGATCTTCGGGCCTGGATTCGTGGCCGCGCGGAACGCACGCACGAGCAAGCGCGTCGTTCCAGCCGATTAGAGCGGCATGTCCGTTCACAGAATCTGCATGAGGCTGCGCTACGGACGATGTCAGAACGTCGGGCAGCGGCAGATCGGTCTGGTCGCGAAGATAGTCGGCATAACGTGCAGAGATCACATGGTCCACGTGACGGCCCGACAGCGGCCGCACGTGCTCCATGAGTTCAACGCCCACAAAGGCGACCCTAGCCCCGCTATCTTCAAGTATGTGTTGCAGTTCCGACGTCCGGTTCATCGGATTGACGGGCACGACTACCGCATCCGCGCGCAGCACCGCATAGAAGGCGATGACGAACTGCGGACTGTTCTGCATGTACAGGACGACGCGCTCGCCCCGGGCGATGCCGCAGTGCTGCTGCAGGAATCCGGCCATCGCATCGACTTCGTGCCGCAACTGCCGGTAGCTGACGGTGCTGTCGTAGTAAAGGATTGCGGCCTTTTCCGGATGGCGGTCCGCGGAAACTTCGAGATTCGTGTACAGCGATGTCTGCGGCGCGGATAGTTGCCGCGGCACGTCGACCCGCCGACGCGTTGATGTTGCCGTCATGTCTACTCCGGGCATGAAACCAAATGCGGTGATAGGGCAAAGCGACTTGAAACCGGGTGCTGGCGTCACGCGCAAATCGCGAGCTCGCGACTCCACTGGCCAATTTCTTCGAGCGTCTCGGCGGTTTCGGGCAAGAATGGGAAGAGCGTGAAGACGTGAACCGAATCGCTCACCATCTTCAAGGTCACGTTCGCGCCGGCTGCCTTTGCCCGCTCTGCGAAACGAGTCGTGTCGCTTTCCAGTACCTCGCCCTCCACCGCCGAAAGAAACACCGGCGGAAGGTCTGCGAGATCCGCGAACAACGGCGACACCATCGGATCGGTCGGCTCGTGACCCTGGAAGTAAGACGCGACAAGATTGGAAAGCGTCTCGCGATTCGCGGCCGGGTCGTCTCCGGAATTCGCCATGACGGAGGGGCCGCCAAGCGTGAGGTCAGTGAGCGGGCAGATTGCAATGACGCCGCCTGGCAATGGCAGCCCCGCACGACGCAGCGCAGCAGCCAGCGCCAGGGCGAGGCCGCCCCCGGACGATTCGCCGCTCAGGAACACCGTCGACGGATCGACACCCGAAGCGAGCAAACCGCGATAGGCGCTGAATGCGTCATCGAATGCCGCCGGATACGGATGCTCGGGCGCGAGGCGATAGTCGACCGTGTAGCACGGACCGTTCAGCGCGCGTGAGAGACGGCTTGCGTATTCAACCGAGCTCTTCCCCGAACCCAGCACGTACCCGCCGCCGTGGAAGTGCAAGACGGTCGCCTTGTGCCCTGCTCCCGCTGCAACCACGCGCAACGCGCTCACCCCGTGAAGATCGACGTCCGTCACCTCGGTGCTAGCCTGCGCAGGGAACTGCTCCAGCAGGAACCGTTCGTAGGCTGCACGCTGCCCCCGGTCGCCACGCGCAATGTCATCCGGCTTGAACACGCCCTTCCAGAGATCGAAAGCACGCTGACTCTCGGGGCGCGCCATCCGCTTTCCTTCGCGTGCCGCGCTCAAACCTACGACCTCTCCCGGCGGCAACTTGACGGCCTCGAGGATGTTGTGCCCCCAGGCGAACGACCACGACGCCTCTGCCAGCGGATCGATACGCGAGAGTCCCTTCAGGCGTCCGTTACGCTGGCGCACACGCGCCTCGTCGGGCTCGTGTGCCCAGTCGACGACAAAGCGCGCGCCCGCCTGAATCCGCGTCGTACGCGGCTGGCGGCGCCGTTCGTATTCCAGCAGCGCGTCCTGAATGCCGTCCGGGCCATGGTTCTTGAGACAGGTGGCGAGGACCCATGCGTCTTCGATCGCCTGGCAGGCGCCTTGCGCCAGGTACGGCACCATTGCATGCGCAGCGTCGCCGAGCAGGGCGATGCGTCCGGTACTCCAGTGTTCGATCGGGTCCCGGTGGTACATCCCCGTGATGAACGTTGAATCCACCGCTTCCAGCATCTTCTGGACGGTCGGCTCAGAACCCTCGAACGAGCGCCGCAGTTGCGCTACGTCCCCCGACTGCGTCCACGATTCGCGGCTCACTTCGGTTGCCGGCACCGACGCAAGAATGCTGTAGAGGTCCTTGCGCACCCAGTACGAAACGATATTCCTGCCCACGCCGAACCAGTTGTTCCCCGCCACCGGCAACCTCAGGCCCGCGAGCCGGTCAGCGGGAATGAGCGAGCGCCACATCAGGATGTTGGCGAACTGCTTCTCCTCGGATCCCCGGAGGGCCGTCCGAACGGCAGAGTGAATGCCATCCGCGCCGATCACGGCGTCGCCACGAATCACTTCGCCATTTTGCAGCGTGACGTAGGCGCCTTCGTCGTCCTGGGACACCGACGCAACCTCTGCGCCCAGCCGGATCACATTGGGCGGCACGGCCTTCGCGAGCAGGTCGATCAGGTCGGCGCGGTGAACGTTGTAGAGCAGCGCGCCGTAGCGTGCCTCGGCCTCTTTGCCCAAAGGAGCCACGTACAGGAGACGCCCTGTCGACAGTTCGAGGTAGTCAAAACGCGCCGGCACGGTCGCGATGCTCGCCAGCGCCGGCTCAAGCCCCAGTTCCCGCAGCACAATCGTGCCGTTCGCAGCGATCTGGACGCCCGCGCCGACCTCCGTCAATTGCGGGGCGCGCTCCAGTACAATCGGCTCGATACCGTGGCGCAGCAACGCCAGAGCGGTCGTGAGTCCACCAATGCCTCCTCCAACAACTATGACTTTCATGCTAAGTTTCTCCTACCGAGTTAGTTATTGCAGTGTAGTTAATTAACCCGACACGGTAAAGTAATGACGACGCCAGGGAAAACCCTTCGCTCGGATGGGGCGGAGACACGAACTCGCTTAAAAGAGGAAGCCCAACGCCTGTTCGCGCTGCGCGGATTGGATGGGGTGTCCGTGCAGGACATCATCTCCGCCGCAGGGCAGCGCAACAGCGCCTCGTTGCGCTACTACTTCGGCAACAAACTTGAACTGGCGCGTGAGCTGGTCGTCGACGGTGCGCGCCTGATAGACGAAGACCGTCAGGCGCGGCTCGACAGACTGGAGGCGGAGGAAGGGATAAACGTACGTGCGGTATTAGGTGCGCTGCTCTTTCCGATGCTTGAGCTGGCGGATCGTACGGGTCAGGCGACGTATATCCGCATGATCGCCAACTTGCAGTTGAACGACCGCGCGTTCTTGCGGGAAGCGCTGGAAAACAAGTGGAATCTGGGTTATCAGCGTTGCAACGCCCTGCTCCGGAACCTGCTTGCCGATATTCCGCCGGCAATCGTCGATCACAGACTGTCGCTCGTGGGCATCTACGGCAATGCCTCGCTGGCAGCGTGGGAAGCGAGCCGGGACAGTGGCGATTCGGGAGGGCTTTGGTCGCCGCAATACGCCGTGGCCAACTTGATGGACAGCTTTGAAAACATACTCACCGCAGAGCCGTCGGAAGAAACGCGGTCCCTGTTGGGGGGGATTTGACGGCGAGTGCCAGCGCCGTTATTAAGCAATGCTATCCAGCATGTCCAGCAACGCATTTCCATCAACAGGTTTGCGGAAGAAACCTAGTGCGCCTCTGCGCAGATAGTAGTCTTCCGTTTGCTCGCTCGGCTTGCCCGTGATAATGATGACCGGCGTGGCTGCGCCTGAATGAACCGTTCTATCGAGCACCTGAATGCCGTCAACGGGCCGCATGCCCAGATCGGTAATGACGCATACCAGACCCGCGTAGCCGTCGGCAAAAAAATCCAGAGCGGATTCGTAGGCCCGTGTTCCGTACCCGCCGGAGGCCAGCAGGTTCGCCAGAGACGTCAGAACGCGTCGGTCATCATCAATCACGGCCACGGTTCGAACCGGAGGCGTGGACATTTTTTTTCTCCGGTGATCGAGTCCAACACCGAGTTGGCGTTGGCGTCAGGCGCAGAAAGTGGTTATGGGCGACGTTTCGAGCTGCAGTTTGCCCGCCTGCCTGACCAGCGTGGCAAACGAATCCGCTCGCATCTTTCTCATGATGTGGCCGCGATGGACCTGCACCGTGTATTCGGTAATCCCAAGTACTGCCGCCGCCTGCTTGTTGAGCAGGCCACTGGCAAGCAGCGGCAGGAGTTCCTGCTCACGAGGCGTGAGCGTTTGATAAAGCGCATGTAGCATCGCCGCATCGTCCGCCTCCTTGCGAAGAACGTGCGCCCTTGCGAGCGCCGCAGCAACCACGCGCATCAACTCGTCTTCATCGAGAGGCTTAGTGAGGAAGTCAACCGCCCCACCCTTCATGGCGAGGACCGTGGAAGGCACATCGCCCTTGCCGGTAATGAAAATGACGGGAATCTGCGAGTCACTGACGAGCTTCTGAACTTCCAGCCCACTCATGTCAGGCATTCGCAAATCCAGAATCAGACATGAAACACTATTTTGACGCGGTGTTTCCAGAAACTCCGTGCCGGAATCGAATGCGCGGGCATCTCTTCCGTTTGCGCGCAGCAGCGAGGTGAGTGCTTCTCGCACCCGCCTGTCGTCGTCGACCACATACACCATCTCACTTGCGGATTTCATGCGCCTTCTCCGTTGCCGGGTGAAAACCCAGCCTGACGTCGGCACGGACGGTCCACGACAATCTCGTTGAATGTTGTTCTTACGTGGTCCTGCCGACAAAAAATTATAGCCGCCGGAATCGTCGCCCGGAAGGATAGGAAGCCGTGTTCTGCATTACATAAATATGTAATATCACGGCCCGATATGAAGCAGTAGGCTGGGAAGATGTCTGGCTACAGCGCGTTGCTTTCAGACCGAAGCGAGGCCGAAGCAAGACCAAAGCGAGGCCAAAGCCGATCACGCTGATTGGCGGAGGCGGCTGAGGATACCCTCGGCTATCGTCAACGTGAGGTTGCGTTCGATCTCTCTATCGGAAGGCTGAAGCTGAAGGTCACGCCGCGGGACACATTGCGCACGGCCCCAATCCGGCCCGCATGTGCTTCCACGATCGACTTGCAGATTGCCAAACCCATACCCATGCCTGTTTTTTTCGTGGTAAAGAACGGCTCGAAAATCTTCTCGAAGTTCACCTGCCCTGCACCGTGATCTTCCACATCGACCACCACATTGCCGGCATCGCGACGTGAGCGGATCACCAGCAGCCTCGGTCGCTCCTCCGTTGCCGCTAACGCTTCAATTGCGTTGCGCACGAGGTTGACGATCACCTGCTGAATCTGAACCGCGTCCGCGCTGATCTTCGACACGTCTTCGCCGAGGATTGTCTCGAGCGAAACCGCGTTGTGCTGGATGTCGTCGGCCATCAGCGTGCATACCTGAAGAATCAGCTTGTTGACATCGAGATCGACCTTTTGCGGAGCCGTGTGCCTGAAAAGAGCGCGAATGCGGCTTACCACGTCTGCCGCGGCATTCGCGTCGTGCACAACCTGCTCGGCCGAGTATCTGGCTTTGTCGAGCCTGGGCGGCGTTGCAGCGAGCCATCGCACGCAGGCGTGCCCATGCGCCACGATGGCCTGGAGCGGCTGGTTGAGTTCGTGGGCAATGGAGGCAGAGAGTTCAGCCACGGCCGCGAGCCGCGATGCCTGCGCCAGCCTCTCCTGCGCGTCGCGCAAGGCCTTCGACAATTCCGCGCCGTCGTCGATGTCGACATCGAGGCCGAAGAACTTCATCACCTGCGCGCCGGCTCCTTCGGTACCGCGGTGCTCCCGAACCTGCTCGACGTCGAGCCTCGAGAGCAGGTCTGGCTCGGCCAATAGCTGCTCGATGAGTGCAACGAGATGATGCCGCACGCTTTCGGAGCGGCGCGCGCCTTCCTCGATGGCAACGGCGAGTTCCGCCCACCGTGGCTGCCGGTATTGCTCGCCCAGATAGGCCCGCACAATGGTCTGCGCAATGAAATCGAAGTGGTCCAGCAGATACAGCGAGACGTCGGCCAGAAGTTCTTTGGCAATACGCTCGTCCAACTCGCCGAGCGCGATATAGGCGCTCCAGATTTCCCGCAACCCCAGACGCAATGCCTGCAAATGGCTCTGCAGCGGCACACGTTGATGCTCACGTCGCTGACTGATTTCCCGAAACAAGTCCATGTCCTGCGCAGAAGGGAACTCACCCGACAACAGCGTCTCGAACCAGACTTTGGTCGACAGCGCGACCGATTCGCGAACGTCCCGTTGCGCCACCGGTGCGAGCAACCTGTATCCGTCCATCTGCGTCAGTATCGCCAGCGTGCGTTCGACGACATGCGTCAGATCGGCTGCGATCGACACGGTTTTTTCCCGCAAGTAATCGCTGATTCTTGGAACATTGGCTAACACGGATAGACACCCATCAATAACGGACGCACGATTTCGAAAGACAAGGAGCGCCGGGGCAGCGGCTTATGTGACCTATACGGCTGCGCGCCGACCGGTGCCTGCCGGACACCTGCAACGGGATTCGACGCGGCGTATCATGGGGCGAAAAATGAGTCGATCCTGGCGAGGCGCCAATGAGCCGCCTGGCAGTGATCGGCAGGCGCGTTGCCCCTGGCCTGGGGCACGCTTCAATCTCAATCCGGTACACGTATGGTCGCCTGGCGCGACGCGACCTACCATCCCCCAGATTGGGGAGAGTTCCCCCTCCCCCGACCCGGGGGATGCGCTTCTATAAACGGGGGGTGGCGGCAAGCACGCCTCCCAACAATTGGCTGGCTCAATACAATGGGTGACTGAAACATGCGTGTGACTGGAGAGACATCCGCGAGCGGACTGCACCTTTTCCTGGCAACGAAGATCGTTCCGCCACGCGTGCCGGTGGATCTCATCGCGCGTCCTCGGCTCGCTGGCCTCGCCGAGCGCGCCGCGAACAAACGTCTCACCGTGATCAAGGCGCCCGCCGGATTCGGCAAAACTTCGCTGGCGCTCAGCTGGCTCGACCGGTTGCGCGCGAACGGTGCATTAGTGGCGTGGCTGTCGCTCGACACAGAAGACGATGAACCCGCGCGCTTCCTCAACTATCTGGCGCACGCGTTGCGGCATGCCTGCGACAAGGTCGGCGCCGCGGCGATCAGTCTGACTGCCGACGCCGCGTTCGTCCCGTTACACGCCGTCGTTTCCACACTGGTCAATGAGCTTGTCGAAGTCGATGATGATGTCGTCCTGTTTCTGGACGACTATCACCAGGTGAGCCTGCCAGCCATACACGACGCGATGTCGTTCCTGATCGAAAAGGCGCCGCCTCATGTGCACGTGGTCCTCTGCAGTCGCACCGATCCGCCGCTGCCGCTCGCGAGGCTGAGAGCAGGCGACGAACTGCTGGAAATCGACGGGTCGGTGTTGCGTTTCGACTTCGACGAAACGAGGCGCTTTGTCGAACGCACATTGCCCGGCACGCTGAACGCTTCGTACATCCAGACGCTCTTTGCGGGCACGGAGGGCTGGGCTGCGGCGCTGCGCATCCAGATGTCCATGCTATCGCGCAAGGATGGCGAGGCGGTTCGGGAGCGTGATGCGCCATCCGGTACGTCGCGGCCGTTCGCCGCCTATATCGAGTACATGTTCGAGCGCCTGTCCCCCGACATGGTCAGGTTCATGCTGCGCACGTCGATACTCGACCGGTTGAGCGCGCCGCTCTGCGAGGCTGTAACGGGCCTGCGCGCGAGCCAGCCTATGCTGGACGAAACCGCCGGGGCGCAGTTGCTGTTGCAGGCGCTCGACGACAACGGGCAATGGTTCCGCTATCACCCTCTGATGGGCGAATACTTGCGTGCCCAGCTCGAGACACAGCACGCCGACGAGGTGGCGGAACTGCATTGCCGCGCGTGCGCGTGGTATGCCGATCAGGAACTGTGGACGGAGGCAGTCAAACACGCGATCGCCGCGGGCAGCACGGATAACGCGATTCGTCTGATGGAGCGGTGCGCGATGGCGCTGGTCAAGAAAGGCGACCTGCTCACGCTACTCGACTTGCAGCGCCGCTTTCCCGCCGGTCTGGCCGGGGCGCAGGTGAAGGTCACACTGGCCATCGCCTGGGGCATGGCGCTCGCCATGCATTTCGAAGAGGCGCTCGCGATGCTGGATGTAGTAGAACATGATCTCGCGTCCGACACTGGCGCCGAAGCCAAAGAAATCCGGCGGGAATGCCAGGCGATCCGCTCGGTCGTCGCGGGCCTGCAGGACGATCCCGAGCGCGCGCTCGTTATCGCTGAACCATGCATCGAGGGGCCGACCACCGATATCTGGACCACCAATGTGGCATCCAACGTCGTGCGCTTCGCCCATTGGAAGGCCGGCAATCTCGAAGCGCTTTATGCAACGCCGTGGATGTCCTACTCCGCCGAAGAAAATCAGCGCAATCTGTACTCTTCGGTCTACCGGCTGTGCCTGCTGGGACATGCGGAAATGCAACAGTTGCACTTCGGGCTTGCCGAACGGTATTTCACGGAATCGATGCAACTGGCCGAACGCCATGCCGGTCCCGATTCGATCTCGGTGGCGCTATGCGCACCGATGATCGGCCAGATCTGGTACGAACAAGGCCGGCTGGACAAAGCTGAAACACTGGTTGCCGGGTTGATGCCGGTCATTGACATTGCGGTCCTGCTCGATAGCGTGTTGATTGCCTACCGCCTCCTTATCCGGATCGCCGCCGCGCGTTCGGACGTGACGCAGGCGTACGCATTGCTCGACCGGGCTCAGGCGTTGAGTTGCGAACGTCAATGGGACCGCATGACCGCCGCTGCCCTCGTTGAACGCACACGGCTATATCTTGCGGAAGGCAGGATGGTCGAAGCGGCTGCGTGCGTCGCGCAACTCGATCAGATGGCGGGATCCAACGCCCATCCTTCGCGTTCCATCTCGCTCGAGATCGAGAACTATCGTGCATTCGGAGCGGCCGCTGTTGCCGCGGCCCAACAGCGGACCGAAGAAGCCGCCGCGGTGCTGGGCGCCGCGCTGCAGAGCGCCGAACGACAACATGCAGATTTCCAGGCGATACGCCTGCGAACCGTGCTTGCACTGGTCTGGCTGGCAGCAAACGAATGTGCCCGTGCGATCGGGATCTTTCGCGAAGTCCTAAAGGTCGCCGCGCCCGCGGGCGTGTACCAGTCCATTCTCGACGTGGGGCCGGACATCGGATCGCTGCTGGACGCCGTTCGTGAAGACGTGGAGCAGACGGAGCACTCGAACGAACTGATCGTCTACGTCGATCATCTGCTCGACGGCGCGCGGATTCTCTATCAGCCAGGCGGCCACCGTCGACGCGATACCGAGCGCGGGTCGCTGAGTTCAAGGGAGCGCGAAATCGTCGACCTGATTGCGCGCGGACAGTCGAACAAGGAAATCGCGAATGTGCTCGGAATTGGCGCTGAAACCGTCAAATCTCATCTGAAAAGCGTCTTCGTGAAACTCGGTGTCGATAAGCGCGCTCAAGCTGTTGCGCGTGCGCGGGACCTCGGTCTTGTGGGTTCAGACTAGCCGCATGCTGAAGTTAGCAACATGAGTTAGCGACATGAATATGTAATGGCGCCATCCGATGCGAAGTCTTAAATTAAACTTTTTTCCCTTCTCTTTTTCCTGATCTGCCTGACTGGCAGTTCCTGAAAAGGCACCCGTCCGCAATGGTATGACCTATCTCCATTGCCTCGTACTCGATTCGTGCCACAACGGTGCGCACGATCAGACCTCGCGGTACGACACGAAATAACCATCAACCCTCTCCGCTCACTTTGCAAGCTAGTGAGCTTTTCGCTGGAAAATCCCGGCATTGATGTGAAAATGTGGAGTACCACTATCCAATACGTCGACGAACTCCGAGGTTGACATGCTTACCGTGTTGATTCCACGCTCGTCCCGGGTTGCCGCCCTCAGCGTTGCCATAGCCGGCGCGTCAGGCGTGGCAGGGTTACTCGAACCGGTCACGGGCTGCCTCGGCCTCGTACTGGTTGTTCTGGTCGCGCACTTTTTCGACCGCAGCTTTGGGCGTCTCGCCGCGGGTTTCGTCTCGCTTGGGATCGCCGGAACGATGTTGACTGCCGGTCACCCTTCTCTATCCTCCGGCTCGATCGGCCGTTGCGCCGTCGCAATCGGCGCGGTATGGCTTTGTGCCGAACTGGTCTCCCGACGCCCCCGGCACATCCGCTACACCCGGCAGCCAGACTCAACGGCCCACTCGAAGGATGATGATTTCGATCTCAAGGTTCGACAGGCGCTAACGGCAAGCGAGTCGAGAGAGTTGATCCGTGAACGGGAAGCGCAACTGAACTGGCTGACTGAGAATGTTCCCAGCCTGCTCTGGCGGACGGACGCTCATGGCCGCCTGGAATATATGAACAGGCGCACTGAGGATTACACCGGCCTACCGCTCGAAGACCTGAGCGCGCGCGGCTGGCTTCACCTGGTGCACCCAGACGACGCTGCGTCAACCCTTGAGGTCTGGGAAGATTCCCTCGCTAGCGGGAGACCTTACGACCGGGTCCATCGGCTCCGCGCGGCCGACAACACGTATCGATGGTTTCAATGCAAAGGCGCCTCCGTGCGGGATGCCAACGGTGATGTTGTGAACTGGTATGGTCTTTCGACTGATATCCACGAGCGGCAGCTAGCTCAGGAAGTTCTTCGCACGGAAGAGCTCAATTTGCGAAGACTCGTAGACGCATTGCCCGCGATGATCTGGCGAGCCACGCCGGAAGGAAAAGTCGACCGATGGAGTCGGCAAATGCTCACCTTCATGGGAAAGAGCAATGAAGAATTCGACGGAGAAATGTTGCTTCGTCTCATCCCGGAAGCAGACCGTCTTCGTGTCCGCTCGCGCTGGAGGCAAGCTGTCCACGAAGGTGCGTCGTATCAGGACACGTACCAGGTTGCAGGCGCCGATGGGACTCTGCGCTGGTATCTCGCTCGCGGCGAACCGTTTCGCGACGAAAGCGGACAAATCCTGCACTGGTACGGCGTATGCACGGACATCGACGATCTCAAACAGACAGAAGCCGCGCTCGAACAGCAGGAGCACCAGCTACACGAACTGATCGAGACCATCCCCGCCATGCTCTGGAGCAATGACCCACAAGGGGGGCTCACTTACATCAATCGGAAAATCGTCGAATTCGTTGGTCTGGATCTTTCGCAGCTCGCGGGCGCCGGCTATCAGAAGACCTGCCATCCTGACGACCTGAACACCATGATTCAAGCGTGGACACACTCGGTCGAGACTGGCGAACCGTACTGCCACACCGCCCGGCTTCGCCGAAAAGACGGGATTTACCGGTGGTACCAGCACACGGGTGAAGCAATGAGGGACGCCGACGGCAACATTGTTCAATGGTATGGACTCAGTCTTGATATTGACGAACGCAAGCGTGCAGAAGACCGGCTCAGGCACACTCAGGCTGAACTTGCGCGGGCAACCCAGATTGCCACGGTCGCCGAACTCTCCGCCTCCATCGCGCACGAGCTCAATCAACCCCTCACGTCCGTTATCGCCAATGCGCAGGCTTGCAATCGGTGGCTCGCAGCGTCCCCGCCCAATTTGAGCGAAGCCAGGACTTCCGCGGAAAGCGTCGTTCGAGATGCCCATTCCGCCGACGAGACGATGAAAAGCATCCGTGCGCTGTTCAAGAGCCAATCATTCCAGAAGCGCAAGCGTAACGTGAAAGACATGGTCCTCGAATCCGTGCGGCTGCTACGGGAAGACGAAACCCGGCAAACCGCCGACATCGACCTCGATTTGCCCGATGGCCTGCCGCCGGTGTTCGTCGACCAGATACAGATTCAGCAGGTCCTGATCAATCTGATCACGAACGGAATAGAAGCCACGGAAAACTCGGGGCGCACACCGAAGATTCTCATTACCGCAAAGGCGCTTCGCGACGGGTCCGTGCTACTCGAGGTGGCCGATAACGGTGTGGGCATCGTGGGTGGCGACAGCATATTCGACGCATTCGTCACGACCAAGAGCACGGGAATGGGTATCGGGCTTGCAGTGTCCCGCTCAATTATCGAAGCGCATGAAGGTCGTCTTACTGCCGCCAATAATCAGGGCTACGGATCGACTTTTAGCGTCGTCCTGCCAGTCCTGAGCGAAGAAGCCGCGTATCCGGACGTCGAGATCAGTGGAGCGGCCAGTCGCTGAGCGAGGCATGGTGCTGGAGGGCGAATGAGGGACGCCCTCCACAATCATGTAATTGCGGCCCGCCAGTCTGCTACCTATCATCCAGTCAAGGTCGAGGGTTAGCTCTAACGAGAATCGAGGAACCGCATCATGCAAGCTCCCTTTGAAACAGACAGAACGTGGCAGTCAACAATGGCGCTCCTCTCGAACGAAGGTGAAACACAGGCGCCTGTTGTGTCCAGTTGCTTCCGCCCGCACGGCAGCGAAAGCGACTTCCGCAAATGCGTCATCCGGGTGCTGGAGCGCAGCGGGCGGACCTCGGCAACGCTCGCGTGGAGCGACGCGACGTCCTGCTGCTACGGCGAACAGCATTGGCGGCGCTGTGTTGCGAAGAAAGCCGGGGTTTGCGCCCTGAGTGGCCTGGCCATTACAAGAGGCAACGCAGTCTATCGACCCAAGCGGGTTCAACCCGCACCCCGAAACATCGAAGCGATGATTCTGGCCACGGTCCTCGAAGCCGTCTCTCTGGAAGAAGGCTTCTGACGGTTCAGATCCAGTCGAAGCGTTGAGCGGGCCCGCTCCTGTCATCGGTCACCATCCGAACTTCGCTTCGACGCCCACATAGTCCGCGTTGCGCGCCCCTAGCGCACGGATCGAATCGCCGACTTCGAAATGCACCGCTTCCAGCGCGAGCGCGACGTTCGGGCTGACGAGCCAGTCGGCGCGAATCTGCGCATACATGCCCGTCCAGCGGGTTCCCTTTCCCGCCGTGCCGGGCACCACGGCCATCCCCTGACCGTAGATCGCATCGCCCGTCGTCGCGCGCCACTGGAAACCGAGTGCCGTCAGTAACGTGACCTTCGGCGATACCTTGAAGGTGATCGACGGCTTCACGTGAATCAGGTTGCTGTAGCCGGTGTAGCCCGCCAGCGTGAAATAGTAGCCGTTCGGAAACAACGGATTGAAGGTTTCGACGCGTCCATCGCCCGGATGCCGGTCGCCCGATGCGCCGTCGATCTGCAAACCGAACCGCGGCGAGCCCGCCACCGTTGCGAGCGTATAGCCGCCCAGCAACCCGAATGCCCACGCGCCGATGGTGTCCTTGCCGACGTGCCCCGTCTGCACCATCGATTCGACATCCCAATCGAACGGCGTGACCTTGCCCGCATAACGCACGTCGAATACATCGCGATGCTCGGTGCCTGCCGCATCGAGAAAGCGTGCGTTGTCGCGGTTGTAGCGCGACCAGTACGCTGACAGATCGCCTGGCCCCGTGTTCGCACGTTCCACGCGCACACCACTGAACGTGAGATGCCGGTTCGACACGTCGTCGAAGGCCGTGACGTCGCGATTCTGCACGGGCTGCGTCATATAGCCGATGAAGCGCCACTTGTCGATTTCATAGTCGGCCCACAGCGCATCGAACGCCTGACGCACGTTCGGCCCGTCGCGCACCGAGACGAACCGCTGCAAGTCGAACGCCATCTCCTGCCGGCCGACGCGCGCCTTGAACGTGCCGCTGCCTACGCCATAGACGAACGCGACGAACGCCTGCTCGATGTCGAGCGGATTCTTGTCGACGGGCGAAACAGCATCCTTGCCGAAGGGCCGGGCATCCTCGAGTTGGAAAAACGCCTGCACATGCATGCCGATGCGCGCATCGGCATGCACTTCGGCGCGCTGGATGACGTAGCTGTCGGGCCGCGCGGCGCCGAGCCCGAAGAGTGGCGCGTTGTTCAGTTCGAAGCGTTCACGCAGAGTCGCGCCGAGCGACAGATAGGTCGACGGATCGCTGCCGGGCGAGATGTACTTGAGCGCATCGAACGGCTCGCGCGGCACGCACGGATTGGCCAGCGCCGACCAGTCTTCCTGCCAGCGGTTGAACGATAGCGCCGACGGCCGCTTCGCGGTGCATTGAGGCGCAGCGGCCACGCCTGCAACCGCATCCGCTGCGTTATCGGCGGCGAACGCGTTCACGCCCTCTGCCCATCCGCACACCGCGAGCACGGCGCAGGCAGCCGCCTTCGACGCCGCGTGCCTCAGTGAGCGACGCTGCATCATTTCGCCAGCTCGTGAATCTCGGCGACGTAGCCGCCGGGAAACTCGACCATCGCCGTACGCCCTTCAACTGTCCTGTTCGCCGGCGACAACACCTTCACGCCGACGCCCTGCGCCTTCGCGAGCGTCGCGTCGAGATCGGCGACCAGATAGCCGGTGACTTCGCGGCCGAACGGATAAGGCAGCTTGCCGTCGGTCACGAACACGAGCATGGTGCCGAAGCCGGACGTGATGCGTACGCGCCGGATCGTCTCGCCGGGCCGGCCGATTTCGCCACCGTCCGCGTGACGGTTGTCGGACACGACCTTGCCGTGCGAAAAGCGTACAAAGCGCTTGATGAAGTTATCCGCGGATTGCGCGGACGCATAGACGCGATTGTCGGGGACCGTCTCCAGCGGATCATACGAAGGCGCCTTCCTATGCCAATACAGTTGCATGTTCAGGCCGCCCGGCCACTGGATTACCGCGTCCTTGCCGATCGGATCGTCGAACGTATCCACGATCACGTCCGCGCCCGCAGCGTGCGCGGCACGAACGGCCTTGTCCATGTCGGTGACGAGATAGCCCGTGCGCTCGCTGCCGAACGGATACGGTATCGGCGTCTGGAATGCAAACACCGACAGCATGCCGACAGGCGTGCGCACGTATTGCGAAGCGGTCTTGCTCGGCGTCGGCGTGACCGTGAACACGGCGCGCGGCGAAGCGGTGCCGCCGAACGTCGCGATAAAACTGTCGACGAACGCGTCGATGTCCTGGCTCGCCACATAAACATGCGTCGTATCGTATTGCGGACCGACCGACACGACCGGCAGGCTCTTGCCTATGTTCTGATGATCGGCCTCGGCGAAAGCCGGCGAGCCGCTCAGCGCCATGCCGAGCGCCGTGACAGAGACAATCGAAACGACAGCGGCCCGCAACACTCGAACCGTCTTGACGGTACTCATAAAAAACACTCCTGGCTGGTAAGGGATGCCGCAGCGTTGTGCGGCACAATCAGATTCCGACCTTTGGCGTGCCCGTCCTGCGCACCAGCACAGCGAGCACGCACAACGCGACGAGCGGCAGCGTGCGCAACATCCGGTTGTGCGCCGCCTGCCGCGCCTATCGATCCTCGTTGCATAGCGGAGTCGGCTTGGTGCTGGCGACAGGCGGTGCACCTTGCGTTTGCGCATCGGGCGTGCGTATGCGCGCCTGCACGAACGGAATCGCATGCTCGCCAATCACAATGCCAAGCAACCCCGCAAGCGCAATCAGCGGAGGCGCGGGCGATTGCACGCGCACAAGGAAATACAGCAGGCCGACCACGAGGCCCGCACCCAATGCAATCAGATATGACATGGTTCACTCCTCACGCGCCGCGGCAAACGCGCCGTGCGCTCAGGCTTACCGCTGCCCGGACTGGGGCCGCAGCGCAATCCGGTAGCGTCCCGCACCGCCGATCGCGATGGTTCCGAACATGATCAGCAGCATCCACGCGAATTGCGCCTGGGCCAGCGTCCATTCGCGATGCACGAGGCTCAGCGCGACCACGCAGACGAGCATGATCGGCAGCGCGGCAAGCCGCGTCGCGATGCCCGCGATCATCAGCAGCGGGCACACGACCTCCGCGAAGATCGCGCAGCCTAGCGTCAGCGTCTTGCCGAGATGCAACGGGTCTTCGATCGCCTCGAACTGACTCGCGTAGTGGATTGCCTTCGGCAGTCCATGCACGAGCAGCACGAGCACGCTCGCGGTGACGCGCAGAAACAGCAGCGCCACATCGGGAGTGAGAAAACGCTTCATCGCCTGCCTGCTCCTAGAACGCGAAACAACTGCAGCCGAGCGCGCCCCAGAACGCGTTCGCGTCGCCAGCGGGCACATTGCTGCGCCATGCCCACGCATGCGCGTGACGATGCACGCCGCACAGGTTCACGCACGCGTCGTTGCACGACTGCACGAGCGGCGCCGCGGGACGATAGCGCGCATAGCCGCCGTACTCCGCGACGGGCGACCACGTGGGGCTAACGGGCAGCGCCGGCGGGTCGAACGTTTCGAACTCTTCGGCCGCGTAGACAATCCGCCCATTGACCGCCGTCAGCACCGAGCTCAGATGCCTGATGCCGTCTTCTTCCATCGTGAAATAGTCGTCGCTCAGCACCACGAAATCGGCAAGCTGGCCAGGCACGAGCGCGCCCTTCTTCGTCTCTTCATTCGAGAACCATGCGCTACCCACCGTATAGCGGCGCAGTGCCTCCATGCGATCCAGCCGGTCCTGCGCGGCGTACATCAGCGTGCCGCCCACCGTGCGCCCCGAAACAAGCCAGTACAGCGAAACGAACGGATTGAAGCTCGCGACGCGCGTCGCGTCCGTCCCCGCGCCGACCGGCAGCCCGGCCGCGAGCATCTTGCGCACAGGCGGCGTATGCGCGGCGGCTTCGGCGCCATAGCGGGAAATGAAGTATTCGCCCTGATACGCCATCCGGTGCTGGACGGCGATGCCGCCGCCCAGTGCGGCAATGCGGTCGATGTTGCGCGCCGAAATCGTTTCGCAGTGGTCGAAAAACCAGCGCAGGCCGCCGAACGGCGTATCCTGGTTGACACGCTCGAAGACGTTGAGGAAACGTTCGATCGATTCGTCGTAAGTTGCGTGCAGCCGGAACGGCCAGCGATTTTGCACGAGCAGCCGCACGACGGCTTCGAGTTCGCTTTCCATCACGTCCGGCAGGTCCGGACGCGGCTCCAGAAAATCTTCGAAGTCCGCGCCGGAGAACACGAGCATCTCGCCTGCGCCGTTCATCTTCAGGAAATCGTCGCCGTCACCCGGTTTGGTGACCTTGACCCACCTCGCGAAATCTTCGATTTCCTTTTTCGCGTTCTGCGTGAACAGGTTGTACGCGATTCGCACGGTCAGCTCGTTACGCTTCGCGAGTTCCATGATGACGGCGTAGTCGTCGGGATAAGACTGGTAGCCACCACCTGCGTCGATCGCGCTCGTCACGCCAAGGCGGTTGAGTTCGCGCATGAACTGACGCGACGAATTCAACTGGTCGTCGAACGGCAGCTTCGGCCCTTTTGCGAGCGTCGCGTACAGCAAGCCCGCGTTCGGACGCGCAATCAGCATGCCGGTCGGATTGCCGCGGCGGTCGTGCTGGATCTCGCCGCCCGGCGGATTCGGCGTATCACGGTCATAGCCGACCGCACGCAGCGCGGCAGCGTTCAGTAGCGCGTTGTCGTAGAGATGCAGGATGAAGACGGGCGTATCTGGCGCGATCGCGTTGATCTCTTCAAGCGTCGGGCCCCGCTTCTCCGCGAACTGGAATTCGTTCCATCCGCCGATAACACGCACCCATTGCGGCGCGGGCGTGCGCGCAACCTGCGCGCGCAGCATCTCGAGCGCGTCGCGCAGCGAGGGCACACCATCCCAGCGCAGTTCGAGATTGAAATTCAAACCGCCGCGAATGATGTGAAGATGCGAATCGTTGAGACCGGGAACGACCGCGCGTCCCTTCAGATCGATGCGGCGCGTGGACTCGTTCGCCCATTGCATCATGTCGTGGTCGCTGCCGCTCGCAACGATCTCGCCCTTCGCGATGGCGAGCGCCGTCACGAACGAACGCTTGTCGTCCTGCGTCGCAATCTTGCCGTTATAGATCACCAGGTCCGCAATGCGACTGGGCTGAATCGATGCGGTCATCGTCGCTCTCCGTGATGTTTGGTCAGACGCGTTTCACGCGCGACGACAAACGCGTCGCGCGTGAAAAAATGGCGAGAGGCAATCAGTCCGCCTAGCTCGCGTGACCGCCAAGAATTTGCTTCGCGTAGCGCACGCCGATGCCATACGAGGTATGCGCCTTGAAAATCTCCATGCAGCCTTCGTACGTTTCGCCGCGCGCCCAGTCACGTTGCAGTTCGCACATGAACTGCACCGAGGTTAGCGGCACCGCGCCCGCCTGGATGACGCGCTGCACGGCACGCTCATGGGCTTCCCCGGTGATGTCGCCGCAGGCGTCCGTCGGCACGTAGATTTCGAAGCCCTCGGCGAGCATCTGCACGGTCGGGAAAGCGACGCACACTTCCGTCCACAGGCCCGCGATCACGATCTTCTTGCGGCCCGTCGCCTTGATCGCGTCGCGAAAGCCCTTGTCTTCCCACGAATTCATAGACGTGCGGTCGATCGGTTTGATCTGCGGAAACACCGACTGCACTTCCGGCAGCAGTTGGCCACTGAAGGTATCGGCGGCGACCGTCGTCAGAACAGTCGGCACCTTGAAGAGCTTCGCGGTCTTCGCGAGGATCTGAATGTTGTGAAGGATGGTGGTGCGCTCGTGCGAGTGCGTGCCGAAGAACATCTGCGGCTGATGGTCGATAAGCGCGAGCGCGCACGTGTCGGGCGTCAACAATTCATGGGCCATGAGTAGCTCCAATTTACGAGAATGCGAGGACCCGCACGGTTGCACGAAGGCCACCGTGTCAGCGTCCGGTTAGTGGATGGGTCGAGTCGATGTTGCATCGGCAAGGCGGATGCGAGCGGCTTCCCGGCGAAGCTTGAGCGTGAGTTTCACGATGCCGCAATGGCACGACGACAAGGTATAACTTCGCACCTTGCCGGGACATTACATATTTATGTAGCGCGGTGGTCCACGACAAGTTCGGATGCCTGACCTCATTGCTCGACCGACGCGGAGCACGAATTGCCTCGCCACGATGTTCCAGATTTATGTAATGGTCGCCTTAAGACCGGCCAACTACTATCGGACACATCGCATGGCGAACAGGTCTTCATTCGTCCTGCGCCAAAGGACGACGCACTCACGCGGAATGCGCTTCTTTTGCCTCCCCGATAAGCATCCGATGGGCCGCAAATTCTTAATCTATGGAGATGTGAAATGGCAACGATAGCTGCCGACTACATGGTTGGTGCACTGGTCAATGCGGGTGTGAAGCGTGTGTTCGGCGTGGTGGGAGATTCGCTGAATGGCTTCACGGATTCCCTGCGCCGGGAAGGTTCCATTGAATGGGTTCACATGCGGCATGAGGAAAGCGCGGCTTTCGCCGCCGGCGCCGAAGCGCATCTCACGGGGCAACTCGCAGTCTGTTGCGGGAGCTGCGGCCCGGGGAACCTGCACCTGATCAACGGCTTGTTCGACTGCCAACGCAGCGGCGTTCCTGTTCTCGCTATCGCCGCGCACATTCCAAGTTCGGAAATCGGCATCGACTATTTTCAGTCGACCCATCCCGAAGTGCTGTTCAAGGAATGCAGTCATTACGTCGAGCTCGTCACCCACCCCGACCAATTGCCGCAAATTCTGGGCCGTGCGATCCGGACGGCCGTTGCGCGTAAAGGCGTCGCTGTTGTCGTCATACCTGGCAATGTGGCACTCGGGCCGCTCACAAAACCTGTGCCGAACTGGAGCGCACCGTCCGCTCCAATGATTCGCCCCGCGGACGCCGACATCGCGAAACTCGCCCTTCTGTTGAACCAGTCGTCGCGCGTGACGTTGCTTTGTGGAGCGGGTTGCAAGGATTCGCACGCGGAAGTCGTGGAACTCGCCCGCAAGTTGCAAGCGCCGATCGTGCATTCGCTGCGAGGAAAGGAGTACATCGAATACGACAACCCGTTCGATGTGGGAATGACAGGCCTTGTCGGGTTCTCCTCCGGGTATTCCGCGATGAAGAGCTGCGACATGCTCCTGATGTTGGGTACCGACTTTCCTTATCGACAGTTCTATCCGGAGGGAGTGACGATCGCGCAAGTCGATACAAGGGCAGAAACCCTCGGCAATCGATGCCCGATCGAGCTTGGCGTATTGGGAACGGTCAAGGATACGCTCAACGAACTTCTCCCCATGGTTCAGCAGAATACGGACAGCAGCTTCCTGAACCGTGCGCTCGACGATTATCGCAAGGCGCGCGCGAATCTGGATTCGCTGGCGGAGCCGGAAGCAGGCAGCAGCACCATTCATCCGCAATACGTGACCCGACTCGTCAGCGAACTCGCCAACGAGGATGCCATCTTCTCCTGCGACGTCGGCACCCCCATCGCATGGACTGCCCGATATCTGAAGATGAACGGCAAACGGCGACTGGTTGGTTCGTTCAATCATGGCTCGATGGCCAACTCGCTTCTCCACTCGATTGGCGCGCAGGCCGCTTTCAGGGACCGGCAGGTGATCTCGATGTCGGGTGACGGCGGCTTCACCATGATGATGGGTGAATTTCTCACGCTGATTCAGGCAGGCTTGCCGGTGAAAGTCGTCGTGCTCAACAACGGAACGCTGGGCTTCGTGGAAATGGAGATGAAGGCCAGTGGGTTCGTTGATACGGGATGCGACCTGAAAAATCCGAACTTCGCCGCGATGGCCAATGCAATCGGAATCAAAGGCATACGCGTCGAGCACCCTGCGGAACTGGAAGGCGCGCTAAGCGAAGCATTCGCTCATCCGGGTCCGGCGCTCGTCGATGTAGTAAGCGCACGTCAGGAGCTCGTGATGCCTCCCACGACCAGCGCTGATCAGGCTTATCACTTCGGCCTGTTTATGCTTCGTGCCGTCATGGACGGTCGGGGCCTGCAACTCATCGACCTCGCAAAGGTCAATCTGTTCCGGTAATGCAGTCCGCAAGCGTGTAGGGACCGTTATCCACGCAATGGGAATCGAACCATGTCCAGCAAAATCATCGGCACTGTAGAAGCTCCATCCGAGCGCGAACCCATCCACATGGGTTTCGTCATCGCCTGGCTTTTCTGTGCCGCGTTCTACTTCATGCAGTACATGCTGCGTTCCGCGCCGGGCGTGATGGTGCCCGAGTTGAGCGCGGCATTCGCGCGCGATGCGCTGGGCGTGGGCGCGCTCGTCGGCCTGTACTACTACACCTATGCGCTGTTCTCGATCCTTTGCGGTGCACTGCTCGATCGGCTCGGCGGCAAGGCGGTCATTCCAGCCGGCATCGTTCTCGTTGCTGTGGGGGCGGCCCTGTTTGGCCTCGGCAGCGTGGAGGCCGCGCAGGTCGGCCGCTTGCTACAAGGCGCGGGTTCGGCGTGTGGCTTTATCGGCGCGGTGTATCTCGCCACGCACGGCTTTCCTCCACGCTCTCTTGCGACGGCGGTAGGCTTCACTCAATGCTTCGGCATGCTGGGCGGTTCCGCGGGTCAGTTCGCCGTTGCGCCGCTCATTCACGGCCTCATCACATGGCAGCAGTTCTGGTGGCTGTCCGGCCTCCTGATCTTTGTGATCGCCGTACTGGTGCTATTCGTGACACCAGCAGCCCATGACGACAGCCCGGCCGGCCAGGGCTCGTGGATGAAGATGTTTGCGCCGTACAAGCAGGTACTCACGAATCCGCAGTCCTACCTTTGCGGCTTCTGCGCCGGCCTGCTGTTCCTGCCGACTACGATTGGCGACATGATCTGGGGCATTCCATTCCTGCACAACGGTCTCGACGTCAGCTATGGAGAGGCCGTCAATCGCGCGAGCATGGTGCCGCTAGGCTGGGTAATCGGCTGCCCGCTGCTAGGCTACCTGTCCGACCGTCTGGGCCGCCGCAAGCCGGTGTTGATCGGCGGCGCGCTGCTGATGCTTGTGTCGGCCACTGGCATTTTCTATCTGCCGGCCGGCGTGGCGCCGCCTTACGTGCTCGGCCTGCTGCTCGGCATCGGCTCCGGTGCGGCGATGCTGCCCTACACGGTGATCAAGGAAGTCAATCCCGACAACGTGAAAGGCAGCGCCAGCGGCGCGATCAATTTCCTGGTGTTCACGTTCAGCGCGTTGCTCACGCCGGTGTACGGCAAGCTGCTCGCCCATCATGCGAACGGCGGCACAATGAACCTGTCTACGTTCCGGGCAGCCGGTTCGTGGCTGCTCGGTGGCATCGTGCTGGCCATGCTGCTCGCTATATTCATGCGCGAGACCGGACCGCGCGGACGCGCGAACGCATGAGGACGGGCCAGGTTCTTCAGCAAGATCGAGCCTTGAACCTGGCGCTATCCGTTACACCGACGGCGTCAGGTAAGGATTATCCTTCCCCGGCGCATAGGGCTGCGCCTTAAGTTCCATCCGTGCAATGCTCTGCAGGTGAACCTCGTCTGGGCCATCCGCGAAGCGCAATGCGCGGCCCCACGTCCAGCTATCGGCCAATGGCGTGTCGGGGCTCAACCCCATCGCGCCGAACACCTGCATCGCCCGCTCGCAAACGGCGGTGTGAACACTCGGCACGAGCGCCTTGATCATCGAGATCTCCTTGCGCGCATCCTTCGCACCCACGTTGTCGATCATCCACGCGGCCTTGAGAACGAACAGCCTCGCCTGATCGATTTCGATTCTGGACTTCGCGATCCACTCGGCGACTGTCCCGTGTTCGAACAGCGTCTTGCCGAATGCCGTGCGCGCCTGGGCCCGCTCCACCATCAACTCGAGCGCCAGTTCCGCGGCGCCGATCGAGCGCATGCAGTGGTGAATCCGTCCCGGCCCAAGACGCGCCTGCGCCAATGCAAAGCCGCTGCCCTCTTCACCGAGGAGATTCGATCGCGGCACGCGCACGCCTTTGAACTCGATCTCGCAGTGGCCTTCCGGCGCCACGTGATTGACCACCGGGATATTGCGGATCACCTTGACGCCGGGTGTATCGCGAGGCACGAGAATCATGCTCTGCTGACTGTGGCTCGGCGCGTCCGGATCCGTTTTGCCCATCACGATGAAGATCTGGCAATTCGGATGGGCTGCATTCGTGATGAACCACTTGCGGCCGTCGATGACATAGTCGTCCCCGTCACGACGAATCGACGTGGTGATATTGGTCGCGTCCGAAGAGGCCACCGCCGGTTCCGTCATCGCGAACGCCGAACGGATCTTGCCGTCGAGAAGGGGCTTGAGCCACTTCTCGCGCTGAGCGGGCGTGGCAAACATATGGAGCAGTTCCATATTGCCCGTGTCCGGCGCATTGCAGTTGAACACCTCGGACGCCCACGACACCCGCCCCATGATCTCAGCGAGAGGCGCGTACTCGAGATTGGACAGGCGGGTACCGGGCTCGTCATCGCGCAGATGCGGCAGGAACAGGTTCCAGAGACCCTCTTCACGCGCCTTGTCCTTCAAGGTCTCCATAAAGGAAACCGGATATTGACCGGCACTCACTTCATCGTGCCATTGCCGGATGCGCGGAACGATGTGCGTGTCCATGAACGCACGCACCTGGGTGCGCAGCGCTTCGACTTTCGGGCTGTATGCAAAGTCCATTTTTACTCTTCCATAATCTGATTACTGGAGTCGATGCATCGGCAAACCGCGCGGTCAATACCGTGCCTCGACCACGTGACTAGATCGTCAGTCCACCGTCGACGACGACACACTCTCCATTGGTATAGCTCGCAGCGTCGGACACCAGGTACAGCACGGTACCCGCCATCTCTCGAGGTTCCGCATGGCGTCGCAGCGGAATCTGCGACACCCAGCTCTCGTACGTGGCCTGATCTGCGAACAGCGCCCCTGCAAAGCGGGTTTTGGTCAGTCCGGGGAGCAGCGCATTCACCCGAATCCCCAACGGCCCGCACTCCTTCGCGAAGGCCCGCGTCATGTTGACAACGGCGGCCTTGGTGATCGAGTAGATGCCCTGCCTGTCGCCAGGCTGCAAGGCATTGACCGAAGCCGTGTTGACGATCGCACCACCGCCGTTCTCCCGCATCAACTTGCCCGCCTCGACGGACATGAAGAAGTAACCGCGCAGATTGACTTCCACTGTCTTTTCGAAGGACGACAGATCGGTATCGAGAATGTGGCCAAAATACGGATTGGTCGCCGCGTTGTTGACGAGAATGTCCAGACGGCCATGCCGTGCCCGAATATGCTGGAAGATCGCGAGAATGTCCTCGATACGCCCGACGTGGCACGGGTACGCTTCGGCGCTCCCGCCCGCTTCTTTGATCTCGCTTGCAACGGATTCACAATCTTCCAGCTTGCGGCTCGACACAATCACGTGGGCGCCCTGCTCGGCGAGCAGTTTCGCGATCTCCTCACCGATGCCCCGGCTCGCGCCCGTCACCAGAGCAATCTTTCCTTTCAGGTCAAACAAATTCGTAGCCACAATCAGTCTCCCTATTTCTACGTTCCGATTTCCTGCCTGTCTTCAGATCAGGTCAATGCCCATCTTCGCAAGCGCCCCGGCCATCTCCCCCACCTGCCGCGCTTTTTCATTCGATGCGTTGCCGCTCAAGGCCCGCTTCTTCACGCCCTGTGCGATAGCGGCGAGCCGGAAGAAGCTGAACGCCAGGTAAAAATTCCAGTTCTCAATCGACGAAATTCCCCGGAGCGCGCAATATCGCTCAACAATCGACGCCTCGTCCGGCACGCCCAACGCGCCTCGATTCAGGCCTGCGAGTCCGGCGATATGGCTGCCGGGCGGAAGCCGCAAACACATGCAGAAGTACGCGATGTCAGCCAGCGGATTGCCAAGCGTGGAGAGTTCCCAATCGAGAACGGCACGGACTTGAGGCGCATCGCGCATGAAGATGATGTTGTCGATACGGAAATCGCCGTGCACGAGCGAAGGCTTTCCCGTTTCCGCCGGACAGTGCGCAGGCAGCCATTCGATCAGCGACTCCATTGCCTCCAATGTATCGGTCTGCGCAGCGCGATATTGCCTGGTCCAGACGTCGATCTGACGCTCGAAATAGTTGCCCGGGCGGCCGTAGTCGGACAATCCGGCTTCGTCGATATCCACATCGTGGAGAGCGGCCATTGTGCCGAGCAGTGCGTCGTAGATGGCGCCACGCTCCTCGACGGGTACGTCGGGCAGCGCCGGGTTCCAGAAGATTCGCCCGTCTTCGTAGCTCATGACGTAAAACAGGCTACCGATAACATCGCGGTCCTCGCAGAGGTGATACGCGCTGGCGACAGGGACCGGTGTCCGGCCGAGCGCCGATATCACGCGAAACTCACGATCAACCGCATGAGCCGCCTTGAGCAGGTCGCCGGGAGGTTGACGCCTCAGCACGTAGCTTCCGCTTTGGGCCTTCAGGAGAAACGTCGGATTGGATTGTCCGCCGGAAAATTTCTCGACGGACAACGGCCCTTGAAACCCGGGCACGTGCGCCGTCAGATAACGTGTGAGATTTTCGATGTCGAATTGGAGGCTGGGGTAGTTCATCTAGCAGGAATCCGGATTGAGGTCAGCCGTAGGTGACAAATTCACGCCTCTCGGCATGTTCGAGATGCGGCACTGAATTGAAACTGACCAGCGACATCGCGTTGTCGTTAAAGACATATTGGCAAACGCTGCTGTTTCGAATCTGCAGGTTCAGTGCAATCGCGGTCGCGGCGGGTGTCTGCAGAACCTGCTGGGCAGTGACTGCGATCGGACCACCCGAACTCACCACCAGAACGCGCCTGCCGCCAGCCCGCTGGATATCGCTGCGCGCACGCTGGACACGCGTCTGGAATTGCTGCCATGTCTCTGGAACAACGCCCGGCAAGCGGTCATCGGCCCAGAGCTGCAGCACTTGCCGGAGCCCTTTGTAGAAGTCCTTTTTTGAACTGGTGACCGACAAACCTGACGGCAAACCCTCATCGCCGAGCGCCGCGAACAATGCCTCGAAATCGTATTCGTTCAAACCCGCGTCTTGCGCGAGCTCGACTTGGGGGCCGCCCATGGCGGCGAGAATGGCGTCGGCGGTTTGCCGATGCCGCTGCATCGTGCCAATGACAACGCGATCGAACCGCAAATCCGCCTGCGCGAAGTACTCGCCGAGCCAACTTGATTGGGTACGACCGGAGGGGGATAGCTCGTCATAGTTTTCAGCGCCGAAAGACGCCTGACCATGCCGTACAAGATAGAGTTCTGCCATGCCAGCCTCGCTTCAACATGGCTAGCAGAATACCCAGCGCCGTATCATTCAGGAAATTGATTGTTGTGATAGTCGGCTATAAATTCTCGTGACACCGGGCATGTATGCCCCGAATGTGCCGCATGCCCCGTGGGTCCGAGCTACTGGTTCATTTCCAGCATGAGCCGGCCAACCTGCTCGCGCAGCCAACGATGAGCCGGGTCCCCGGTCACGCTTCGATGCCAGTAGCCATGAGACTGGAGATCCGGAAGATCGAACGGCAGCGCCAGGATTCGCGCGTCATAGCGCTTGAGGAGCACGAGGGGGGCCGTGAGGACGAGATCGGTTCGCATCGCGATCAACGGGGCGACCAGATAGTGTTGAACCCGCGTCTGAATCGATCGCCTGACGCCTAGCTTGGTCAGTTCCGCATCGACGAGACCCGATCCCTGGGGGCGGCTGGATACGTGGATATGGCCGAAGCTGAGGTAGTCGTCGATCGTCAGCTTCTTCTTCGTAAACGGATGGTCGTGACGCAGCATGCATGCATACCGGTCGCGGCCCAGCGGCTCCTGTTCGAGGTAGGGATCGTCAATCAGCGGGGCGTCGATTGCGAGATTGACCGCACCGCTGGCTAGCGCTTCCGGAACGTCCTTACGCGTCGTGAAGTAGCTCTCGATACGAATGCCGGGCGCCAGTCGCTGCAGCACCTCCTCCAGCGCGGGCAGAAGGAGCGCCTCCGTGAGGTCGGTCATGCTGAGCCGGAACGTACGCTCGGACGAGGCGGGGTCGAAGCGTCCTCCGACGTGAGTACTCGAGTCGAGCAGTTGCAGTGCCTCGCGAACCTGGCCGATGATGTTTTCCGAAACGGGAGTCGGCATCATGCCGGCTGACGTACTCACAAACAGCTGATCGTCGAATGTTTTGCGCATCCGCGCCAACGCATTGCTGACAGCAGGCTGGGTGATGAACAGCATCTCCGCTGCGCGCGTCAGGTTTCGTGTTCTGTAGACGGCTTCGAAGACAACGAAGAGATTCAGATCAACCTTTGACAGACGCATTTTCAAATTCCCCGACGCCACTCGAACTGTATTTTCGACTCCTCCTGTTCACGCGCACTTGTCGGCGCAAGGCGACGATCGGCGTGGTATCACGGAGCAACCCCGGCGAGTCTACTCCTGCCATGGCGAGACAGCCAAACAGGGGCATGAGGACGCTTCGCGCACGCTGATCCTTCGGTTCAGCGCGATCGCAAAGGCGGTGATCAACTCGCCCACCGCCCCTCTGCTCCAGCAAGTCCTATAAATTTTCGCGGATCATGGCGAACACATCGGCGGACTGCCCCTGCAGCATGGCTTTCGCTGAATACAAAACCATTCCGTACGCAGCACCCCACTCGATCTTCGGCGGCATCACGAGTGTCATCGTGTCGACCTTGACGTTCAGAAGCGCCGGGCCGGGCTCGTTCAACCATGCGATGACGGCCTCTTCGAGTTCATCGGCTTTCGACACCGTGCGCCCCCACAAGCCGATCGCCTCGGCGACCTTGCCGAAGTCCGGGTTTTGCAGGCCCGTATAGAGCGGGAGCATGCCTTCGGACTTCTGCTCGATGTCGATAAATCCCAGCTTGCCGTTGTCGAACACCACCACCTTGACGGGCAGCTTCTCCTGCACGAGCGTCATGAGTTCACCGAACAGCATGGCGAGACCGCCGTCGCCGGACATGGAGATCACCTGGCGTCCAGGCTGGCACTTCTGCAGGCCCATCGACATCGGCAGGGCCGCCGCCATCGTGCCGTGGAGCAGACTCGAAAACACCCGGCGTTTTCCGTTCGTGTCGATATGCCGGTAAAGCCAGACCGTGGGCGTCCCATCGTCGGCGCAGAAGAGTGCATCGCTCGCTGCGTACCGGTTGATCAACTCGGTCAGGTAGATGGGCGGAATCGTTCCGCGGTTGGACGCAACGGCCTTCGACCGGTGAGTTTCCACTGCGCGTGCATGCCGCTCGACGAGCTTGTCGCGGAACTCGGTCGACGTACGCGGTTCAAGGCGCGGCAGCAACGCCTCCATCGTGGCCTTGATATCGCCAACCAACCCAAGCGTGACCGGATGCCGACGGCCGAGATGGTCGGGCGCCATGTCGATCTGAACGATTCTGGCCTTCTCCGGATAGAACTGCCGCCACGCGAAGTCGGCGCCCAGCAGCAGCAAGGTCTCGCATTCGGATACCGCCAGATAGCCTGCTTCGCCGCCGATAATGCCGGTCATGCCGACGTTGTACGGGTTGTCATGTTCCAGCGCGTCTTTTGCGCGGGACGTGTGCGCAATGGGTGCCTTGAGCCGCTCGGCAACCGCCATGATTTCGGCGTGCGCGCCACGGCATCCGGAACCGCCGTAGATCGCAATCTTCTCGCCCGAATTGAGGATGTCAGCCACACGGTCGAGGTCTGCGTCACTCGGCCGGACCACCGGCACATTCGTGTGGACCGAATATGGGACGTTATCGCTGGCATCCGCGTGGGCGATGTCAACCGGAACGATCAGCACGGCGACGCCACCTTTTGCAATGGCGGTCTGACAAGCAATCACGGTTTTGCGTCGCGCCTGCTCGGGCGTAATGATCATGTCGCAGAACACGCTGCACGATCCGTAGATCGCCTTGAAGTCGACTTCCTGCGGAAAGTTGAAGCCGAGTTCCTCGCTCGCGACCTGGGTTGCAATCAGGATGACCGGCGCCCGATTGCGGTTGGCGTCCACGAGGCCATTGATGAAGTGAAGGCTGCCAGGGCCGCAGCTTCCCGCCACGGCCGTGAGGTTGCCGGTCAACATGGCCTCGGCTTCGGCGGCGAACGCCCCCGCCTCCTCATGGCGCACATGGACCCACTCGATGTCGCTCTCGTTGATGTGATGAGCAATAAGATTCAGCGTGTCGCCCACGATCCCGTAGCAATGCTTGACGCCCGCCGAGGCGAGCGTATCCACAATGATTTCGGCAACTTTTTTACTCATCCCGGCTCTCCTGAAAGTGCTCCATGCATGAAATGATCCGCTGCCGATATGAACCGCGGGACCGGAGTTTGTCACTGCGGGTCGCGCTGATTCCATCGGTGGGAGGATTCACTTATCTTGCATCGACTCCTTGTCGGCCGATATCACCCTGCGGGGGGATTGGCGCCATGATGGCTCCCCCATGTCTCATGTCTCATGTCTCATGGCTAATACCTCATGCCTCATGTCCCACGTTTGAAGCATGTGTCAGCTTGTTGAAAGAGCGAGCAGACGCCGGCCGATCTGAGCGCCACGCGGCAAGGAATTCGACAGGCGCTCGAGCGTCGACATGAAATGGCGCTGTTGCACATCCGCCTGTTCGGCGTCGCCGCAGGCCTCGTGAATCGCCGCCGCCGTGCGGTGAAGCCGCCAGTCCGCCAGCGGGGTTTCGACGCCTTCCGTGGCCGCGAACGCGGCGTTGATGTGCTCGCGTGCAATGACCGGATCGCCACTCGCGAGCGCCTCTCGCGCGACGACTTCCCAGGCGAGCGCCTGCCACGTCCGGTCTTCGGTGGCGAGGGCGAGCTTGAGGAACGCCTCCCCGCGCGATCGCGCGGTGCGATGGTCGCCCGCCATCATCGCGGCCTCGGCGGCACCCCATTCGATTGCCAGTCGCCAGTACCAGTCGAACATGATGGGTGTAGCGTCCAGTTGCCGTTGCGCTTCAGCAAACAGCGCCGAGGCGCGTACGCCGTCCTCCAATCCAATATACGCGAGGCCCGCGAGCACGATGCACGCACGGTGTTGCACGGGCAGCAGCGCGCCGGAGTCGGCTTCGACCACTCGATCGGACGAGTTTGAAGCCGGCACAAAGCGTTCGTACATTTCAATGACTGACTCGTAGTCCATCGTGTGCACGAGCAACCAACCCCGATAGACCTCGAGTGTGCGGGCCGCAAAATAGTCGCCGTTCTCGTGAAACGAAGCCATACCCTGGTCGAACGATTCCATCGACCGCCCCAACTCTCCAAGGAAGAGATAAGCCCACGCAGTACCCAGCCGGACCATCCACGTCGCCCGCGCGAGGTCAAAGCCCGGATGTTCCACCGCATGCTCAAAGAGGATCTGGTAATTCGCCCGCACCGTGCCGAGCGCTTCGCGATAGCGGGTGGAAATGATGCACAGCATGCTGTGTTCCATATTCGCCCGGGCGATCAGCAAGGGATCCCCCGTCTCGCGCAGCGCACGCATCGCCGTCTCGCACTCAATCAGATCGGCATGCGACCAGCCGTCCGTCCAGATACGGCGTACGTAGGCACTCACGCGCACCAGCGCACTGACGCGCAGGTCGGGATGCGACGCGCTGAGCGCCAGCGCAACGTTTAGCACCTCGATGCAACGTTGCCTGTCGCTCCAGCTAAAGACGTAGGCCAGGCCGAGCATGGCGCGCAATTGCGCATCGAGCCGGCCAATCGTGCGTGCCTGCTCCTCCAGTTCGATCCAGGCGGCCTCGGCGCGCGGATCATGCGCGGCAGCGTAAAGCGACGCGCGCGCCTCGGCAAACTCAAAGCTTTTCAGTGGACGCAAATCAGCCGGCAACCTGGTGGTGAGCGAAGCGGCAAAGTCGAGAATCGACTGCGCCTCGCGATACGCAAAGCGAACCTTTGCGGTTTGCAGCGCCATGCGTAGATAGTCAATCGCCTTGAGCCAGTCTCTCGCGTCGGCGAAATGATGTCCGAGCTCGTATGCCACCTCCGCTCGCTGATCGCGAGCGTAGATCGCCTCGAGCCGTTCCGCGATTTGCCGATGCAAACGGGAGCGGCGAGTCAGCCCTTGACGTCCATAGAACGCGTGACGAATGAGCGCATGGTCGAAACAGAACATCGCCGCCGCTCCCCCGTCGGGTAAGCGCTTCACCCCGCAACGTTGAATGAAGCGTTGAGTGCGTGCCAGCGCCTCGCAGATATCGTCGAACTGCTCCGTCGACAGACCCGCGGCCTCGGCCACGGTCGCCGATGAAAAGCAGAGCCCTGCCACGCTAGCGGCCTCAAGCACATTCCGTTCGTCGGCACCGAGGCGCCGGATTCTACCTTCGAGCGCCCGGGTTATCGTGTGTGGCGCTGCCGCGCCGATCGTCGCGAGAGGCGCCAGCGGCCGCCAGCCCGTCGCTGTCTTGCGGAGCATGTTGCGCTCCACGAGATCGGCAAGGGTCGCCCGCATAAACAGTGGATTGCCGCCGCAACGTTGCGCGATGAGATAGGACAGCTCTTCCTCGGCAGGGTCGATGTGATCGCGGTCTGTCAGCCACGCAACCACCGCATCGCGAGGCAACGGACCCAGCGCCAGCTCCCGGCATAAGCCTCTCAGCGAAAGCTCGTGGTGCAGTTGCTCGATGGGGTGTTCGGCCAGCGCCGCCTCGTCCGGCCGGTAAGTGACGACGACCATCAGGCGCAGCGCGCCTGGCTGGCGCGCCAGCGCCGCCAGAAAATCGATCGTCGAGTAGTCGGCCCAATGAAGATCTTCGAATATCAGAAGCAGCGGTTGCGTCTGCGTCAGAGCGCTCAGCAAGGCTCGGATCTCCCGCAGCATGCGTTCGCGCGACGCGTGAGGAAGCTGCCGATGCAGGGACTCGCGCACCTGACTCGCCACCTGACCCGGGAGCTGCCATGCCCACGTGGGCGCCAGCGTCACCAGCGCTGTCACGACTTCGCTGCCGCCGGTTCCCTGGCAAAGTTGGCCGAGCGCCTGCAGAACCGGATAAAACGGCTCCGCGCCCCCATAGCCCTCGACACAATGCCCTTCGGCAACCCACGCATCCTCAGGTCCGGACCGTTGGGCGGCAACGAACCGCCTGAGCAACGCTGTCTTGCCGATGCCCGGTTCACCTGCAACCACCACGATCTGAGCGTTTCCGCATCGGGCCTGGTCCATTGCGGCACACAGTTGCCGCAGTTCGCTCGTGCGTCCGGCAAAGCGGCCGAAGCTCTCCTCGCTTACGGCTGGCGCAAGTTCCGTTGCAGGGATCTCGACCGGCGCGACGAAACGATAGCCGCGTCCGCGCAGCGTTTCGATGTAGCGAGGGCGCTGCGCGCTATCGCCGAGCCGTGTCCGGATCGTCTGTATGTGGCTCTTCACGACTTCGGGCTGCACGTGCACGTCGGGCCACACGGCTTCGAGCAGCGCGTCATGGGTAATCAGCGCACCGCGATTCTCGATCAGAAACCGCAACACGCCGAAGGTCTTGCGCGTCAGGTCGATCCGCTCGGGTGTCGTGCCGGAAGAAGCCAGCCGCCAAAGACATTCGTTCGTCGTATCCAGACGAAAGCCTTCGAAACTGATCGACGATAACCTGCTCGAATGAGCCTTCATGCCAACCTTGCTCCTCATGCCTTTAGCCAACCCTCTGAAGAACAAACGCGCCCGCCTGCCAGGGCGAAACGCACACATTTCCCGTCAGGGTAAGGTGTTCGAAATCCGAAAGGGTGATTTTCCGGTCCTGATTGTGTAATGGAATGCTTCACTCAGCATGACCGACAGGTGCAGTATAAAATCGCGGCAACCAAGTCGGGTTGCAGCGCCATCGGAGAACCTAGGTGATCGATTTCCCACCCTTTCGGCTGGATCGAGTGAATCGATGTGTCTGGCAATGTGCGCCCGACGGCACGAGCCGGAGGCTCACGTTGGCGCCGCGCGCCTACGACATGCTGCAATACCTGATCAACCACGCCGGGCGGCTCATCACCCACGAGGAATTCCTCGATGCGCTCTGGCAGAACGTGCATGTCCAGCCCGAAGTGCTGAAGGCCCACATGCTGACCATCCGCACGGCGCTCGGCGACGATCCCGCACGTCCAAGCTTTATCGAAACCCATCGCGGCCGCGGCTATTGCTTCATTGCGCCGCTCTCCGCCAGTTCCAGCACTGGTCCGCGCGAGGCGGACCAGCGCAGCCATGGCGGATTCGTCGGCCGCAAGCAGCAACTGAACCGCTTGAAGACGCTGTTCGACGAGGCACGTCATGGTGCATCGCGCATCGTGTTCGTGGCGGGCGAACCAGGCATCGGCAAGACGACGCTCGTCAATCGGTTCCTGGACTCGCTCGATGGCGATGCCACGGTGTTGACGTCGCTCGGGCGCTGCGTCGAAGGCTACGGCGGCATCGAGCCTTACTACCCGGTGCTCGACGCGCTGACCCAGTTGACCCGCAGCGAAGCGGGCCCGATGATCACCCGCACGCTCGTGTCGATCGCACCGACCTGGGCGCTCCAGATGCTGGGATCGGTGCCGCAGCAATACCGCGCCGAGCTGCAGCATCAGGTGATCGGCGCGGCGAGCGGGCGCATGTTGAGAGAGATCTGCGAATTCCTCGAAGCGCTCTCGCTTGAGCGGCCGCTCGCGCTGGTGTTCGAAGACCTGCATTGGTCCGACTATTCGACGGTCGACATGCTGTCCGCGCTTGCCCGCCATCGCAGCGGCGCACGTCTGATGGTGATCGCCACGTACCGCCCGGAAGACGCCGAACTCGCGCAACACCCGTTGTGCCGGCTGAACCGCGATCTGGGGGTGCAGAAGCTGTGTCACGACATCGTCCTGGAACCCTTGACCGAAGGCGCCATCGCCGAATATCTGACGGGCGGCCCGCGCGACGCCCGGCTCGACAGCGCGAACGGCTTCGCTCAGCTCGTGCGCGAGCGCTCCGGGGGTAACCCGCTGTTCATGGTCGCGACGCTCGATCACCTGGTCGAACAAGGCATCGCGCAATCGACGCCCGAGGGCTGGAAGCTGCATCTGTCGCCCTCGGAAGTGCGGCTGGAAGTGCCGCTCACGTTGAACCAGGTCATCGAGCATCGCATCCAGCGGCTGACCGACGACCAGCAACGCGCGCTCGAAGGCGCGAGCGTCGCCGGCCTCGCGTTTAGCGTGACCACTGCGGCGCCGGCCGCCGCCTTGAGCCACGAGCATTTCGAGGATATCTGCGAGGCGCTCTGCCGTCAGGAAAGCTTTATCCGGCGCGAGCCGACGTCTGCGCTCGAGGACGGGTTCGCCGCGAGCACCTATGTGTTTCGCCACACGATGTACCGGCAGACCTTCTACGAGCGGCAGGGACCGCTGCGCACCGTCCGCTCTCATCTGCGCGTCGCCGAGGCGCTCGAGGCGCTGTTCGCACCCGAGGAGCGCGGCGGGGTCGCCGCCGAACTCGCCCAGCACTTCGCCGCCGCGAAACGTTGGGAACGTGCGCTCGGCTATCTGCGCATTGCGATCCAGACGGCGAAGAAACGTCTCGCCTACAACGACGCGCTCGCGGTCCTCGACCGCGCGCTGATGTTCGCGGCCAACCTGCCCAGTGAAGCCCGCGCGGCGGCGGAAACGGAATTCCTCGAAGGCCGTGCTTCGATCTTCGCGGCGGCCCACGACTCCCGCGCGCGGGAAACCTGCGAGCAGCTCGCGGAGCGTGCCGCGCAGCACGGCCTGATCGATATCCAGAGCCGCGCGCTGATGAGCCTCGCGTACACGTATAGCTGGCGCGACCAGTTGCGCTGCAGCCAGATCATCGACGAAGCACTCGCGCTCAGCGACCGGCAGACCAACCCGCAGCAGCAGGCCCGCACCCGCATCAGTTGCTACGTATGGCGGATGTGGGTGCGCGGCTGGTGCGCCGAAGACATCGTGCGGTGCGAGGCCGCGCTCGTCCCCCTGCGCGCCGGTGACGATCCCTACACGACCGCCTGGTCGCTGTGCGAATACTCGATGGTCTTGCTCGTGTCGTCGCGCTACCAGGAAGCCCAGGACACCATCCTCAAAAGCTACCGTTTCCTCGTCGAGAACGACGAAAACCGCCCCGAGTTCAACATGGCACGCGCGACCTGGATGGTCCATCTGGGTGTGCCGTGGACGCAGCTCTATCTCGGCGAATTCGGCCGCGCGCAGCGCGAGTTCGACAAGGCAATCGCGATGTTCGCGCACAACGGCAACCCGTACGGCGCGGACACGCTCACGCTCTATCGCTGCTGGGTGCAATTCCACGCGATGGATTTCGACGCGATGCTGCTAGCCTGCACGCAGGTGCTGGCCGGCAAGTCGCCCGAGCCGGGCAGCGGCAAATCGATCCTGCCGGCCGAATACCGGCTCTGCCTGCTGCTGACCGGGCTCGCACAGCTCGGCCTCGGCGATACGCGCGCCGCACGCGACGCGCTCACACAGGTGATGCAACGAATGGACGCGCTGCCGGTGATCTTCGACTGGTACTGGCGTCTGCCGCTCGAATGGGGGCTCGCGGGCGTCGCACTCGAGGAGCGCGATCTCGACGCAGCGATCACGCATGCCGACCGTCTCGTCAAACTGGCGACCTCGATCGAAGAACGCACGTGGCAGGGCTTCGCGTGGGAGATGCGCGCGCGGGTCGCGTGCGAACAGCATGACGCAACCCATGCGTTGCGCTGCGTGCAGCATGCGCTCGACGCGACGCGGGGTTACCAGACGCCGCTCGCGGACTGGCGCATCCATCGCACGGCTGCCCGCGCCTGCGAGTTGGCCGGCGACACGCAATCGGCCGACTACCACGCAGCACTTGGCCGGACGATGAAAGACGCGCTCGCGGCAAAGCTGCCGTCGGGCCATCGTCTGCGCGAAACATTCGAAGCGGGCTAGTCGCCGGCGTGCCCGCATCCGGATAACCGGACGAGACCCAGACGGCTCGCCAGCGTCACCGCTTCGATCCGGTTCCTCACCGACAGCTTCGTGTACAGATGCTTGGCGTGCGACTTCACCGTCTCGGGCGCGATGCACAGCCGGATCGCAATCTGCTTGTTGGTCAGCCCACGCCCCATCAGTCCGATGATCACGCGTTCACGCTCGCTGAGACCCATGGCGGCCACGGACCGTGCGATGTCCCGCGCCGTATCGCACTCCGGTTGCGCATGGGCGGCGCCCCGCCGGCGTCGCGACATCAAGGCGGCTGCGTAGGGAAGCAGCTCGCGGACATCCCCGGCGGGCACGATCGACCCGCGCACCATCCCGTCGATCAGTTTCGCCACGCGCTCGCTGCAGTCGACGAGCGTCTGCTGCAGTCCCGCCGAAGCCGCCTGCTTCAGCAGCGTGACGAGCGCCTCGACCGCTTCATCGCGCAGACCGGCGACCAGCAACGCTTCGATCAGCAACAGCGCGATCGTCACCGCGCCGTATCGATCGCGCCTCAGGACGGTATCGCAATGGAGCTGCCGCAGCGCTGCGAGATCGACCGCGGCGGATACCTCGATGGGTGCCTGAGGGAACGCCAGAGCGGATGCCTGGGAGAGCGTCTGAGCGCATGCTTGTGAATGCGCCTGTGCGAGCGCAAGCCGTGCCTGCGCGAGTACGTGGTAGCGCGCGATCTCGAAGCGCGCGCTGCTGCTCGCCGCGCCGCATTGCCCGGCCAGCATGGCGAGCCGTTGTGCGCAGAGCGCCGCCTGGTCGATGCGATCCGCGGCCACGTGCAGCTCGACCTGCTGCGCGAGGCTGGCGGCGCGCAGCCGCGGCCAGTTGCGCTTCATCCCAAGCGCGTCCGCCTCGGCCAGCAGCAGGAGCGCCTGTCCCGGTTGCCGCCGGTTCGCGGCGATGCGGGCAAGCAGTCCGTAAGCGCGCACCGCGCCTTCGATCGCACCGCCCTGCCGGATGCCCGGCAGCCGCGCCGCGACCAGCGCCTCGCTCTCGTCGACGCGGCCCTCCTCGTACAGCACCTGCGCCATCACGCAGGCGGGCAGCGCGTCGATTGCCGCCGGACCGGCCCCGAAACGGCGCACGACATCGAGCGCGTCGTCGGCCAGCAAGCGCGCGGCATTGAAATGCATCTGAGCGAATTCGACTGCGGCATCAAGCGCAAGGTCGAGCATCGCGGTGATCGCGCGCAGCCGGCCCGGCTGCCCGTCCGGCGCGCGGCGTTCCACCGCGTAGAAACTCTCGGGGTCGCCCAGGCGCAAGTAAGCGCAGCGGCACACCGTCAGCGCGACATGCGCGGTGGGCGTTGCGGTGCCGAGCCGCAGCGCGGAAAGCGCAGCGGCCAATGCGGCTCCCGCGTCGTCCTGCAGCAGGAGCGCCGCGGCCCGCACAGCCGCGATCTCGCAACGCACAGTAACCGCAACCGGGCCCATTAGCGGACCGACCTGCCCTTCAATCCGCTGCGCGCTCAGCAGCGCCTCGGCGGCCTCGCCGCGGATCACCATCTGCCACGCGCGCGCAAGGTCCGGATGGATGCGCGCTGCACTTACCGCAGGCCGTTCCCGGCCAACGCGAGCCAATGACTGAACTTCGGACTGAACTTCGTCCACATACACCGGCCCGGGCGGCACGACATGAAGCGCCCGCGTCACGAGGGCGTCGGACTGCCCCCGCGGCGGCACCGCGCGGGGTTGAAGATGCCCCGCTTCCTGATGAATTTCGCAGACAAATGCCTCGTTCATTCCTCGCTCCGTCGGACACCCGATCGTCACAATTGCTGGACGAACGCAGTACCGTCCAGACTAGAGATGACCGTCCGGAAAAGCGTGATGATTCGGTTCTTTTTCGGTAAAGGATGGGTTGTTGTCCGGTATTGCCCGGACTGAAACCGAAACGAAAGCGATCAATACCGAGATTTGTAATACGGCCAACGATCAGCCGGGTGACACGCGTTCGACCTCGGAGGCCAGCATCATCGCGGCCGCGTTGACGGGCCTCGGCCGCCCCTGTCGCGGACGATAGACCGCGTCGCCGGCCTTGATCGGCGCACCCGACAACGCGCAGCGACCGCGCCGCCTCGAGACGCCCACCCGCCACAACTGGTCGCCGTAGCGGCAGGACGTTGCATCGCACCAGTACACGACCACGATCTTCGTCGAAACGCGATCGAGCACGCGCACCACGCATTCGCGGCACGCGTCGGTTGGCGCACCCCGCACCTTTACTGCTTCGACGCGCGGCGCCAGCCGGCTCGCGGCCCACTCCCACGAGCCCCCGTCGAGCAGGCGCAACGCGGCGCACCAGCATGCATCATCCGCCAGGTCGGTCTGCATGATCAGGCTCCGGTGTCGCGGCGGCGCGGGTCGATAGCCGCGAGCGGCTCCTCGTCCCGCATGCGGGTCCGCCAGCTATTGGGCGGCTCGCCGACCATCCGCCCGAAGACGGTCGTAAAGTGCGCATGCGATCCGAAACCACAACTGAGCGCGACGTCGAGTACGCTGAGCGCCGACGAGCGCAGCAGCATCTGGGCATGCTCGATCCTGCGCCGCAGCAGATACGCGTGCGGCGAATAGCCGGTCGTCGAGCGGAACTGCGCGGCGAAATGCATGCGGGTGAGTCCAGTGCTGGCGGCGACATCGGCAAGTCCGATCGGCTGTGCGAGATTCGCTTCGATGAAGTCGAGCGCGCGCCGCAGACGCCACTGCGGCAGCGACGCCGCGCGCCGCGCGGACGGCCGCGTTTGCTCAGCAGCCCGCGCGACGAGGCGCGCGACGATCGCGTCGCAGACGCTGTCTGAGTGGAGCCGATGAGACGCGTCGGCGACCGGTTCGGTTTCCTCGAGCGCAGTCTCATCGTCGGCGGCGAAATCTGCCGCCTCGTTGCCGCACGCTGCATTCGGTGTCTGCGTGAACATGTGCGCCTCCGCAGGGCGTAAGTCGACGGCTCCTATCTTGCGCAGTCTGGCGGCGGCGCGACATCCCCTCATCGGGTGAGCACGACGGGCGCGGCATCCCTCGTTTGTGCGTTGTCAGGCGCCGCGACGCGGTTTGATTGCGCCCGCGGGATGGCGCTTCGCAATCGACGAGCGCAGCGCGGAATAGGCCGGCGCGACCATCGGGTAGTCGGCCGGCAGGCCCCACTTCGCGCGGTATTCGTCAGGGGTCATCGCGAAGTGGCGCTGCAGGTAGCGCTTGAGCGACTTCAGCTTGCGTCCGTCTTCGAGACAGACGAGATAATCGTCGCGCACCGATTCCTCGATCGGCACCGCCGCCCGCTGCCGCGCGGCCGGTACCGACGTCGTGTGCAATGCGGCTAGCGCCGCGTAGGTGCTCCAGATGAACTCCGGCAGGTCGGCTGCCGGCAACGGATTGCACGACACGAAGCTCGCCACGATTTCGGCGGTGAGTTCGATCAGATTGACGTCCTGCGTCACGACCGGCCTCGACGGATCAACGGCTCCGGGTGGAGCAGCGGCGTTGCCCGAAGTGGAGTGCGGATTTCCGAAGCATCATGATTCTTCATGACCTGGCTCCATGGCAGACGGGTCATCGGTCGCGTTAGCATTCGCGTCGGCAGGCACGGCGATCCCTCCCCCGACAGAGGGTCGGCACGCTCGCGTGGGCGACCGGCAGCCGCAACGAAGCCGGCGTGCTCGCCGCCTAGGGCTTGTTCGTGTTGGCCGACGCCCCCGGCAGGTCGTCGCTGCGATAGCCGCCGCCCAGCGCGCGGGTCAACACGATGCCCGCTTCGATCTCGTCGCCGGTAAGTTGCACGAGTTCGAGGCGCCCAGCGATGACCGGCGCCTTCGCCTGCATCGCGCTCGTCCTGTCGCCGAGGCCGGTCTGATAGCTCGCCTCGGCACTGTCGCTCGCAAAGCGCAACGCGTCGATCCGGCCACGCTGCAGATGCGCGCGATGATCGAGGTCGTCGATCTGGCTGCCGCTCTGCGCGACGTCGCGCACCGCGTCGAGCACGGCCTGGTCGTACTGCTCGATCAGCGTGTTGCTCGCCGTGCGCGCGCCGTGCAGGTTCGCGTTCAGGCGGCCGCCGTCGAAGATCGGCAGCGTGAGGCCGGGAATGAGGTTGATCTGCTGGCTCGAATGCAGGAACAGGTCACGCATTCGCAGCGCGTTGAAACCGAAGAACGCGGTGATGTCGAAGCTCGGGTAGAACGCGGCCTTCGACGCATCGATCTTGTCGAACGACGCCTGTACCAGCCAGCGCATTGCCTGCAGATCCGGGCGCCGCGCGAGCAGCTCATACGACAGCGTCGACGGCAGCGAGCCCGATGGCGCCGGCAACGGCACCGGCGCGATTGCCGGCAGATCGTCGGGACCGACGCCCGCCAGCGCACGCAGCGCTTCGCGCGCGTGGACGATCTGCTCTTCGCTCGAGGCGATCTGCTGGTCGATTGCGAGCACCTGCGAGCGCGCCTGGGCGGTCTGGGTCAGCGCTTCGAGGCCGCGTTCGTGCCGCGCCGATCGCGTGTCGAGCTCGAACGCGCGCACTTCGCGAAGCTGGCGCAACAGATCAAGGCTCGCGTAAGTGATCTGGATGCTGTAGTAAAGCTGCGCGACGCCTGCCGAGAGTTCGAGTTCGGCCTGCGCCGCCTCCGCGCGCCGCGCGTTCTGCTCGCCGATCGCCGCGCGCACGAGGTCGCGCTGCTTGCCCCAGATGTCGATGTCGTAGTGCGCGTCGACGCCCACCAGCCCGGTCCAATACCACGGCCCAAACGCTCCGATCGCCGGATCGTGCGACGCGTACGCGCTGAGGAAACCGTGCCCCGAGACATGCTCGCGATCGGCCTCCGCCAGCGCGGACATCTGCAGACCGGCCGCCGCCTGGATCAGCTCGACCTGCGCGTGGGCTTGCGAGACGTGCTCGCGCGCAATGGCGAGCGAAGGCGCATGCGCGAGCGCCAGCTCGACGAGCGTATTGAGCTGCGGATCGTGATACTGCTCCCACCAACGTGCGGACGGCCAACCTTCGTTGGCCAGATGGATGTCGTCGGCGAGGCGGATCTGCTGCGGCGCGATCATCGCGGCGGGCGGACTATCGTGGTGAATGATCGCACATGAGGCGAGCAATGGCAGCGCTAGAGACGCGAGGCAGTGGTTGAGCAGTCGTGCGGCTGGTCGTGTGGCCAATCGTACAGCCGCCATGCGCGTCTGGCGCCACAGGCTCGGTAAGTGCGGTAAGCGCAACACGCGGCGCAGGATGCAAGCGAAGTGCGTCATCGCCGATCACCCCGCGCTCGCGAATTCGCCGGACGCACGTTCGTCGGGCAACCAGCGTGGCAACCCGGCGAGCGCCGCGTCAATGCGTTGCGCGAGCCGCTCCAGCGTTTGCTCACCTGCCGTCCCCGCTTCGCCTGCCGGCGGCAGTGCGGCGCGCAATCCGCTCGGGTCGAGCCGCGCCGGCGTCATCGCGGCCGGTGACTCGGCCGTGAGCTGTGACGCGTATCGCTCCAGCGCATCCGCGACATCTGACTGAAACTTCGCGGCGCGCTCCATCGGTGCGCTTGCCGACGCATTGATCATCGCCTCATGGTGAAACGCTTCGAGCGCGACAAGCATCGCCCGGCTCTGCGCGAGCACCGTCTGCGACAGCAGCGCAATACGTGTCGTCTCTCCCTCGCGCCAGTCGGGTTCGAGCGCGACACGCGCGAGCGCCATCTCGCAATCCGCGACCATGGCCCACGCTTCAACCACCGCTGCAGAATCCGTCGCGCGTGGGCCGCTCTGCACCGCCTTCGCCTCGATACGCGCCAGCGCCGCGATCTTGCGCAATATCGACGTCAATTGCGTACGCAGGCCATCCGCTTCGCGCTCCGGCCACATCGACATCTGGATGAAGGTGGCCACGCCGACACCCAGGACGATGCCGACGATCCGGTCGCGGATCTCGGTGAGATCCGACGGTGGCGAGAACGATTCGAGCAGTGCCAGCGCAAACGTAAACATGATCTGGATTCCTGCATAGCTGATCCGCTCGGATCCCGCCGCCACCCAGGCGCCGAGCGCGATCACGGGCAAGCTCATCAGCAGCAGCCCGGTCACGCTTTCCAGTTGCGGAATCACGAACGCGACCATGAACAGCGCCAGTGCACTGCCGATCATTGCACCGGTGAGCCGCAGCACGCCCTGGCGGCTCGATGCGCCAAGGCTCGGCAGCGCGACCACGAGACACGTCAGCATGATCGTGTGGATACCCGGCCAGTTCACCGCGTTGTAGAACACGTAGCAGATCAGTACCGAGAACAGCGTACGCAGCGCGAAGCGCGCGTAACGCGGATTCGCGAAGACGTCCGGTTCGGGGTGCGCGGAAGGCGCCGCCGCCTTCTCCGCTTTCGCCTCTTTCGCCGCTGCACTGCCGGCGGGCGTATCTTCCGGTGGCGTCGGCGCGACGGCACCCCGCGTGGCCTCGGAGAACGCGTTGAGCGCGCGTTGCATCGCGTCAAGCGCGGGTATCGAGGTCAACACCGACGCCTGGCGCGATGCGCCCCAATGCCGCCATTGCAGGTTGTCGCCGATCGCGTGATCGAGCGACACGAGTTCGTCCCGCACCACACGGATGGCATCGATCTGCCCGGCGTCGTGCGCGACTGCATGCTCAGGCAGCACCGCCGCAGCTTCGAAGATGCGCGATACCACGGTCACGCAGGCCAACCACGCCGAGGCATCGTCCTCGCTGTAGTGGTGACGCATGGTCGAAAAGCGCAGCAGCTTCTGCAACGCGAGTGCGCCGCGCTCGAGATCGAGCGCGCCAATGTGCACGGCCGGCGCATTCGTGTCGATCATGACCGCGAGCCGCGCACGGGCCGTCGCGAGCTGCCCTTGCATGGCGGCGCGCAACTGCTGCTCCGGTTCGGCTGGCAGAAACAGCGTGTTGATGATCAGCGACAGCACAACTGCGTAGTTGACCGCCACCCACACCCACAGACAGGCACGCACCAACGCTTCCGCGTTATCGGTCCGATCGACAAAGGTCTGCGCGTAAATCACGATCAGCGAGACGAGAAAGAACACCAGCCCCAGTTTCGCCACGGCCCGCATCAGATAAGCGCTGCAAAAAAAGATGGCGCTTGCGACGATGATGCGCAGCAGCGGGTAGTCGAACGTCAGCTTGAAGACGCCGATGATGCAGGCGATCGCGCAGGTCGTGCCGATCACGGCCAACAATGCGACAAGGCGGGTCAGCACGATGTTCGACTGCGTGACGAAGAACACCGCGATCAGCGACAACGCCAGCTCGGGCACCTGCAAGGTCATCGACACGACAATCACGATCGCGCAGCCGAGCACGCTACGCATGGCCACATTGGCTCGCCCCGGAAACCCGCCAAGCTCCGAGCGCAGGAAGCCTGCCAGTTGCCCGAGCGGCCGCGGCCAGGCGAGATGACGCCCGACGCCGTCGAGCCCGCTCATGACGGCGCTCCATTGGGCGTCGCGCGAGTGTCACGATTATCGCGACGTTCGGGCTGCAGCACAGCGACAGCGGACGTGCCAATCCGGAACATCTGCGGATCGGGATGATCGACCAGTATCTTCACCGGAAAACGCTGTGAGACGTGCACCCAGTTGATGCTGCGCTGAATGCTCGGCAGACCGTTCGCGGTGCCGCCGCCGTCCGGCGGATCGACGCCGAAGCCGATCGAGTCGACCGAGCCGCTGAAACGGATGCGGGTATTGCTCATCAGGTAAACGGTCGCGCGGGTGCCGGGCCGGATGTTGCCGAGCTCGTTCTCGCGGAGATTGGCGATCACGTACCAATGCCGCGTATCGATCAGCGTGAAGACGGGTTTTTGCGCGGACACGAATTGCCCGACGGACGTGCGCAACTCGACGACGCGGCCATCGAACGGCGCACGCACGGTCGCGTATTCCAGGTTGAGTTGCGCCGTGGAGATTTCAGCCGTCAGCACCGCGCGCTGCGCGACCAGCGCGGCGACGCTGCTGACCGCCGCCTGCGCCTCGCGGGCCTGCGCCTGCGCGGCCGCAAGCTCGGCGAGCGCCGAGCGTTGCGTGGTGCGCGCGCGCTCCAGATCGTCGGCGGAAATGTAGCCCTTGCCGATCAGCGGCTCCATTCTCGCCAGCGTGTCTCCCGCCTGCTTCGCGGCGGCCTGGGCACGCGCGACCGACGACTTCGCCGCTTCGGCACTGAATCCTTGTGCATTGACGGTGCGCTGGGTCAGCGGAATCTGCGCATCGAGTTGCGCGAGCGCCGCCTGGGCGCGCTGCAACGCGAACTGATACGGTCGCGGGTCGATCTCGAACAGCAGATCGCCCTGCTTCACCGCCTGGTTGTTGCGCACCGCAAGCGTCACGATCTTGCCGCTGACTTCGGGCGAGACGCCGATCGTGTCGGCGTACGCATAGGCGTCGTCGGTGCGCGGCACGGTATCCACGCGCCAGATCACGGCGATGATCGCGATTACGGCCAGCGCGATCAGCAGCATGGCGGGCCAGGTTCGCGGACGCTGCTTTCCTGCGTCCGTGCTTTGGGCAGCAGTCATGGTCACACGGTCAGCTAAAGGTTAAGGGGACCATAAAAGGTCTTAAAGGTTGAAGCCTGCTACCCAGAGCGCGATGGAAAACAGCACCGTCAGCGCCGGATAGACGATCGCAGGCGGCGTGAGCCAGGCGCCGCGGCCGCTTCGCGACAGCAGCACATGCACGCATACGACCAGCAGCGCGCCACCCACGATACAAAACAGCCAGTCCGGAAAATACGCGCCCAGCACGCCCACCGACGGCGCGTCGCTACACGCTGTCAACGTCGCGCACGACATCATGACCGTCCATCCATGGCGCCTACGGCGCACACCACTCGACATCGCCGTCTCTCCCTGATGGCAGGCAATGAAGCATTACGATTCAACTGCACGCGCGATCCGGGCGCACCGGAAACACCGGATGCCAAGGTTCAGCGCGTCAGGTTCACTTTCGCGAGATCGATCAACTCGCCGCCACGGCCGTCCATCACCGCCTTCATCATGAAGAGGCCGAAATGCCAGGCTTCATCGACGGTGGTCTTCGGCGGCATGATCAGTTCCTGGCGTGCGCTGACGACGTCGACGAGCGCGGGCCCGTCGTGGGCAAGCGCTGCCGTGATCGCGCCTTCGAGTTCCTGCGGTTTCTCCACGCGAATGCCCTTCACGCCCATCGCTTCGGCCATGCGCGCGAAGTTCGGATTGACGAGGTCGGTGCCGGTATCGACGAAGCCCGAGGCGCGCATTTCGATCTCAACGAAACCCAGCGTGCCGTTGTTCAGCACGATCACCTTCACCGGCAGCTTCGCCTGAACCAGCGTGATGAAGTCGCCCATCATCATCGTGAAGCCACCGTCGCCGGACATCGAGATCACCTGGCGGCCGGGATACGCGGCCTGAGCGCCGATCGAATGCAGCATTGCGTTCGCCATCGAGCCGTGATTGAACGAACCGATCAGCCGGCGCCGGCCGTTCAGCTTCAGATAGCGCGCCGTCCAGGCGATCGGCGTGCCGACGTCGCAGGTAAAGATTGCATCGTCTGCCGCGAGCTGGCTCACGAGCCGCGTCACATACTGAGGATGGATCGTCGTGCTCGACGGATTGCTCTCGGCAAGCGAGTCGAGATCCTTGCGCGCCTTCTGATAATGCGCGAGCGCGCTGTCGAGATGCGACGATTCGGTTTTTTCCTCGAGGACCGGCAGCAACGCGGCGAGTGTGTCCTTGACCGTGCCGACGAGACCAAGATCCAGCGAACAGCGGTTGCCGAGCGCTTCGGGACGCACGTCGATCTGCGCGGTCGTGGCGTCCTCCGGATAGAACTGCCGGTAAGGAAAATCGGTGCCGAGCAGCAGCAGCATGTCGCACGCCTTCATCGCGGCGTAACCCGATGCGAACCCCACCATGCCCGTCATGCCTACGTCATATGGGTTGTCATGTTCGATGTGCTCCTTGCCGCGCAGCGAGTGCACGATCGGCGCCTTCAGGCGCTTCGCGAGCTCGACCACTTCGTCGTGCGCGCCCGCGCAGCCGGCGCCGCACATCAGCGTCACGCGCGATGCCGCGTGCAACATATCCGCGAGGCGCGAGATCTCGTCGTCGGCCGGACGCAGCACGGGCGGCGCCGACGGTACCAGCCAGGGGGCGACCTTGGCGGTCGTCGGCGACAGCGCGACGTTGCCCGGAATCACAACGACCGCCACGCCGCGCCGTCCGACCGCGGCGCGCATTGCGCGGGTCAGGATCTGCGGCAACTGGTCGACGTGCGACACGAGTTCCACGTAGTGGCTGCACTCCTTGAACAGGATTTCCGGATGCGTCGCCTGAAAGTAGTCGATGCCGATTTCCGAGCTGGGTATGTGCGCGGCGATCGCGAGCACAGGCACGCCGCTGCGGTGGCAGTCGAATAGTCCGTTGATCAGGTGCAGGTTGCCCGGTCCGCAACTGCCGGCACAGACCGCCAGTTGACCGGTGAGATGCGCTTCCGCACCGGCCGCGAAGGCAGCGCCTTCCTCGTGCCGCACATGGACCCAGTCGATCTCGCCGGAACGCCTGAGCGAATCGGAGATGCCGTTCAGCGAGTCGCCAACAACGCCGTAAATGCGCTTCACGCCGGCCTGTGTCAGGGCATCGACCAGATAGTCCGCTGCCGTGGTCATGATGCCTCCTGCCGACGCGCGCTAACGGACGTAGCCGCCCCCTTGGCGGGCAGCGAACCTGAATGAGCGTGGGGGTAATTCACGATGCGCCTCCTTCTCCCGGTGACGGGGCGTGCAGGCACATGTGCCGGCGGCCACGGTTTAACTTCGACCATGGTGTCGCGGCTCGTCCGGGCGTGCTTTAGGATTCGCACGGTGACGTATTGAATTCGCGTGAACCGGCGGCGCACCGATCTCGCAAGCAAATCGTGCCCGCCGGGGTTACCGTGACTTACCTACCGTCACGGGGATCCACATGCACGACGGGCACGCACTCCGTCGATGCCCGCTTACCGGGCGCGGCGCTGCGTGGCCAGATCGCGACCGATGCGGCGGATCTCGGCCTCGCCCTGCGCAAGCGCGTCTGCGTTCGTATGCACCGAGTAGTAGCCGAGCACCAGGGGATAGGGATGCTTGATGGCGGAGCCGATGACGAACGACGTCGCGTGCTCGGCATGCAGCTCAATGGGCGCCCCGTCGGATTCCTCGAATACGGCGAGCTCCCCTGCCTCGATCGGCTCGGATGCGTTCAACCGCCCCTTGTCGATCGCCAGCCACGAGACGTTGTGTCCGACAGGCGGCACGTAGCGCCACGTCTCCCCAGCGTTCAGTTCAACATGGAAGTAGTTGATGCCTTCGGGCGCGCGGATATCGCTCGTCGCCGACCCGTGGCGGCCGATGATGACGCGGACCGGTCCATCCCGCTGGACCTCGGCCGGCGAGATGTACTGGCTCTCCGCCGGCGAGTTCTCCTGCGAAGGCGGCAGCGCGACCCAGAGTTGGAAGAGGCGTACCGCTTCGCCCGGCAATACGTTTCCGTCGTGCCAGACACCATTGCCGGCCTTCATCCATTCGAGGCCGCCGGCGGGAAGTTCGCCACTCTTGCCGGTCGTGTCCGCATAGGAAATTCCGCCACTCAGCACGGTGGTGAGTGTGGCGAGACCCGAGTGCGGGTGCATCCCGAACATCGGCTTGCCGGTCGGCACGACCACGGCGTGATCGAGGAACACAAAAGGCTTGATCAACTCGCCGATATCGGAGGGACTGGCCAGACGCGTAATGCCGCCGTGCGCACTGCCAGTGGTACGAAATGCGACCCGGCGCGGGGCCAGCGTTGTCTCTGGAATCGGGGTGAGTACCGCTGTGTCAGTGTTCATGGCTCTGCCTTAAAAAACGCGATACACGTAAGGTAAGAGCTTGCACTCCATCTGAAAAGCCTATATTTTTAGATTCTAGATATCGTTTGGAGCGATGGATATGCTTGACGGCGTAACGCTGGACCAGCTTCGGACCTTCATCGCGGCGGTCGATGAAGGCAGCTTCTCAGCAGCCGGACGCAAACTCCGGCGCGCGCAATCAGTGGTTAGCCAGACCCTTGCGAATCTCGAGGCACAGCTCGAGGTGAAGCTGTTCGATCGCACGGCCCGCTACCCGCAGCTCACCGACGCAGGCAAGAGCTTGCTGCTCGACGCCCGCTCCGTGGCCGACACGATCGATGGTTTCAAGGCGCGAGCACGCGCGATGCGAGAGGGTCTGGAGCCCGAACTCTCCGTCGCGATGGACGTGATGTACCCCATGGATAGTTTGACGCGCGCGGCGGCTCAGTCCCAGAAGGATTATCCGCACACGCCACTGCGGCTTTATGTCGAAGCGCTGGGCGGTGTGATGAAGCTGGTGCTCGACCGGATCTGCAACATTGGCGTGATCGGCACGCTGCCGATCGTGACGGATGAACTACAGGTCGAATCCTTGCGCGAGCTGAAACTGGTGACGGTCGTCAGTCCCGCTCATCCGCTCGCAAATACCCGGGGCCTCATTTCCGCTGCCGCAATCAAGAAGCACGTGCAACTCGTACTCAGCGACCGAACCGCATTGTCCGCGGGACGCGAATTCGGCGTGCTGTCCGCCTCGACGTGGAGGCTCGCGGATCTGGGGGCCAAGTATGCATTCCTGAAGGCCGGCCTGGGCTGGGGGCATATGCCGCTGCACATGATCAAGGAAGATCTCGAGAGTGGCACCCTGGTGGCGATTCGCATTGAAGGCCTGCCGCGCGATGTAGCGATGCCGATGAAGGTTGTTTACCGCAAGGACGCGCCGCCGGGGCCGGCCGCTCGCGCCTTCATTGCACAATTGGGGAAATAAGCGGTAATGCGGCTGCCCGCTGGCGTTCCTGCGAGCGCCGATCCCGGTGAGACGATCCAGCCGGTCAACTGGTCAGCCGGTCGTCTCAGCGGATCAGACTTGTCAGCTCGCGTTCACAGGCGAGACACGCAAAGCTGTCCGGCCGGTGAGCGCGTCCAGGCTGAACGCGCCGGCGCCGAACCAGGTGATTTGCAGGAGACCACCGGCCATCATCACGTTCTTGAGGAAGTGAATCATCTGGTTTTGGTCGGCGAAGTTATGGTGAAAGAACAGCGCAGTGACCACACAGAATACCGCCATCCCCAGCGACACGGCGCGAGCCCTGTAGCCCGACAGCAGCAGCAGGCCGCCGCCCAGTTCGGTCAGCACGGCAAGAATAAACGCGAGTGGCGGCACGGGCAGACCCATGGCCGCAATATAGCCAACCGTCGCGCCATACGCCGCGAGTTTGCCCAGCCCGCTCATGACAAACGGTGCACCGATCAGAACACGACCCAACAACGGAAGAAATTTAAAACGTTCCATGACTAACTCCTAAGATGAATTTACGCAGGTGGATTAAGAGCAAGGGAATTAGCCGGCGTCCACCATCACCAGCTCGGAATCTTCAAGAGCAGAAATCTGTGCCGCGGCGACTTTCGTGATCGCCACGCCGTCCAGCGGCCCAACGGGCTCGCCATTCACTTCGATGCGTCCCGAGGCCACGACGAGATAGGCGCGACGCGCCGGACTCAACTCGTATCGAACGCTTTCGCCTGCCTTCAGCATTGCGCCGAACACACGCGCATTGGCACGAATCGGCAGCGCACCTTCGTCGCCCGCGAACCCGCTGGCCAGGACTACAAAGCGCCCTGAGCGGTCGCTTCTTGGAAACGGCTTGGTATCCCATGCGGGTTCACCACCGGCTTTGCGAGGCAACAGCCAGATCTGGTAAACCTTGAGCGGCACTTCGCCCTTGTTGAATTCGGCGTGGCGTATGCCCGTGCCGGCGCTCATGACCTGGACATCGCCTGCGTGGATCGTTCCTTCGGATCCCAAAGTGTCTCGGTGCCCGAGCAGGCCCTGGCGCACATAGGTGATGATTTCCATGTCACGATGCCCGTGCATGGGGAAACCGCTGTCAACCGCGATCTCGTCGTCGTTCCACACAATCAGGGGACCGAGAGCGGCATGGTCGGGATTGCCGTCGGCGCTCACCGCGAAATGGTATTTCGCGCGCAGCCAATCTCGGTTCGCCGTGTCCAGTGATTCCCAACGCCTGTGTGTGAGCATGTTCGCCTCCGTTTCTCGCTGCCGATTCCCGCCGCCGCCAATGCGACGCTTGTCACCTGTGCGACCGACCGAATTCAGCGCTGATACAGGTGACGCAGGTGATGCAGGTGATGGGAAGAATGCTATATTCGCAATGAACTCGCGCATATCTCCTACAATGAAACGCTTCATTGCCACCAATAGAACGATCAGAAGGGGTTGAAGTCCGCCTATGAACGCAATCACTGACCTCAACGATCTTCGGCTCTTCGCAGAGGTGGTCGAGCGTGGTAGCTACACGGCGGCCGCGCGCGGCCTCGGCCTGCAGACGTCGAAACTCAGCCGGCGCGTTCGCGCACTGGAAGAAGAACTTGGCGTTCGCCTGCTCAATCGCACCAGCAGGAGCCTTTCCCTGACGGAGACCGGGCGGCAGTTCCACCAGCATTGCCTTGCACTGGTGGCGGAAGCCAAGGCCGCGAAAGAGATCGTGGAGCGCACGCGCTCCAAGCCGCAGGGCACCGTCCGCATCGCCTGCCCCGTGGCCTTGCTGGAGTCCGGCATCTCAACGATCATCGCGCGATACGTAGAGGACAATCCTGATGTCCAGGTCCTGCTGGATGCAACCAACCGCCGCGTGGATGTCGTCGAGGAAGGCCTGGACTTTGCCATCCGGGTCAGGCTGCCGCCGTTGGAGAACACCGATCTCGCCGTCCGCCAACTGGGCTTGTCGATCCACATTCTGGTTGCCAGTCCCGAACTGGCCGCGCGCCATTCGGTGCCCAGTTCGATCGATTCCGTAAAGGGATGGCCCACCCTCTCAATGGCGAGCAGCAACGAGCGATTCGTGTGGAATCTGGTCGACGCCGAGGGGCGCGTGACCTCATGGGCGCACCAGCCTCGCCTCGCCACCGACGACCTGGCAAGCCTTCGGGTGGCGGCGATATCCGGCGTCGGCGTGGCCATGCTGCCGAGGGAACTGGTTGAGGCCGATATTCAGGCCGGCCGCCTGCAGCACCTGCTGCCAGGTCTGGCTAGCACGCCGGGCCTTGTGCATGCGATCTTTCCCACGCGCCGAGGCATGGTTCCCGCCGTGCGTCACTTGCTCGATGCGCTCGTGGCCGGATTCGAAGCCGTGTCGGTCAGGCAGGGATCTGCCTGACCGCCTCATGCGCGTCAACGGTGCGAATAGCCTGACGTTCAGCCAAACAGCTTGTTGGCCGTCCGGGCGATCAGTTCGCCCTGGTGACGAGCGCCGGCGAGCTCGATCGCGCTCGGCTGGCGTTGACCTTGCCCACCGGCGATCGTCGTGGCGCCGTAAGGCGAACCACCGACGATTTCGTCCAGCGTCATTTGCCCCTGGTGGCTGTACGGCAGGCCGACGATGGTCATGCCGAAGTGCAGCAGATTGGTAATGATCGAGAACAGCGTCGTTTCCTGGCCGCCGTGCTGGCTCGCCGACGACGTGAACGCACCGCCGACTTTGCCATTCAATGCACCGCTCATCCAGAGGCCGCCGGCTTGATCCAGGAATGCCGCCATCTGCGATGAGACGCGCCCGAATCGGGTCGGCGTGCCGACGACAATAGCGTCATAGTTGGCGAGCTCGGCGACGGTCGCGACCGGCGCTTGCTGATCGAGTTTGAAGTAGGCGGCCTTGGCCACCTCCGCCGGCGCGGTCTCGGGCACCCGCTTGACGTCGACCGTGGCGCCCGCGGAACGCGCCCCTTCGGCGACGGCATCCGCTAGCGCTTCGACATGGCCATACGAGGAATAATATAGAACCAGAACTTTCGACATTTCGATCTCCTTCCTATATCTGCGTGATACCACTGTGGGAAATGATGTGCGCCGGACAACGCGCACGGAGTTGCAGTAAGCGCCGGTCCGGGTGAGACGATCCGGCCGGTCAGGCGGTCGTCTCAGCGGATCCGTGTTCTCAGCTCGCGTTCAGCGTTGCCGCACGCGAGCCTGCCCTACCGGAGCGCGCGCCATGACGAGCACCCGAAATGAAATGATGACTCGACCTGAAGGCTACGACCGAAATGCTTATGCGCATAGCTCCACGGCTGCAACGAATCGTTGCTTTTGACAGAACGACAAGAATTAATCAATGCATCCGAATGATGGCTTGCAAACGCCCATAAAGCAAAACGGCTGAGTCTTTCCCACCGATACAGGTGGGAAAGACTCAGCCGCAAACTACGCGATTCTCGAGAATCGCGTCTTTACATCAACATTACATACCGCTTGCTGCGCCCGAACGGGACGTCCCGTCAGCACCACCACCGTAACCCGAGACAGGGGCTTGGGCTGCGGCATTCTGCGCCGCGACTTTTGCTTCAGCTGCCTGAATGTTCTCGGGGTAGTGAATCCAGTCGTGCGGGTCGTAGCCAGCTTTCTCGAGCTGGGCCAGATCGGCGCGCACCTGCGCACGGCTTACCGGCTGACTGGACTGTGCGAACGACGCAACCGGTGCTGCAATAAGGGCAGCAATAAGAACCATCCTGGTGAACGACTTCATGGTGACCTACCTCAACGATTGTTTTAGTTGCAATACAGAGCAGCTTCGCTGCCATGGCTGCACGCAGTCTAAAGGGCAAAAATCGTTAGGGTAAGTACTAGTTTTTGAACTCTCTATTGCTGATGCGGCAACAATCGGCCGACGTCGCCGTCGAGCATGCGAACGAGGATGATGCGACCTCCTCCCTGCGTGCCTACAGCATCACGTAGCTCTTGATGATGTGGTCGACCAGGGTCGGCAGACGCTGAGCGATCCGCCGGGAGTCGCTGCCTGATTTGAAGTTGCTTGTTGTTGCATTTTCCCAAAGCATCATCAACGTATCCGCCAACGCCTCGGCATCTACTGCATTTGCGGCAATAGCCAGCCGCATCAATAGTGCCCGAAACTCCCGGCTAAGCTTCGCACGCGATAGCCTGACAGGATGATCCTTGTCGACGAACTGTACCGCCGGCAATTGAGGCTGCCCTGGCTGACGACTACCGGAAGCCAGTTCGACGGCGACATCGATAAAGAGTTCGAGCAAGTGTTGGACGGGCTCCTCGCCGGACCGATGTCCGGCTTCCCGCCATTGGGCACGCTCACGATCACAAAGCAGGTCGGCATAAGCTTGTAGAAACGCCTTACGTGACCCGAAAATCCGATAGATGTGCCGCTTACCGAGCCCCGTTTGATCGGCAAGCCGATCGAGATTCAACGACTCGACCGGCTCGCGATAGAAAAGCGCTACTGCGGCTTCAAGAATGGTGTTCCGGAGATCGTCCGTTGCAGCCTGCGGAAGTCTGCTGTTCTTTCGACGGATCGCGGACCGCCCAACTCGCAATGAGTCGGGTTCACGTTCGTCTTGCTGAGCAAATTCATCCACCAATGCTTTCCACATCGTTTAGCCATCCTTTGTGTCAGCAGCCGAACCGGCATCGACGACTGTTGCAGCGGTTCTTCTAACAAAGCATTTTTGCGAATCACGCGTGATCGACCCGGGAAGCATCACCTCGTACGCCATGTCGCTCTACGCACGCCTCGCCGCATTACTATACGATTGGAAAATATAATGTCAAGTGTGGTTAACACCCTGCAAAACCGTGGTGGTTAAAGCCGGAATCATGACGCGGCGCTGACCACGCCACGCGAAAACGACACTCGACAATCATTACTGGAAGCCTTCCAGCACGGTCTTCCCGATAGCCTTTCCTGTTTCGATCCGTTCGTGGGCACGGCGAAGATTCGCTGCAGTCAAGGGCCCTTCCACGTGCGTGAGTGTCGTCTGCAGCAGGCCGGCGTCAACCATCTCCGACACTTCTTTCAGCAAGCGGTGCTGGGCATCCATGTCCGCTGTCTGGAACAGCGACCGGGTAAACATCATCTCCCACGAAACCGTGATGCTCTTCGGCTTGAACGGCGCAATGCTGTCGTCGAAGTTGTCGATCAGCGTGATATGGCCTTGGGGATTCAACGCACGGGCGAGACTGGGGGCGCTACCGGGCATGGAAGTAATCGCCCCGATATAGTCCACGCCATCGAAGCCGATTGCGTGCAGCGCTTCGTCGATAGGCTTGCTGTGGTCGGCAACGTGCTTCGCACCGAGCTTCTTCACCCACTCGACAGTTTCGGGCCGGGACGCAGTGGCGATGACAGTGAGGCCCGTGAGGCGGTTCGCCAGTTGGATCAACATGGAGCCAACGCCCCCTGCTCCGTTCAGAACGAGCAGCGTGCCGCCAGGTGCGCGCAAGCCACGCGGCACCTTCATGCGGTCGAAGAGCATTTCCCATGCAGTTATCGAAGTGAGCGGCAAGGCCGCCGCCTCGGCGAACGACAATGAGGTGGGCTTGGGCCCGACGATCCGCTCGTCGACGAGGTGAAACTCCGAGTTGGTCCCGGGGCGATCCATCGCGCCCGCATAGAAGACCTCATCGCCAGGGCTAAAGAGCGTGACCTCGCTTCCCACCGCAACGATCACGCCTGCCGCGTCGTAGCCCAACACTCTGGGCAGCGGACTCTCCGAAGGATCTTCCCAGCGACGGCGCTTCACATCGACAGGATTCACCGACACGGCCTTCACGGCGACCCGCAAATCGCGTGGGCCCGGTTCCGGCATCGGGAGTTCGAGCTCGGTCAAAACCTCGACGCCACCCTTTGCTTTATAGCCAATCGCCTTCATTACATTCTCCAATGTCGCTTATGCCGAACTTTTTCGGCCAAGCCATGCGAAGCGCAGGTCAAATCGCTAGCCACTGAAATTGCCGATGGTTTGTGGTTTGACCCGTCTGGAATCCTATCTCCACAACGGTCGCCCGCCAGTGTCCTGAATGGCAAAGCACCATTGCGCGCGGCAGAACGTCATCAGCGAATGGTTGACACGTCTCCGCCAGCATCCTAATATACAACAATGCTGCACGCATTCACTATTGTTGAATATATGCAGTGCAGTGCCTGGCAGGAGACATCGAGCTTTTTACGATCGCCATCATTTATTAAGGATTCCTTTCAATGGAAAGCATCTACTTTGAACGTCGTCAGAACGTAGGCCATATCGTATTGGCCAATCCTCCCTCGAATCTCATCGCGGCTGATTTCGCTGACTGCCTTGAGAGGGCCGTTCGGGAAGCCAGCAAGGCCGATATCCGGTCGCTCCTGATCCGCGCACAAGGCCCCGATTTCAGCAAAGGCGGCGACGTCCTCGATTTCATCGACAAAGATTTCGATGACTGGCGGACGTTCATATCGCAGATTCACCATACCTATCGGTCAATCGAATCCCTCCAGATCCCGACGATTGCCGCCGTGCGCGGCGCGGCATTCGGTGGCGCATTCGAACTGGCTCTCGCTTGCGACTTCATCGTCGCAGCGGAGAACGCCACCTTCCGCTGCATTGAAGCATCCGTTGGCTCGGCGCCTGTCGCGGGCGGCGTGCAGCGCCTGGCGGAAAGAGCCGGTCGTGCATTTGCAGCGCGCTACGCAATGCTGAGCGAACCCATGTCCGGCGCGACCGCCGGTCGGCTCGGCGTTGCCGCCTTCGTCGTCGGCGAAGATGAGGTCGAGAATGTTGCCGACGATCTCGCCATCAAACTTGCGAACGGCCCTACGCGCTCGTATGGCGCCATTCGCGCCCTCCTCAAGGCATGGGCAGGCGGCGGTGTGCCCGGTGCGGACTCGCTGATCCTGGACCTCACCATGGGGCTGCACATGACGGAAGACGCCAGGAAAGGACGAACTGCACGCGCAGAAGCCTTCGCTCGAGGCGAAGAACCGGCTCCGGTGGTATTTGTCGGCAAATGAGCCGTCAGTCAGGCGCATTGCACGGAAGATACCGATGAACACACTTTCATATCAGCGCGGAGCACGTTTCCCGGAGCTGATCGACAAAACCATTGGTGATTCATTCGATGAGATCGCTAGCAAGATGGGCGAGCACGTCGCGGCAGTCAGCCGGCATGAAGGGATCCAGCTAAGCTACGGCGAACTTCGCGAAAAGTCGGACCGGCTTGCGGCCGCGCTTCTCGAGGCAGGACTCAAGCCGGGCGACCGGATCGGAATCTGGTCCCACACGAACCTCGCCTGGCTGCTGCTGCAGTTGGCCACGGCAAAGGCCGGGTTGATACTCGTCAACATCAACCCGGCATATCGGACCTCGGAGCTGGAGCATGCGCTCAACCTCGTGGGGTGCAAGGCCATCGTCACGATGGTCCGGTACCGGTCGAGCGAGTACTTGAACATGTTGCGGGAGCTGGGAAAAGCCCGGCTGCCGAGCCTTGAGACGATCTGGTGGATAGACGACCCGGACTGCCCGGACGAAGCCGGCGCGCAACGCTTCTCCGACCTGCTCCGCTCCGGCAATGCAAACAGCGCAAAGCTTCAGGACGTACGCCGCACCGTGCGCCCGGACGACGCCGTCAACATCCAGTTCACCAGCGGGACGACGGGACTTCCCAAGGCCGCTACGCTGAGTCATCGCAACATCCTGAACAACGGTTTCTTCGTGGGCGAGTGCATGAAGCTCACCCACGCGGATCGAGTCTGCGTCCCGGTTCCGATGTACCACTGCTTCGGCATGGTGATGGGTAATCTGGCTTGCCTGACCCATGGCTCGACGATCGTCTACCCCGCCGAACGCTTCGACGCCGAAGCCGTTCTGGAGACCGTTCAGGCAGAAAAATGCACAGCGCTGTACGGCGTGCCGACCATGTTCATCGCGGCACTCAATCACCCGCGCTTTGCGGAGTTCGATATGAGCAGCCTGCGCACCGGCATCATGGCCGGTTCTCCTTGCCCTATCGAGATCATGAAGCGGGTTGTCGGCGAAATGCATCTGCCCGAGATCACGATCGCATACGGCATGACGGAAACGAGTCCCGTGAGCTGCCAAAGCATGACGGATACGCCAGTCGAGCGGCGGGTATCCACGGTCGGCCAGGTGTTGCCTCACCTCGACGTAAAGATTGTCGACCCGCTCACCGGCCAGACCGCGGAGCGCGGCCACACCGGCGAGCTTTGCACCCGCGGCTACTCGGTCATGCTTGGCTACTGGAACCAGCCCGACCGGACGCGCGACGCAATCGACGCCGAAGGCTGGATGCATTCGGGCGATCTCGCCACGATGGATCCGGACGGCTACGTCAACATCGTCGGCCGCATCAAGGATATGGTCATCCGCGGCGGTGAAAACCTGTATCCCCGCGAGATCGAAGAGTTTCTGTATTCCTGCCCAGGCGTGCTCGACGTGCAGGTGGTCGGCGTACCGGACCAGCATTTCGGCGAAGAACTCTGCGCATGGATCGTCGTCAGGCCGGAGTCGGTTCTCGACGACGAGGCAGTCCGCGACTTTTGCAAGGGCCGGATAGCGCATTACAAGGTTCCCAAATACATCCGCTTGGTCGACTCGTTTCCGACCACCGTGACGGGAAAAATCCAGAAGTACGTAATCCGGCAAATCATGAGCGACGAACTTGGACTGAAAGAACAGCACACAGCGTGACGCGCCTCGGCATCGAGGTCACATCGGGTCAGATCAATCCCGCTATAACCATTTACCGGAGTGCCGCCATGGCAGAAGTTGACGTACAAACCATCTATTTCGTCGCGAAGGATATGGCCAGGCTGGAAGATTTCTATGCATCGGCGCTGGGGATGCCTGTCCAGTTTCGCGACGAGAACAAGTGGACTCAATTTCGTCTGCAGCGCAGCGCATTTGCACTCAGTTCGGCCGAGGAAGCGGCAGAAGGAGCCGTCGGGGCCGTCCCCGTCTTCCAGATCGCCGGTGAGGCCCAGGACGAGGTCCGGCAGAAAATCCTGTCCGCGGGCGGCCAGCAGCTCGCGCAGCGCGACATGGGCACACACGGCGTCGTTACCACCTACCAGGATCCGGAAGAAAACATCTTCCAGGTATTCAGCAAATCTTCGACACATTAAGTCAGAAGATCACACATTTCGCACTTACTGGAAAAGCCATGAAATTCGGTATATTCGACCAGAACGATCGCAATGGACTGCCTATTCATAAGCAGTACGAAGACAGGATGCAAATTATCGAGCTTTACGACAGGCTCGGTTTCCATGCCTATCATATGTCGGAACACCATGCGACCACGCTGAGCGCTTGCCCGTCGCAAAGCGTGTTTCTTGCCGCTGCTGCACAGCGCACCAAGAAACTGCGCCTGTCGCCGCTCGTCTACATTCTCCCGATCCACCACCCGGTCCGTCTCGCCGAAGAAATTTGCATGCTCGACAATCTGAGCGGCGGCCGCCTGGAGTATGGCGTGGGCCGCGGCGCCTCACCCCACGAAATCGAGGCACTCGGTATCGACGCGGCCACGGCTCAGGCCAGATACGTCGAGTCGTATGAAATCATCAAGCGGTATTTGAGTTCGGATACGCTCGACTATAAGGGGACGTTCTGGCAATTCAACGACATGCCGATCGAACTCAAGCCGCTGCAGACGCCCCCTCCGACCTGGTACGCGCTGGCATCGCCGGAGTCGACGGTATGGCCGGCCCAGGAGAAGATGAACATCGTGTGCGGCGGCCCGGTCCAGCGAGTCAGAGCCATCACCGATCGATATCGCGAAGAATTCGCCAAGCGGCATCCGTCCGCCGCTGAGCCGCTCATCGGCGTGAATCGCTACATCGTTGTCGCGGAAACGGACCAGGAGGCGATGAAAATTGCCTCGCGGGCATGGTCGGTGTTCCATCCGAACTTTTTCAAGCTCTGGAAGAAGCACGGGACGGAACCGGTCAACCAGAAGCTTCCGCCGACGATCGAGCCGCTCGTGGAATCGGGCCTGGCCGTAGTGGGCCGGCCGGAAACCGTGCGTGAAAAGCTGCTGGAGCAGGCGCACGAAGGGGCATTCAACTACCTCATCGGAACGTTCATGTTCGGGGACATGTCCGTCTCCGAAGCGAAGACCTCTATCGGCCTGTTTCACGAGTCCATCATGCCGGCGTTCAGCGAGTCGCAAAGGGTTCTGTCATGACCGGAAGCACTGCGTTAGACGAGGCGCGTCCTGCCATCAGGACGTTCGAGAAGCGTCAGTTGAGAGACGTGCTCGGGTCCTTCGTAACCGGCGTCACCGTGGTCACCACGCTCGATGGCGAGGGGAAAATGCACGGCCTCACCGCCAATTCGTTTTCCTCGGTCTCGCTGGATCCGCCTCTCGTCCTGTGGAGCCAGGCGACCTCTGCGGGAAGCCATACCGCGTTCAGGGACGCCGGGCGCTTCACCATCAACATCCTGGCTGAACACCAGTACGACCTCGCCAATCACTTTGCGACCCGGTCGCCGGACAAATTCGCCGGCGTCGACTATGACCTGGGGGTCGACGGACTGCCGCTACTGCGCGATTGCAGCGCATGGTTGGAGTGCAAGGTGGTCTCCCGCTTTCCGGGCGGCGACCACGTGATTTTTGTCGGGTCGGTGGAATGCATACGCCAGAGCACGCGGCGCCCGCTGGTATTCGGCGGTGGACAATATCTGGTTGCCGACCCGCACGACCTCGGCCGCGCGCCGATCGGAACGGCGGGCACGATGAAATCGCAGCCACATGCAGTCCGGCTGGCCAGCCGCGCCATGTTGCGGCTCGCGCATACGCTGGACAAGACACTTGCGCTGGCAGCGTGGGGCAATCACGGTCCCACGGTGATCGCATGGCAAGCCGCAACCACGCCTGTGGCCGCCGATCTGCCGCTTGGGCTCGTGCTGCCGGTAACGTCTTCCGCTTCGGGCCTGGCGCTGGCGGCGTTCCTTCCGCACGAAGCCGTCGATCGATTTGTGACAGCGGAACTGCGTGACAACGCACGACAAGCGTCTGGCGAAGTGCTCCCCACGGCGGAATCGCTCGCAAGCGTACTTGAATCCGTCAGGGCCTCGCATGTCGCGACGAGACGCCCCGCCCCGTTTTATGACGACCGCGTGCTCGCCAACGCCATCAGCGTGCCCATTCTTTCCCCGAGCGGAATGGCCGTGCTGGCACTGACGGCGATAGGCCCAGCCGAGCATTTCGATGCCGCGGCCAATGGTCCTTGTGCAGAAGCTCTCAGGGCCGCCGCGCATGAGATCTCCGCTGGATTGAGAGATGCGTGAATTGGCATTTGCCTAAGTTAAAGCGACTGATATATCGGCCAGACTTCAATCATGACTGAAACAGAAAGCCATCTACTTGAATCCTCGTTGCCCGCCGTCGAACAGGCACTAGTGAATCTCCCCACACTCGGCGACAAACGGGTCATCACGTATCGCACTGCCGGTGACGAGCGCGCGCCCGCCATCGTGCTGCTGCATGGTATTGGCTCGAGTTCGGCGGGATACCGCGCGCAGCTCGCCGCACTTAGCAGGAACCATCGGGTGATTGCCTGGGACGCTCCCGGCTACGGACAAAGCAGCCCCTTTGCGATCAGCACGCCGGCCGCCACGGATTACGCCGATGTACTCATGGCCCTACTGTCTGCGCTCGGCATATCGCGTGCAACCGTCGTAGGCAGTTCATGGGGTAGCGTTATCGCCGCAACGTTTGCGGCGCGGTATCCGTCGGCTACGCGCGCCCTTGTATTGAGCGCGCCCAATGTTGCACGAGGACATCTATCCGGTGAGGAGCGCGACGCGGCACGAGAAGTTCTGATGCGAAGCGCAGCGGCACAATCGATCGAGGCACGCGCCGCCGTGGTCAATGCTCTGATCGCTCCGAACGCCGGCCCCCTGGTTCGCGCGGTCGTATCCCGGCTAAGAGACGCGGTGACCCCTACAGGCTGGGAACACGCCGTAGACATGCTCTTCTCTGCGTATACACCATCCGTCGTTCCTTCGATCGCAGCGCCGATCTCCGTCATTGTCGGCAACCTGGACCGCGTCGCTCCGATTGACGACCATTCGCAGCCGATTCACAAGGCTGCTCATGGTTCGACACTCCACGTGCTCAATGGGATTGGCCACATGCCGAAGCTTGAAGCGCCGGAAGCGTTCAATTCCATCGTGTTGGCCGCTGCGCAAGTCGGGACAGACTGACGGAAGGATGACTGCGATGAGCAAGCCGCGGCCCTCGTGCTAGCACGTCCGTGGCAATCGTCCGCCGAAACAGATGACGCGCATCGGTATTGAGCGCCCGGCTACTACCCAATTTTTCTGGGGACCTTGCCGCCCAGTGCAGCCGTAGCTCGAACCGCGCTATCGAGTAGCGCCTTTATCTCTTTACCGTCAACGTTCGTGTTCAGTGTTGCAGGCGATCCGATGAGACTGATGGCAAATCGGAGATCGCCGTCCCTGTCCCAGATAGGGGCCGCGACAGACACGTAACCCATATCCCCGCGATGAACCGTTGTGAAGCCACAGTTGCGCAATTCAGCGATCGCTTCTTCCCGCAAGGAAGCCGGAGTCCATTCCTGTCCCGCAGACAGTTCGCGGCTGATGAGATCGTCGGTACGTGCAGGCTGAAGGCAGGCAATGAACAGCTTTCCCGCAGCAGTCGTAACCAGCGGAATCAGGCCTGTTCTCAGCTCGAGAATACTTCGCGTCTGCCCCTCCTGCTTGAAGAGACTAACCGGCCCATCTTCGGTCCATGCGGTGACGGCCGCGCCACTCAGTGTTGCTTCCCGCAAAGCGACCACCTCACGACGCACGATATCGAATCCGTCCAGTTGATTGATCGCGCTCATCCCCAAAGCAAGCGACGCCGGCCCAAGCTTGTAGCACCCCGGTTTTTCATCCGGCGACGCAAGCCCGGTCCGCACCAGACTAATCATGTAGTTGCTCGTCGCGCTCGGCGACAGTTCGGACAGCGCAGCAATTTCCTTCAGAGGGAGTGCTCGCTCACTCGTCTGCAACGCCGAAAGGATTCGGAACGCAATCTCGACAGACTGAATGCCGCGCCTCGCAGTCACATTGGTCATTTTTCAACCGTATGGAAGTGATAAAAAATCGCCGCCCCGGGTTTCCACGGACGGCCGTCATGTTGACACGTCAAGGGGGCGGCCCCTATAGTGTTCAACATAGATTATGTCATTCATTATTGTTGAACGCAACACCAGCAAGTTAGGGCGATCAGAGGCAAGCGAGCAGTCGGAACAAAACGCTTGACTCTTTAGCCCCTCATTTCATCAGTAGTACAGATTTCATACGCTCCCCTTTATTCAAATAACTTTCTTCAGAAAAGTAACAACCGGTTCGGAGACAAGGCATGGCAATTTTTGGACGGACGATGGCAGGCGCGCTCGTCGCACTTTCTGTGACCAGTGCCGCCAACGCGCAATCCAGCGTTACCTTATATGGGATTGCGGACACTGCAGTGCAGTACATCAGCAACGTCAGAGGACACGCCCTTGTCCAGGAGGGAAACACGCACGCACCCGACATTTTCGGCTTGAAGGGAGTTGAGGATCTCGGCGGCGGGATACGCACCATCTTCGATCTTCAGAACGAGTACCTACTGAACAATGGCCGGGCACTTGTTCCTGGAACCTTATTCAACAGAAAGTCGTATGTCGGACTGCAATCGGACAGCTATGGCACGTTGACGCTCGGTCACCAGCCGAGCTTCATGTATGACATTCTGTCCAACTATCAAACGCCCTTCCTCCTCGGCAACATTCTCACGCTTCACCAAGGCAATCTGGATGAAATTGCCAACTTTTTCCAGTTCAACAATGCGGTGAAATATGTGAGCCCGACCCTTGGCGGGTTCTCCTCGGGGGCGGAATTTGCATTTGGCAATGTGGCCGGCAATTTCAGCGAAAGCAGGAACTACTCTTTCTTTGTCCAGTACAAGGGAGGGCCGCTGAGTCTGGCAGCCACGTACGCGAACGAGAACAACCGCTTTCTGGAGCTTTCCAGTTTTATCGGCCTGCCGTCGTTCTTTGGAACGTCACTTCCGCAGGCCGAAGGCGTTGTCGCCAACAAGCTCGTCAATTGGGGGCTCGGCGCGTCGTATCAGTTGAAAAATGTGCTTCTACACGCCACGTTTACGCAATCGCGCATCACGTTGGCGACTGGCCGGGGTAACGCCAACACCGTTGACGCCGGTGCGAACTGGACCATCGTGCCCGATGATGTCCTCTCGATTGGCGGATGGGTGGAAAATCTCGACGGCGGAAACTGGAAGACCATTACCGTCTCGAATGCTTACATCCTGTCGAAAAGAACTACTGTCTACCAGCAGGTGACCTACCAACACGCGTCAGGCGCCAATGGCTTCGCTTCGCTCGCGGCCGCAGGCGTGGCATCCGGTCGGTCCACGACCGGCATCTCGGTTGGTATTCAGCACAACTTTTAGCAGTGCAACGCTAACCTCGACTGGTGGTACGTTCGTTTGGCAGTGCAGCCTCAGGCTGACTCCCACAAACATGTGCAATTGGTCGAAGGAATCCTGCCGGATGTGTATCGTCTCTGACGATAGGTTGCATCGAAATGTATAGGCTTCTTTCCGGGCATGCAATCGCGTACCTTTCCTTTGACGAGATCACACGCCGAGCGGCGGCTTCTTTCACGGCCGCCGCCCGGCACTTAGTCTATGAGGAATAGCATGCAGAACGTCCATGCCGGTAACGCGGCCATTCCGGCCATAGGCTTTGGCACCTACGGGATGACTGGCGACGACATCTATCGAATGATTCCTGAAGCCCTTCGTGCCGGCTTCCGTCATATCGACACCGGGCAAATCTACCGTAACGAGGCAGAAATCGGCGACTGCGTCGCCGCATCCGGCATCCCAAGAAGCGAAATATTTCTGACGACCAAGGTCTGGGTGAGCAACTACTCAGCAAGACACTTCGATGCGTCCGTCAACGAAAGCCTGCGCAAGCTCAAGACGGACTACATCGACCTGCTCCTGCTGCACTGGCCAGGGGGATCGGATGTGCCTCTCGCCGAACAGATTGGGGAGCTCAATGAGGTCGTGCGTGCCGGCAAGGTCCGGCACATAGGCGTCAGCAACTTCAACCGCGCACAGATGACCGAAGCGATCCGGCTCTCGGCGGCTCCATTGGTCACGAATCAGTTCGAATACCATCCGTATCTGAACCAGTCCTTGCTCATCAAAAGCACACGCGAGGCTGGGCTTGCCGTGACAGGATATTGCGGCATGGCGGTTGGCCGCGTGTTCTCGGACCCAACTCTCAAGGAGATCGCCGCTCGCCATGACAAAACCATCGCCCAGATCGTCTTGCGGTGGCTTGTTCAACAACGCGGCGTTGTGGCGCTTTCGAGAACCACGCGGATCGATCGGCTGGCACAAAACCTGGCGGTATTCGACTTCGAGTTAGATGACGCGGACATGGCCGCAATCCACGCATTGGCGACGACAAACAGCCGAATTGTCGATCCGCCCGGTCTTGCCCCGCGGTGGGATAGCACGGGCGTTTAACTGTCTGGTCTCTGGCGCGAGACAGAAAACGAAACAGCGGGTTCAATCATGGTCGGCACGCAGCGGTGACTGTGCAGTGCACAGGTCGCGCCAGCGGAACCGATCGTCTGCACGTTGCCTTCTTTATCATTTCGACTTCCTGATCGATATGGGTCAGCCTGAAACCTGCCCGTACTGGCGTGGGTTATCCACCATAGGTGCTGCAGTTTGACGCCTCCACGCTGGCGTCAGGAATCATGAATCGAGCCGACATCGGCCCAACGAAACCCGCAATGGGTTGATTCGTGGGTCCATAGTATGGTCGCATACCTTCACGCGTGCATCTCCTGAATTGCAAAGCATCATTGCACTTGATGAAACGTTAAGACACCCTTCAATCCGCACCGGCGCATGTGACATCGCATCAATCCAACCGGAAACACGTCGGCGATTGCATCGCTCACTAAACTTTGCAAACGTAAAAAATAACGTATAAGATGGATCTACGCCGAGGAGGGAATGCCCCCGCCCGATGCTAAAGAATTCTTCATAGGAGACAACGGCCATGCCGAAGCGAAAAATTGACACGCACCAACATTTCCTGCCGAAGCTCTACGTGGACGCGGTTGGGCTGGACTTGCTGAATGCGGCGATGCCGGGCGGCGTGGCCCCAACCTGGTCCGTCGAGGCAGCCCTCGCGATGATGGATGAAAACGGAATCGACGAGGGCATCCTGTCGATCTCATCCGGCCCGACACTTCCGGATGCAGCCACGCTGCTGAGAAAATGCAACGACCACGCTGCGGAACTCAGAACCCGGCATCCTGGACGGTTCGGTTCCTTCGCGAGCTTGCCGCTGCCCGACATCGACGCCTCTCTGAAGGAAGTCAGCTATTGTCTTGACGTGTTGAAGGTTGATGGTTTCATTGTCTTTACGAACTACGACGGACGGTATCTGGGGGACGAGCATTTCACGCCGCTGTGGGAAGAATTGAACCGGCGCGGGACGGTGGTTTTCGTTCACCCCAACCAGCCGCCTCACGATGTGCCGTCGGTCGCTCCTGCGTCCGTGCTCGAGTTTCCCTTCGAGACGACACGTACAGCCACCAGCCTGATCATTTCAGGGGCGATGAGCCGCTTCAGGAACATCCGGTTTATCCTTTCGCATGCCGGGGGGACGCTGCCGTTTCTCGTCCCTCGCATCGCCCTGTCAATTTCCATGATGCCCGCGGTGGCCGAGCGCGTGGGCGACACGTTGGCGGCGGTCCGATCCTTCTACTTCGACACGGCACTTTCCGCCGGCAACGCGCCCCTCAGTGCGCTGGCACAAGTGGCAGACCCCGATCACATTCTCTTCGGGACGGACTTCCCGTTCGCACCGGTAAGCGCAATCCGGCAGTTCGGGAAAGTTCTCGATAATATCCACATTCCCGGCATTGAGATGGACAAGGTGTACGGAGACAATGCTGCCCGGTTGCTTGCGCGCTAACTGTATTGCGAACGCGGAGTTCAAGGAAAAACGATGCGTAATATCAACGAAGACACCATCACCCAGGCGGTGCTCGCGGCAATGGCCGGCTGTAACAACGACAGGCTGCGCACCGTAATGACCAGCCTTGTCCAGCATTTGCATTCGTTCGCAAGAGACGTGAAGTTGACCGAAAGTGAATGGGCATACGCCATCAACTTCCTCACCGAGGTTGGCCATATCACGGATGAAAAACGCCAGGAGTTCGTACTTCTGTCCGACACGCTCGGCTTGTCGATGCTGGTTACAACGCAGAACAACCGCAAGCCGGTCGAATGCACGGAAGCAACCGTTCTTGGTCCCTTCTTTGTTGCCGGTGCTCCCGAGTACAGGAACGGTGACGATATCTCCAACGGCGCAGCGGGTCTTCCCTGCTTTGTTGCCGGCAGCGTTCGGGGTCTTTCGGGAGAACCTGTCGCCGGGGCAGCGATCGAGGTCTGGCAATCCGATGAAGACGGGTACTACGACGTGCAGTACGGAGACTCGCAGGATCCAAACGTGGAGTTTCAAGCACGTGGTCGCTTGCAGACGCTGCCCGACGGGCTCTTTCATTTCCGCTCGATTCTCGCCGAGGCCTATCCCATTCCGCACGACGGGCCGGTTGGTCGAATGCTAGATGCGCTCGGACGCCATCCGTGGCGGCCAGCCCACCTGCACTTCTGGATCACGGCGCCAGGGTACGAGCCGTTGATTACGCACGTGTTCCGCAACGGGGACAAGTATCTCGATTCGGACGCCGTATTCGGCGTGCGCTCAACGTTGATCGTCGACTGGGTCGAGCACTCGCCGGGTATCGCGCCGGACGGCACGGCGATGGACACCCCGTTTTATACGCTCGATTACGACTTCGTTCTCAACCCTGCGGTACACGGGTCATGAACGGGCACATTCTCGCCGGAACCCGCCATGTCACCATCTGAATTCGTCTATAACGGGCGCGGCACGCGTGTCGTCTTCGGGTGCGGCTCACGCACCCACATCGAACGTGAATTGCACACGCTGCAAGTACGCCGCGCTCTGGTTCTGTGTAGTCACGAACAACGCACATTGGGTGTATCAGTTGCCGATCAGTTGGGTGTGCTCGCAGCGGGTGTCTTTGATCGAGCTGCCATGCACGTGCCGGTCGAACTGGTCACGGAAGTACGCACGGTTGCCGCGTCGCTGGATGCCGACTGCCTCATCGCCGTGGGCGGCGGCTCCGCAATCGGCCTCGCGAAGGGTCTTGCTCTCGAGACAGGTCTGCCCATTCTCGCCGTGCCAACCACCTACGCCGGCAGTGAAATGACGCCCATATTCGGGTTGACCGAATCGGGCCTGAAACGGACGGGCACGGATCTGCGCGTATTACCCAAAACGGTGGTCTACGATCCGGACCTGACCCTGACTTTGCCGGTAAGCATGTCCGTGACCAGCGGCATCAACGCAATCGCACACGCGGCAGAAGGTCTGTATTCACGCGATGCCAATCCTCTTACCAGCCTCATGGCCGAAGAAGGCATCGCGGCGCTCGCGCGCAGCTTACCCAAAATCGTCGCCCAGCCGAACGACCCATCCGCACGCGCCGATGCGCTTTATGGTGCCTGGCTTTGCGGCGCCGTGCTCGGAAGCGTCGGCATGGCGTTGCATCACAAGCTATGCCATACGCTCGGCGGCAGTTTCAATCTGCCGCACGCACCCACCCATACCATTGTGCTGCCGCACGCCCTGGCGTACAACGCAGGCGCTGTGCCTGATGCGATGAGACGGATTGCGCGGGCGCTCGGGCACGACAGCGCTGCACAAGGTCTGTACGAACTCGCGCGCGCAAACGGTGCGCCCGTTGCGCTGAAGGAGATCGGTATGCTCGAAGAACAACTCGACCAGGCGGCCGACATTGCCTGCAACAACGCCTACTGGAATCCCCGCTCGCTAGAACGCGGAGCAATTCGCGCTTTACTGCAGCGCGCATTCGACGGTAGCGCACCGATTGATGGCTTGTAGAGCGAGTTTCGTCCGGACCAATGATCCAGACACTCATTATTCATTTCAACGTGTCGCAAGGTATTCGCACATGCCGTCACACACACTTTCTGAGGCAAGAGATATCCGGGCACGTCGCCCGGTTGAACTGAAGCGTACTGAACAGCTTCGCGCGCAGGAAACGCGTGCGGCCATCTTAAATGCGGCCCTTACTGAATTTTCATCAAAGGGTTTCGAGGTCGCGAGTATTCGTAGCATTGCAGAGCGGATTGGAATGCAACATCCGCTCGTTACCTACCACTTTCGTTCCAAAGAGATTCTGTGGCAGGCGGTAGCCGAATATGTATTCGAACGTGTCCGGCAAGAACGCGATGCAAGTCTGTCCAGCCTCGGTCCGGCTAGCGCGGTCGATCGGCTCAAGCTGGCATATAGGGCGCTATTTCGATTCACTGTCGCGTTTCCCGAGTTTCACCGCTTCATACTTCAGGAATCGCTAGGTTCCAGCTCGCGGCTGCAATGGCTCGCCGATGCTTTCCTGAAACCGCTGATCGGCTGGTTGCTTCCGCAAATCCGCGCCGCTCAGGAGGAACACGCACTACCCAACGTCGAGCCTATTGTTTTCCACTATATGTTGATTAGTCTGACGTCGACCCTCTCGAGCTTCGGTCCGGAATTTTCGGCGACCAGTGATCTATCACCGTCCGATCCGGCGCTGGCCGAAGAATATTGGCGCACCGTGGAGCAGCTCGTGTTTGGAGCATTTGCGTCACGCTAGGGGGGCCGCATCCCGCAACGCGGTATTTGCGCCGACGCCCGCTCTAAACGGGCGATCTCCGTCGACACAACAACATCAATTGAGCGCCTTGCGCGCCATCAGTGCCTTACCCGCGCGCGCACCATTCTCCCGGCCCATTTGCTGACTCACCCAATCGCCAATCGAAACGACGGCGTCCAAGTCAATGCCTGTTTCGATCCCGAGGCCATCTAGAAGGTAGAGCAGATCTTCCGTAGCAACATTACCGGTTGCGCCTTTGGCATAGGGGCAACCGCCCAGTCCACCAACGGACGCGTGGAACGTTGTCATTCCGACCTGAAGGGCACCGAAGATATTTGCCAATGCCTGCCCATAGGTATCGTGAAAGTGGCCAGCGAGACTTGCCAACGGAAACTCCCTGGAAGCGGCCTCAACCACTCGCTGAACCTGGTGCGCCGTGCCCACCCCAATGGTGTCGGCAATATCGATTTCGTCACACCCCAGATCGCGAAAGCGCCTGACCATATCGACGACGGCATCAACGCTCACCGGCCCCTGGTACGGACATCCGAAGGAGCATGAAATGCTGGCGCGCAATTGCAATCCCGTTTCTTTCGCCATCCGCGCGACCGGCGCAAAGCGTTCGAGCGATTCCGCTACAGAACAATTGATGTTGCGAATGGAAAATGCTTCGCTCGCGGCACCGAAAATGACGACCTCGTCGACCTTGCTCTCAATCGCGGCCTCGAGCCCTCTCATGTTGGGTGTCAGCGCTGCGTACGAGACCCCCGCTGCGCGATCGATCCCAGCCATGACTTGCGCACCGTCGGCCATTTGCGGAATCCATTTTGGCGACACGAAGGACGCAGCTTCGATTCTTCGTACGCCGGCGCCAACGAGTCGATTGACCAGTTCAATCTTGGTGTCCGTTGGTATGAACGTGCTTTCCGCCTGCAAACCGTCTCTAGGCCCGACTTCGACAATGTGTACGCGCTTTGGAAGACCGCTATCCGTGCCCTGCCTCCAACGTTCCTGCTGATTCATTTGAAACTCCATTTCGTGGCGAAGGTCCACCCTCGCGACGTGGGGCACGATTGCGACACCGCAGAAACGGTTCCATCACGAGTGGGCCCACATGCCTGCGGCGAGCAAGACTAACGGTGCCCGACGAATTGTTCATGCGTCCCGCCGTCGACCCGCAATCACACGAATCCAGGCGAGACGCTCGCTTCTAGTATTTACTTCGAGAGCACCTGTCCCAAGGCCCGGCGAAGTTCGGCTGCCGGATCACTCGGCAAAGTAAGGCTACGCCACGCAACATGATGGTCCGGGCGGGTCAATACGCAACCACTGTCGCCGATTTCACGCACGCGAGCCCAGTCGCCCGTGTGGTCCGCATAGGCCTGCCGCGGACCAATTACGTGTACGTCAATCTTCAACCCCAGCTCCTCACCGACTTTTGAGGCGGCCTCAACCCATGCTTCGCCGCCCAGACCGGTGAACAGCACGAATCGCCCATGTCCTGCGAGGTCAAGCGTGGAGTGTTGGCGTCCACGAGCGTCGAAAACCCAGGCATGAGGCAGACGCGCACCCGGCCATGTCGTCGCCTGGTAATAGAGCTCACGGTCGCGCGTGAACTCCGGTTCGGTTTGCCCATCGGTCACCGCAGCGCTCGAGCGATAGCGTTGATTCATCTCTACGCCCTGGGCATCCAGTTCATATCGCTTGAACGCCAATGCTTCCCGGATTTCGTCGCGCTGTTTTTCGGCGGCCGCCGTGGACCCGCTTCGAGCATGCATATTCGCTTGCAAGACCTCGCCGTCGTTCGATTTGTCGATTCCAAGCGCGCTATAGAGCGGAGCAAATTCGGCAATCGACTGGTTCGCGCGGGTTACAACCTGCTTGGCGATCGGCGCACGCTCGGCCGAATAGGTATCCAGAAGCGCTTCACCCGCGCGCCCCTTGATGACTTCCGCGAGCTTCCATGCGAGGTTAAACGCATCCTGAATCGACGTGTTGGAGCCCAACCCGCCGGACGGTGGGTGCCGGTGGGTCGCATCGCCCATGCAGAACACTCTCCCTTCCTGCATGCGGGTCGCGTACATGTTGTTCACTGTCCAGGTATTCGCACCCAACAGTTCGATCTCGAGATCCGGCTTACCCACGAGTTGGCGTGCGATCGTGGTGGCCTTTGCCTCGTCCACAACCGGCACCGGTTCGTTGATGTCATAGCCCCAAACGATCAACCACTCGTGCCACGGCCGAACCATCCGGATCAGGCCCATCCCGATACCGCCCACTTCTGCACCCGGTTGCATGATTGGGTACAACACTGCCGGGCGGTGTGCGACGAATTCAGACAGGTCCGCACGGAACCAGATGTTCATCGATCCCCGCACACCCATCTGCCCTTCGAAAGGCAGACCTGCGTCCTTTGCGACCTTGGAATTCCCGCCGTCCGCGCCGATCAGGTACTTTGATTTGACCGTGAACTCCTCCCCGGACAATCGGTCACGGCAGCGCGTGAGAACACCCTCGTCAGTTTGCGTATGACTCAGATATTCCGTGCTCATCCGCGCTTCAGTTCCTCGCGAGCAAGCCGTTTTGAAAAGCAGCGGCTCCATGAACGTCTGCGGCAAATCGTTCATCTTGGTCGGACTCGACAATTGACGTTCCGCTCTTGAGAGCGGATGCAGTCCCCAACTGGGCACCCGGCCAATCTCCTCACCGGTCAGGCTTTCGCAGAAAACCGTTCCACCCATCAGATCCTGATCGGTCGCGTGCAGGTAGGCCTCCTGCTCCACCTGCTGGCCGAGGTCGCGCAGGACCTCCATGGTGCGCAGGTTCGTGATGTGCGCCCGCGGCGTGTTGGCCAGCCAGCGATACTGGTTGATGACCATGTTGTCGATACCGTACGTCGAAAGCAGCGCGGCACTGGCGGAGCCGGCAGGCCCCGTTCCGACGATGAGTACGTCCGTGGTTATTTCATACATTCGACACCTCCAATTGTCATGCCTTCGTGCCTCACCGTTTCCGTGTAGTTCGGATAACTAATTCAAGGTGAGTGTACGAGTCTCTGTTTTTACGATCCTGTCCGGTTTTCGCTAACCTGTCAGGCGGTCTTGTGCTCGGTCAGATTGAGATAGCGGATCATCTCCTCACGCATGGCGAACTTCTGTACTTTTCCCGTAACAGTCATAGGCAGTTCGCTCACGAAGCGAATATATTTGGGTACCTTATAGTGCGCGATCTGTCCTCGGCAAAAGTCTCTGATGTCCTCCTCAGTCGAACCTTCGCCTTTTCGAAGCACGATCCAGGCGCACAACTCCTCGCCGTTCTTCTCATCCGGCACGCCGAACACCTGCACATTCTGTATTTTTGGATGCCTGAAGAGGTATTCCTCAACTTCGCGGGGATAGATATTCTCTCCCCCTCGAATCACCATGTCCTTCAACCTTCCGACGATGTTGCAATATCCGTCGGCGTCGATCGTTGCGAGATCACCCGTATGCATCCATCCGTCAACGATGCTTTCGCGCGTTTTTGTCTCGTCTTCCCAGTACCCCTGCATCACCGAGTACCCTCGTGTACAGAGTTCTCCCGTCTCGCCGACCGATACAGTCTTACCGTCGAAATCAACGATCTTGACTTCGAGATGAGGTTGAATCCGCCCGACCGTTGTCGTGCGCTTATCGAGCGGATCCGTGGTTCCGCTCTGAAACGATACGGGGCTGGTCTCCGTCATGCCATACGCAATGGTGACCTCTCGCATATTCATCCTGGTCACAACCTGATTCATTGTCTCGACCGGACAAGGCGATCCAGCCATGATCCCGGTCCGCAGACTGCTCAGATCAAACGATGCAAAGTCCGCGTGCCCCAGTTCAGCGATAAACATGGTCGGCACCCCGTGAAGTGCAGTGCAACGCTCTTCCGAGACGGCTGCGAGAGTCGCGCCGGCGTCGAATCCTTCGCCCGGGAAGACCATCTGAGCGCCAACCGACACGCACGCCAGTACGCCGAGCACCATGCCGAAACAGTGGTATAGCGGGACAGGAATGCACAGTGAGTCGGCTTCGGACAGCTTCATTGCCATGCCAACAAAGCGTGCGTTGTTGATGATGTTTCGGTGCGTCAGCGTTGCACCCTTGGGGCTGCCGGTGGTGCCGCTCGTGAACTGGATATTGATCGGGTCCTGAGAAGAAAGTGTTTGCTCGACGGTGTCGATTACCTCACGCCCTTCGTCTCGAAGAATCCCCTCTCCGCGCTGCATGACCGTGTGGAACGACATGACGCCCGATACGCGCCAGTCACCCACGGAGATCACCGTGCGAAGGTCCGGCAGACGTTCGACCTTCAACTCGTCCGGCTGCTGTGACGCGAGTTCAGGCGCAATGTCGAGCAACATCGAAATGTAGTTCGACGTTTTGAAACTCTCGGCGGTGACGAGCGCCTTGCATTTCACTTTCCGCAGCGCGTACTCGAGTTCCGACACACGATAGGCGGGATTGATGTTGACCAGCACGGCACCGATGCGCGCCGTCGCGAACTGCGTGAGCAACCATTCGAACCGGTTGGGAGACCAGATGCCAACGCGATCCCCTTTTCCTATTCCCAACGACAGAAGCCCTGCGGCAAGCTGATCGACATGATCGTCAAATTCGCTCCATGTCCACCGTACAAGTTGCTCCCGCAATACCACAGCTTGCTGATCAGGAAATCTGCGTGCTGTTTCCCTCAGAAACTGGCCGACTGTAGACTCGCTCAACGGAACGTCCGTCGAACCCCGTACGTAGGCAACGCCATCGGCAGGCGCTTCGAGCGTAAGGGAACCGGGTAAAGTGTGCATGAAGCCATCCTCCATCGTTACTGCGCGTTTCCGTCAAAAATTCCGCTGAACGGAGTTATCTAGCGATTGCAATGCCGTCGGCCCCTGTCGAAGGCCGACATCGAAAACGCTTCATTTCCCGTGAAAAACCATCTCGCCCGGTTCTTCATCACGATCGAACGCCTCGGCTGTGTTGGCAAAACCTCGCTTGGCGTCCGCAGTGTTGTACAGGTCCATGCACACATCCAGCATGGTGGCATCCGCACCGGGGATGCCGCCGCTTGACCACACCTTGAGCAGGGTGCGCGTCGCTGCGTACGAAAGCGTCGGACCGTCGGAGAGCTGCGTAATCAGCTCGGCAGCAACACGTTCGAGCGCATCGGGTTCAGCCACGTGCGTTGCAATCCCGAGGTCCCGGGCCACGCTGCCGGGAATCGCCTCACCCAGCATCGCGAAACGGGACGCGTTGCTGCGCCCCACTCGCTCGGCCAGCCGCTGCAGCGCTCCTGCAATGGGAAGCATCGCCGTCGTGACCTCGACGCATCGGAACACGGCGTCGGTTGACGCCACAATGAAGTCACAGTTCAACGCGAGTTCAAAGCCGCCGCCGAAAGCCAGACCCTGCACCACCGCTACCGTCGGGACGCGGAGCGCTTCGATTGCGCGATACGAAGTGTTGATTTCCGCGACGAAGGTGCGAAACCAGTTCAAGTCCTTTCCCGGCCATTCGCGAACCTCGCCACCGAGACTGAAGTTGGGCCCTTCGGCCCGAACGACCAGTACCCGGATGTCGCTTTCGCTGGCTTCATGAACCGCCTGCCGGAGACACTCTGCAAACCGTGCATCGAGACGGTTGTACGGCGGATTCGCCAGAACGATATTCCCGACCTTCCCGTCGCGCTCAAAACGTATGCTTTTCATCGCCTAACCTCACTATTCAGTCAGATTCACCGAGCGCCTGTGACGCTCGGGAATGTTTCGTAATTCAGGAGTTCTCTTGATTCAACGGAATGATCGGAAGAAGCAGATGTGAAGGACGATCCGCGTCACGGTAAACCTTGTGAGTGACCGTGTTGCTGCTGGTGACGTGATACGGAATGTATTCGACATCGGTCATCGCGCCCGTTCCTGTCGGCACGTCCATGCTGCAGATCTCGATACAGATCCGATGGCCGGCCTTGAACTGGTTTGCCGTTGCGAGCACCTGGATTTCATACTTGACGATCTGGCCAGGTGTGACAGGCGAGATCGACTCTTTCGTCAATTTGTGGAACGGCTCCGCAGGCGTGGATCGGGCAGGATCCGTTGCACGGTATGACGCTTTCAGCCAGCCGCGGGTAAGTTCGCGCTCAGGTAGCGTCTCCGGCACCGACCGTTCGCCGACGCGTGCAGTAACCACCGATACGTCCGGACCGACGTCCTTGAGTACGACAATCCAGTTCGTATCCGTCTGATCAATCTCAGCATAGAGCGTCAGCGAAATGGGACCCGCCACCAGTACGTCCTGCGCAAGCGGCTCAGTCATGTAACGCAGGCGTTCAACCTTGGACGTCTTTTTGAGCGGCATTTGCGTGAAGACATCAGGTTCCCGATGCGCGTTGCCAACCTCCGCTGAAGGTCGAGGGGCGTCTGTGGAAAGCTGCTCCCAACCTGAAAGGTAGTACTTCGCCCATTGCGTCTCCGGCAAAGGCCAGTCACTACCCGTTCGCCATTCGTTGGCGCCCATCACCCAGTAACGGACCGGCGGTTCGTTCATGATGCCGGTATCGATACCCTTCAACCAGTAGTCGTACCAGCGAATAACCTCGTCGTGATACTGATGGAATGGCCGCTCCAGATGCGCAGGGCCCGTAAAGATCAGCTTGCGCGGCTGTTTGACATTGCTGAAGTAATGCTGCGCGCCAAGCCAGTGCAATTTGTACGTGTAAGCGTAGGCGCCAGAGCCGGTATAGAACGGCACCTTGATCGACTTGAAAATTTCCTCGGCTCGTTCGACCGTCCCCTCCGGCTCCCACGGGTTCGTCATGATGTGGTACATCACCCCTGTGCGCTGCCCCTTCTGCGTCAGGATGTTGTACAGATTGATGTACATCTTGTAGTCGGGATTGCGCATGGCCGCGCGCCAGAGTTCCTCTTGCGCTTCAGGTAACGTACCCGGCACACCGCGCGGCTCATGCACCGTGCTGAAAACGTCAAGCAGGTACGGGAACGTGTGAATGACGCCACCGGGATTGAAGTCCCGAAACCCGAACATCCCGCCGTATGCGCTACAGGCGTCGTACGGAAAAATTGCCTTGAGCGCGGGGTGGCCCTGCGCCGCCGCACGCCATTGTTCACCCGCAAAACCCGAGATCCCCACCATGCCGACCTTGCCGTCGGACCACGGCTGCTGCGTGATCCATTCGATCATGTCGTAATGGTCAGTATTCTCCTCGCCGTAGTGGCCCTCCGACTTTGCGGAGCCGCGCGGTTGCGCAATAACGTGTACATAGCCATTGGCGATGAAGCGGCGAGTGTCCCCGGCTTCTATCGGCCCGAACCAGAGCGGCGCATGGGCGGGCTGTGGGGGCAAGACATCCGCAATATCCGGACCCTGGAGATCCTTGTTGTGCAGCGCTGAAGCGTACAGCACGGGATACTTGCCATCCGCATCCGGTCGATAAACGTCTACCGCAAGACGGGTTCCGTCCCGCATCGTTACGACGATGTCGCGTTCTTCAATCATGTCTCCTCCTTCGTTGGCCTGTTCGGCGTCAACAGACGGCCGTCTCAAGGCCGAAAATTTGCTTTACCCGCCGACATGCGCTTTTGCGTTCGCTCATCGAGAGCCGCACGATCAGGCAGGTTCCGTAATTCACTATACTTCACGTCCGTAAAGTATGCAAGACGAACGACGTGCCAAAAAATAAAAGTTTGAATCCCAAATGAATTGCGCCCGAGGAACGGCTACGTGTCCATAACCGCGCGTGCTAGCGCCATACCGTCACTGCGTGGTGCTGTTCGGCAACGGTGGATCATCCGCCGATCCGGTACTGATGTCCGCCACGTGTTCGGTCAGCGATCGCCGTTGTGCAGAGAGCACTCGGGCCATGACGATCATGCATACGCAAGCCATCAAAAGCGGTATCGACAACAACGCACATGTGAGCAGGTACGGAAAACCCGATATGACGATCAGGCCAATCAACGACGAACCGACAATCGACCCGAGCCGTCCGATCGCAACGTTCCAGCCACCGCCAGACGCACGCAGCGCAGTTGGATAGAAAATGCCCGGAATGGTGTTGACGCAGATCAGCGGTCCTCCAACAGCTATGCCGGACAGGAAGACCACGCCCGCGTGCCACTGGGTGGCTTCGGAGATGCCCAACGCGACGACAAGCAGCGAGCCTGCGCCGAACGCCACGGAAACGACCGATGCCACGTTATAGCGACGAACAAGGATGGCGAATAGAACCGCGCCGCCGAGCGCACCGAACTGGAACATCGACGATACTTGCGAGGCGTCGTGCATCGATAGCCCCACCTGCTTCAGGTGGGTCGGCATCCAGCTTCCAATCAGAAAGAACACCAGATAACCCGCAAACTCCGCAAGCCACGTCAACACGGTGCCGAGCCGGTATTTCGCGCTCAACAGCGCCCTGCTTCCGCTTATCGATTCACGCGTTTCGGCGATGAATAAATGCATTCCAGAGCAGTCTAAAGACGGAAACACTTTGCCGAGAATTCGCTGCGCCTCGTCATTGGACCTTCGACTGGCCACGACGTAGAGCGGCGACTCGGGGACTTGCCACGCAAACAAGGCAACGACCCCAAGCGGCAAAAGACCACTCAGTACCAGCATGCCTCGCCACCCCAACGTCCCGATAGCGAGAGACGTGACCAAACCAGCGGCTGCCGCACCGAAAAGGAATCCACAGTAAGTCGATGCGAGCATCGCTGAGCGTGAACGGTCGGGGCTATATTCCGCGACGATCGCCGACGTAGCCGGCATCGCTGCTCCGATGCCGAGACCGGTTATGAAGCGCAAGGCAATGAGCTGAAATATCGACTGTGCTTCGCTCGACATCACACCCGCGATGCCAAACCATGCGATTGCCACGATGCTCACCGTTCGACGACCGACTCGGTCAGCCAGCGTTCCTCCAACGATCGATCCAATCAGTAAGCCGGTTAGTCCAAAAGCCACCAGAGGCGAAAGAGCGGCGCTCGATAGCCGCCAATGCTGGCTAATCGCAGGCGCGATAAAACTGATCACAATGGTGTCGAAACCCTCGATCGCCGTTGCCGCGAAGCAGATGAGGAACACCGTCCACTGCTTACGCCCCATAGGCATATCGTTAAAAATCTCGCGCACATCCCGCTGGGCATAGCCTATGCTATTCATCGCATTGTCCTTGATGATCGGTCACCTGGTTTCGGTGTCAATCGGGTGTCAATCGGGTTTCACTTGTCTCTCGACAGCAACGACATCACCTGTTCGTTAAAACCGGTGACGAATTCCAACTCGCAACAGACCCTGCGTTTGTCCACTCGACGGTGAAGGAATCAACGTGATCTGCGCGCGAGTCGCCGAACCCGCCGCTTTCAGCAGTTCAGCCGCAAAGTAAATGTCCGTCCGCTTCGAGAGGAAATAGTTGGTGTAGAGATCGATTGCCCGATAGATTGGCGTCGCGGAGGTCGCATCCACTTTGCCGTGCGTGTAGATGTACGCCGCACCTGCGAGCAGAAAGGGCGTAATGAAGTAGCCGACGTTGCCCTCGTAGTTGTCAAACCGCACGTTACTGCCAAGAAAGCCTTTCTTGAATTGCGTCGACGTGTACGTGAAAGCAATTGAAGCGCTGCCGAGCTTGTACGATGCACCTACCCCTGCGATGGATTCGCTTTGCGCGTTCTGCACGTACGGGGCATAAATGATGTTTCGCGGTGTGATGCTATCGAATGCGGCAGCAAACGGATTCTTGATGATCGTATAGGCAGCCGCAACATACAGTGGGAAGCTAATTCCGTTGTAACTTAGTCCCACCGACGTCACGCTATTCGTGGAGAATTGTCCGGGCTGCCCACCAAAGCTATAGAGCGCACCCAATGTGAACCCTGCTATTTTTGGACTGGCGTATTTGACCGAGTTGTTGATGCGTATGCTCCCTCCAACGTTGTCAACGTCACCGGCGTGAGCGAAGTAGACCGCCCAGTTCAAACCGGCTGCAACGGGGGAAAGCATTTCGGCGACTTCCTCGTATTGACGCCCAAGCGTGAACGTCCCATACGGGCTTGAGATTCCAACGTACGCCTGGCGGCCGAACAGACGCCCATTGTTCGACAGGTTTCCGCTGGACACGTCAAAGCCGTTTTCCAACGTGAAGACTGCTTTGTAACCTCCACCCAGATCTTCGGCGCCGCGCAGCCCCCATCTGGACAGTGATCCACCTCCGCTCTGAAGCAACCAGCCTGAATGTCCGTTCTGATTGCTTGTGTAGGTCAGGCCTTCATCCAGCAGACCGTACAGTGTCACTGAACTTTGCGCGTACACCACCACAGGCGTGACACAAAAAAGCGCGGCGGCCAAGGACAATCTCTTCATCTCCAGTCTCCTTTGTCATTTTGAACGCACTACCAAACGGCACATCGAAGGTGCTGAAAGAAGGATATGTCTAAATTTTCCACTCGTATAGTTTAATTTGGATAGGAGTATCCCCAGGTATGCTTCGCCTGACGAATGAAGGGAACGGGTACCCGACTTCACGCAAGGACCTGGAAGGAGATTGAATCTGGCAGCCGATCAGATCGGGAATCGATGGCGACGTCGCGCAGTAGCGACTTTACGAGGACGCCAACTGGCAGAGGAGATGGGGATGTACGGACCGCACGAGATAACAGCATCTCAGTTCAGGACTTTTGCGGACCTTCCCTGAGACGAGATTTTTATCTTCAGGTCGATGCCCTTCTGGGCGATTCAGAGTTTGCGATGAATTGTGCGACTCGTTCGGAAAACGCTTTCGTCGACGCGCATCGCAGGAAAGCATGTTTTTCCTGTTCAAGATGGCGCTCAAGGTTATCTTCGGCCACCATCCCAACAAGCGATTTCATTTCTCTGACCGCCGCCACGGGTACATCGATGACTTTCCGCGCGAGCGCCAGCGTAGTGTCCTGCAAGGAAGCGGGTTCGGCAATGCTCTGGACGAGCCCTAACTGTCCAGCCTCGTCCGCACTCAATGAGTCGCGCGTCAACAGGATCTCCAATGCCCTCGCCGCTCCCAATCGACGCGCCAGATGAAACGACAGGCCACCGTCGCTGGATGTTCCCAGCTTGGCGTAGCCGACGACAAAGCGCGCAGTGCTCGACGCGACCACCAGGTCGCACGCCATTGCCAGCGAAAAGCCCGCACCTGCTGCCGCCCCTTGAACGCTAGCGATCACAGGTATCGGCAAGCGCCGCATCGCCACAATCGTGGCGTGCAGTGCGGTAATTAACGATTCGAGGTAGGAATCGGAACGCTGCAGTCCGTCGAAGATCTGGCGAAGCTCGCCGCCGGCTGAAAATATCCTGCCCGTGGCTTGAAGTATCACTGCGCGATACTTCGACGCCCCCTCAATCTCGCGGAGGGTGCCCAGCAGTTCATCGCAGAACGCCTTGTCGATCGAGTTCGCGCGTGCTTCGTTCACCAGCGTAACGAAGGCGATGTCGTCACTTGATGTCAGCGTGATTTTGCTTTCCATCTGTCCTTGATCCGTGAATTAAATCTGTAGTCGGATTCAGTTCTGTCGTCGGCCGGTCAGAATACCTGGACCAGTCAAGTTATCTTCATTATACTTTACGATGTGTCAATTTAAAAGGAAATTGAGCGGCAAGGAGCGTCGGATCGACTGAGCATGCGGCATGTGCGGTGCAATTTTTGTCTGACGATTAGGCACCTCTTTAGCCTCGTGATTTTTGCCGGACCAACGGCATGCCTTGCCTCGCTTGAAGTTGTTGGCGCATCAGGCCGGCGGTCGTTAAATAGTGTGTTACTGTGCCGGCCAAATCGACTGTGCTCAACGGGTTCAGCGCGGCCAGGCTTCGGCGGTAAGTGTGTGATACCGTTGCGAAGCCTGCCTTCGTTGACGGTCGCGGCCTGCTGAGCCTACCCGGCGTTGGTCTGTCTGAAGGCGGAAGGCACCGGAGCACAGAAGCAACGCAATAACGAATTTCCCAATCGAGAAACCAAATGGCGGACAGCGCAGGTTCCAAGAACGTTGGTAACAAAAGCAGACCAACCGAACTCAAACGTGCAGAGCAGCAGCGGGCGCAGGAAACCCGCGCCGCGATCCTGAACGCGGCACTTGCCGAATTCGCCACGAAGGGCTTTGAGGCTGCGAGTATTCGTAGCATCGCGGATCGCATCGGCTTGCAACATCCGCTGATCACCTACCACTACCGGTCCAAAGACGTTCTCTGGCAGGCGGTGGCGGAGTTTGTGTTCGAACGCATTCGCCAGGAATGGGACACCAATCTGACGGATACGCCCCCTACCATGGCAGCGGATCGGGTAAAACTTGTGTACCGCTCGTTGTTCAGGTTCACGGTGGATTTTCCCCAGTTTCACCGCTTCATGCTGCAAGAGTTCCTCGTGTACAGCCCGCGTTTACAGTGGCTCGCCGACACAGTGCTCAAGCCATTGATCAACTGGCTAATTCCACAGATTCGCGCGGCGCAGGATGAAAACACCTTGCCCAAAGTCGAACCGATCCTCCTGCACTACCTCATGATCAGCCTGACATCGACGCTGTCTGGATTCGGTCCGGAAATGCTGGCGACCAGCAATGTCTCGGCGTCCGATCCAGCCGTTGTTGATGCGTATTGGCAGATGGTCGAGACACTCGTCTTCAGCAAACAGGCGGAGACGCCATGTGCGGACAAGGCCGAATCACGTTCGGGCAAGTCGGGTAGTCGACCCCGCGCATCCGCACGCGTGAAGAGCAGCTAAGGTATCCCGCGCTACTCCCGGGTTATCCCTCTCACTGGCAACGACTCGCGCATCCGCGAGTCGTTCGCGCCTTAAACTGATCCTCCTCTACTCCGCCAGGCACATATCTACTAAAGCGATGGGTTTCATCTGAAAATATAGGCTATCCAGATTGCAGGTCGGAGCCTATCGTGCGGATTTCCGGCAGACGTTTCGTCTGCCACTTCGGAGATCATTTTCATGAAACTGCTACACGTAGATTCCAGCATCCTCGGACAAAGCTCCGTCAGCCGCGATCTGTCAGCGGAAGTCGTCGCGACTTTCCGGACCCGCCATTCCGACCTTACCGTCACTCGTCTCGACCTGGCCGCCACGCCGATCGGCCATCTGACGGCAGCGCACCTCGCGGCCGCGCAGGGCGCTCCGGTCGACGAGGCATTGAAGTCCGACGTCGCCTTGGGACAGGTCGCGCTCGAGGAGTTCCTGGCCGCCGATATCGTGGTCATCGGCTCGCCGATGTACAACTTTGGCGTGCCCTCCCAACTGAAGGCCTGGATCGACCGCATCTCGGTCGCCGGGAAGACGTTCAGCTACGGTGAGCACGGCCCGGTCGGACTGGCCGGCGGCAAGAAGTTGGTTATCGCCTCGTCGCGCGGTGGTGTTTACAGCGAAGGCTCGCCCGTCGCCTTCTTCGATCATCAGGAAACCTATCTGAAGGCCGCGTTCGGCTTCCTGGGCATCACGGATATCACCTTCATTCGCGCAGAAGGCGTGGCGATGGGTGAAGAGACACGCAGTGGGGCCATCGCCTCGGCGAAGAAAGCGACCGCCGCGCTCGCCGCGTGAGATAGCACCGCCATCAACGGGTTGCCGATCGGGTTTCCGAATCGTGCCGAGTGATGGCGCGTCCGGTATCCGCTTGGACCCGCTTGCGCCCGATCGACCAACGCAAAAAGGAGCCCCTGCATGACCCATTCCATCCACGGCAACAAACGCTGGCTGGCGCTGATCGTTCTGTGCCTCGGCGTGCTCATGATCGTGCTCGATACGACGATCGTGAACGTTGCCTTGCCGTCGATCGCCGCGGACCTCGGCTTTACCGAAACCTCGCTGGTGTGGGTGGTCAATGCGTACATGCTCACCTTCGGCGGCTGCCTGCTGCTGGGCGGACGGCTGGGCGATCTCTACGGCCATCGCAAGCTGTTTCTCGGCGGCATCACGCTGTTCACGCTGGCGTCGCTCGCATGCGGCATGGCGAATTCGCAAATCCTGCTGGTGGGCGCGCGTTCCGTGCAGGGTCTGGGCGGCGCAGTCGTCTCCGCGGTCTCGCTGTCGCTGATCATGAATCTGTTCACCGAACCGGGCGAACGGGCGAAAGCGATGGGTATCTACGGTTTCGTCTGCGCGGGCGGCGGCAGCATCGGCGTGTTGCTCGGCGGTCTGCTGACCAACCTGCTGAGCTGGCACTGGATCTTTCTGGTCAACTTGCCGATTGGCATCGCCGTCTACGCGCTGTGCGTCGCGCTCCTGCCATCGGCACGCGGCCATGCTCATGGCGAACGGCTCGACGTGGCCGGTGCGGCCACAGTCACCGCTTCGCTGATGCTGGCCGTGTACGCGGTAGTGAATGGCAACGAGGCAGGCTGGACCTCGGCGCAAACGCTCGGTCTTCTGTTCGCCGCGCTCGCGCTGCTGGCCGTGTTTCTCGTGATCGAAGCGCGCGTGCAGCATCCGCTGATGCCGCTCGGTCTGTTCCGCTTGCACAATGTCGCGACTGCCAATGTGGTTGGCGTACTGTGGGCGGCGGCGATGTTCGCGTGGTTCTTCATCTCCGCGTTGTATCTGCAGCGCGTGCTCGGCTACCGGCCCCTGCAGGTCGGGCTCGCGTTTTTGCCGGCCAGTCTGATCATGGCGTTCTGTTCGCTGAGCCTGTCGGCGCGCGCGGTGATGCGCTTCGGTCTGCGCGCGCCGCTTGCCGCCGGGCTGCTCTCTGCAGCGTGTGGCCTCGCGTTGTTCGCTCGCGCACCGGTTAATGGCAGCTTTGTGCTCGACGTGCTGCCCGGCATGATCCTGTTCGGCTTCGGCGCGGGCATTGCATTCAATGCGCTGCTGCTGGCCGCCATGAGCGACGTCGATCCGAGCGACTCGGGTCTCGCGTCCGGTATCGTCAATACGTCGTTGATGATGGGCGGTGCACTTGGACTCGCGGTGCTCGCAAGTCTCGCGGCCGCGCGCAGCGACGCGATGCAGGCTTCTGAAAACGCCGTGGCGGCGCTCAATAGCGGCTACCACGTGGCGTTTCTGTTCGGTGCCATCCTCGCGGCGGCGGCCGGCGTGCTGGGCGGTTTGTTGTTGCGTCCTGGGCAGCCAGGCGGCGCCGGCGAACAGGACAAAAGAAGTCCGGTGGCCGCAAAAGAAGAAACCGCCGCGACCTCGTGACGACGGTGACAAAAGCGCATTCATAAGTAACACGCTCACCCACGCCACCACGAACCGTCGTAACAGTTACGAATTGGGATCGCCGAGACTGGCCGCGCGCAATCGGTCGAAATCGAGAATGGTGATTTCCCCGGATTTCAGGCTCACTATGCGTTGACTTTCGAGGTTCCTGAGCAACTGATTCGTGGTCTGTCGCGAGAGCGACACCATCGAAGCCAGGCTGTCTTGCGAGACCCTTATCCTGCTCTGCGAGGCATTGAGACCGCCATAACCTCCGGCGATCATCAGCAAACGGTTGGCCACGCGCTGTGCCGCGGGCAACAGGGTCATCGCTTCGGCATTCTCGAATGAAACCCGAAGTCTTTGCGCCATCAGCAACGCAAAATCTCGCCAATAACGGGGCGTGGAATCGAGCAGGTTCTGCAGCGCGGCCCCGGGCACGTGCAGCAACAACGTCCTGCTGACGGCAGTGGCGTCGTTCGGCCGCGGCAGCCCATCGAACATCGAGATCTCCCCCACCCATGCAGTCGGTCCGAGCACCGCGAGCAACGCCTCTTTCCCATCCATCCCGACTGTGCCGATAGCGAGCGCGCCGCCCAGCACGGCGTACAGGCCGTAAGACTGTTCACCACGCCGATACAGGAATTGGCCCTTGTCCAGCGTGAGCAGGCTGGCATGGCTGATCAGATAGTCCCGCAACTCGACAGGCAGGCCCCGGAACCATGGGGTCGTTTCGAGTTGTGACCGGTAGCGGTGCAGGCTGGATTCCATGGGCGCGTCGACCTGTCGGGTATCCGACAGATTTTAGGCGGGTTCGCGAACATCATGTGGATTCGCATCGGACGACGCAATGACTTTGGCCCTTGCTGCACCTGCAGCGTCGCAGGCGCAAAATGAGCGATTTCGCAGGGCGCTATTCAGTGTTGTTCCGGGTTATTCCAGGTTGTCCCATTGCTTGAACCATCGAATAAGGAGTGTCGACGTGGCCTCATCTGCTGTCAGTCTGAAGAACGACGTTTCACCTGCCGAATGGGAAGCGCGAGTCAATCTCGCGGCCGCGTACCGTCTCACGGCGCTGTTTGGGTGGGACGATCTGGTGTTTACCCATATCTCGGCACGCGTGCCAGGCCCCGAACACCATTTCCTGATCAACCCATACGGGATGATGTTCGACGAAATCACCGCCTCTTCGCTGGTCAAGATCGGCCTCGACGGCCGCAAGGTTGCCGAATCGCCGTATGACGTCAATCCGGCCGGCTTTACGATCCATAGCGCCGTGCATGCGGCACGCGAAGACGCCCATTGCGTAATGCACACTCACTCGGTCAACGGCGTTGCCGTGTCGGCGCAGGAAGCGGGATTGCTGCCGCTCTCCCAGCAGTCCCTTGGTGTGCTGGCGTCGCTCGGCTACCACGACTACGAAGGCATCGCGCTCGATGAAGCCGAGAAGCCCCGTCTCGTTCAAGACCTCGGAAGCAACACTTATCTGATGCTGCGCAACCACGGCCTGCTGACGGTTGGCGCGGCGCCGGCGGACGCCTTCGTCGCCATGTACTTCTTTGAAGCAGCCTGCATGATTCAGGTGCGCGCCCAGTCAGGCGGCGGCAAGCTCACGCCCATCCCGCAGCAAATTCTCGCCGGCATCAAGGAGCAGATCCGGATGGCGACGCGGGGCCTCACGCCCGGAGCGCTGGTGTGGCCTGGGCTGCTGCGTCGGCTCGATCGCCGCAACCCTGGATATGCCGACTAGCGCAGTCCGTTCGCGAGATGTCCGGCGCACGAGGGCATATGCCGGGCAAACAGCGTAAGCATGTATTACGCGTCATAGACCGCGTTTGCCGATTTAACGCAACGCGGATGTAATCTGGTAGGTCACGTGAGAACCTGTATGGCAAAGATCTTTATCTACGGTGCCGGCTCTATTGGTTGCTATGTCGGCGGACGGCTTCTTGCCGGAGGGAGCGACGTCAGTTTCATTGGACGTGCACGCGTGGCCGACCAGTTGCGCAATCAAGGCATCACGCTGTCGCGGCACGACGATAGCCGCTGGCATGCCCCGTCGGAACGCATCGACGTATCGACGGACGCGGCAAGCGCCGCCGCTGCCGATCTCGTGCTCGTCACCGTCAAGTCTGCCGCGACGCCCACCGCCGCGGCCGAACTGGCGAACGTGCTACGCCCCGGCACGATCGTCGTGAGCTTCCAGAACGGCATTGGCAATGCGGACGTGCTGCGCGCCGCGCTGCCACAGCACACGGTGCTGGAAGGGATGGTGCCATTCAATGTCGTCGAACGCGGCCCGGGTGCGTTTCATCAAGGTTCAGCGGGAGAACTGGAGATCAGGCATACGCCGGCCATGCAGCCGTTCGTCGAAGAATTCAGGAGAGCGGGTCTGCCGCTGATCCAGCACGCCGACATGTTGCCGGTGCAGTGGGCGAAGCTGTTGCTCAATCTCAACAATGCCATCAACGCGCTGGCGAACCGGCCTTTGAAGGAAGAGCTCTCGCAACGCGCCTATCGGCTTTGCCTCGCGATGGCGCAGAAAGAAGCGCTCGCGCTGCTGAAGCGGGCCGGCATACGACCGGCCAGAGTGACGCCGCTTCCAGCCACGTGGATACCGCGTGTTCTCAGCGTGCCTGATGCGTTGTTCGAACGGCTGGGCCGCACGATGCTGACGATCGATCCGCTCGCGCGCTCGTCGATGTCCGACGACCTGGCGGCCGGGCGCGCCACGGAAATCGACTGGATCAATGGCGAGGTCGTGCGTCTCGCCCAACGCCTCGGGCAAACGGCACCAGTCAACGCACGGCTATGCGAACTCGTGCGCGAAGCCGAGCGAGCCGACGTGCGCCCTTCATGGTCAGGCGAAGCATTGCTGGCTGAGATGCGGGCCGCGGCGCATACCACCTTGCCATTGCCCGCAAAAATCTGAACGCCGGCGCACACGCACAAGGTCGCGGCCATGCCATCAATGGAGTAGATTGATGTCTTGGTCACGCCCCCCGGCGTCTGACTTGGGAGAGAACCATGAAAAGTCGTTACGCGGTTTCGCTGGCAGTCGCTGCAAGTCTTGCTGTGTCATTCGCTTTCGCCCCGGAAGTCGTGGCACAGACAGGCACCCCCGGGACGAAGCAGATGCAGGACACGCAACGGAAAGCCGAACAAAAGGCTCATAGCGCAGGCAAGAAATCTCACCACAAGACCACTCCCCAGAAAGTCGCGCCTCAAAAGGCCGGAAGCACCGAGGCGGCATCCGCCCCTTAGTTTCCGGTTGTCAGCCGTTGCGGGGGGCTCAGCGGGCTATTAGATCGCGCCGAAAAACTTTCGGTGCGAGCCTGAACATCACCTAGCGCAGCCGCACGATCGTCGACTTCAACTCCGTATATTTCTCGAGCGCGTGCAGAGACTTGTCGCGGCCGTTACCCGACTGCTTGTAACCGCCGAACGGAAAATTCATGTCGTCGGCCCCTTCGTTGTAGCCGTTAATCCAGACTGTTCCTGCGCGCAGGCGCCTCGCCACCTCGTGCGCAGTCGCCAGATCGCCCGACCATACGGCAGCCGCGAGGCCGTATTCAGTGTCGTTTGCGATGTGCACCGCTTCGTCGACGTGATCGAACTCGATCACGGACAGAACCGGCCCGAAGATTTCTTCCCGGGCAATCTTCGCATCCGGCTTGACCTCGAACACGGTCGGTTCGACATAGAAGCCGCCGGTTTCCTCCCTGACTCGCGCGCCGCCCGTCACAAGCCGGCCTTCCCGGCGACCTGCGTCGATATAGGCCGCCACGCGCTCGAACTGGATACGGTCGACGATAGGTCCCATCGTCACCGACGGATCAAGCGGATGACCCGGCTCATAGGCATGTGCCGCAGCGGCCACCTTCGCGACGAACGCGTCCTTGATATCCCGGTGCACGAGGAGCCTCGAACCCGCCGTGCACACCTCGCCCATGTTGAAGAAAATCGCGTCGGCCGCCGCCTTCGCTGCGCGATCGAGATCGGGGTAATCAGGCAGCACGATGTTCGCTGACTTACCCCCGAGTTCGAGCCACACGCGCTTCAGATTGGATTGCGCCGCGCATTCCATGATCTGCCTTCCGGTCCTCGTCGAGCCGGTGAACGCGATGCAGTCGACGCCGTGGTGCAGCGCGAGCAACCTGCCTGGTTCGGCGCCACCCGGCACGACGTTGAATACACCGGGCGGCAGGCCTGCCTCGTGCGCCAGGCGGGCGACGCGAATCGCGGTGAGAGGCGATTTCTCCGATGGTTTGAGAACCACACTGTTACCGACAGCAAGCGCCGGGGCGAACTTCCACGCCGCCATCAGCAGTGGAAAGTTCCATGGCACCACCGCAGCGACGACACCAACGGGCTCGCGTGTCACGAGGCCGACGAGATGATGGTCGGCCGGCACGATCTCGCCGCCCATCTTGTCGATCGCCTCGGCATACCATTCGACACAGTGCGCTGCAGCCGGTATGTCGATGGCCGTGGTGTCGCCGATCGGCTTGCCCGCATCGAGCGTTTCGAGCAAAGCCAGCTCCTCGAGGTGCTCACGCATCAAGGCAGCCCAGCGCAGCAGCACGGCCTTACGATCGCGTGGATTCATGCCCGCCCATACCTGCGTGTCGAATGCCCGCCGGGCCGCCGTCACGGCCGCGTCGACATCCGCTTCACCGCAGTCAGCGACCTGGACCAGCACGCGGCCATCGATCGGGCTCACACAGGCGAATGTCTTTTCGCTGTGAGCGTGGCGCAGCGCACCATCGATAAATGCACGCCCTTCGATTTCCATGCCGGCGGCTTTATTCTGCCAGTCTGAGAAAGTTTTCTTATTCATCAGGATGCCTATATTCACCATTGTTTGACAGGCACACCACGTGCCTCGTTACCTGTCCTCGTCTCAACCCGCGAAACGCGTCGCCGAACCGACTGGATCGATCGGTGTGCAAATTCCCGCGCGCGCTTCGATCACTTCACCCGCGGCGAGACACAGCGCCTCCTGAAAGCGGCCGGCGACAAGCTGAACGCCCATCGGCACACCGTCGCGCACGCCGGTCGGCACGGACAGCCCCGGCAATCCGAGCAGCGCGGTCGCGATCAGCGGACTCTGCATGTCGAGGATGTGCCGCATCGCGTCGTCGCCGCGCTGGTCCTCGTCGATCGCGAAAGGCTGCGCGCATGAGACCGGCATCAGCAGCAGCGGATAGCGCTCGAAGAAATGCTGCCAGTCGCGTAACAGCCCGGTGCGTCGCGCCAGACCGTTCATGTAGCCAGCCAGGTCGAGCGGCGCGGCAAGCCGGCGCTGGCTGCCGAATGCCGTACGAATCGCGTCGTCGCCATGCTGCATGATGACGTCGCCGAGACCACCCCTCGCTTCATTAGTGACGAGGTCCAGCCATAGCGCGCTCGCTTCGGTCATCTGCGGTGGGACGGCTTCTTCGACGATGCAGCCCGCCTCCTCGAGCCAGCCTGCCGCCTGCCGGATCGCGTCGACGACCGCAGCGTCGGAACGGAGGCCCGGCAGTTCCGTACAGACGGCGACACGCGCAGGAAGCGGCGCGCGCTGGCCAGGCGGCTCTACCGGCATCCACCATGCGTCGCGCGGATCACCGCCTGCCATCGCCTCCAGCGCAATGCGCAGGTCGCCGACCGTTCTCGCCAGCGGTCCCTGCACCGACGCGAGCTGGACAGCAAGCGTCCGGTCTTTTACCTGCGTCGGGTTGTACGCGGGTACGCGGCCGGTGCTCGGCCGCAGTCCCGCGACACCGCATGCGTAGGCCGGGTAGCGGATCGAGCCGCCGAGGTCATTGCCGTGCGCGATCGCGCCGATACCAGCGGCAACCGCAGCCGCTGCCCCGCCGCTGGAGCCCCCCGGCGTTAGCCGCGGATTCCATGGATTCAGCGTGCGGCCATGCAGGTCGTTGTCGGTGAACCAGCGATATGAGAACGCCGGTGCGTTACTGCGGCCGATCACGATCGCGCCAGCCTTGCGCAGGTTCGCGACCACAGGGCTGTCCTCCCCCGCGACGAGATCCTTGAACGCGCTCACGCCGTTAGTCGTCGCGCGGCCAGCCATATCGACATTGATCTTGACCGTCACCGGCACGCCGTGGAGCGGTCCGACCGGCTCGCGCCGCGCGATCGCCGCATCGGCCTGCGACGCGGCCAGCAGTGCGCTGTCGGCCAGCACGTCGACAATCGCGTTGATGCGCGGATTCACATCCTCGAGCCGCCGTAGACAACTCTGCGTGAGTTCCGCCGACGACACGTCGCGACGCGCGACGCGTTCGACCATTTCCGTAGCGCTCAGACGCCACAAATCCTGAGTCATGTCATGCTCCTGGTTGATTCCGATGATTGACGTTGCAAGTCGAACTGTCGCGCTATGCGTGGGACGGCTCGACTTGCGGGGCGTGCGACGCATAGATCTTCCTGCACGCCTCCACGACCTCCCAGGTGCCGCGAAAGCCCGAGGGAATTACGAAGCGATCCCCGGCGCGCAGCACCTTTTCGCTCCCCTGCATGTCACGCACGATCACCACGCCACTCAACATCTCACAGTACTCGGATTCGTCGTACTCGATCGTCCAATGGCCGGGCGTGCTCTCCCAGATGCCGGAACTGAACTGTCCGCAAGCACTGATGTAGTGATGCGTGAGCGTCTGCATCGGATTGCCGGCCAGCAGCAGCCCGCGCGGCACGCGGGACTGGGTCAGATCCGCGGGGTCCCGCATCAGGTCCACGATATGGGTGATGTCTGTCATAAGCGCCTCGAAGGTGTGCAATGTTCGATTCAGGTCGGTTGCCGCGCGGCCGGACGAACCGGCTGGCACCGGCTCAAAACGCGTCCATCATCCGGTGCCAGGTCATCGCGAGCATCAGCATCGGCGAGCGCAGCAGGCGTCCGCCCGGGAAGTCGCGGTGTCGGATCTTGCCGAACAGGTCGAAGCGGGCCGCCTGCGCATCGATCGCTTCCGCAATGAGCCGGCCCGCGAGTCCCGTGACGTTCACGCCGTGCCCGGAAAACCCTTGTGCGAAATACACGGTCGGCTCGAGGCGGCCGAAATGCGGCGCGCGATTCATCGTCGCGTCGACGAAGCCGCCCCACGCGTAGTCGATCTTCGCGTCAGCGAGCTGCGGAAACGTCTTGAGCATGTCCCGCCGCATGGCGGCGGCGAGCTCGCGCGGCGTGCGGGTCGAGCTGCTCGCCTTGCCGCCCCACAGCATCCGGCGATCCTTCGTCAAGCGGAAATAGTCGAGCGCCGCATTGCAGTCGCTGATCGCCACATCCGTTGGCATCGTATCGCTCGCCCTTGCGTCGCCGAGCGGTTCGGTCGCAATGAGGTACGTCGCCACCGGCATGATCTTGCGCGCAAGCGCCGGCGCGAGCCGGCCGAGGTAGGCGTTACCCGCGAGCACGACGTAGCGCGCGTCCACCTGCCCGCGCGCGCTCGTCACGCGATGACCTTGCGCGGTCTTCCCGATTGCCTGCGCGCTCGTGTCCTCGTGGATCGACACCCCCGCGTCACGTGCCGCGCGCGCCAGGCCGAGCGTGTAGTTGAGCGGATGCAGATGACCGCTGCCGTCGTGGTGGAGCCCACCCAGGTAGCGATCCGAAGCGACGACCTGACGCATCTCGTCACGCTCGACATACCGGTACCCGCGATAGCCGAAGCGCAACTCGGCGGCTTCTGCCCAGGCACGCAGCGCGTCGACATGGCGCGGCTTGTTTGCCGCGGTCAGGTAGCCGAACGTCAGGTCGCAATCGATCTGATGCTTCGCGACCCGCTCCTTGACGAGCTCCACCGACTCGAGCCCCATCGCCCAGACGCGCCGCACGTCTTCTTCCGGCATGAAGGACGAGAACGTATCGATGTCACACGAATAACCCGCGATCAGCTGGCCGCCGTTGCGGCCGCTCGCGCCCCAGCCGATCTTCGACGCCTCGAGCAGCACGACCGAGTAGCCGCGTTCGGCGAGATTGAGCGCAGTGGAAAGGCCTGTGAGCCCACCGCCGATCACGCAGACGTCGGCGGATACCGATGCATCGAGCGTTGGATGAGACGTCCGGTCGTTCGCGGTAGCCGCGTAATAGGACGGGACGTGCGTCTGATTTTCAAACTTGAGCATGACAAAACCTCGCGATCCGCAGCGGCCCTGTTTCCTCAGGCCGGCGCCGGCATCGCATCAGAAAGAGTAGAGGAATTGCGCGGCAAGCAGGTCGTTCGACCTGGCATACGTACCGTCATTGCGCAGGAACACCTGACGGTTCGCCCAATCGTGCCGGTATTCGACCTTCACAGTGATCTGCTGGGTCGGATAGAACAGCAGGTCGAGCGCGGCGTCCTGGCGCGTCGCGCCCTTGCATTCGAAGCCGTGATTGCTCGATGCCCCGAGGCAATTCACGTCGATGCCGAAGCCGTTATACGGATCCATCCCGTTGCCGTTGAGGGCGATCCCACCACCCCCGCCACCGTTCTTGCTGTCAACCAGCAGGTCGTAGCGCGCCGTCACGCCCATTCGCCCGATCACCGGCAGCCTGAACTTCCGATGCGCGAGCAGCGACAATCCGTACCACTGCGCCTGGCCGCCGTTCCACGCGGCATTCTGCTGCTGGCCGTAGTCGATTTCGGCGTTGTACTGGACGTCGGCCAGCGCGTACGTCATATCGGCTTCGGTGAAGAAGAACGTGCCGTAGCCGTTCGGCGCCTGGCCGCCCCAGCCGTAGCTGACCGAGCCTGTCGATGGGTCGATCGCGCTCGGCAGCGTCTGCCGGCCGATGCTGAACGAGCCGCCGACGTCGAGCTGGCTGCCGCGCAGATAGTCCACCCGCGCGCTGAACGTCGGCATGCGATTGCTCGTCGTGATCGGATCGCCGAACGCGTTCGTGCCGGTCTGCGTCACCGAGCCGGCGGTGCGGAACTGCTCGTTGCCGAGCACGAACTTCCATGCCCATTGGTCACCGGTGTAGTTGACGCCGGCGCCGATCGAGCTGCCCGGATCCGAGAAGTCATACAGCAGGTTGTGCGTGAGCGTCAGCATCTGGTTCGACTGCTGCATCTCGTAGCCGCTCAGCCCCGGCATCAGTCCGGCGACGACCGACGTGGTCGGCGTCAGCGGCACCGTCGCGATCGCGGTATTCAAAATGTTGAACCCGCTTTCGCTGTGTTCGTTCATCAGGTACATCCCGGCGCCCCGGTTTGGCATCAGGGTCACCTCTACGGAGGGCGCCATCGGACCGACGCCGAACATCTTCTTGATATCGAGGTACAGATCGCCGAACGTGCTGTTGTAGTACTGGTATGCGTTCTCGTGGTTCGCAAACTGGAATGACGACGTGCCTGCCGCTCGGTTATACAGATAGGTAGGATCGATGTAGCCGGTCACCGACAGCCCCGCGATCGGGCCGGTCCGAGCGGCGTCGGTCAGCGCGTCGACTTTCAGCTGCTGGTTCGCGGTCTGCTGCTTCAACTCGGCAACCTCGTCGTTGGTCAGCACCGCCGGCGCCTGGCCGTAGTCCGCCGACGACGGATCGGCAGCGGCCGTGCGCGCCGGCGCCGGCGTGGACACGGGCTTCGCGGCAAGCTGCGACTGCAGCCCTTTGACCTCCTGCTGCAGCGCAGCGAGTTGCCGCTGCAGCGCCTTGATCTGATCGCCGGTCGGACTCGCTGCGGCCAGCCCCGGCAGCACCCCAGCCACCAGCACGCTGATTAACCTCTTCTTCATGAAACGTCCCTCTGTTGTTATTTGCTTCGGATTCCTCAACCACCCGACTTCAACCGCAGCCACAAACGGTTCTGCAGCCGTGTGATCTCCGCGCTTATCGGCATCGCGAGCGCCATTCTGGCGAGCACGCTGTCAGGCAGGTAGACGTCCGGATCCTGGGAGATCTCCGGTTTCACGAACGGGCGTGCGGCCTTGTTCGCGGTCGGATAGGCAATCTCGTTCGTGATTGCCGCGTTGGTCTTCGGGTCCTCAATGTAGTTGATCCACTTCAACGCCGCCTCGGGATTCGGCGCATCCTTCGGGATCCCCATCACGTCGAACCACAGCAGGCCGCCTTCCTTCGGATTCACGTAGCGGATCTGGTATCCGTGTTTCGCCTCCACCGAGCGCCGACCCGCGAGGCTGACATCGCCAGACCAGCCGAGCACCACGCACACGTCGCCGTTCGCGAGATCGTCCGCATAGCCCACCGAATTGAACTGCGTGATGTACGGACGAATCGTCTTCAGCACCTCGTAGGCCGCCTGATAGTCCGCCGGGTTCTTGCTCTCCGGATCCTTGCCCATGTATTGCAGCACCGCTGAGAATGCCGCGTCAGGCGCGTCGAGCAGCGACACGCCGCAGCCCTTCAGTTTCGACACGTTCGCCCGATCGAACAGCAGCGCCCAGCTATCGGTCGGCGCGTTGTCGCCAAGCCGCTTCCTGACCGCCTCGACGTTGTAGCCGACCCCCGTCGTGCCCCACGCCCACGGCACACCGTACTGGTTGCCCGGATCGGCCTTCGCGACCATCTTCATCAGCGCCGGGTCGAGGTTCGCAAGGTTCGGGATCTTCGACTTGTCGAGCTTCTGGTAGACGCCCGCCTGGATTTGCCGCGCGAGGTAGTTCGACGTCGGCACGACGATGTCGTAGCCGGAACTGCCGGTGAGCAGCTTGGTCTGCAGTGTGTCGTCGCTGTCATAGCTGTCGTAGCGCACCTTGATGCCGGTCTGCTTCTCGAAGTTCGGCACCGTGTCCTTCGCGATGTACTCGGACCAGTTGTAAACGTTCAGATTGGTGTCGCCGGCCAGCACGGACTGGCTAGCCGCGAACGCGAGGCTGGCTGATGCGGCGAAGACGATCCTGATGACCGGGCAGCGACGAAAACGGGCACGCATAGGAAATCTCCTGATAGTGTGAATTGGCCGCTCCGACCCATGCGGATGCCGCCGGTAAGCAAACTCGTCAATGCGTCGCGAGGCGATCGTCGACGTGCGGACTGAACGCCGTGTCTCCTTCGGTTCAGCTTGTAGAGCACTGTAAAGATCGTGGTACGGGTCGTCTGTCCCGGGAACAAAGGACAAGCTTCATCGCCGATAACGGTGGTTTGGGTGCATTCCCGTGTAGGCATGGGGAATTTGTCGTGGTACCAGTAGCGCCACCCAGAATTAACCGAGAACAGAAGTGATGAACGCCGCGCCCCCTTCCCCGGATCTCCAGCTCAGTCAGGTCGCGTTCGTGACCGAGACGTTGGGCGACATCGCGCAGGCCGTCGGCGCTCCGCAGTTCATGCAGGTCGTGTATGAAAGTCTCGTGCGCTTCGTCGACTTCGACGCGGTGCATCTGGATTACGAACGCGTGTCTCCGTCCGGCCAGCGCAGCATCGGATGGATCGGGAGCTTCGGCCGCGATCGTGAGCTTGTCGAACAGGTGATGCGGGACTATTACCGGAGCTACGCGAGCGAGGACGCGACCTATGAGGGAATCGCAGACAGGCGCGATGTGCAGTTGATCCAGATCTCCGCGCAGAAAGTCGCGAGCGAGCTCCGGCATCTGTTCTTCGACATCGGCAACATCCACGATGAATGCGTGGTCTTCGGCGTGACGAACGGCACGCGATACTCGATATCGATGGCGCGCTCACGGCGCCTGCCGTCGTTTTCGCTGAAGGAGTTGAGCCTGCTGAAACAGTTCGCGCACGTCGTGCTGCCGCTGGCGGCGGTGCACAAGCGGCTGATCGGCGCGATCTCGCCGGACGACGGCCGCCCGGATACGTCGGACAACAATCTGCTCGCGCAGTGGCTTCCGCAATTGCACGGCAAGCTGACGTCGCGCGAAACGCATGTGTGCTCGTCGTTCATCCAGGGAATGACAACACCGGCGATCGCGCAATCGATGGGACTGAAGCCTTCGACCGTCGAGACCTATGCGAAGCGGGCGTTTGCGAAGCTAGGTGTCGATTCGCGGCGGCAGTTGATGGCGCTCGTGCTAAAGAGCGCACCGCTGCGGTATGGCAGCGATGGGGTGTAGTGGAAAGCGTGCAACCCGGGCTGATCCGGAAGCATTCGGCTCGCGATAAGCGCTACCGCGCCCCGCCCGGATCGCAGCGGGCACCTAAGCGAACTCATGGCTCACTCAAGCCTGTCTAACCTTCTGCGTCAGAAAGTCGACCAGATCCTGCTGCACCGTGTCGAGCACGTCGCCTGCGCCGACCAGCGCCAGTTCTGTTGGTGGCAGTGGCGGCATATCAGTGCATATTCGATGCTCGGGCAAAACCGCCGACCTGGGTAACACCGTGATGGCCAACCCTGCGGCAACGGCAGCCTGAATCCCCGTGAGACTTTGACTGCCGAACGCTACTCGCCACGCACGCTTTGCCTTGTCGAGGCTGCGAATCGCGCGCTTCCGGTAGATGCATCCGTCGGGGAAAAGCGCAAGCGCAATGGGCTCATCCGAATCCGGTTTCGGCGACACGGTGTCCCGGCCGCGTACCCAGACAAGTGCCTCTGGCCACGATGCGAAGCAGTCGCCACTACCAGGTTCGCGTTTGACGAGAGCAATATCAATTTCGCTGGCGGAAAGCTTTTGCTGCAAAACCGCGCTCATGCCCGCAAACGTTTCAAGTCGCGCATCCGGACGGATTTTCAGAAAACCGGAAAGCATCGCTGACATACGTCGCGCGTCGAAGTCTTCCGGAACGCCTATCCGCACCGGCGAAAGCTGCACATCTCGCCGGAGCGCCTCCTGCGCCTCCTGAGACAGAGCCAGTAACCTGCGCGCGTACTGCGTGAGCAATACGCCATGCTCGGTGGCAGTCACATGGCTACCGGTGCGGTCTCGAAGAAGCAACGGTCGCCCAACGGATTCTTCGAGTTTGCGCACCTGTTGGCTTACTGTCGATTGCGTGCGATGTACGCGTTCACCGGCACGAGTGAAACTGCCCTCATCAACGACGCAAATCAGCGTCTTCAGCAGCTCGAGGTCAAACATGATTCGTCATTTACCTTTTAACTAAGGATCAGCAGTTTATTTAATTTTCCAATATAGAGCATTCAGCCTATCCTGCAAGACCTTCTCTACTAGACGGAGTCAATGATGTCACTGAAGGGTACGCGGCGGCCGACATGGCTGACTTTTGACTGCTACGGCACGCTCATCCAATGGGACGAAGGTTTGCTTGCTGCAGTGCGAGAGATACTGGGTAGTCGCGGGGCGACTGAAGTCGAGGCGTCCAGGTTTATCGAGGTGTACGACCGGCATGAACATGCGCTCGAACAAACGCCGCCGCATCGCTCCTTTCGGGACGTCTCGGGCCAGGGGTTACGTCTTGCGCTGGAGGAGTTCGGGCTCGACGGCAGCGAAAAGGACGCCACGGTGCTCACATCGCGAATTTCGGCGATGCCGCCGTTTCCCGAAGTCGTCAGCGCGCTCGGGGAGCTGAAGGCGATGGGGTTCCGTCTTTGCATCGTGTCGAACACCGACGACGACATCATTGCAGGCAACGTCGCACAACTAGGTGGTCATATCGACCGCGTGGTGACCGCACAGCAGGCAGGCGCATACAAGCCCGCACCACGTTTGTTCGAGTACGCTCACGAATTGCTCGATGTATCGAAGGACGATGTCGTCCATATCTGTGCCAGCCCGCATCTTGATCACTCCGCGGCACGAGACATCGGATTCCGGTGTGTCTGGATAGATCGCGGCACGGGTCGGAAGCTACTGCCGGATTACACACCTGAGGCTACACTCAAGACGCTGGACGAAGTGCCACAGCTTTTCGCGACACTTGGCTGGTAGTCGTTTCGCTGAATACAAAACGAGCGGCTTCTCGCCGCTCGTTCGCTGTTTTTGAGGTTTTTGCGGAGCGTTTTTGCCGAGCTTCAGCGGATCGGATTGAGGGCGTCGCCCGACACCTTGTAGACCGTTACCGGCGCGTCGATCCACTCACCGGTCTTGTCGAAAGCCACTCTTCCGACCAGGGTCGAGAATTGCGTCTGTTTAAGCAGCGGCACGAACTTCTCAGGGTCGGTTGAATTCGCGGCTTTAATGGCTTGTGCCACAACCATGGTTGCCGAGTAGAAAGCCGGCGAGTAGATATCGTTCTTCGCGCCGAACTTCTGTTCATATCGGGTCGCAAAATCGGCACCGCCCTGCAATGTGGCCAGCGGCGCGCCGCCTTGAGCGCAGTATCCCCGGCCATCCAGCGATCCTGCAGCGAGCTTCGGCATGTCGACGGAGCAGATGCCGTCGCCGCCGAGAATCGGAATCTCGAGCCCTAACTGTTTGGTCTGTCGTCCGATCGAAGCAGCCTGCGCGTAGTAGCCGCCGTAGAAGATGACGTCCGGACGTTCGGCTTTGATGTGAGTCAGGATCGCGTTGAAATCGGTGGCCTTGTCGTTCGAATACTCCCGCCCGACAATCTCGAGACCATTCTTCTTCGCCGTGGCGACGAATACATCGGCGACTCCCGAACCGTATGCGGTGCGATCATCGATCACTGCCGCGCGCTTCGCGTGAAGCACGTTCGCGGCGTATTCGGCCATGCGCGCGCCCATCACATTGTCGCTGGCGGCGAGACGAAACACATACGGAAAGTTCTGCTGGGTAACAGCCGGGTTCGATGCCGCGCCGGTGATCATCGGGATGCGCGCATCGTTATAGATACGCGATGCGGGAATCGTCACCCCGGAGTTGTAGTGGCCGATGACCGCTTTCACTCCCGAATCAACCAGCTTCTGGGCGACGGATACGCCGGTCTTGGGATCCGCTGCATCGTCCTCCGACACCACGGCGAACGTGACAGCCTGCCCGTTGATGATCATCGGCTTGCGGTTCAGGTCTTCGACCGCGAGCCGGACACCTCGCTCATCGTCCTTGCCGAAATTCGACTGCCCTCCCGTCAACGGACCTGCAACGCCCACCTTGACGACTTCCGCTTGCGCAGTCATGCAGATGGTGGATAGCAATGCAGCGAACAAGGCCGAAGTCTTAATACCGTCCATGAATCTTTCTCCTCGCAGTGATCGATTGGTAACCGGCTCTCGCATCATGTGATCCGATATCCGCATTCACTTCTATGGAGCGCCTGCGCCCCAGAAGTCTGCGTATTCTTTTGGTTCAAATTGCCACGCGACATGCACACTCGCCGACGCGCACCCCTACCTGTGCAGTTAGTAAGACCTGCACAGTTGCTGGGGTGTTTTGCTGGAGCAGAATTGCGCCGACGGGATGGAGACGGACAAGGCTGGTTTCGCGAACGGCATTGGCTGGCCGCCAATACCGTTCCGGAAAGGACGCTACTGTGAAGCGAAAACGTTAACGCGCAACGGTTTCCGCCAGGAAAGAAAATAGCCGGTCGAAGTTGCTATGCGCCACGTTGAATCGCAACCAGCCCGTCTTTACGCGTCCGCCGTAAAACAGATGTCCTGGCGCCAGCAGGATACGTTTGTCGAGAGCGCGCTCGGCCAGTTCCGCCGAATCCAGCTCGACGCCAGCCGGCCTCGCCCATACGAACATGCCGGCACGAGGCTCGCAAAAGATCTCAAACCCGATTGCTTCGAGCCGGCGACAGACCCGTTCCTGAGCGGTTGCGAGACGCTCTCGCAACTGTTCCGTCTGTTTGCGAAAATGCCCTTCTGCCAGTATCGCGCTCACTAGCCGTTCCGTGACGGTTGGCGTCGACATGCCCGACACCAGCTTCTGATAGAGCAGACCTTCGAGGATTCCAGCCTCTGCGACCACGAAACCGACGCGCAGACCCGCGCCGATTGTTTTGGAGAAGCTGCCGATATAAATGACGTGTCTCAGTTGATCCATCGAAGCCAGCGTCACGTGCGAACCTTGCACCAGGCCGGCGGAGACATCGTCCTCCACGATCAGGCAGTTGTGGCGTTCCGCAGCTTTTAGCAATTTGAAGGCCGCCGCGGAGCTGTAACTCGCTCCAGTGGGATTGTGAAGCCGGCTATTCGTGAAGTAGACCTTTGGACGGCGCGTTTCGAGCACCGTCTCCATGACGGAAATGTCGGGTCCGGTAGGCGTCATCGGTATCCCGATGCTTTCGACCTCGCGCAAGCGCAAGGCAACGAGCAGGTCGCTATAGCACGGCTCATCGACCATGACCGCGTCGCCCGGTTGGGTGAATTGGCGTATGACAAGGTCTAGCGACTGATTTGCGCCCAGCGTCGTCATGACCCCGCCGGCATCCACCTCGATTTCATAGTCCGACAGCTGTCGGGCTATCTGTTCCCGCAATGGCTCGTACCCCCGCGCGTGCCCATAACCCAGCAGGCTCTCCGGCTGCAACGCGAGTTGTCTGAGCGCCCGCGCGAGACCATCGCTGTCAAACCATGGCTCCGGAAGCCAACCGGCTCCTGCGTAAATCGCCCCTTCATCCGCGCCGAGAAAGTTTCGCAATAGCCAGCCATTGGTCACGCTCTCATCGAGCCTTTCGGCGACTTTCCGCGGCGCGTTGTGGCTCCGCTCAGAGACGTAAAAGCCCGATCCGCGCCGCGCTTCCAGTACGCCCTGCGCGACCAGCCGATCGTAGGCCTCGACGACCGTGAAGGTCGACACACCGTGCGCCCCGGCGAATGCACGGATGCTCGGCACGCGCGCACCTGGTCTCCAGCGCTTTTCAGCAACTTCATTCATCACCCCGGCCACGATCTGCACGGTAAGCGGCGTATCCGATCGGGAATCCAGCGTCAAAACGGGTTTCATCGTGGCCACACAGGGGAAGAACTCGGACGGACGACTAAAAATGTGTAGAGGTGCCGGGCCCTCTACAGCTATCTCGCGACCCCACCAAGTGTACATGTATCTGTGCAGGCCATTTGCCTAAATTGATAGCCATCCCGCCCGACTCTCTCTGTGGCGACAACTCTCACTGTCTTTCCTCAGCATGAACAAGATACGAAATGCAAACGCGATCCTCTCGCAAGGCGACTCGCCCTCCAGACAAGTCGTGCTCGAGATTGCCGATCGCACACTCGAGCGCCTGGACAGCTATCGGCGGATCAGAAACATCATGCGCATGGACGGTACCGTGTTGCATGTTGGAACCCGCTCATGGGATCTATCGCTGAAGCGCAACGTGTACCTGATCGGGGCCGGCAAGGCCTGCAATCACATGGCCATGGCGGTAGATCATGTGTTGGGAGACTTCCTGACCCAGGGGATCGCGATCGTAAAGATCCTGGAGGAAACCGATCGATTCAACAGGACCGAAGTCTTCGTGGGTGGACACCCGCTACCCAACGAAGAAGGCCACCGCGCTTCCAGGAAAATTATCGAACTCGTCGATCAGGCTGGGCCCGAGGACCTGTTCATTGCGGTGATCAGCGGCGGCAGTTCAGCACTCATGTCGTGCCCGATCGAGGGCATTAGCTTGCAGGATGAGATCGATACCACCGACGTGCTGTTGAAATCCGGCGCGGGTATTTACGAAATCAACGCCGTGCGTCGTCACATTTCGGCCTTGAACGGCGGCATGCTAGCGAAGCGCATTCAGGACGTAGGCGCCGAACTGATCGGCTTCGGTATCAGCGATGCGGTGGGCTCGCCTGCCACGGGCGATATCGCCGTGCCCTATCCGGCGTATAAAAGCACGCCGATCGGCCCCGACATGACGACGCTCGACGATGCGCGCGCAACGATCGTCAATCGCAATGTCGCCGAGCGGTTGCCTGCAAGCGTTGTCGATTATCTGATGAACGCCGGCCCTGAAGCGGAAACGCCCAAAGCGTTTCCCGACAACACCTACTTCCTGCTCAACACGCTGCCGGATTCCTGCATCTACGCCAAGGAAATCTGCGAGGAGATGGGTCTTCCGGCCATGATCGTTTCGTCCTTCCTCGAGGGCGAAAGCCGTGACGCCGGCACTTTCTTCGCTTCGATTGCGCGCGAAATCCAGACATACGGCAACCCGCTCAAACCTCCTTGTGTGCTTCTCAGCTCCGGCGAGGTTACGACGCTGATCGACGACAACAGCGTGATCAAAGGCCATGGTGGCCCAGGCCAGGAAATGGCCGTGAGTTTTGCCATCACGGCCGCGAGGACAAAGGGCGCGTGCCTGTTATCGATCGATAGCGAAGGCACGGACGGCACAGCGAACGTCGCCGGTGGCATTACCGATTCCACCAGCTTCAAGGCTGCGGCCGACAAAGGAATCAGCCTGTACCAGGCGCTGCGTGAGCACAGTTGCTTCGAGGCGCTCGATTCGATTCGCTCCACTGTTTTTACCGGTAACACCGGCACCAACCTGTGCGACCTGAACATCCTTTACATTCCTGAGCCGAAGGCGGGTGAATAACATGGAAGACAGGATCGCATCCGTCCGGGCCCAGCAGATCATCGACTGCAAATGCCGCCCCGCTGTCGAAGTCGAGATCCGCACCGAGAGCGGTGCAATCGGGCTGGGCGCCGCGCCCACTGGCACTTCGGTGGGCATGCACGAATCGTTTGTGCTGCGAGACAACGACCCGTCGACCTACAAGGGGCTAAGCGTTCATCAAGCCGTCAACAATGCGGTGAACGTGATTGGTCCGGCGCTCATCGGCATGAACGTGTTCGATCAGCGAGCCATCGACGGAAAAATGATCGCCCTTGATGGCACACCCGACAAGCGTCGTCTCGGGGGCAATACGATCTACTCGGTATCGGTTGCAGCTTTCCGCGCCGCGGCGGCCGCGCTCTCGACTCCGCTTTACAAGCACATTGCGGGTGGCGACATCCGAACGGTGCCCGTCCCCTGTTTCAACGTAATCAACGGCGGCCGATGCGAAGGACTGACGCAGGCATTCAATGAGTTCCTGATTGTTCCCTACGGCACTGATCACGTCGATTCGTCCATCGAGATGGCCGTCGCCGTGTTCCAGAAGCTCGCGGACGTGCTCACAGACTACCTGGGACATAAGCCACAGGTTGCCAGCTCCTATGGCTATGCCGCGCCGTCAGACGACCCTGAAACGATCCTCGCATTAATGCAGAAGGCCGTTGACGCGTGCGGCTATACAGGCCGGATCGCCTTCGCGCTCGATTGCGCGTCGAGCGAGATGTACAACAAGGAGACCCATACCTATCTGCTGAAAGGCAAGTGGGTGTCGTCGGACGAACTGATCGCCTACGCCAGGTACCTGACGGAAACTTTCCCCCTTATTTTCATGGAGGATCTGCTCGACGAGAACGATTGGACCGGCTACGTCAAGGCGGTTCGCGAACTCGACCGCACCATCGTGCTCGGCGACGACCTGACCGTGACCAACCCTGCCTTGCTCAGGAAAGCTTACGAACTCCGCGCCGTGAGTGGTTTCGTACTCAAGCCCAATCAGGTCGGCACGATCACTGAGGCGCTGGACGCTTATCGATTTGCAGAAGAACACGGAATGATCGCGGTGCCATCAGGCCGCTCCGGTGGCGTCGTCGATGACGTCGTGATGGACTTCTCGGTCGGCCTCCAGGTGCCGTTTCAAAAGAACGGCGCGCCGCGTTCCGGAGAACGCATCGAAAAGCTGAACTTCCTGATGCGTGCCAATGCACGCAGCCCCGGTTGCCGCCTCTATGACATCTCGCCACTTCTTCGGTTTTGACGCGCGCTGCTGATGTTTGAAACCCGCCGATATGCCACCCCACTCACTTCGAAAAGGTGAACTCAAATGTATCCGAACATCGACTTTCTCTATCTTTCAGAGCCGGACATGATCACAGCCGGCGTACTGGATGCAGCGCGTTGTGTTTCTGTCTGCGAGGAGACCTTCAGTCTTCTTGGTAAAGGCGATTACCTCATGGGCGGCGCCAATCACAACAATCACGGCCTGAACATCGTCTTCCCGAAAGAGACGAAGTTTCCCAACATGCCGGTGGCGGGACCGGACCGGCGATTCGCCGCCATGCCCGGCTATCTGGGTGGACGCTTCGATGTCTGTGGCAATAAATGGTATGGGTCGAACCATGCCAATGCGGAGAAGGGATTGCCGCGCTCGATTCTGACCATGATGCTCAACGATAAGGACACAGGGGCGCCACTGGCTCTTATGTCGGCGAATCTTCTGAGTGCGGCGCGAACCGGAGCTGTGCCTGGCGTCGCAGCGAAGCATCTGGCCAACAAGGATTCGAAGACCGTATCGGTTATCGGCTGCGGTCCGATCAACAAGGCCTGCTTCACGGCAATCATGACCCAACTCGGCGCGGTCGAGAAAGTCATCTGCTTTGACGTTTTCCTGGACAAGGCGAACGAGTTCGCCGGCTGGGTCGAGGAAAAATACCGTATCAGCGCCATCGGCGTCGACGAGGCTGAACAAGGCTTTCGTGATGCGGACGTCATCACGGTCGCGGCCTCGCGCCTGAAGCCGCTCTACTTCAAGGATGAATGGATCAAGGAAGGGGCGACCATCCTGGTGTCGGGGCCGTTCAATACAGACGAATTTTTCCTGACCGATTGCAAGATCGTTTTCGATCACACTCCCTTGCAAGAGGCGTATGTCGAGGATGCCGACGCGTCCGGGAACAAAGACGCCTACTACAGCGGTGTGATCGGCGGCCCGTTCTACCGGTTGATCGATGCCGGCAAACTGCCCGCGCTGGCGGATTCGACTGGCCTGGGCGACGTCGTCAATGGCAATAAGCCCGGGCGAGAAAATGCGGAAGAGCGAGTCATTTTCATTGCCTGTGGCATGGCTGTTTTCGACATCAGCTGGGGTTTTGAAATTTACAAGAATGCAGTGCGGCAGGGAATTGGCCAATCGCTGAATCTTTGGAAGAAGCCCAGCGCGTTGTGAGTTGACCGAACAAGGTAGGCGCGGCTTCAGTGGGGGCTACCGGCCCCCTGACGATGTGCTACCGTCAGCCACTTTCCAACGCGTTGCCAATCAGGCGAACGTCTCGTCGAGCGCCGCCTTGATATCCGCAATCAGATCGGCTGGGTCTTCGAGACCAATCGACAGACGCAGATGACCATATTCCCGGAAAACGTCCGGATAGCGCTCCGATCCGCCCCGTCCCGCCTTGCCGACGTGCACGATCAGGGACTCGTCGTGGCCAAGCGATACCGCCGAGGTAATGAGACGCAGGTTGGCCACGAAGCGATTCTGTATCTCCGGTTCACCTTCGACGGCAAAAGCCATGACAGCGCCGTATCCCATGCCACCAAACTGGCGCGACGCAAGCGCATGCTGAGGATGGGAAGGCAGTCCCGGAAACGCCACAAATTCAATGCGCGAATCCTTGTCGAGGAATTCGGCGACCCTCTGCGCGGTAGACACGTGCTGAGCCAAACGCAGTGGCAAGGTCACTGAGCCTCGCATGATCAGCCACGCATTGAAAGGCGAGATTGAACCGCCCACATCGACAAGCGCATCGGCCTTCAGACGGCGAATCGGTTCCGTACGCCCGATCACGGCTCCGCCCATCGCATCGCCGTGCCCGTTTATGTACTTCGTCAGCGCATGAACCACGAAATCCGCGTCATGTTCAAGGCCGCGAAACATCGGCGGGGGCGTGAACGTCGCGTCGATCGACAGCATGGCGCCAGCATCGTGTGCGAGCTTTGCAAGCGCCGCCACATCTGCCACCTTCGTGGTCGGATTCGCAATCGTTTCGGCATGAATCAGTTTCGTGCTCGGGCGTACAGCGTCGCGTACCGCAGCGAGGTCGCTGATGTCCACGAACGTCGCTTCGATACCGTACCGTTGCGGAAGCAGCTCACTGAAAAGACGCCAGACAGCCTCATACGTTACATCGCTGACCACGACATGATCGCCACTCTTCAGAAACGTGAAGAAGATCGCATGCAACGCAGCAACGCCCGTGCTGAAAACGGCTGCATCCTCACCGCACTCCATTGCGGCGAGCTTACGCTCGAGGCAAAGCTGATTGTGGCCAGAATTGCGGGTGTAGAACAGCGTTTGAGAATCCGACCAGTCGAGTGAAGACGGGTCATCGGGCAACTGGTACGAGTTCGCCATCACGATCGGCGTACGGATCGCGCCCGTCGTGGCGTCAACGACGTTCCCGGCATGCACGGCCTGACTGGCGAAAGAAAGGCTTGCCGGTTCGTCCTTATCAGGCCGTTGCTGACTGTTCATGGTTGCCATATACCGCCTTCCTGATGCACACGACCTTCGGTTGAGTCATTTCCTCGTACGCAAATCTGACACCTTCGCGGCCGAGGCTTCCGTACTTGAATCCCCCAAATGGCATGGCGTCGAATCGGTAGTCCGATGAATCGTTGATCATGACGCCGCCAGCGTCCAGTTTGTCGGCTGCCTTGAGCGCGGCATGCAGATCATTTGTGAAGATGCCCGCATGCAGACTGTATTCGGAGCTGTTGGCGAGCGAGAGTGCTTCATCCAGTGTCTCAATCCGCTGAAGAACGACAACCGGGCTGAATACTTCCTGCTTCCACAGGTCGCATTCGAAGCTGACGTCCTCAAGTACCGTTGGTGCGTAAAGCGAACCGTCCTGAGTATTGCCGCACAGCAGTGCGGCTCCCTGACTGAGCGCGGCATCCACCACGCGTTTCGTGCGAGCCGCTGACTGAGCCGTGATCATCGGCCCGACGTCCGTGTCAGGCAACGCGGGATTGCCCGTCTTGAGCACTTTGGTGCCGGCAACGAAACGCGTCCTGAACGCGTCATAGATGGACGACTGAACCAGAATGCGTTGCGTGCCAATACAGTTCTGGCCTGCGGCCCAGAACGCTCCTGACACACACGACGTAGCAGCGTCCTCAAGGTCGCAGTCGTTCAGAACGATGACGGGTGCATTACCGCCCAGATCCATCGCAAGCTTTTTGAGGCCTGCGGAACTGGCTATTCTCTCTCCGGTTGCGAATCCACCGGTAAACGAAACCATTCTGACGTCCCGGGATGAGACGAGTGCTTCGCCGAGCGCTGCGCCACCCGTCGCGACCGACACGACGTTCTGTGGCATGCCGGCCGCCACCAGATATCCGACGAGCTTGATCGCCGATAGCGGCGTGAGTTCGGACGGCTTGAGAACGACGGCATTGCCGCCGGCAATCGCCGGGCCGAGCTTATGCGCAACCAGGTTGAGTGGATCGTTGTACGGCGTGATCGCAACGATAATGCCGAGCGGTTCCCGGGTGAACCATCCCTGGCGGTTTTCCGATCCACCATACGCATCGAACGGCACGACCTCACCTGCGTTTCGACGTGCCTCATCGGCGGATAGCTTGAGGGTGTTCACACACCGCAGCACTTCTTTCCGGGCCTGCTTGATCGTCTTACCCGCTTCCGCGACGATGAGATTCGCAAATGCGTCCCCATCACGCTCCACGAGCGATGCGCAGGTCTCGAGCACGCGAGAGCGTTCATGACGGGACAGGCTACGGCAAACGCGCGCGCCCTCCTTCGCGGTCTGGATCAGCACTTGCGCGCCTTCCGGCGGAATGTTCACGACCGTGCCGACTTCGACGCCATCGAAGGGATTGGTGACCGAGATAAAGCCGGGCAATGAGTCAATGGGGAATTCGGAATTCATTTCGAAGCGCCTGCGTCCTTTCTTGCGAATGGGGAAAATTTCAGAAGCCAACGCGCAAACCGTTTCAGCGCGTCTCGCGTCCGGTCCCTGTCTAGAGCGTAAGCGAGCCCTCCACAGATGTGACGCAGGAACCGCCCACGCGCACATTTCCGTTCGCATCCACGCTAACCTTGATTCGCCCATCTCGACCGACGCATCGTCCCTGAGCCGCCACGTAATCTGTTCCGCCGGGCGGCAACAGTCCACGCTGCCACTGGAAAGCCGCCACGCTGCCGTTGCCGCTTCCGCAGACTGGATCCTCCTCCACGCCACAGGACGGCGCGAAGGTACGCACTTCGATTGCCGCATCGTCTCCATGCTCGCGCGGGCCGAATACGGTCAGGCCCGTGACGCCCAGGCGGCGCTCGAGCTCCGCCAACCTGACGAAATCCGGCTTAAGATTGAGTACGGTAGCGGCATCGTTCAGATGCGCCACGATCCAGATGGCGCCGACATTCACGATGCCTGGCGCAGTCTTCTGGTCCACTTTGCAGCCGAGGATCAGCTCCAGTTCCGCCACATCTGCGGCCTGCAGCGGGTCCAGCTTCGCGGGTGGCAGATTAAACGTGAGCTGGCGGTCTGCGCCTCGCTCCTCGAGCGTCAATTCGACGAGGCCGATGCCGCATTGTTGAATCAATCGACCGCTTTCGCGCGGTGTGACACGCCCCGCTTCCACGATGGCGTGAGCACTACCCAGAGTCGGATGTCCGGCGAAGGGAAGCTCGCTACGCGGCGTGAAGATCCTCAAGAGATAGTCGGCCCCGGCTGTTGTGGGCGGAAGGACAAAGGTCGTTTCTGACAGGTTGGTCCAGCGCGCGACGGCCTGCATCGCGTCAGTAGTCAGGCCCTCCGCGTCCAGTACCACGGCCACCGGATTGCCGAGAAGCGGCTTCGCGGTGAAGACGTCAACCACTTTATAAGATCGTTTCATGTTCGCCTCGTCTGACTCGCGTGGACATCTGGGTACTCTTTGGATGCAAGTGCAACACATACATCGTAGCGCGTGCAGCCCAACCATAACAGTCACAGTTTTTCGCCCATTCGACCATTACAATTTCGCCCAACGGGAATGGCAAACGCTCACCGGTTGACGACCCGCTTCGGCATTGCCAGCGCCAGCGCGCAACCCAGCAGCAGGCAGATACCGAACGTGATGACACCCGCGCCCACGCTATGTGTCCGGTCTTTCAGCCAGCCAAGGAAATAGGTACTCGCGAAGCCTCCAAGATTGGCAATCGAGCACGCGAATGCAATGCCGGCTGCTGCTGCCGTGCCGCGAAGAAACGTTGACGGAAGCGCCCAGATCACCGGCATCGCCGCCGCGGCCCCGGCGTTTGCCATCGAGAGAAGGATGACGATGGCGGCCACGCTCCCCGGAAAAAAAGCGCTTGCGATCAGGCCAAACGCTGAGCACAGCAAAGGCACGGCGACATGCCAGCGACGCTCCCGGAACCGGTCAGAACTGATCCCGGTTAGCAGAACCATGACAACCGCCAGGCCATTGGGGATCGCCATCAGCGCACCGATCTCGATCGCACTCTTCGCGCCGGCATCGCGCAGCATCGTGGGCATCCAGAAACTTATCGAATAGAAGCAGAGCAATACGCAGAGGTCGAGGTAGCCCACCACCCATACTTTCGGATTGGTAAACGCCTGCGCCAGCCGATGCTCCTTCTTTTCCTCCCGATCGATTCCGATGTCCCGCTTGAGCCTCGTGAGTTCGGCGGCGCTGAGAAAACGCGCGCCCTGATGCGTTTTCGGCAGGAAGATATAGACGAGCACACCAAGCAGAACAGAAGGCATTGCTTCCAGCGCGAACAACCACTGCCAGCCTCGCAGGCCGTGCACGCCGTTAAAGATCGACAGGATCCAGCCTGAAAGCGGCGCGCCGATCAGACTCGACAGCGGCAAGCCCACCATGAAGAGTGCGACGATCCGGCCACGCCGCGCGTCGGGAAACCAGTAGGTGAGGTAAAGCAGTGCGCCGGGCAGGAACCCGGCTTCCGCCACGCCCAGCAGGAAACGCACGAGATAGAACTGCCCCGGCGTCTTCACGAACATCGTCAGCCCGGAAAGCACGCCCCATGTGACCATGATGCGCGCGATCCAGAAGCGGGCGCCGATTTTCTCGAGCATCAGGTTGCTGGGCACTTCAAACAGGATGTAGCCGACGAAAAACAGTCCGGCACCGAGCCCGTACACCGTTTCGCTAAATCCGAGTGAATCGAGCATCTGCAGCTTGGCAATGCCTACATTCACGCGATCCAGAAATGCGGCAAAGAAGCATAGACCCAGGAATGGGGCGAGCCGCCATGTGAGCTTGCGATAGAGACTGCGCCCGGTCGGAGCGTCGTCTTCAAGATCACAGGAGGGAATGTTCAGGGGAGACGTCGACATGTTGAATCCTGGAAGAGGACATGGAAGACGCGCTTCGCAGTCTTCAGCGAAACGCGCAACCTGGCTTCACGAATAGTTGATCACGAGCAGCTTGATTTCCGACATCTCGTCCATCGCGTACCGTGTGCCCTCACGGCCGGTGCCGGATTCCTTCCAGCCGCCGAAAGGCATGTTGTCGATGCGATAGATCGGCACGTCATTGATCATCAGGCCGCCGACATCCCATTTCTCCAGCGCCCTGAACGCGCGCTGCAGGTCTCGCGTGAACAAGCCACCCTGCAAGCCATAGCGCGAATCGTTGGCGCGCTCTACAGCTTCATTGAATGTGCGATAGCTGTTGAGCGTGAGTACAGGTCCGAAGATTTCCTCGTCCTCGACCAGCATGCCCCGTTGAGTATCCGCCAGCACGGTCGGCTGCACGACTGCGCCGACACGCGGGCCACCAGCCAGCAGACGCGCGCCGCCGGTGAGCGCTGCGTCTATCCAGCCCTGGATGCGGATAGCCGATTTCTCGTCGATCACCGGACCTACGTCGATGCGCTCTTCCATCGGATCGCCGACCTTGCACGCGCGTACCTTGTCGAGCAGCCTTGCCTCGAACTGAGCCCGTACATTCTCGTGCACGAGAATGCGCTGTACACCAATGCAATACTGTCCACCGAACACCACGCCGCCACGAACACACCGCGCCGCCGCGAGGTCCAGGTCCGCGTCTTCCGCCACGATCACCGTGCCGTTGCCGCCGAGTTCAAGCGCGACTTTCTTGTGGCCTGCAATCGACTTGATATGCCAGCCGACCTTGGCACTGCCCGTGAATGTCACCATGGCGAAGCGGTCGTCCCGGACCATCGACTCCGCGAGGGGAATACCGCAGTGACACACCTCCAGCGCACCGTCGGGCAGGCCCGCATCGCGCATGACCTCCTGCAGCAAAAGACTGGTAAGCGGCGTTTGCGGCGCAGGCTTCAGCACGACGGCATTACCTACCGCAATCGCCGGCGCGACTTTGTGCAGGACGAGATTGAGCGGAAAATTGAACGGCGAGATCGCCAGGATGAGGCCAATCGGAAAGCGTCTTGCAATACCCACACGACGGCGCATGCCCGCCAGTTTGTCGAGATCGAGGCGGGACAATTCCGTAGCGCTGCCGCTGGCATCGGTGGTCTGGTATTCGAAAACGCCCGCGTCGACATCGAGCGGTACTTCTTCACCATGACTGCGCCGTGCTTCGGCAGCCGCGTTACGCAAGTTGAAGATGCCACGCGAAACCTCTCCTCGCGCATCGTACAAGGGCTTGCCCGACTCCGCCGCGATCGTACGCACGAACTCATCGCGCCGTGATTCAATCAGGTCCGCCGCGCGTTGCAGAATATCCGCGCGTGCGAATCGAGGCAGTTGGCGCATGATCTCGAACGCGGCTTGTGCACGCTCGATCGATCGCTCGACAGCGTCAGCATCGGCAATCGGCATATAGCCAACCACAGCGCCGTCATAGGGGCTGCGCACAGCGTTGGTGGGTTGGGTTTTCGTCTCAATGTCATATTTCATTTGGCATCCTTATCTATAATCGGTGCTTCTACTCACGGCCGCTCACTTCGAATCCGTGTGAAGGTTCCAACGAGGAGTGTTCTCGCCGGCTATGCGACGACCAGGGTCTGGTTGAGGTCTGCGATCGCACGCACGAGACTGCACGGCGCCAGCATCGAGGTTTTCGGATTGCTCGGCAGGGTCTTGCCCGTGACCGCAATATCAATGTGGCCAAAATCGCCTTCGGCCCTGATCCGGTGCGTGTTGCCGATTGCAAGCGGATCGACGTACAGCACCACCCTGGTCCGATCGAAGCCGACGCCGCCCAGCGCGACCGCGGCGGCCACGTTGGCGTTCTGCGGAAAGAGGCGCGCCGCATCTCGCGCCGTGCCTTCATAGATGGCTGTCGGCGTTTTGATGTCGTCGAGCACAACCAGCGCTTCGGCAGGCGTGCCCCGCCAGGCGCCCGGTGCCTTGTGCGATTCATAGCGCACCTCGCGCAGGCCGGCGAACTTCGCCGCGCCAAGCGCATCGAGCCCGCCCAGCGCCCCGGAGGGAATGCGCAGACGTGCCCCTGCGACGGTCGCGCTGTCGATCAATAGCGTCTCGAGCGTGGGATCCGCCAACGCACCGACTGAGGCGACGAGCATGTCGTGCCCCGCCGCCAGGATGGACGGGCCCAGGTTACGCAACGCTTCGTGGCCTGCACATTCGACGACGAGGTCGAGATCGCTATCAAGGAAGTCATCAACGCTATAGACAATCCGCGCGTCGGCGTCGAGCGCCCTGCGCGCTCCCTCGCGATGTGTGTCCCGTTCATAGACAGCCACGACACGAACGGCGGGTACGTGCCGGCTCAGCAGGTCGTACAGCAGGCTGCCGATGGCGCCGCATCCTATCAATCCAACATTCATCATGTCCCTCACTCGGTTCGTGGTGCCCGGGCTCGGCCCCACGTGATGAATGCATTAGATGGGATACAAATTTCCCGGGGAAGGTGCTCGAAGTGACGTCTATCGTCACAAAAACAGAACACTGGGGGTGCCTGGTCAGGGAAACTGGCGACCTGTTCTGAGACGCCGGATCAGAAGGTCGAGGAAACGCTGTGCCGCGACCGACAGTTGTCGCCCGCGAAAGCTGATCACGTCAATGGTCGCCGACCCGGAATTGCGCTCGTCCAGCGGTACTGCCCGCAACCATCCGTGAGCCGTCTCCTGCTCGAGGGTGAGTGGCGGCATGAAACTGACAAGATCCGATTGCCTGACGAGGTTCTTGATAACCTGCAGTGAGTTCGCTTCAATCGCAACCTGAAGCGCGACGTTCGCCCGTTCGGCAGCTTTTTCGATCAGATAGCGAATGCCGAAGGTCCGCGCCGGCAACGCGACTCTCACATTACCCAGTTCAGACATGGACACTGTTTTCCGGCCGGCGAGTGGATGCTCCGGCCGGCATATCATCTGCAATGGCTGGATTGAGCGGCCATGAAGATTGATGTCGTCGCGATTGAGGACATTGAATGCCATGCCAATCTCGGCGCGATGATCGACGAGGGCGTCGACAATCTGTGCGGTTCCGCAGACCTCGAGATGGACAGCGATACCCGGGTGGTCACGCGAGAACTCCGTGATCAGGTCGGGCATGAAGCTATGCACGGCAGCTTCAACCAGCGCGATCCGGACCACACCATGGCGCAATGAGCTCAGGTCGTCCATTGCAGCGTGCAACTGCTCGACGTGGCGCGTGTTGGCGTTCACGTAGTCGAGCAATAGCTGGCCGGCTGCGGTTAGCGTCGCACCGCGCGGTGAGCGGTCGAACAGCGCCGCGCCGAGTTCCTTTTCCAGGTTGCTGATCTGCTTGCTGATCGCGCTGGGTGCAACGAAGAACGTCTCTGAAGCATGTCTTAACGAACCCGTGCGCGCAACTTCGGCGAAATACCTGAGTGACTGGGGCTGGATCATTCCGCTCAGGTTGCGCTGACGCTGTCGAGTTCCGTCTGTGTGAGCCCGTACTTCGCCATTCGGGCACGGTGATCAGCCGAACCGAGGTACTTGCGAAGTTGCTCATTCACCGCCTGCAGAAGGTCAGGATTGCCCTTGCTGAACGAGAACGCGCCGACAGGTGCTCTGCCATCCTTGCTCGTTTCGTGCGCCACCACTTCCAGTTCCTGATTTGCGCTGGCAAGAACACGGCTGCCAACTGCCGTGCTCGCGTAGGCGTCGATTTTTCCCGCGAGCAGCGCGTCGATCGCTTCGGTTTGGCCCTTGAACGCCACTATCTGGCTATCGCTCACGCCGACCGACTTTGCAGAGTCGAGCTGAACCGTCCCAGCAACGATTCCAAGCCGCGCGTCGTTGCGCGCCGCAACGGCCGCGTAGCTCGTCAGCGCTTTCGGATTGCCCTGACGAAGCAGGAAGCCGTCGCCCAGCGCCCAGACCGGCACGCTGAACGCAACGCGCTCGGCGCGCTCGGCGGTCACGAAAATGGGTACGTTCATGTCCCACCGGCCTTCCTGCACACCAGGCAGAAGTTCTTCGAACGAGGTCAACTGATGTTCGATGGAGGTCACACCGATCGCCCGAAGCACCACCTCGGCCAGTTCGATGTCGGCGCCCGTCGCCGAATGATCTTCACCCGTCCAGTAGAACGGCGGTTCCTCGAGATACGCGATTCTTACTTTCATAGCTGTGCTCCACATGTCCAGTAGTTAAGATTCCGGTCGCCCGCCCTTGGGCGTGGCGATTCATTTGTGCGTCGATGACACAGCTGCCTGAACCGCGCAGCGCTGCGAACCGAGCCCCTCGATTCCGCAAGTAATGACGTCGCTTTCCTTCAGATAGTCTGGCTTCGGTTTGTTGTACGCAACGCCGTGAGGCGTTCCAGTCAGGAGGAGATCGCCGGGCAACAAGGTCATGAATTCACTTAGATGGGCAATGATCTGGCTGACGGAAAACACCATTTTTCCGGTACGGCTTTCCTGCTGGGGCATTTCATTTTTTTGCAACCAGATCCTGAGATCGAGCGACGCGGGAAGGTCGTCCAGCGTGACCAGCCAGGGCCCGAAAGGAGCGAAGGTGTCCGCGCTTTTCGCCTTGCTCCACTGCCCTCCGCGCTCGAACTGCCAATGCCGCTCAGTGACGTCGTTGGCGACAGCCACGCCAGCGATGAACGACGCAACCTCCTCGGGGCGAACGTTGAGCGCCACGCCGCCCATGACCACCGCGAGTTCGACTTCCCAATCGACCGCTTTGGCAGTCGCCGGAATCACAATTGGGTCAAATGGTCCGCTCAGCGCAGTCGGAGACTTGAAGAACACGAGCGGCTCCTGCGGCAGTTCAAAACCGGTTTCCTCAGCGTGATCCGCGTAGTTCAGTCCCACGCATACGATTTTGCCCGGCGCTGCGATTGGACTGCCCAGGCGGGAGGCTGGAGGCGCTTCCGGTAGCCGCGAAAGATCAGCCCGCAATATTTCGCTCAAAGAGCTTGCCTCCAATGCGCTCCCTGACCAATCACGAACCAGGCTGCTGGCGTCGCGTACCGTTCCGGAGGCGTCGAGAATACCTGGTCGCTCGTCACCAGGCGGGCCAAATCGGACAAGTTTCATCGTGATGTTTCCAACCTATGCCGACACGTCATGCCGTAGCGGCGTCCATGACCGTTGAAAGTGCTGACAGTGCGGGTCCGAGACGCGCGGGCGGCAGGTAGCCAAATCCCAGCCGGAATACACGGCTGCTTTCGCCAAACCATGCGCCGGATGCCAGTTGCAAATCGTGACCCGGCAGCAAATCCCAGAAGCGCGCGACAGCAACGTCGTCGAATGCGTCGGCGCGCAGGCGCAGGCAGCATAACGCGCCGGCGTCAGGACGCACCCACTCGATGCGCTCGTGCTCGCTCTCGCACCAAAGCGCCAGTTCCTGGAGCGCAGCGGCGAGCAAGCGGCGTCGCGGTGCAAGCACGCTTTCCCTGTTGCGCAGAAGCGCTGTGGCGAGCGTCTCGTCGAGTACCGATCCGGAAATCACGGTGTTCATTTTGGCGACGGCCAGACGCTCCCGTAGATCCGCGTTCGCCACCGTGAGCCACCCGGTGCGCAGGCCCGGCGCGCCGAGCGCCTTCGACACCGACGCGCCGGTGACGATACGTGGATCGAGTCCCGCGAAACTCTCGAGCGCCGCATTGTCGCCATAGGTGGCCTCCCGATAGGTCTCGTCGATGAAAAGTATCGCGTCCGGAGACCGCTTTTTCATCAGGACGAGGAGCCTCTCGACGTCGGCACGGGACGTCTGGATACCCGCCGGATTCTGTGGCGAAGCGATGCTGATCAGCTTCGTTTTCGACGACAGACTTGCCTCGATCTGGTCCAGGTCCAACCGATAGCCATTCTCGAATGACAGCCTGATCTCGCGGACGCTAACGCCGGCGCCGAGCAGGCAATCACGGCTCGGCGGAAAGCATGGCGTCGCGAGGACAGCCTCGTCGCCCGACCGGCAAACTTCGAAAGCGAGAAGAAACAGACCGAGCGCGGTACCTTGTGTCGTGATGATCTGCTCGGCTGGAACCTTGCAGCCCTCGGCAATTGCCTCGCGAAGCGCGACCGAACCGGCGGATGTGCCATAGCCGAGCTTCAGATTGCGGATATCCTCGAGCCCCGCCAAAGACAAGAGTTCGCCGAGCGTCAGGTCCTGCGACGTACTCTCCGCCAGGTTGAACGGCCGGTTCACATTAAGAAGTGAAATGATCTCGTTGCGAGGAAATCGCCCGCGCCACGACTTGGGACTCGATTCGCTGAAGCCAGCCTGTTGTCGTTCGTCGAGATTCTGTTGAATACCCTGCATGCTTTTGCCTTGCATTTGCTGTGAATTGTTTGTCAGACGATCCGTTGCAAGCAGCCAAACAGCCGCTCCAGCCCGGCCCCGACAGCAGTTTTCGCTGTGCACGGCACCCCGGCTCCTTCAGACGCGATCGCAACGCATGCATCGTAGCGCTCACCCACCGACCATAACAGTCACAATTTTCTGCGAAATGGACCATCACAATTCCTCTTGGCGAGCCGCGGCGCCGGGTCGATAATCGTGGTTTACACCGATTACACCGTTATGAGCCCTTCCATGGACATGGACACGCCCACTCCGTACCGCTACGAGCGCCTGGCTGAGCTCATCGTCGGCATGATCGACAATGGCGCGCTCGCGGCGGGCACGCGTCTGCCATCCGTGCGCGCGGTCAGCGAACAGCACAGCATCAGTATCTCCACGGTGTTACAGGCGTATCGCCTGCTCGAGGATCGCGGCATTCTGGTCGCGCGGCCGCAGTCAGGCTTTTACGTCGCGGGCTCGCGCCGCGGCGCGCTCGCGTTGCCATCGATCTCGCGGCCGCGCGCGAAGGCGTCGACCGTGTCGATCAGCGGCGCCGTCGCGGGACTGCTCGAGCACGTGTCGAACCCGGCGCTGGTGCCGCTCGGCTGCGCCGTACCCGACGCGGCGCTGCTGCAATCGAAGCGGCTCGACCTCGCGCTCGCGCGTGCCGCACGTCAACACGGCACGCGCTACAACATCTATTGCGCGCCGCAAGGCGATCCGCGCCTGCGCCGCGAAATCGCAAAACGGGCGATGCACTTCGGACATGCGCTGTCGCCTGACGACCTGCTCATCACGAACGGCTGCACCGAGGCATTGACACTCGCGCTGACCGCTGTCGCGAAGCGTGGTGATTCGATTGCGATCGAATCACCCACTTACTTTGGCCTCCTCCATACTCTCGAAGTGCTGGGCCTGAAGGCCTTCGAGCTGCCCACCGACCCGACGCGCGGCATCGACGTCGACGCGCTCGCCCGTCTGCTCGATACGGAACCGGTGGCCGCCTGCGTACTGTCGTCGAATTTCAACAACCCGCTTGGCTGCGCGATGGCCGAAGCCGACAAGCGCTCGCTCCTTGCTCTGCTCGCGCGGCATGCCGTGCCGCTGATCGAAGACGACGTCTACGGCGACATCCACTTCGGACGCGAACGGCCCAAGCCGTTCATCGCGCTCGACGGCGGCGCCAATACGATCTACTGCAGCTCGTTTTCGAAGAGCCTTGCACCTGGGTATCGGGTCGGCTGGATTGTGGCGGGCGCCTATGCGCAGCAGGTGATGGAACGCAAGCTGGCTTTCAGCCTCTGCTGCCCCGTTCTGCCTCAGGTCGCGCTCGCGGACTTTCTGGAGAGCAGCGCATACGACGCACACTTGCGCGGCGTGCGGCGCATCTTCGAAGAGAACCTCGGGCGCATGACGCGTGCGATCGAGGCAAGCTTCCCGACCGACACGAAAGTAAGCCGGCCAGCAGGCGGCTTCATGCTCTGGCTGGAACTGCCGAGGCGCTTCGACTCGCGCGCGCTCTTCGACGAAGCGCTCGAACAAGGCATTTGCTTCGCGCCCGGTGACGTCTTCTCCGCAAGCCGGCGCTTTCGCAATTGCCTCAGGCTGAGCGCCGGGCATGCCTGGGACCATCGCATCGAAGATGGCGTCCACCGGCTGGGACGGCTTGCGCGAGCGTTGCTCGAGGGTTAAGCGCCTCGTGTGCGCGGACACCCGACCTCAGCTCTCCCGTGCATCGCTGGCGCAATGCTCCATCACTTCGAAGAGCGCCCCCGTCTATCACCAATGCCATATAGCCGAGCCCGCGCCCGACACACATACTGCAATCAACCTAAGCGTCTCTGCAACCTCGCCCGATCGCACTCACTCCGTTCCACGGAGCGACCCGCTTTCTCCCTGGACACGGCGCACATCGGCGCTTCGGTTCGGCGCAGCGGGTGCATGCGCCGCCATTTCGAAAGGAGAGTCAAAATGAAGACAGCACTTTTACTGGTCAGCGGCGTGCTCTGCGCGTGCTCATGGCAGGCAAACGCGCAGGAAACCACCGCGCAACAGCCGCCGACGGCAACCGAAATCCTGAACAGTTCGCAAGGGTCAGACATGTCGACCAACTCGATGTCGGGCGGCGCCGCGATTCAACAAGGCAAAACCCGTGCCGATGTCTATCAGGACCTCGTGCGCTCGCAGCACAACGGAGAAGCGGCAAGGCTCCAGCAGCTTTTCAAGGGAGGTCAATGATCTTTCTGTCCGCTCCGGAGCGCGGCAGCGGACGCACGTGACGCAGGCGACGCACGACGGGGGCCGGGGTGAACAAGACTCGGTCCTCCTCGCGCTATGGCCTCGCTACAGCTTGATACCTCTTTTCTTCCAGCGCGGCGAAGGCAACCTGCCGGAGCCTGCCCGAATCTCAAGCAGACGCGGCACATAGGCATGTTGACCGAGCGGCACCGGTGGTGGATTCAACGTGCCGAAGCATGGGCCTAGCAGGTGAGGGACCGCCGCGACCTGATCTGGATCGAGGGAATTCGCCTCGGTTTCAATCCACACGCGAGCGGAAGGCTGAGGCGTGAACGTATTGGGCTGCAATCCATTCGCGTACTCGATGATTTTTTGCCGCGCCAGCAAGCGGGCCACCTGCGGCGCCGCGGCGCTGGTTCCGCTCAACGCAACGAGGCAGCCGCTGCGCGTACTCGCGCTCAGCACGCCTGCGCACGCGACGGAGTCTTCGCTGACCGCCGCCGCATCCGGACCCGATCGCTGCGTCGCCAGAAGAGAAGGTCCGGTCGATGAGTAGGTCGCAGCGCGTCCGTCAGTCCTGCGATAGGCACCGACCACGACGGTGTGCTCGCCAGTCGCAATGGAACTCAACGTGCCACTACGCTTGATCCACGTCGACGGATTGCCTTCGTCGAAGTCCCGCACGTGGGCCCCAAAAACAAACCGCTTGTACGCCAGATCCTCGAAGCGCGACTGGCGCCCTCGCAGTGGATAGCCGTAGGCCGTTTCATTACGCTGTACCCACGCGTGAATCTCCAGATCGTCACTCGACCCGTTCGTCAGCGTCACGGTCCAGTTGCCCGCCGGCGCCGGATCGCGCTGCGGATGATTCATCGTTGTAGGGGCGAGTGCGATCAGGATCATCTTGCAGTCCCCCGTGGCGACGCGATCCAGATAGACCGCCGTGCACAGCACATTGCGCCCCGGTTGCCACGTGTAGAGATTCTCGACGGGAAACGCGGGGCTCGTGCCTCCTCCCGGAGGTGTGATCTGAACAGTCAGATTGGATGCGTCGACATTCTTCGGCAACCATATCTCAAGAAAACCGGGCGTGGCGCAATCGGGCAGGACACGCCACGTAAGCGGGCTCGACGTTCCTTTCTCGAGCTTGAGTTCCGCATGACAGCGCAGCATGTTGCTGTTTCCCGCGGGTACGACGATCGATAGATCGCGATGCAGACCGATCAGTTCATCCATCGCGCTTTCAATGATCGAACTGCCGTCGTGCGGACCCGCCATATAGCCGTAGCTCAGGTTGAGTACAACCGAGTACCCCGCGCCTTCGGCAAGATCGTCGGCGCGACGCAGGAGGTAGCGGATCGCGTCGAGTGCATGAACGGCGAACCAGAGCCCGGACGTGTCGCGAATCATTCGCCCTGCCGTCCTGAACTGGACGCACAGGATACGCGGCGGTTGAACCGTTCCCGTCCGCTCCCCTTCCAGGGTCAACGCGGCGGCCTCGATCTTGTTGTGCCTCACGCCGCACGCGAGATCCATCACCTCGGTGCCGTGCGCCCAGCGTTTGCGCGCGCCGACGTAACCGTTGAGCCGATACACGGCGTCTTCATCCACGAGTCCTTTGGTCACGCACTGATTGAGCAAGCCGTTTATGTCGGCGCCGGCTAGCTCACGCCCGTAGTGCACGCCGAGTGATGCCACCGCTGCGTCATCCTGGTTCCAGAAGTATTCGATACGGGTCAACGGAATATCGGCGACGGAACGAAAGCGTTCGTGAGCGAACGCCAGACCGTCGTCCATGACACCCATGAAGACGGCGTGCGGCGCGTCAGTGGCCGCTGCGCCCGGTTGAACGACGGGACCGAAGATGGGCTGCGTTCCCGGCATGGACGCTTCGGAACCAGGAGCCACAGACTGCACCGCGTCGCCAGGAGCGATCGGCATCCCGAGTTCAAAGCGCTTCACGACACCCTTCATGGCGCCATCGATTTCGGTGAAGAACTGCTTTGTCACGATCGCAGTCAGGAAGCGCGACGCTTCCAGATCATGCGGCGGAAAGCGATAGACGGTCGATACTTGAATCCAAGTCTTCCACGCGGCATTCGCGTTTTCCAGACTCTCCGCGAACGTCTGCGCGGTAAGGGGCGGAGCGCCCGCCACTGGCCAGTGCGCTTCCAGTTCAAGGATGACGCGCACCCAACCGGTGGGTTGCCCACCGAGGTGAGCAAACGCCGTTGTGTCCGCCCACGCCAGATAGGGGTCGGCGCGGGTGCTGTTAGCGGCGCGTCCGATCCAGTTGAGACCGCTCCACGCGCCGCCGCCCGCCAAAGATTGCCAGCTCATATGCCACCCTTTCTGCACGCATCGACACGCTTACGGCTAACGCGTGTTCTGGAGACTCTTACCCGTCCACTCGCTCGCCGCTTGGTTCCATAGCCACCACAGAATGTCGGATCCATCCACGGCCGTTTGCGCAGCGTCCCAGTCGATGAACGAGAAGTAGGCCCGCACCTGTGGCGCGGTCATGGCCGGATTGTTCAGGATATAGGCAGCGACATCGGCGTCGCTCAGCGGCTCGTGATAATCGAAATCCGGATTGCCGTGCGGACCGTTGGCGTTGATACCGTTGCCCTTGAAATAGCGCGGAGTAATCATGCCGTTGCCGCCAAGCTTCGGCTTGCACCGCGCGACAAAGTATTCCCCGAGTGAAGTACCGAGCACGTGCCCCGCAATGCTGTCGATCGGAAAATGCACACCCGCCACCGTTCGATTCACCGCGACGCGGTACGCCTGCCTCATCGCCTGCTGACGGAATACGGAGTTGGGCTGCGCATTGAACAATGCGCACAGCACTACCGCGATAATGAACGCCTGAGTCGAATGGCCGCTCGGTAGCGAGCCATGCCCCGGCGTCTGGATCATCGGCTGCACCTGGGTCGAGTACTCGATGGCCCTTTGCGCCGCTATCGCATGCTTGAAGCGAATTTCCGCGAAGATTGCGAACCGCACAGCGGCATCGAGCAGTTCGAGCGTCTTCGGCGTGCGGCTCGGGTGCAGATAGATGAGGGTGCTCCAGAATGCCACTTGTGGGCCCATCTGACACAGTATCTCAGCGGCGCGGTCCTCGCGCAGGTCCGAATAGAAGTCCAGCCAGTCGAGTTGTTTCGTGAAAACGGCCACGTCCGGGCGGCTCAAAGAGACGACTTTCACGTCCGCGCCGCCTGACGCGGCCCGATGAGACAGCATGGCGGTGTAAGGGTCGGGAAACGAAAACTTCAGACTGGTCAGCAGTTCGAAATCGAACACCGTCGCGCGCACCCAAGGTTCCCATCGCCACAGTTGAGCGGGATCGTCGAGCGCAGGCGGCTGCGGTGTGGTGAGATCCTGCAGTTTCTGATTATCTTTGTTGAGCGTCACCAGCTCCGGAGTCCGCCAACTGCCCACTATCCCGTCGCGGTGTCCCATCAGCGCTTCCGCGAGAAGCCGCGGGTCGCCCGAACTGCCGCCGCCCGCATCATAGACGCCACCCGCGCCGCCACCGCCGGGCGGAACGCCAGCGCCGCCCGCCCCACCAGCTCCACCTGCACCGCCTGCCCCACCCGCACCGCCAAGTCCGCTCACGAGATGTCTCCTCTCTCAGGGATCCAGCACCGCATTCATCGCTTCTTCTATCTAGCCAGGCAATCCCGCCTGACGGAGTGCCTCCGACCAGATCTTGCCGGTCTTGTATGCGCCGCTAGGCGAGCGTTCAAGATAACGTCGCACCGTCAGCGCCGGCTCGATGGCCAGCACTTCGCCGACCGTCAAACGCGCCGCCTCGACGTTGCCGAGCAGCGACTGCGCAATCGCCAGCGCACGTAACGTGGACGTGTTGGTACGGTTCACCCGCAGGGACCGTTGCGCCAGTTCCACCGCGCGTTCGTATCGGCCCGCGGATAGCGCGGCCGTTGCGCCTAGCGACTCGTAGAAATAGCGCAAGGGATCGAGCGGCGAAAGCCTGAGGGCGTGCTCAGTTGCGTCGACAGCCTCCTCGCCCTCGCCTTCGAATGCGTGCAGCGTGCCTTTGAGCAGCCATGCAAGCGAATCGTTGGGATTGACCGAGAGCGCGAGCGCGTAGCGCTGCTGCGCGACGTCGAGCTGCTTGAGCAGATTGGTGTGCACGAATCCGTCGATGGTCAACGCGAGCGAACACTCAGGATCGGCGTCGAGCGCGCGCCGCGTGCATTCGAGCGCCACATTTGCTTCGCCGCTGCGGTCATCGGTCCAGCCGCGATTGAAGCGCAAGACATGCCACTTGGCGAGCCATGCATGCGGCAATGCCTGTCTGCCCGCGCGTTCGATCACCACGTCCAGCATGTCCCGCGCACGGTTGAAGTCGTCCGCCACGCCGCGGTGCATCAGCACGATGGCGCTCATCAGCAGTGTCGAGATTTCGAGCGTGGGCAACGCCTGCGATCGTGCCCGATGCAGTTCGCGATTGATGATCGCATTGCTGACCCCGCCGACCACCCGGCCGATCAGTTCGTCTTCACCGAGCGTGATCTCGGACGTGCGGCCTCTGATGCTCTCCGTCCACAAAATGTGACGCGATTTGGCTTCGGCGAGCTCGGCGACGAGCACGAACTGATCGCCCGACATGCGATATGCGCCCGACAGTACGTAACGCGCGCCGAGAAACCTGCTGATTTCGTCGAGTGATGCGCCGCGCTCGCGAAACGCGGTCGTGGACAAACGCGAGATCACCAGAAGCTCGGCCGTGCGAGACAAGGAGGAAATGATCTCGTCGGCGAGCACTTCGCCGAGCATCTGCTGTTCGACGTCGCCGCCACGCAAGACGAACGGAATCACCGCAATGGTGGGCCGCAGCTCCGGCAAAAAAGCGGCACCACGCTCGATCAGCGGACGTGGACCGGGCGGACCGATCCGATAGGCGTGCACCGGATGCTCGAAATGCTTCAGATGGCATTCGCCGAGGTCGTCGATTTCCGCGTCCAGTTCGGAAGTAAGCTGATCCCGTACCTGCGCGGACACCACGATCTCTCCCGGTCCCGCCAGCGTGTAGAGGCGCGCCGCCAGGTTGACGCCGCGACCGTACACGTCACGCTCGTCTTCGTACAACTCCGTGATGTGCAAGCCCATCCGCAAGAGCATGTGCTTGCTCGCCGGCTCGCCTGCGTTGACCTCGCGCGACGCGCGCTGGATCGCGAAGGTCGCGGAGAGTCCATCCTGCAGGCGCACGAACGTGACCATGAGTCCGTCGCCCTCAGTTCTGATCAGGCGGCCGCCATGCGCAGGCACAAACTCATTCTCGATCTGCGCCTTGAACGCGCGCCAGCGCCGCGCTGCTTCGACCTCGTTATCCTGCATCAGCCTGCAGGACTCAACGAGATCCATAAACAGTACGGCGCGAACGACACAAACCAGTCCATCCGGCGAACGGGGGAAATCTGCCATCACTTTTATTCAAGCCATTTTTTGCGTGCACGGGTCTTATACGCAACGGACTTAACTGTCCCTGCGCATTCTTTCAAATGTCACGTCGGAAGAGCTGCGCCCACGCAAGCGCAACCTTTCAGCGTTGAGCCGAAATGCTCGAAATGGTGAATCTCGCCGCCTGACGGAGCGACGCGAACGCGCGGCCGATGTCTTCAGGAGACTGGCGATTTGTATGTGTTATAGGTCAAAAAAACATTGGAAAAACGGCTTTTTTCACCCGCCATCCGCTTTATGTCAGTCGATATCGGACAAAGCCGAAGCACACTGAAATACCGTGTCTGCAATAAACGTTCGACAGTCGCAATTAATGCCTCGTGCGCAGCTTATCTGCCTCCAATCGGCGGGTAATCAAGTGGATCAGATAGGTGGCGAATTCCGGGTCCTGGTAATAAAGTCGCATCGCGTCGGTCGACGAGACCACCAGCAACTCGCATTCGCTCTTGCAACGCGCCGTGCACGTGCGCCGATGGTCGGGAGAGAAGAGCCCGATTTCGCCCAGTATCGTGCCCTGCCCCACCTCGATGCCGATCTCCTCGAGCATGACCGTTCCGTGCACCACGTAGTAAAGCGCATCGCTTCGGTCATCTTTGTGAAAGAGGACGTGGCCGGATTGAAAACGGGTGGGCGTCGTATAAGTCAGCAGCCGACTGATCGAAAGCTGGCCGTCCAGCGCCTGGTGAAGTTGCACATCGCCGACCTTCTGCAACCGCGCCGCGGCAACGCTCGCCTGCCCCCGACTTCCGACCTTGAGTGCTTTGTACACCGTATATAAGTGCACTTTTACGGTGCCTTCCGTAATGTTCAACTGTCGCGCGATTGACTTGTTCGAATCGCCGCGCGCCGCGAGCGCCAGCACCTGCAGTTGGCGAGGCGTCAGAAAGTGGGGATTGGGATCGGCCGCGACGGCGGACCTTTGCAGCGCGTCGGTGGAAGCGGTAGCGGCGGTGGCCGCCGACCAGCGAATGGCCGACGGCAGATACCGCCCGCCGGCAACGAGGAGGCGCAGTGCATCGACCAGTGCATTGCTCGACTCCGATTTACCCAGGTGACCTGCAACGCCTGCCGAGATGAATTGCTCGACGGCCTGAGGATCGACCGAGGTCAGCAGCGCAAGCACCGGCACGTTCGGTGCACCGCGATGAGAAGCGCTTGCGGTAGTGAGCGCCTCCGGCAGATAGTCACCGTCGAGCACGAGTACGTCGACCGTTTGCCCGCTATCGATAGGGCTCAACGTGTAGTCGGCGCATTTCACTTCGGCGCCGTCGGCCACCTCGCCGAGCAGACGTGCGACGCCATCGCGAAACAAACCTGCGGGCGCAATGAAAAGGATCAGCATGAGCCGTGCGCGCCAGACGTGGCGCCTCGGACTGATCGACCTCTCTTCACGACAGCGAGGCAAGCATGATCGACAATCTTTTGATGTGAGCCCTGAACGCGTCGCTCGCTTCCCGATCGGTTGTCGGATTCAGGTGCGAAGTCCCCGCGAGTTCGACCTGCTCATGAAAATCGTTGGCGACCGCGCGTCTGATGTCCGGTGGTAACGACCGTACGATGGAGACCAGTAAAGCCTCTTCGGCGTGAATCATGCCCAGAATCGAATGAGTGTCCATGGAAGAATCCCCGTTGAAGGCGTCGTAAGTACACTCTAGTACACGCCGGTCAATCGTTTCAGGCTACCTGGGAGGTTTCCTACTGATGGCCTCGGACAGTAAGCGAGTATCACCGCCCGGCATCGTTACGGGGCGCGTAAGGCACCCTTTCCTCCTCGTACAACCGATAGATGAGTTCAAGCAGTTCCCGAAGGTCCCGCGACTCGTCGAGCATTCGCGTGCTCATGATGATTGGGGAAACCAGAGTGGGGTCGTCCAGTTCCTTGTAACTCACGTCGTCTCGCTTCAGGCCATACACGCTACTCGGAACGACAGCAATTCCTTCCCCCGCTGCGACCAGGCCTAGCGCAATCTGCAACTCCCGTACTTCATATATCCGGCGAGGCTTGAGACCACGGTCTGCGAATGCCGACAGCACCTGGTCTGCATAACTGGGCCGCGGCGCCTTGGGGAAAATAATCAGCGTCTCGTTGATCAGGTCGCTGAGCGCGAGGACGGGCTTGCCCAATGAGAGTGCATGGCCCTCCGGGAACGCAACAATCATCTTCTCCTCGCGAAGAATCACCCGGCGGATGTTTGCGTCCTCATGGCGGATACGGCCGAACCCGACATCGATCTGGCCGTCTTTCAGCGCGCGAATCTGGTCCATCGTCGACATCTCATGGAGGCTGAGTTCGACGGTCGTGTTCTCGTCGCGAAAGCGCCGGATGATTTTTGGCAGCATGCCGTACAACGTCGAACCCACGAAACCGACAGAGAGGCTGCGCTCGATGTTGCCCACACGCCGCGTCATTGATTCGAGTTCGGACGTCTGAGCCAGCAACTGGACGGCATGAGCATAGAAAAACTTGCCCGTCTCCGTTAGCTTCAACGGGCGCGAGTCGCGCTGGAATAACTGCACCTCGAGAATCTCTTCAAGTTGCTGTATCTGACGGCTCAAAGGCGGTTGGGCCATGTTCAGCCGCTGCGCCGCGCGCGTGAAATTACGTTCCTCGGCTACGGCGACGAAATAGCGAAGATGGCGCAGCTCCATTTCAATACCTTGTAGATATAGACCAATACTAAATCAGTGTTGGACGAGGCCTTCCGGCGTCCACTATTCTGCATTCACACTCTGTTTCAGCACCAATTATACCTTTCAAGCATATCCAAGAGGGTGCTAAACCAAGGGTTTACCCCCAAATAAAATAGAGATTCAGGAGCAGACATGAGCGTCAAGGTGTTTGATACGAAGGAAGCGCAGGACCTGTTAAAGGCTGCTGCCAACGTCGGTAGCCAGGACGGCAGTGCTCGCGCCAGGCAGATTGTCCATCGCCTGCTGGGCGATTTGTTCAAGGCCATCGACGACCTTGACATGACGCCCGACGAAATCTGGGCCGGCGTTCACTATTTCAACAAGCTCGGCCAGGACGGCGAAGCGGCGTTGCTTGCCGCTGGTCTCGGTCTGGAGAAGTATCTCGACATTCGCATGGATGCAGAGGACAAGGCTGCTGAAATCACCGGCGGCACGCCGCGCACTATCGAAGGTCCGCTGTATGTCGCCGGCGCGCCGGTGCGCGATGGCGTGTCCAGGATCGACGTCAATCCCGATCCGGATGCAGGCCCACTCGTCATCCGCGGCACCGTGACCGGCCCGGACGGCAAACCCGTCGCAGGCGCAGTGGTCGAATGCTGGCACGCTAATTCAAAGGGCTTCTATTCGCACTTCGACCCGACCGGCGCGCAGAGCGAGTTCAACCTGCGCGGAGCGGTCAGCACGGGTGCCGACGGTAAGTACGAATTCCGTACGCTCATGCCGGTAGGCTACGGGTGCCCGCCGCAGGGCGCGACCCAGCAATTGTTGAACGTGCTCGCCCGCCATGGCAACCGTCCGGCGCATGTGCACTTCTTCGTCACCAGCGACAAGTACCGCAAGCTGACGACGCAAATCAATATCGAGGGCGACCCGCTGATCTGGGATGACTTCGCCTACGCGACCCGCGAGGATCTGATTCCGCATGTCGTCGAAAAGACCGGCGGCACTGCGTTGGGTATGACGGCTGACGCGTACAAGGAAATCGAGTTCAACATCGAGTTGACTCCGCTGGTTCAAGGCAAGGATAACCAGGTCGTCCATCGTCTGCGTGCGTCTGCTATCGCCTGACCGCTGAACGCGGCAGCTACGTCGTACCACTGCTGCCGCTCAATCCTTCGCAAGAATCTTTCGACACCGATGCGCGTGCTCCATCACCTGGCGCACGCGTAGGGAGAGCACTCATGTCTGCAATTATCGACAAAGCCTCGCAACTGGATGAACTGCTGCATACCGCCGTTCAGGACGACAAGCAAAACGGTGTATTCCGTTGCCGCCGCGATATTTTCACCAACGCTGATCTGTTTGAGCTCGAGATGAAACACATCTTCGAGAGCAATTGGGTGTACCTGGCTCACGAAAGCCAGATTCCCGACAACAACGACTACTACACCACCTGGATTGGCCGCCAGCCCATCGTGATCACTCGCGACAAAAGCGGAGAACTGCACGCGGTCATTAACGCCTGCGCGCACAAAGGCGCCATGCTTTGCCGGAAAAAGCACGGCAACAAAGGCACTTTCACCTGTCCGTTCCACGGCTGGAGTTTCGCCAACACCGGCAAGCTCCTGAAAGTGAAGGACGTGAAGACCACTGAATACCCGGTGCAGTTCAATACCAACGGCTCGCACGACCTGAAAAAAGTCGCGCGCTTCCAGAGCTACCGCGGCTTCCTGTTCGGCAGCCTCAACGCGGACGCGATGCCGCTGGAGGACTACCTCGGCGAGACCAAGGTCATCATCGACCAGATCGTCGACCAGGCCGCGAACGGGTTGGAAGTGTTGCGAGGCAACTCCTCGTACATCTACGACGGCAACTGGAAGATGCAGATGGAGAACGGCTGCGATGGCTACCACGTCAGCACCGTGCACTGGAACTATGCCGCGACGATGGACCGCCGCAAGGTCGATGGCACGAAGGCTGTGGATGCGAACAGCTGGAGCAAGTCGGTAGCCGGCGTGTACGGCTTCGACCACGGCCACATTCTGTTGTGGACCAAGACGATGAACCCTGAAGTGCGACCGGTTTATCAATACCGCGAGGAAATCAAGGCACGCGTCGGCGAAGTGAAGGCGGATTTCATCGTCAACCAGACTCGAAACCTGTGCCTGTATCCGAACGTGTTCCTGATGGACCAGTTCAGCACCCAGATTCGCGTGGTCCGCCCGTTGAGCGTAGACAAGACCGAAGTCACCATCTTCTGCTTTGCCCCCAAGGGCGAGAGCGCAGCCGACCGCGCTACCCGCATTCGCCAATACGAGGATTTCTTCAACGTCACGGGAATGGGCACCGCAGATGACCTTGAAGAGTTCCGCGCGTGCCAAGCTGGCTATGCCGGCACCACGGCGATGTGGAACGACCTTTCGCGCGGCGCGCCGTTGTGGGTCGAAGGTCCCGACGCGAACGCGAAAAGCATGGGCATGAAGCCGCTCATCTCGGGCGAGCGCAGCGAAGACGAAGGCCTGTTTGTGTGCCAGCACGAATACTGGGTTCAGGTGATGCGCGACGCACTGAAACAAGAACGCGAGGAGGCCGTGGCATGAGCTTCGACTACCCAAAAATCTGCGCCACGCTGTACCGCGAAGCGCGCCTGCTCGACGACCGCCAGTGGGACGAATGGCTCGCCTGCTATGCCGAGGACGTCACCTACTGGATGCCGGCGTGGGACGACGACGACCAGCTCACCGATGATCACGAGAGTCAGATTTCGCTGATGTATTACCCGGACCGTGGCGGCCTGGAAGACCGGGTGTTCCGCATCAAGACCGAACGCAGTAGTGCGTCGATGCCCGAACCGAGAACCAGTCACAACGTCACCAATGTAGAAGTGCTGGCCGAACGCGGCAATGAAGTGGACGTGCGCTACAACTTCGACACGCTCAGCCACCGCTACAGAATCAACGATCATTTTTTCGGCACGATGTTCGTTACTTTGCGAAAGGTCGACGATGCCCTGTTGATTGCCAGCAAGAAAATTGTGCTGAAGAACGATTACATCCGCCAGGTACTCGACATTTACCACGTTTGATGTCGACCCCCGGGAGGAAACTGGAAGTAGAGGAGACAACATGTCCAGCTACAACATTGCACTGAACTTCGAAGACGGCGTGACCCGCTTCGTCGCATGCAAGCCGGGCGAGAAGGTGCTTGATGCCGCCTTTCGCGCGAAAATCAACCTGCCAATGGATTGCTCCGATGGCGTGTGCGGTACCTGCAAGTGCCGCGCCGAGAGCGGCAACTATGATCTTGGCGACGATTACATCGAAGACGCGCTGAGCGACGACGAGAAAGACAGTGGCCTTGTACTCACCTGCCAGATGGTGCCGCAAAGCGATTGTGTGATTGCCGTGCCGGCCTCTTCCACTGCGTGCAAGACTGAACAGAGCCGGTTCGCCGCGACGGTATCGAAGGTGGAGCCGCACAACGATGCGGCCGTCGTGCTCGAACTGGACGTGGATGCGACCGCGCCGGCATTCCTGCCGGGTCAGTACGTCAACATCGATGTTCCCGGCAGCGGCCAGCATCGTTCGTATTCTTTCTCATCGGCGCCGGGGCAATCGAAAGTCAGTTTTCTGATCAAGCGGATTCCCGGTGGCGTGATGAGCACCTGGCTCGATTCCGCGCAGCCTGGCAACAAGCTGGAGCTGACCGGGCCGCTCGGTAGTTTCTATCTGCGCGCAGCAGAACGGCCGTTGCTGTTCCTCGCTGGCGGCACGGGCCTGGCGCCGTTCCTGTCGATGCTGGAAGTACTGGTGCGTGCCGATTCGCAGCAGAAGGTCCACCTGATTTATGGCGTGACCCGGGACCTCGATCTAGTGCAGGTCGATGCAATCGAAGCGTACCTGGCGAAGTTGCCGAATTTCACCTACGCCACCGTCGTGGCCGACACGGATTCGACTCATCCCCGCAAAGGTTGGGTGACGCAGCACATGCCGGCCGAGGCCTTGAATGATGGTGATGTCGACGTTTATTTGTGCGGGCCGCCACCGATGGTCGATGCAGTGCGTAAGCATTTCGACGACAACGGCGTGAAGCCCAACAGCTTCCACTACGAGAAGTTCACTCCTAACGCAGCACCGAGGACCGCATGAGCACGCAACGATTTGCCGGCAAGGTCATGGTCGTCACTGGCGCGGCACAGGGTATTGGTCGCGCCGTAGCGCTTCGTGCGGCCGCGGAGGGCGGCAAGGTGCTGTTCGTCGACCGCGCGGAGTTCGTCTCTGAAGTTGCTGCTGAAGCAGGTGGCGCGGAGACGGCAGGCTTCGTCGCCGACCTCGAGACGTACGAAGGCGCGGCATCGGCGATGGCTTTTGCAGTGCGCAAGTTTGGCGGCATCGACATACTGATCAATGGCGTCGGTGGCGCGATTCGCATGCGTCCATTCGCCGAGTTCGAACCTGAGCAAATTGACGCGGAAATTCGCCGTTCACTCATGCCCACGCTGTATGCCTGCCATGCTGTGTTGCCGCACCTGCTCACGCGTGGCGGTGGGACCATCGTCAACGTCTCATCGAATGCCACGCGCGGTATCCGCCGCGTACCGTATTCGGCGGCCAAGGGCGGTGTCAACGCGATCACGCAGTCACTGGCGATGGAGTACGCGGAGCACAACATCCGTGTGGTCGCCACCGCGCCGGGCGGGACCGACGCACCGCCGCGACGCGTCCCTCGCAATACCGCCGGCGACAGCGAGCAGGAAAAGATCTGGATGGGCGACGCGGTGAGGCAGGTCACTGAATCAACCTTTCTCAAGCGCTACGGCAGCATCGACGAACAGGCCGCGCCGATTCTGTTCCTCGCTTCAGACGAGGCAAGCTATATCACGGGCACGGTGTTGCCAGTAGCCGGCGGTGACACCGGCTAAGCCGATTCAAGCTGCGCCCCTCTCCTCCCTGAACAGGTAAAGCGCCTCCTGTATGGGCCGGTCGGAGAAAGAGAACAAGACGCTGTCCTCGTCTGCCTCGTGCTGGACGTGATGCCACGACGGGACGACGAAGATATCCCGCTTGCTCCACTCCACGACAACGTCGCCTCCAATCCGGCTACGGCCCCTCCCTTCGATCGGCACAAAGACGGTCGCGTCGGTTGAGCGATATGCTTCCGTCGAAAACCCCCTTGGCAACAACTGCATGAAAGTAGCCATCGTCGCCATCGCATACTTCCCATTGTTTGGGTTGACGTATCGCATCTTCAATCCATGGCAGGGATCCCAGTGCGATCGATACGATCAGCGTAATTGCAATGCTCGCCACGACCAAGGAGATTCCGCTGCCTGCAAGCAGCGTGAAGCAGGTCACAGCGATGAACGCGCTCACCATGTATATATCGCCGTGAGCGAAGTTGATCATGCCGATAATGCCGTAGACCATCGTGTAGCCGATCGCGATCAGGCCGTAGACGGCGCCCAAGGTCAGCCCATTAATTAGTTGTTGCAGTGCCTGGCTCATGTCCTCTCCGGTGAATCTGCTGCAGAGGCAGCGCAATAGAGCGACGCACCGCCTCTTTCCTCGCTACAAAGACTGGACAGGACGCGTCACTTCACATAGTCGTAGTTGTTGCCTTTCCACCGGTAGACCACATAGCCGGGACTCTTCAGATCGCCTTTCGCGTCGAAGTCCACCTGGCCGACTACCGTACTGAACGATGCGTTGTGAAGCTGTTTCACGATCGCCGCATAGTCCGTGGAGTTGGCCTTCTTCGCGGCCTCTGCGAAAACCTGCATCGCGGCATACGAGTACAGCATGTAGCCTTCCGGCTCGATCTTCTGCGCGCGAAAGGCCGCCACCACCTTTGCAGCTGCGGCGCTCCTACGCGGGTCGGGCGGAAAGGTGAACAGAACCTTGTTGATTTCCGGCCCTGCTGCAGTCACCAGTTCATTATTCGTCGGCGTGTCGCCGCCGAGCACCGTCAGGTTGAGCCCTGCCTGCGCCGCCTGCCGCAGAATCAACGCAACTTCCTGGTAGTAACCGCCGTAAGCAAGAATCTGAATGCCGTTCGCCTTCAGTTTGCTGATCAAACCGGAGTAGTCCTTTTCACCGGCCGTGATCGACTGGCGCAGCGCCACGGGTGCCTGCTTCGCCGCCAGATCTTTTGCAATTTCGTCCGCCAGACCGCCGCCATACGCCGTCTTGTCATCAATGACGGCGATTTTCTTGCCCTTGAAGTTTGCAGCGATATAGTCGGCCGCAACCTGTCCCTGCTGGTCGTCCCTGCCCGTGATACGGAAGATTCCCTCGATACCGCGTTCCGTGATTTTGGGGTTGGTCGACACAGTGACTTGTGGGATCTGCGCGTCGTTGTAGACGTCGGATGCCGGCAACGTGGAACAGGAGCACCAGTGGCCATCGACGAACGCCACCTTCTTGTTGACGAAACTGTTGGCAACGGAAACCGCCTGCTTGGGATCGCAGACGTCATCACCGACGACCAGGTCGAGCTGCTGCCCGAGCAAACCACCTGCCGCGTTGATATCTTTGACAGCCTGTTCCGCGCCTTTGCGAAACTGGTCTCCCCCCGACGCGTGCTCCCCCGTCATCGGACCCGCCACTCCCACCACAACGCTTGCGTCCGCCGTGGCCGAGCAGGCCAGAGCCATTCCGCCCATGCTGAGTGCCGCACCTAATTTAACCAATCCTTTCCGGCCGTTCATAACCATCTCCAAGAGCAGGCTTCGATGCAGGAACGAACAGGTCTCGGCTATCGTTCCTGAGTGTCGCCTCGTGTTCGTTCACGAGGTAGAACCCAGGTTGCCGACGCCAAAAACAGCTTGGAATTTGATTGTTCGAAAGCGGGGATTAGGTGCAGCCTAAAGATGCGGAATACCGCGCTGTGTACGCGGCAAAACGCACAATTCAGCGGTTCGACCAGAGACATGACCGAGTAAACGACTAGTCGGCAAACTACGCGTATTTATCGCCGACAGTGCTGCGGATATGATTGTGGAATTTACCAATACAATCCCCTCTATGGCACATGCACCCGACTCCCTCTTCGCCGAACGCATTCGCGCCAGCTTCATGCGCCAGAATGCGATGACATTGATCCAGGCAACTCTGCCCGTGATTGAACACGGCCACACCGAAATTCACCTACCAGTCTGGAGTGGTGTCGAGCAGCAGCACGGCTTCGTACATGGCGGCGTGGTGGGCATGATTGCCGACTCCGCAGGCGGCTACGCTGCGATGACCTTGGTGCCGGCCAGTGCGTCTGTATTGACTGTCGAATACAAGATGAATCTGGTCGCTCCGGCCGACGGCGAAATCCTGATCGCCCGTGGCCAGGTTGTCCGCCCCGGCCGTACGCTAATCGTCACTCAGGCAGAGGTATTCGCAGTCAAAGACGGCCATGAAACGCTTTGTGCACTGATGCAACAAACGATCATGGTGATGCACGACAAGGTGGAGAAGTAGGACCCGGTGGACCGGTGGGACAGCTTTTTTCCGTCGCCAACCACAAGACCTAGAGATGCCTGCAAAGCCTTGCAGAGGCTAGCTTTTCTGTAGAATTTTATATCGAGGAAATTTAACCCTCATTCCCACTCGATTATCAATCCGAGGCCGGAGGCTCGCTCATCGCCACAACCGAACGACTGATTGTGGCGATGACGCTACGGTGTCACAGGCCGCCGCATCAATGCATGTGCTGGCCGCCGTTGATAGCAATATTGGACCCGGTCACAAAACCTGCATCGTCCGAGCACAAATACCTGACAAGGGCCGCGACTTCATCGGGCTTGCCCAGACGACCGGCTGGAATCTGCGGCAGGATCTTTGTGTCCAGAATCTCCTGCGAAATCGCAGTGACCATCTTCGTGGCAAGATAGCCTGGCGAAACCGTGTTGACGGTCACGCCTTTGCGCGCGACCTCCAGCGCCAGTGATTTGGTGAAGCCGTGCATGCCAGCCTTCGCCGCGGCGTAATTGGTCTGGCCGACAGAGCCTTTCGAACCGTTGACGGACGAGATGTTGATGATTCGCCCCCAGCCGCGCGCGACCATGTCTTCGCACAACGGCTTGGTCATATTGAACACCGAGTCCAGATTCGTGCGAATCACTGCGTCCCAGTTGACCTTGTCCATCTTCCTGAGTGTCATGTCCTGCGTGATCCCGGCATTGTTCACCAAAATGTCGACGGAACCGACTTCAGCCTGAATTCTTGCTACACAGCGCTGGCATGAGTCATAGTCGGCCACATCGACGGAATATGCGCGAAAATTGCGACCCTGAGATTCCATGCCGGCCAGCCAGTCGGCTGAACCAGTATTGATCGTCGAGTGCGTTACTACGACGGCATAGCCGGCGTCATGCAGTTTCGTGCTGATCACTTCTCCAAGTCCGCCCATGCCACCCGTTACTACAGCGATTCGCTTCGTCATCCTTTCCACCCGTGATCGTAGTATCTGCGAGGATCAAGAATACCCAACGGCCGTCCCGCACAACCCGCCATTGGATTGCAACCATGCGTCGCCTCCTCCCAGATTGCAGAGAATGATGGCTCCGGCATTGATCGAACTGCGTGGCTTTTTTTTGTAGGCTTCTGGTATTGCGCGCATGAAGTTTGATACACGGGCGCGCGACACTCACTGGCCGCGCGCCGCAACGGTCTCTCTCAGGTTCAGCATTTTATGGTCCGAAGAATCGATGCATGCCGGTCAAGCAAGCATGCGAAACGATTATTTCAGCGAAATCTGGCGATCACAAGTAGGCACCTGCCGGTTTCATACTTTCGCCATAGAAACTAATTGCTACGACCGGCCTTGCGCCGACGACACAGTGCACAGAAACGAGCAGAAGACGTAGCGAATAAAGACGGCAGTTCGATACCCGCAAGGTCGAAGCCTGACGCATGGATCATGTGTTCGGGGCAGTCTCCTATGACGATTGCCAGACGCCGTCGGCAGCGTGAATGCCATTTTCTAGTCCACCTGTTTTGCACACAACTGTTTTGCGAAAAAGTCACTTTTGCAACGCTCAATCGCCCGTTGTTGTCCGACTCGGCACACTAGTCCTCCTGAACAATTGGTAATAAAAAACGCTGACGATTTGACGTTCATCGAAAGTGACGCTCGTGCGCCTCTGTCCGGTTCTTGCCAGGCATCACTCTGTCCAGCAACGACAAGGTATTCCCGATATGTGCGGGCAAAGCGAAATGAGCTTACCCGGCATCCATACGTGCCTGACGTTTCATTTGTCCTTCAGCAGAACTTCCGAGCTTTGTGTACATTCGCGCTTGGGTTGCGTTGCGGCGCATCGGCACCTGTCCCAAGGCAGAGCTCCTCGTTTCGCATACAGGCACACGGCTACGGGTCATCGCACGCCGCGCTAGCCTCCACCAAAGACTCTTACGTTTTACCCCAAGCTCTGGAATTCTCATGCTCGGCCTAGTCCGTATCGCCCTTCGGCGACCCTACACCTTCGTAGTCCTGGCGATCTTCATCCTCATCATCGGTCCTTTGTCCGCGATGAGGACGCCAACCGACATCTTTCCGGATATCAGGATTCCCGTGATCAGCGTCGTGTGGCAGTACACGGGTCTGCCGCCGGACCAGATGGTCGGCCGCATCACCTCGCCATTCGAACGCACGCTGACGACTACTGTGAACGACGTCGAGCATATCGAGGCAGAATCGGTCGCCGGCTTCGGGATCATCAAGATCTTCTTCCAGCCGGGGGTGAATATCAGCACGGCGAACGCGCAGGTAACTTCGGTCGCGCAAACTCAATTGCGGCAGTTGCCTGCCGGTACGACGCCTCCTCTGATCCTGAACTACAACGCGTCGACCGTACCGATCATCCAGTTGGCGCTGTCTGGCAAAGGACTCTCTGAACAGAACCTCGGTGACCTGGGGCTGAATGCGGTGCGCCCGGTTCTCACAACGGTCGCAGGCGCGGCAATTCCCTACCCGTTCGGCGGCAAGACACGTCAGGTACAGATCGACGTCGATCCGGCGGCGCTCCAGGCGCGCGGCTTATCCGCGCAGGACGTCGCCAATGCGCTTGCCGGCCAGAACCTGATTACACCGGTCGGCACTGAAAAGATCGGTGACTACGAGTACACGCTGCAACTGAACAATGCGCCGTCGGAAATCAAAGCCTTGGGCGATCTGCCGGTCAAGGCAGCCAATGGCACCACCGTCTACATTCGTGACATTGCGAATGTGCGCGACGGCAGCCCGCCGCAGACCAATATCGTGCATGTCGACGGCCGGCGCTCGGTACTGATGTCCGTACTCAAGAACGGTTCGGTTTCGACGCTCGGCATCATCTCCGGCATCAAGCAGCGGCTTGCTGCAGGGAAAGCGTCGTGGCCCGATAACCTGCAGATCGAACCCATCGGCGACCAGTCGCTGTTCGTACGGGCGGCCATCACCGGCGTGGCGCGCGAGGGTGTGATCGCGGCCGTGCTGACGAGCCTCATGATCCTGCTGTTCCTGGGTAGCTGGCGCTCGACGATCATCATCGCAACCTCAATCCCACTCGCCATCCTCGGCTCCATCGCGACGCTATCCGCGCTCGGCGAGACGTTGAACATCATGACGCTCGGCGGTCTTGCATTGGCGGTGGGGATTCTGGTCGACGATGCCACGGTGACGATCGAAAACATCAACTGGCACCTCGAGCACGGCAAGGAAGTGGAGACGGCCATTCTCGACGGCGCCGCGCAGATCGTCACGCCGGCATTCGTCTCGCTGCTGTGTATCTGCATCGTGTTCGTGCCGATGTTCTTCCTGAGCGGGGTTGCACGCTTCCTGTTCGTGCCGATGGCTGAAGCAGTGATCTTCGCGATGATCTCGTCGTTCATCCTGTCGCGAACCCTTGTGCCGACGATGGCGAAATACCTGCTGAAACAGCATGTAAAGGGCGAGCACGCCCAGGAAACCAAAAACCCCGGTCCGCTTGGGCGTTTCCAGCGCGGCTTCGAAGCGCGCTTTGAAAAGGTGCGTAGCGCCTACCGTGGGTTGCTCGAACTCGCGCTGACCCACCGGCGTCCGTTCGTCAGTGGCTTCCTCGGCTTCGTCGCCCTCTCGTTCGCGCTGGTGCCGTTCCTCGGCCGCAACTTCTTCCCTTCGGTCGATTCCGGACAAATCCTGATGCATGTGCGCGCACCAGTCGGCGTTCGCGTTGAAAAGACCGCGCAGATTTTTGCGGATGTCGAAGGCGCGATCCGCCAGATCGTCCCGCCGGCGGATCTCGGCACCGTGGTCGACAACATGGGTCTGCCGGTCAGCGGCATCAATACCGCGTACAACAACACCGGTACGGTCGGCTCGCAGGACGGTGACATCCAGATCGCGCTAAACGAAGGCCATCGTCCAACCGAAGAGTATGTTCGCCTGATGCGCGAGAGATTGCCGCGGGAATTCCCGGGCGTCACGTTTTCGTTCCCGCCGGCGGACATCATCAGTCAGATCCTGAACTTCGGCTCGCCGGCGCCGATCGACCTGCAGATTCGCGGCAATAATCTGAAAGCCGACTACGCGTACGCGGACCGTCTGCTGCGCCAGGTTCGCGATGTTCCGGGCGTGGTCGACGCGCGGATTGCGCAGTCGCAAGGCAACCCGACTTTCAACGTCGATGTCGACCGCACACAAGCGCAATTGCTCGGCATCACCGAGCGCGACGTGACGAACAGCATGGTGGTGAACCTCGCGGGTTCCAGCCAGGTCGCGCCCACGTTCTGGCTGAACAACGCGAACGGCGTGTCTTATCCGATCGTGATGCAAACGCCGCAATACAGCCTCGATTCGCTCGCCGCACTGCAAAATCTTCCGATCACGGCCAGCGGCGGAAGCACCGCCCAGATCCTCGGCGGCCTGGCGACAGTCGAACGCACCAGCAGCAACGAGGTTGTCAGCCAGTACAACATCCAGCCCATGGTCGAGATCTTCGCGACCACCCAGGGCCGCGACCTCGGCGCGGTGGCATCCGATATCCAGCGTATCGTGCACGACAACGCCGGCACCTTGCCCAAGGGCTCGGCCGTCGCGCTGCTGGGTCAGGTGCAGACAATGAACAGCGCCTTTGCCGGTATGTTGTTCGGCCTGCTTGGTGCGGTGGTGCTGATCTATCTGCTGATCGTGATCAATTTCCAGTCGTGGGCCGACCCCTTCGTGATCGTAAGCGCGTTGCCTGCCGCGTTGGCAGGGATCGCCTGGATGCTGTTCGCGACCCACACGACGCTCTCTGTACCCGCATTGACCGGTGCGATCATGTGCATGGGGGTGGCGACGGCCAACTCGATTCTGGTCGTCAGTTTCTGCCGCGAACGTTTTGCCGTACACGGCGACCCGTTCAAGGCCGCCCTCGAAGCAGGCTTTACGCGTTTTCGCCCTGTGCTCATGACCGCGCTCTCCATGATCATCGGCATGGCGCCGATGGCGCTCGCCCTCGGCGAAGGTGGTGAGCAAAACGCGCCGCTTGGCCGCGCCGTGATCGGCGGTCTGCTGTTTGCGACCACCGCTTCGCTGTTCCTCGTCCCCGTCATTTTTTGTATCGTGCACGCGCGCCCCGGGCGCGCGGCTACCCCGGCATCCGTCTCGGGAGGTCCTGCTCATGTCGTCTGAATCTGTTTTTCCCACTAATACACCGTCGCGCCGCCCGCTTCTGGTAGCAGGCGTGGTCGGCCTGCTGGTCGCCTTAGGCATCGTCGCTGCCGGGCTCACACTGCGAGCCGCCGATGCCCGCAAGCTGAAAACCTGGACCGACGCCCAGGCCGTGCCGACCGTCAACCTGATCCAGCCCTTGCGCGACGCCAACGGTCCCTCGCTGCAACTGCCCGGCCGTCTCGAAGCGTTTACGCGCGCGCCGATTTTCGCGCAGGTCAGCGGCTATCTGAAATCATGGAGTGTCGATATCGGTGCGCCGGTCAAAGCGGGCCAGGTACTCGCCGAAATCGAAACGCCCGAGCTTGACCAGCAGCTATTGCAAGCGCGCGCGGATCTCCAGAGTGCGCAGGCGAACGCTTTAGTTGCAGGTACCACGGCCAAGCGCTGGGAAGCGCTAAGAGGCACGGATTCCGTCGCCCAGCAGGATGTCGACCAACGCACCGCTGACTACACCGCCAAGGAGGCGATCGTAGCGGCCGCGAAGGCCAACGTCGACCGCCTCGTCGCCACCAAGGCCTTCGCGCGCATCGTCGCGCCATTCGACGGCGTGGTGACCGCCCGCGATACCGACGTCGGCGCGTTGGTCAACGCCGGCAGCGGCGGGGTAGGACAGGAGCTGTTCGCGGTCTCCGACGTCAAGCAGTTACGCGTGTATGTCCAGGTGCCGCAGAATTACGCACCGACGATACACGACGGCACGACCGCCATCCTGACCGTCCCCGAGTATCCCGACCAGCAGTTCACTGCGCGCGTGGTTGCAGCGGCAGACTCGGTCAATTCGAGTTCGGGAACGACGCTGGTTCAACTGCTGGTTGACAACTCAAACGGCAAGCTGCTGCCGGGTGGGTTCGCCAGCCTGAAATTCACGTTGCCCGCCTCCGCCGATTCGCTCCGTGTACCGGCCAGCGCCCTCGTCTTCGATAGCCGCGGCGTCGTGGTCGCCACGCTTGGCGCGAACGGTCACGTGCTGTTCAAGCAGGTGAAGATCAACCGCGACCTGGGTGACTCAGTGGAGATCGGCTCAGGGCTCGCCGCAACCGATCGCGTGATCGATACACCGCCCGACGGACTCGCTGATGGCGACAACGTGCAAGTTGCGACGGCGACCGACAAGAAGGCAGCGGCACATGGTTAAGTATGGACTTCCGGCGCTTCTCGCGAGCGTCGTCGCGCTCTGCGCCTGCTCGCTCGCGCCGCAATATCAGGTCCCGCCGACGCCGATCGCTGCGCAATACAAGACGGTTGGCCCGTGGACCACGGCACAGCCCGCCGACCGGATAGACCGCAACGGCTGGTGGAAGATGTATGGCGACGCACAGCTCGACGATCTCGAAACGCGCCTGCTGGCAAGCAACACCGATTTGCGCGCGGCATACGCACACTATGCGCAAGCGCAGGCTTTCGTGGCGCAGGTCGAGTCGGGACTGTACCCGTCGATCAGTGCGAGCGCCGTGCCGCAGCGCGATCGCCAGTCCGACAGCCGGCCGTTGCGCGTGGGCGGCCCGAACGACTACAACTCCGTCACGCTTGGCGGCGAAATCAACTACGACCTCGACCTCTGGGGTCGCGTGCGCGACTCTGTGGTGGCCGGCAAGGACGAGGCGCAGGCGACCAAGGCCGATCTGGCCTCGGTCAGGCTAAGCCTGCAGGTCGAGCTGGCGGACAGTTACCTCCGCTTGCGCGGCCTCGACCAGCAAACCGAGCTGTTGAACGAGACTGTCGTGGCGTATGCGAAGGCCCTGCAACTCACGCAAACGTTGCATAACAGTGGGATCGTGTCGGGCCTCGACGTTTCCCGAGCGCAAACGCAACTTTCATCGGCGAAGTCGCAGCTGTCGCAGAACCTGGCGCAACGGGCTCTGATTGAACACGCGATCGCGGTCCTGGTTGGAGCCTCCGCGTCCGAATTCAGCCTGCCGCCCCAGACCGCCGCCATCGCGTTGCCGGCGATTCCGACCGGCCTGCCCTCGACGCTGTTGCAGCGACGTCCCGACGTCGCTGCAGCAGAACGCCGGGTGGCCGAGGCCAACGCGAAAATTGGCGTCGCGCGGGCGGCTTACTTCCCGGACATCATGCTCAGCTTGCAGGGTGGTGTGCAAAGCGCAGCCTACGCCGGCCTGGTGAGCGCGCCCAATCTGTTCTGGGCGGTCGGCCCGCAGCTTGTGCAGTACGTGTTCGACGGCGGCTACCGTCGTGCGCAACTCGATTCCGCCAAGGCCGCAACCGAAGAAGCGGGAGAACGTTACCGCGGCGTGGTGCTGTCTGCATTCCAGCAGGTTGAAGACAACCTTGCCCTGCTGTCGTATCTCGGCACTGCGCTTGGCGAGCAACGGGATGCAGCAAACGCCGCCCAGTACTCGGTCGACCTCGCGTTACGCCAATATCGCCAAGGCACAGTGGGCTACCTCGATGTCGTGCAGGCGCAGACCGTCGCACTCGAGGCGCAACGCAGCGTGCTCGATATCCAGACACGCCAGCTAAGCGCGAATGTCCAACTCCTGCATGCGCTCGGCGGTGGATGGTCGAGCGATGAACTCGCTCAAGCGGCTGCAGCGCCCGCACTCGTCGCGACAGCAATGGAGCGCCGCGCTAATTGAACACCGCTGCACGGCACGGGAGAAGCGTGGGTTCTGGCGCAAATAACGAGTCGAGTCGGTAACCAGTCGCGCGCTGTTCGAAACGTCGAATGCCGCTCACCGCGAGCGGCATCGTCCCCATTGCGCTCAGCAGCCGTGAAGCGCCTTGCTCAAGCCGGCATCGGACAACGCGCAAAGCGCCACCGCCGACCAGTCATGCTCGGCGCCGAGCCCTTGCGAGCGCAACGTCAGGAACCGGTCGTGGACGAGACTTGCCAGCGGCAGCGGAACGCCAAGTGCCTCAGCGGCTGCCAGCATCAGGCGGTTGTCCTTCTGGCCAAGCGGCAACGAGAAGCCAGGCGGCTGGAATTGCTGCGATGCAATCAGCGAACCGTAGATCTTGTATGGCGGCGCATTGAAGTTTGCGCTCGTCAACAGCTCGACCAGACGCATCGGATCGATGCCGGCCTTGCCCGCTACGGCACAGGCTTCGCCCAGCGTTTCGATGATCACGGACAGCATGAAATTGCCGATCAGCTTCACCAGGTTGGCCTGCGAAGGATCTTCGCCGACAATGCCCACCGACTGCCCAAGCGTTTCGAGAAGCGGCACGGCAACCTTGAGGTGCTCGTCCGCGCCTGCCGCCATGATGAACAGCTTGCGCGCCGCCGCGGCATCGGGCCGGCCGAATACCGGTGCGGACACGAAGGCAAGACCCGCTTCACGGTACTTCGCTGCGTGGTCCTGCGCGGTGGCGACACTGATCGTGCTCATCGAGATGTGCAGCGCACCCGGCCTCAGCGTGGTGGCGATGCCCGCCTCGCCGAACGTGACCGCTGCGTGCGCGGCATCGTCGGCCACCATCGTGAACACCACGTCGGCCCCCTGCGCCGCCTGCGCGGGACTCGACGCGATGCTCGCCCCTGCTTCGCGCAGCGGTTCGGCGCGGGCCGGACTACGATTGAAAACCTGCACGTCATGCCCGGACTCGATCAGGTTTTTCGCAATCGCGGCGCCCATCGAGCCAAGCCCTACAAATCCAATTTTCATAATGACATTCCAAATGATCAGCCGCGCGGATGCGGGCCTGTTCAGACTGCAAATTGATAGACCTGACGGCTCACCTCGAGCGTCACGTCGCCGTGTTCGCCCAATGCCGTCATCCCGTGCTCTTCGAGCTTCGCGATCAGCGTGCCGATTGACCGGCCGCCAATCTGGTAATCGCGCAAGCGGGTTCCCACCGTCATGCGCTCGAAGAACACGCGGGTCGCCGTGATCGCCGCACTGATACGCTCGTCCTCGCTGCCCTCGGTGATGTTCCAGACGCGTTCGGCGTACTGGAGCAACTTCGCGCGCTTCGACTCGCGGCGCACGCTCAGCATGGCCGGCAGCACGATGGCGAGTGTCTGTGCGTGATCGAGTCCGTGCAGCGCCGTGATCTCGTGACCGAGCATGTGGGTCGCCCAGTCCTGCGGCACGCCGGCGCCGATCAGGCCGTTCAGCGCAAGCGTTGCCGTCCACATCAGGTTGGCTCGCACCGCATAGTTGTGCGGCTCGGCAAGCGCCTGCGGGCCGACTTCAGTCAGCGTGATCAGCAGGCCTTCGGCGAAGCGGTCCTGTACCCTGGCGTCCACCGGATAGGTCAGGTACTGCTCGACGATATGAACGAACGCGTCGACGACACCGTTGGCAATCTGCCGCGGCGGCAACGAGTAGGTCGTGGTCGGGTCTAGCACCGAGAAGACCGGATAGGTCGCCTCGCTACGGAACGGCAGCTTGTCGCCTTTCGCGCGGTGGCTGATAACGCCGCCGTTGTTCATCTCCGAACCGGTGGCGGGCAGCGTCAGCACGCTGCCGAAGGGCATCGCGTCGCGTATCTCGGCCTGCTTCGCCAGAATGTCCCACGGCTCGCCGTGGAACTTCACAGCGGCAGCAATGAACTTGGTGCCGTCGATCACCGAGCCGCCGCCCACCGCCAGAAGAAAATCGATGTTCTTCTCGCGGGCGAGCGCAACCGCTTCCATCAGCGTTTCGTAAGTGGGGTTCGGTTCGATGCCACCGAACACGTGCCACGCGCGGTCACCGAGCGCCGCCTGCACTTGCGCCAGTACACCGTTGCTCTTGATGCTGCCGCCGCCGCACGTAATCAGCACCCGCGCGTTAGCGGGGATCTGCACATCGAGTGTGGCAATCTGGCCTTCGCCGAAAATGATTCGAGTGGGGTTGTGAAACGTAAAGTTCTGCATTGAATCTCTCTTCCTTACATTGAAATGACCGGTCGTCTCAAAACGGTATAAACGGCTGCCCGAATCGAAACCCGTCGCCGCTCAAGCCAGCTACGACCGTTACTGCGGGGATTTGAAAAACAGATCGAACATTGAATGCACGCAAGCCTTCAGCGGCTCGACCGAGTCATCCAGCTTCATGCGCAACAGGCTGCCTTCCCACGCGTTCCAGAAAAGGTCGGCCATTGCATCAGCCGAAAGATCGCGCCGCACGGAGCCGTATTCCTGGCCGTGCCGCAGATAATCGGCACAGCCGACACGCCATTCGTTGACCGTCCTGCGCGCAGCGACCCGGCACAGATCGCTCGACTGCGCGATCTCGCCCGCAAAGTTGCCGACCAGACAACCGTAGCGGTCGTCACAGTCTTCGTAGTCGCCAACGATGCGCGTGTAGATGCCGCGAAGCGCGAGCAGCGGATCAGGTGACGCCGCTTCGAGCGAATACTGCTTCCATTCAGCGGCCTGCTCCTGCGCGTAGTGGTGCAGGATCGCTGCACCGAATGCCTCTTTGCTCTCGAAGTAGTTGTAGAACGAGCCCTTCGGCACGCCGGCACGCTCGACGATGTCTTTTACGCCGGTGCCGTGATAACCCAATTCGGCGAACAGCGCGACACCCGCTTCGAGTAGTCTTTCGCGAAAGTCTTCAGTGCGTCGTGTGTACATAAGCATTACAACTTCAACCCTAACGGCACAATGCCGCTCCGCGCGAGCGGGCGCCATCGTGCGCATACATCGATTTCAAGCCGCGTCAGGCGCGGCGTGTCGCGAGTTCGGCGCCTTGACGCAGTGCTTCGAGCAGGCTGCGTTCGTCAGCGATGCCTTTGCCTGCAATATCGAACGCCGTGCCGTGATCGACCGAGGTACGGATCACATCGAGGCCGACCGTCACGTTGACGCCGGCTTCGAGGCCGAGCACCTTGACCGGACCGTGGCCCTGATCGTGGTACATCGCCACCACCAGATCGAAGTCGCCACGTCCCGCACGGAAGAACAGCGTGTCGGCAGGAAGCGGGCCCTCGATGTCCCAGCCGCGTTCACGCAAGACCTGCACGGCTGGAACGATCTTTTCCTCTTCCTCGCCATAACCGAACAGGCCGTTTTCGCCGGCATGCGGGTTGATGCCGCACACGGCGATGCGAGGATTGGCGATGCCCGCCTTCACCAGCGTCGCATGACCTCGCTCGATCGTGCGCTGCACGAGGCCCGGTTCGATCTTGCGGATCGCATCGATAATGCCGATGTGGGTCGTCACGTGAATCACGCGCAGTTTCGGTGCGACCAGCATCATCGACACTTCCTCGATGCCCGTGAGGTGCGCGAGCATTTCGGTGTGGCCGGGGTACTTGTGACCGCCAGCGTGCAACGCTTCCTTGTTCAGCGGCGCCGTGCAGATCGCATCGATCTCGTCGGCTTTCGCGAGTTCGACGGCGCGCGCGACGTACTGATACGCGGCGTCGCCTGCGAGCGCCGACAACGCGCCGAAAGGCAAGTCGGCGGGAATCAGCGCGAGGTCGATGCAGTCGATGGTGCCGCGTTCATATTGCGCATCCGACGGCTTCGCGATGCGGCGCACTTTCGTGCTGCCGCCGACAATCCGGTTGGCCTGTTCAAGGCGCGCCGCATCGCCGATGACAAGCGGGCGGCACTGCCGGTAAACGGACTCGTGCGTCAAGCTCTTGACGACGATTTCCGGACCCACGCCCGTTGCGTCGCCCATCGTGATGCCGATGACTGGAAGATAGTTGCTCATGATGTTTTGCCTGAATGACGTTGGTTCGTTTCGCGAGCCGGTGAAGATGTCGTTGTGCCGCCCGGGTGCGCCGATCCGGACTCGCTATCGGCGAACTCCGGTGTGCCCCGCAGATGAAGGTAGGCGCCATACAGCGCGTGCTCGCTGCCAAAGGCGCCGGCTTTGGTGACGACGGTGAGGCGCGGGTTGCCGTGCGGGCGTCCCACCGCCACGCCCGGCTCGATTTCCGAAAGCAATTGCAGGCTGTCGATACCGGCTGTACCGAGCATCGCGCGCGCGGTTTCGCCGCCAGTCGCGATCAAGCCGCTCAGATGCGTGAAAAACGGTGCGACGAGCGAAGCGAGCGCTGCCGACAATTGGGCGCCCTCGGCGGGATCGAACAGATCGTCGCGACCAATTCGCACCAGCAAGTCGGTGTGCTCGCTCAGATGTGCGCCGACGCGCGCTTGCCAGGCCGCCCACTCCAGATGAAGCTCGCCCGCACGCAGCACGACCGGCGGCACGATCAGCTCGCCAACGCACGCACGCTCGCGCAGCATCGCGCATTGCTGTTCCGAGACGGCCGACAGGCTGCCCACCAGAATCAGGATCGCGCCTCTCTGCTGCTCCGACTTCGGCGGCGCGTCTTGTGCTGCTTCCGTGGCAACATCGAACAGATCGCTCAGCGACGCCAGTTCGCGAGCCAAACCGCCTGAGCCCACCCAGAACAGAGCTTTGCCCATCGACGCCGTCGCCTGCGCGAGGGCCCTCAAATCCGCATCCGTTTCCGCATCGACGATGAGCGCCTGTGCACCGCTGCTCGCCACCACGGAAATGGCATCGCGCAACGCTGCGGGATCGCCACGCAGCGCGTCGACACCCAACGGTGCGGTGCGCAAGCCGACCGCCTCGACCATGGCGTTGAGGTCTGCGGAACGCGCGGCGTGTTCGAGCTTCCACGTTTCCGTGTTTTCGAGCGGCACGCCGCGCACGAATACGCGGCCCTCACGCACCGTGCGCCCGGTTGCAGGAAAGGCCGTGGCGACAATGGCAAGGCCCGCGAGCGGCTGCAACGCGGCCACTTCCGTGGCCCAGTTGCCGCGCAAGGTCGAATCGATTTTCTTGTACAGACGTCGCCCTGGCGCGCGCTGCACCAGCCACGCGGCGCGGGTGCAGTGAGCTGCTTCGGCCGGGGACATGCGGCGCGAGTCGGTGTCCACCGCGATCACCTCCGCCGCGCCCATCGCGCGCGACGCATTCAGCGTGACCGCCGTACTGCGCCCCGCGCCCGCAAACGCAATCGCGCAGTCGGCGGCCCCGGACAGGTCGTCGGCGATGATCAGAATGCTGGTGTTGCTCACCGGGTCGCCCCCAATGCAGCAGCGCGGCTGGCGTCGGCACGCTTGCCGGCCCGCTTTGCGACGGCCGCAGTGAGGATCGGCGACACGATCGCAGTCACGACGACGCATGAGGCGACCAGCAAGGTCGCGCTTTTCGCGGCCTCTGCATAGACCGGGTTGGCCGCCGCGATCAGCGCCGGCACAGCCGCTCCGTTGCCTGCCGTGTTGGCTGCCGCCACGCCTGCGACACCCGTGCCGCCGGTCAGGCGATCGGTCAGATAGAGGGGAATGCCCGTCACGATCACCACCGCGACGCCGAGGCCCATGCCGAGCAAGCCGGCCTGCCATACTTTGTGCAGGTCGAGGCTCGCGCCCAGCGCCAAGGCGAAAAACGGAATCATCACAGGCACAGCGCGGCCGAGAAAGCTGCGCATCTCACGGTCCAGATTGCCGAGCAGCATGCCGGCCGCGAGCGGCAGGATGCTGCCGACCAGCGTCTGCCACGGAAACGCCGACAGCCCGGCCACGCCGAGCGTGACCATCGTAAGGAACGGGCCGGATTCGAGCGACATGATCGTGTAAGCGCCGACGTCTTCAGACTTGCCATATTGACCCATCAACGCCATGTACAGGCCACCGTTCGTGTCGTTCATCGCGGCGACCACCGCCAGCGTCGACATTCCCGCGAACAGTCCGGACGAAACCGGCTGCTCGCCCAAAAAGTGGCCCAACACGACACCCACCAGAATCGCCGACCCAACCTTCGCCGCGAACAGCGCCCCGCCCTTTTTCAGCAGATAGGGCGTCGCCTTTACATCGATCGACGAGCCCATGCACACATAGAACACGGCGAGAATCGGCAACGCGCCGGTAAACAGCGCGTTCGTGAACGAGCCGAAGAACTTCGGCATGTCCGGCAAGAAGGTGGCGATCATTGCGCCGAACAGCAGCGGGACGATCATCATCCCGCCCGGAACGCGTTCGATCGCGCGCTTGATAGGAAGTTGGGCCATCATTGTCTCCTGTTTGAAAATGATCGATACAATCATATTAGTTGACTGATTCGGTCATTCAGAGTGTACGTGACGAACCGACTGTGCGCAATCCGATCACCGGCAAGTCGTGGGGTTAATAAATTTGCTACAACAAACCGTTCCAGGCGGGACACGCGCCGAAATTGATCGAATCGATCAAAATAGGCTAAAACACTTGCATACCGTGACGACGCCGCGGTTGCAGCGCGCCCCGTCCGCGGCGTTGCCCCGGCAACTGGTTTGATTACACTTACGCCCGTTGACGCCTTTCCTTTCTATTGCGCGCACCATTCGGACGACCCCTTACCCTCTATCACCATGAAAGTTACAAACCGCCGCGAGGCGATGCTGAAGGCCGTCCTGTCCGGCATGAACGACGTAGGCGCCCTGTGCGAGCATTTCGGCATGTCCGAAGCAACCGTGCGTCGCGACCTGCGTGCGCTCGCCGACGAACGGCTCATCGTGCGCACGTACGGGGGCGCGGCCGCCTCGGTCGGGATTCACGAACCCGAGGAGTCGCTCGATCTGCGGCGCGAAAGCTTCCGCGAGCAAAAGGATGCGATCGCGCTGGCGGCGGTGAGCCACGTTCAGGACGGCGACACCATCTTTCTCGACGGCGGCACCACCACCGCCGCACTGGCCCGGCTGCTGGCCGGCCGCCGCGACATTCGCGTGGTCACCAACAACCTGCTGGCAATCGGCCTGCTTGCATCGAGTGACGTGCCGGTCACACTGATCGGCGGCGACCTACGGCCCTCGAGCATGAGCACACTCGGGCCGCTCGCGCAGATCGCGTTGAACCGCCTGTCCGTCGACAAAGCCTTTCTGGGCGCGGACGGCGTAGTCGCCGGCCGTGGGCTCTGTGAGGCGACCGCCGAGCAGGCCTATCTGAAGGAATGCATCATCAGGCAGGCGGCCAACATCTTCGTGCTGGTGACGTCGCACAAACTGGATCGCGCGAGCCAGCAGCACTGGACACCACTCGAGCGAGACTGGACCCTGGTGACCGATGCTCAACCGGGCGCGCCGGAATTGGCAACGTTCCTGCTGCACGGCGAAGTAACGATCGAAACCGCGTCGCAGCAGGCGCGCCAGCCTCTGCCTCACGGGAAGGCATAGTGTCTTAAGGGGGGCGGCGCCGCGCGGTCCTTACAGACCACGCAGTCGCACAGGACAGCCGCGAGGCTTCAAACACGCGCAACGCCAAACGCCTTCACGACGTTCACCCAATACGACGCACCGGTAGCCAATGCGTCGTCGTTGAAGTCGTAGTGCGGGTTGTGAAGCGGAGCGCCAGGCTTGGGCCCGTCGACGCCCATCCAGACATACGCACCCGGCCTCGCCTGCGCCATGAACGCGAAGTCTTCCGAGGCCATCGACGGCCTGCAGCCCAACGTCACCTTCGCCTCGCCGACCGTTGCGCGCGCCGCATCGAGCGCGACGTCGGCTTCGGCCGTTGCATTGATCGTTGCCGGATAGCCGTAGCGGTAAGACAGCGTCGCTTTCGCGCCATGCGCCTGCGCTGTCAGCGTGCCGATTTCATCCAGCAGGCTCCGTACGCGCTCCTGCACGTTGGCATCGAAGCAGCGTACGGTGCCGCGAATCACGGCGCGATCGGGCAACACATTCCAGGCCTCGCCGCCATGAATCTGCGTGACGCTCACCACGCATGCTTCTTTCGGCGAGACGCGCCGGCTCACGATAGTCTGCAGCGCGATTACGACATGGCTCGCGCAAACCAGCGCATCAATCCCCTCTTCCGGCATTGCGGCGTGCGAGCCTTTGCCGTCCACCAGAATCTCGAAGGTATCGAACGAGGCCATCATCGGGCCGCGGTTGATCGCGAAATGGCCGAGCGGCAAGCCAGGCCAGTTGTGCAGACCGAATACCGCGTCACAGGGGAACCGCTCGAAGAGTCCATCTTCGACCATGACGCGTCCGCCGCCCGCCACCTCTTCGGCGGGCTGGAAGATCACGTGCACCGTACCGTGCCAACCAGTGTCGCGGCTTAACGAAGCGGCGGCGCCCAGCAGCATCGCGGTGTGACCGTCGTGACCACACGCGTGCATTTTCCCGCGGTGTTGCGAACGGTGCTCGAATTCGTTGTACTCCACCATCGGCAACGCATCCATGTCCGCACGCAATCCGAGCGCAGGACCGCTCCCCCTTCGCAGCGTGCCGACCACACCGGTTTTGCCGACGCCCTCGGTCACTTCAAAACCGTAGTCGCGCAGCGCCGATGCCACCAGCCGTGCCGTCGAGACTTCTTCGAACGCGGTCTCGGGATGCGCATGCAGTGCACGACGCCACGTCACCATCTTGTCGACCAAATCAGCTTCAATCATTGATTACCTCACAAACAGACCGCGGCGCAGCGAGTACCATTGCACGCCCGGTGATCAGAGAACTTCACTACTTCCGCTGCTTCAGTCAGCCGGGCAAAACGGCACTGGCGCAAGGAACACCGATTCCTGATGCACCAGGTATGGCAGGATGCGAGGCGTGAAAGCTTGCCAACGCGGATCCGCTGCGAGCTTCGCGCGCTGCGCGGCGCGATGTGCGTAGTCGTCATAGCGCCAGCAGAACACGACCGAATTCAACGTGCCCGAGTCTTTAGTCCAGCAGCCCTTGAGTCGTGCGTACTGACTGATGATCTCGAGCCCCTCGCGCTCGTAGATTTGCAGAAACTCACCCACCTTTCCTGCCGTAATCTGGTACGTACGCATTTCCACCAACATGATTGCCTCCTGTTGCAATTCAAACGCTCACAAAACAACGACCACCGAGCACACTGTCACGCCGCCGGCAGACCTGCACTCCACTGCAAGTTAGAAGCTGTGTCGGATACCCACGCGCACCGCGACCTGATTCGGCGTCGACGAGGGTGACAGATAAGTCAGATCGGCTACCGCAGCGTGTCCCGTCGAATCGACGCCGCTGGCGCGTTGCCACGCAACGATCAGGTAAGTGAAAGTACGTTTGGAAAATGAATACTCGGAACCCGCCGCCAGCTGGTTGTAGTGCGCATGCGGTGACGACGTGTAGTCGTAGGTCAGACCCGCCATGACAGCAGGTGTAAAGCTATGACTGACGAATGCTTCGTACGAGTCGAGTGTCGCGGAACCCTGGAACGAGGTACTGGTGGTCGCTACTGCGTTGCTGAAGCGCGTGTTGGTGTAAAGCGCGCCCAGCTTCGTGGCGCCGAACTGATAGTTGCCGCCTACTCCGAGCGTCTGCATGCTGTGCGCGGTCGCGTAGCCGCTATAAATCGGGTTCGTTACAGGATTCGTAAACGCCTGGCCGGCTGTCGCCGCCGTGGTGCCGTCGAATCGCGTCACTGCCGGGTTATTCACATAGAGATAGGCGGCCGCCAGCTTCAGCGGACCGTTCGCATAGCTCAGGCCGAAGCCGTACTGCCGCGAGTCGCCGACCGAACCCGCCACGCCACCAAAGCTATAGAGTGCGCCCGCCGTGATGCCGTGATACGTCGGGCTCACGTACTTCAGCGTGTTGCTGACGGGATACGTGCCCCAGATCCCGTCCACGTCGCCCGCATGCGACGACAGCGAGCCGCCGAACGCCAGCGAAGAAGTCAGCGGCTGCAGATTGGTCACCATGAAGTCATACTGCCGCCCAAGGCGCACGCTGCCGTAGTTGCCGGATAGGCCCACATATGACTGACGGCCGAACAGCCGGCCGTTATAGCCGAGCTTGCCGCTGTTTACGTCATAGCCGCTCTCGAGCTGGAAGATTGCGCTCGTGCCGCCGCCTAGATCCTCGCTGCCCAGCAGGCCGAACTTGCTTCCGCCCATACCACCGCTGAAGGTCTGGTAATTGGCATGTCCGCCCTGATTGTTGGTGTAGGTAATGCCATCGTCCGCGACGCCGTAGAGGGTCACGCTGCTTTGCGCCTGAGCTGCCTCTGCAAGGCACGTCAATGCTATTAGGATAACTATTTTTTTGCTCACTAGAATTCCTGTCGAATGAGAGATTAATCTGATCAAACGCTGAACTACAGAACGAACAAGCTTGCCATCGCGACGCGGACCGTCAGCCCGCGTGCCCAATCAAAAATCCAACCAGCAAACCGAACAGCCCCGAACCCGCACCCACCAGCCAGACCCGCAGACCCGATGTCGGCCCGGGTTTGGGCGTGACGGTGGACGGCTTCGTCTCGCCGTGCGGCTGACCTTGCACGCCGCCGGTCAGCGGCGCGTCGTCCGGCTGCGTCTGCGGTGCCGGCTCGATGAGTTGCATAGCGTCCACGGGGGCCGCCTCCTTTTCGATGTGCGCCTTCAGCGCGCCGAAGAAGGCGTCGAGATTCTTGCCCGTCGCGGACTGAATCAGGCGGGACCCCACGCTCATTAGCTTTCCGCCGATTTCGACATCCGCGTCGTACACGAGCACGGTCACCTCCGCTTGCGGTTCGAGTTGCACGCGCGCAGTGACCTTGGCAAAGCCAACCGCGCCCGCGTTGCCCGTGCCGACAATCGTGTAAGCCCTGGGCGGATCGAGATCCGACAGCTCCACATTGCTCTTGAAGGTCGCCGCCACCGGACCCACGCGAATCTGCACGGTCGACTCGAAATGCCGCTCGTCCAGCATGGCGAGCGATTTACACCCGGGTAGACACGCCTCGAGCACGGCAGGGTCGTTCAGCGCACGCCACACGGTCTCGGGTCGTGCAGGGAGAATGCATTGATCAGCTAGCTTCATCGCCACACCTCAGCGCTCGTAGAGTTTGAAAAGCGCCTGGGTACCGTTGCGCGTAAAGCCTTGCTCGGCGAGCTTCTGATAAAGGCTGCGCACCAGATCCAGACCCGGCAATTCACGTCGCATGTGAGCGGCTTCCTCATGCGCAATCCGCATGTCCTTGATGAAATGCTCGATAAAGAAGCCGGGCGCGAAATCGCCCTTCGCGATGCGCGGCCCCATGTTATTCAACTGGAAGCCGCCAGCCGCGCCGCCGCCGATCGCGCTCAGTACGGTCTGCGCATTCAGTCCGGCACTGTGCGCATAGGCCAGGCCTTCGCACACGCCTAGCATCGTCGATGCGATCACGATCTGGTTGCACAGCTTGGTGTGCTGACCCGCGCCCGGTCCGCCTTGCAGCACGATGTTGGTGCCGAGGCAGCGCAGCATCGGCTCGACGCGCGCGAGCACGTCGGCCGCGCCGCCCACCATGATGGACAGCCGTCCCTCGCGCGCGCCGACATCGCCGCCTGAAACCGGTGCGTCCAGCATGTGCACGCCGCTGGTTGCAGCGTGTGCGGCTAGCTCTTCGGCCAGTTGCGGGCTCGAGGTCGTCATGTCGATCAGCACGGCATCGCGCCGCGCGTTCATGATCAGACCGTCGTCGCCGAGGTACAGCGCGCGCACGTCGTCAGGCATGCCGACGATCGTGATGACCACGTCCGATGCTTCAGCGAGCGCCTTCGGGGTGGCGTGCCAGGATGCGCCTGCCTCGATGAGCGGCTCGGCCTTCGCACGCGTACGGTTATAGACGTGCAGCGGATAGCCGGCTGCGGCGAGTCGCGCCGCCATCGAGGCGCCCATGATGCCGAGGCCGATAAAGCCGACAGCGGGTTTGCTTGCAGATTGATTCATAATTGTTTGATCCGGTCAGAGTTTGTCGCGCAACAGGTCGCGCAACAGCATGGGAGTCAAAGGATGACGGTCGGCGACCACGCCGAATGGCGCTAGCGCGTCGTTCACGGCGTTGGTCAGGGCGCCGAGCGCGCCCATCACGCCGCCTTCGGCCATCCCTTTGATACCCGCCGCGGTCGCGCGGCTAGGCGTATGCAATGGGATGATTTCGAAATTGGGTAATTCGGTCGACGTGGCGATCAGGTAGTCGGCAAGCGAACCCGTCACGTTCTGTCCCGTTTCGTCGTAGCGCGTATGCTCGAACAGCGCACCGGACAATCCCATCGCCACCGCGCCATGTTGCTGCCCTGTCACAACGGTGGGATTGAGCAGCGTGCCGCAGTCTTCGGCGATCACGTAACGCGCAAAATGGATCGCACCGGTGGCCACGTCCAGCTCGATCTCGCATCCGTGCGTCGAATTCGAGTAGGTCATCGGCGGCGGATCGTAGGTCAGGTGAAACTCGAGTCCAGGCGTGAGGCCCTGCGGCAGCGAAGTAGGATCCATATAGGCACTCCGCGCCACGTCGGCGAGCGTCAGACCCGCGTCGACCCACGTGTCGCCGCTACGGCGCTCGACGCGCGCATCGACAAGGCGCAGCGAGTCGCTATCGGCCAGGTCGAGACGGCCGGCGGCAATTGCGAGCACCTTGCGGCGTGCATCGAGCGCGCACAAATAAAGCGCGCCGCCGCCCGCCGTGCCGCTGCGAGCGCCGCGGCTGCCCATCCCGTATGGTGCAATATCGGTGTGGCCCAGATGAATACGCACGCTCGACGGATGCACACCCAGGCCTTCGGCCACCGCATTGGCCATCGCACTTTCATAGCCCTGTCCGCTGGGGCCGAGACCCACCGATGCGTTCACGACACCACTCGGCTCGATACGGATCCAGCTTGCCTCGTGTCCCGAACCCGGAATGCCGGCCGATTTATAAAAGCGCGAACCGTACGTCGTCGGCTCGACCACATTGCACAGGCCAAGCCCAAGATAGCGCCCGGCCGCCCGCGCCGCCTGCTGGCGCGCGCGAAACGCGTCGTAGTCGAAGGCTGTCAACACCGCCTCAAAGGTCTGCGACGGCGTGATGTCGGCCAGCAATTCGCCGGTGGCCGTGCGGTACGGCAGTTCTTCCGGCGTCAACAGATTGCGGCGGCGCACGTCGACCGGATCCAGCTTCAGTTCGCGCGCGATCGCTTCCATCGTGCCTTCCATGACCCAACTGGTGATGGACATCGGCGCGCGCATGGGTGCATTGCCGCATTTGTGACTCAGCACGACCTTCACGTCGAATGCGTAGTGCTGCAGCCGGTACGGTCCGCTCAACACCATCGCGACGACGCGCGCGAGATAGTTCGCCGGAAAGAAGCAATACGCGCCGAAGTCTTCGCGGATCTCCAGATCGAGCGCGAGCAGCGTGCCGTGCTCATCCACCGCGGCGCGCGTGCGGCAGAAGTCTTCGCGCGAATTGGCCGCTGCGGTCAGATTCTCGAGACGGTCTTCACGCCAGCGCACCGGCCGCTTCAGATGACGCGCGAGTGCAGCGACGGTCAGCTCTTCGCGGTACAAGGCGATTTTCTGACCGAACGAACCGCCGACGTCGGGCGAAATCACCGTCACCTGCGACTCGCTGAGTCTGAGCCGTTGCGCGAGCTGAGTGCGCAAAGGATGCGGCACCTGGGTTCCGATGTGGAACGTCAGGTGGTCGCGCCCGGCGTCCCAGACTGCTGCGCAACCGCGCGTTTCAATGGGCACATGGGTCTGCCGCTGCTGCTGAAAGGTCGCCTCGACCACGCGGTAAGCGTGCTTGCTCACGCTATGCGGGTCGCCGTTCGAGTACGTCTGGTGCGACACCAGGTTGCCGGGCACCCCGGGGTCGACTTGCGCAGCATCGGCTTCGAGCGCCTGCCACATATCGGTCACCACAGGCAACGGCTCGAACTCGACCATGACCTGCTCCGCCGCATCTTCCGCGAGGTACCGGTCCGTGGCGACCACACACGCCACAAGATCGCCCTGAAAGCGCACGATGTCGGTCGGCATCGTCGGGAACTCGACCGGCAACAAGCCTTCAACCGGCGCGGCGACACGCATCGGCGTGGTCCACTGCGCCAGCTCCCGTCCGGTGACGACGGTCACGACACCAGGCATGCCGGCAGCCGCCGTGGTATCCACTGAAACGATCCGCGCATGTGCATGCGGCGAGCGCACGAAGCTCACGTGCAGGGCGCCCGCGATTTCGATGTCGTCGAGATAGCGGCCATAGCCCGTCAGCAGGCGATAGTCTTCGGTGCGCGGCACCGCCTTGTTGAGATAGCGAAACGTCTGCTCAGACATCGGCGCTCTCCCCTCGCATCCGCGCGGCCGCGCGCAGGATCGCCCGCACGATATTCTGATACCCGGTGCAGCGGCACAGGTTGCCAGAAAGCGTCTCGCGCACCTCGGCCTCGGATGGGCTTGGGTGCTCGCGCAGATAAGCCTCGAAGGTCATCACGATGCCGGGTGTGCAAAAACCGCACTGCAGGCCATGACATTCGTGCATCGCCTGCTGCAGCGGAGAGAGGCGGCCGTCCCGCGCGACAGCTTCGATCGTGGTGATCTGCACTTCGTCCATCTGAACAGCGTACGCGAGGCACGAGCGCGCCGGACGGCCGTCGATCAGCACCGTGCATGCGCCGCATACGCCGTGCTCGCAGCCGACGTGCGTGCCGGTCAGACGGCAGTCTTCACGAAGCGTATCGGAAAGGAGCTTGCGAGGCTCGCAATGTACTTCGTGACGGGTGCCGTTCACATTGAGATAAATCGTTTTCTTTTCCATGACTCACTTCGAGGTCGCGTTGGCCGACTGCGTCGCGCGTTGCAACGCGCGCGCCGTGAGCGCCTTGACGAGATCGCGCCGGTAAGCGGCGCTGATGTCCGGTTGATCGTACGGATCGATAGCGCCGGCCACCGCGTCGGCGATTGCAGCCAGCGTCGGTGCATCGACTGGTGCACCGACGAAGTCCGCAGCAAGTTCGTTCAGCACGAGTGGAGCCTCCGCCACGCCGCCGAGTCCAATGCGCAGGCTGGAGAATCTGTTGCCGTCGAGCACGGCGGTGAGTGCGCAAGCCGCAATCGCGAAGTCGCCGTGCCGCCTGCTAAAGACTTCAAATGCGTGCCGCTCGCCCGGGCGTGCAACCGGGAAATGCACGGCTCGAATGATTTCTTCAGCGGCGAGATCGGTCGTCATCACCGCAATCAGGAACGCTGTGGCCGGCACCTCACGGCTGCCGTCCGGTCCGGCAATCTCGATGCGCGCACCCAGCGTGCTCGCGATGAGCGGCATTTGCGCGGCGGGATCCGCATGCGCAAGGCTGCCCCCAAGCGTGCCGCGCTGACGGATCGCGTAGTGCCCAACGGTCGCGGCCGCATCCGCGAGCAGCGGGCAAGCGGCGCGCACCGTGCTGCTGGTGGCCACCTCGTGATGACGCGTCATCGCGCCAATGGATAGCGAATCACCCGTAAGCGTCACGCCGCTGAGTTGCGGCAACGCGTTGAGGTCGATCAGATGCGCCGGCTGCGCAAAGCGCATGTTCATCATCGGCGCGAGGCTTTGCCCTCCCGCGATGACTTTGGCGTCGAAGCCGTGCAGCGCGAGCAGCGACAGCGCATCTTCAAGCGTGTGAGGCCGGTGATACGAAAATACCGCGGGTTTCATGCGTTCTGCGCCTTCAGGTTCACGCCGCTCGCCTGATCGAAAAGGTGCAGACGGCGGCGGTTGATCGACAGGGACACACGTTCGCCGACCTTGCAGGAACGCTCCTTGCCAACACGAAAAAACATCGACTGCCCCAAACATTGCAGGCCGATAAACTGATCGGACCCAACCGGCAGCAACGAGCCGATGTCGCCTGTCAGCGAACAATCGGTCGAGTCGCCATGCTCGTCGATGTCCTCGGCACGAATGCCGGCCGACACTGCCCGGCCACTGCATCCTGCGAGCAGGCGTTGCGTCTCTTCATCGAGGGCGAGCGCAAGATCGCCGCTGCGAAAATGCAAACCGTGGTCGCCTTGCATCAGCACGCCGTCGATAAAGTTGATCGGCGGGCTGCCGAGGAAATTGGCGACGAATTTATTGGCTGGCCGTTCGTAGATGTCGTCGGGCGAGCCGATCTGTTGCACGATGCCCTGGCGCATCACGACGATGCGGTCGGCGAGCGTCAGTGCTTCGGCCTGATCGTGCGTCACGTACACGAAGGTCGTCTGCATCGACTGATGCAGTGCCTTGATGCTCGCGCGCATCGACACGCGCAGCGCCGCGTCGAGGTTCGACAACGGTTCGTCCATCAGAAAGACCGCGGGCTGGCGCACCATTGCGCGGCCGAGTGCGACGCGCTGGCGCTGCCCACCCGACAGTTGCCCGGGCCGCCGCTCCAGCAGATGCTCGATTTCAAGCGACTGCGCGGCCGCGCGCACCCGCGCATCGATCTCCTGTTGCGGATATCTGCGCATCCGCAGGCCGAATGCGATGTTGTCGTACACGTTCTTGTGCGGATACAGCGCGTAGCTTTGAAACACCATCGCCACATCGCGCCGGTGCGCCGGTGCGCCGGCAAGCCGTTGACTTCGACGTCGTCGAACCGCAAGCTGCCCTGAGTGACCTCTTCCAGTCCGGCGATCATGTTGAGCGTCGTCGACTTGCCGCAGCCGGACGGTCCCAGCAGAACGAGAAACTCCTTGTCCCTGATCTGCAGATTCAGGTTGTCCAATGCGACATGCCCGTTTGCATACTTCTTTCCCACCTGCCGAAATTCGATTTGAGCCATGACCTTTCCCTTTATCCCTTTATCCCTTTACCGCGCCGGCAGTCAGACCAGACACGATGTAACGCTCGAACACCACAGCGATGATCACTGGCGGCACGATCGCGACCACGCCGGCTGCGTTGATGAACGAAAAGCTCGTTGTGAAATCCGATGTGAACGACGCGACGATGATCGGGACGGTCTGCGACGCGGCGGTTTGCGTAAACATCAAAGCGAACAGGAACTCGTTCCAGCTAGTCAGGAACGTGAACATGATGACGGCGACGAGCGACGGCACCGCGAGCGGCAAAAACACCTTCAGCAAAGCCTGAATCCGCGAGCAGCCGTCGACTCGAGCCGCCTTGTCGAGCTCGTCCGGTAGCGATTCGAAATAGCTAAGCAACATGAAGACGCTGAACGGCACCGTAATCGCCAGATAGGTGATGATTAGCGACCCGACGCTGTCGAGCAGGCCGAGCTTGCGCACAAACAGAAAGAACGGCACGACGAGTGCGATATCGGGAATCACGCGGGTAGCCAGCATGAAATACACCGACAGATCGCGGCCGATATAACGGATCTTCGCCATCGCATAAGCGGCGGGAACGCTGACGAGAAGGTTCAGCAACACCACCGCAGCGGCAACCACGAGGCTATTGCGCAGCGCCGGCAACAGGTACTGCGCGGTGGACGGAATGAACGCGGCGTTGCCGTCCTCCGACGCTGTGCCGGTGCTCGCCGCGACGATCGCCTTGAAGCTGGACAGCGTCGGCGGATGGGGAATCCAGTGTGGCGGAATGGACGTGATATCCGCTTCGCGCTGCAGAGAAGACGACAGCAGCCACGCAACCGGCGCCAGCACATACAGCAACATCACGATTGAACCGGCCAGCAGCGCCATGCGTTTGACAAAGAGAGAAGATGACATCGCTTAGAGCCTCTTGCCGAGTAGGCGAATGATGGCGTACGACATCGCAAACGTCGCAAGCGCGAGCACATACGCGACCGCTGCACCGGTACCGAACGACAGGTTGCGGAAAGTCTCGACGTAGATATGCCAGGAGAGCACGTGAGACGCGTCGGCCGGACCGCCCTCGGTCAGAATGAAGAAGAGGTCGAAGTGGCGCACGGCCATCATCGCTTCGTAGATCATCACGAGCATGAAGCCGGGACGCATTGCCGGCAGCGTCACGTGCACGAACCGGCTCCACAGGTTGGCGCCGTCTACCCGCGCCGCCGCGTACAGGTCCGACGGAATAGACTTCATCGTCACCAGCAGCAGGATGGTCGCGAGCGGTACTTCCTTCCATACGAATGCGTTGCAGATCAGCGCCAGCGTCTTGTGCGTGTCGCCCAGCCACACCATGTACTGGCCGATCACGCCAAGCTGCAACAGCAGTCCGTTGAGCGCGCCGTACCCTGAGTCGTAGATCCACTTCCACATCAGACCGTCGACCACATACGGAATAGCCCATGGAATCAGCAAGGCGGTCGACAGGATGCGCCGGCCGCGAAACTCCTGATTCAACAATAGCGCCATCAGCGTCGCGATAGCCATGATCGCGAGGACCGACACGACGGTGAACCATGCGGTGCGCTCGACCGCGGCCCAGAACATCGGATCGCGGAAGGTCTGGATGTAGTTGCCCAGCCCGACGAACGACACGCTGTTCATACGCGTCAAATGAATGTCGAACAGGCTCGTCCAGAACGAGTAAAGCACCGGAAACACGGCGACTGCGAGCAGCACCAGCATCATCGGCGTCAGCAGCAGCATTGCGCTACGCTGATCGGAAGGCGCCACGGAATGTCTGGCAAGCCAGCGGCGGCCCAGGGCTTGAACACTCATATCGACCTCAGGCTTTGCTCAACGCGGTCCACTTCTGCGCGGACTGTTTCAGTGCGTCGGCTACGCTCGATTGACCGAGGATCGCCGCTTGCCATGCCGTACCGTTGGTCTCGTCCCATTCGCCGAACCAGCGCGTGATCACATCCTTCTTGCGGGCCAGATCCTGCTGCTTCTGAAACATCGAGAAATCGCCGTACTTTTCATACGCGGTGCGGACTTCCGGGTCGTTAAAGAGCGGCTTCACGCCGAATGCCGTGCCGGTATCCAGGAACATCGCTTTCTGGAACGCATACTGGCCGTCGAATCGTCCGCCGAACGCTTCGATCAGGCGCGTCGCCTCGGCGGCCCGCGTCTTGTTGGCGCCGGCGGCAGCGCTCATCGCGTGCATGCGCATCCACGCCACCGTGGCGTGCGAACCATTCGGGCCGGCCGGCATCAGTGCCTGTTTGATATGGCCCGCGACACGCGACTGGCGCGGATCGTTGAGCGCCTGAACCCGGTAGCGAGGCAACAACGCGAACGCGTGATTGCCCGACGCCACGGCCTTGAAGCCGTTCAATTCTCCCAGTTCGACACAGGCGGGCGAAACGATGTGGTGCTTGTTGACCGCGTCGGCGACCCATTGCAGCGACGTGACTGCGCCGTGCTTCGGATCGTCCATCACTGCCTTGCCGCTGTCGTCGACAAAGCGGCCGCCGTTGGAAAACACCAGCGACGACATGAACTCGATCAGCCAGCTTTCGCGTGCCATCGACAGCATCAGCGGGTATTGCGAGAGATCCGCATTCTTGATCTTCAGCGATTGCGCGACCAGTTCGTCCCACGTTGCAGGAGGCGCCGCGATGCCCGCCTTTGCGAGCTTGTCCGCGTCGTATAGAAACGCCATGTAGTCGGTGTAGTACGTAAGACCGTACTGACGACCCTTGTAGCGCATCGATTGGGTGCAGAAGTCCTGCACCTCGCCGTTGTACTTGAGCAGTTGCGGATAGCCGTCGAGCGGCGCAAGCCAGCCCGCGTCGGCCCACTCGGGCAGCCAGCCGTCGGACACCCACAGCACGTCGATCGGCGCCTGGCCGACGAACTTCGTCACCATCGCCTCGCGATACTGTGCGAATGGGAGGTTGTTGTAGTTGACGTTTAGTCCAGATTCCTTTTGAAACGGCACGAGCATGCGCTTCACCGTATCGACGCCCGCCGACCAGGTATGGAGATTCACGCTGTCGGCAGCGAAGGCCCGTGACATCCCGCCCATCAAACCGGAAGCAGCGAGCCCAGCGCCCGCCGACAACTGTAGAAATCGACGACGACCGTTCCCGAATCTATTGACCTTACTCATGGTTCGCTCCGACCGCCTGCGCGGCGCTGTTCTCACGTGGCGTAGCCGCTGGTTCGGCTACCTCTTGAGACGCGAAGATATCTTCGAGAAAATAAATCGTCAACTGACGACATACGTTTTCCGAAAATTTTTTTACCTGTCGATGGCGCAGACCTGCTGAGCACAGCCGGCCGTTTCATCATACCTTTCCAAGCGGGTTCCGCAACGTCCGCGAGCTTGGCCTTCATGGCTTGCCCGCGCCTACCATTTAACAAATACATCTTCACATGACGACTTATTGTTTGATAAAGTATATCGTCAGGGCGTAAAAAGCAGCCCCGCCTGCAACCTGGGCATAGCCACGTTCGTCCCATGCTGTCGCGAAGCGAGCCTTATCTTTGTCTGCTGACGGCTGCATGTACGTCAACCGGCGGGGCTGCGAGCCGGCCGAGCAATCCGCTTCCGGTTCTTTGCCCATGTCTTTGTCAACCCGCCCGTCAGGCATGGTCGGCTTCAAACGGTTCAGCAACGCGGCAGTGGTCATTGCCTGCGCCGAGCCGGCGCACCGCATCCGCAAAGGACCATTCGACTTTGTGGAACTGGGCTTCACGGAAACCGTGGTGCCCGCCATTTGAGAGGCACTGCTTACAGCACGATGAAGTGACCTACCGACAGGCCGCTTCTCACATAGACCAGATATTTAAACCGGAACCCTCCATTCATGTACTTCCTCGCTGCCTTCATCTCCAAACTCGCCACCGGGCACGCCTTCACTCGTGCGGAGTCGAGCACCACCGCAACGCGCAGAAAGAAATCGCGCTTTCCCTGGCTTTAGTCGTCGATGGCGTTTCCGCCCGCGACGAGGTATGGCATTAGTTTGGGTAATATCACGCGTCAGACGAATGCCTGGCGCCCGCGCAACCAGCTCATCGGCGCCACGCGCCAGCTGGAAAATCGGCTTCATGGTCGTGTCGCTGCGATACACGATTTGCATTACTATTTAATTCGGCATTGCTGAAAGGGATAACTTCACTCGTAATCCGCGAGCCATCCTCGCAACGCCGCCCTCTCCTTACCTCCCCCCCACTCCACCGCACTGCACTGCATATTCACGGAGCATTCCGCACCGTCGCGGCGCATCGAATCCCACATCTGCACCAGCGCTTGGCATCGAATTCATGCTGCATCTTCGTGCCATTTTGTCCTCATTTTCCCTATCGGACAAAAACCGCCACATTTTCAGTTCATTCGGGACAAGCTGATTTCCGGCACAGACGGATGACGGCGACAGGCCTGGTACTCGCTCTATTGAGTCAGCCTCGATCAGCAACGGACTCTCTCATGAATCGCACACCCACACCGCGCAAGCTTCCCGTCACCATCATCTCCGGGTTTCTCGGCGCGGGTAAAACCACCCTCGTCAATCAGTTGCTGCAGCAACGCGCGCCGGGATCAATCGGCGTGGTCGTCAACGAATTCGGCGAAGTCGGCATCGACGGGCAACTAATCGTCGCCGAAGAACGGACGCTGGTCGAAATCAATAACGGCTGCGTGTGCTGCACGGTGCGCGCGGACCTCGTCGGCAGTGTGAAAGCGCTGCTGGCGCGCCCGCAGACCGGCGCGGCACCCATGCAGCGCCTGATCGTCGAGACATCCGGACTGGCCGATCCGGCACCGGTCCTGCAAACGTTCCTCGCCGATCCCGACCTGCGCGAATCCGTGGATCTCGAATCGGTCGTCACTGTGGTCGACGCACTGCATCTGCGCCGACAACTCCAAGACGACATTGCGCGCGAGCAGGTTGCCTTCGCCGACGTCATTCTGATCAACAAGCTCGACCTGATCACGAAAGACGCGCTAACCGCTATCGAACAAACAATCCGTTCATTGAATCCAACCGCCGCCATCATCACGTCGACCCGTTCGCAAATCCGCGCGGACGCTCTGCTGGGTATGCGTCGCTTCTCGCTCCCCACGCTGCTCGCGATCGAGCCCGATCTGCTCGACGAGGGCGCTCACGACCACGAACACGACACGTCGATTCAATCGTGCGCGCTGGTCGAAAAGGGCGACCTCCATGCGACACGCTTTAACCGTTGGATCAATGAACTCGTGCAGCAGCAAGGCCAGCAACTGATGCGGATGAAAGGGGTCCTCAACTTCCACGCCGAAGCGCGGCAGTTCCATTTCCATAGCGTGCATATGTTGCTGGAAGCCGAACCCGGACGCGCATGGCTGAAGGACGAGCCACGCGAGAACAAGCTCGTGTTCATCGGCCGCAATCTGGATTTTCCGCAACTACGCGAATCGTTTCTCAGCTGTATCCACTAGCCGCACTTACCTCAAGGAGTCTGCAATGAAGAAGACTGATGCGCTTACCGTCAGTATCGGCGTGCTCGCCGTCGTCGACACCTACATCACGGCAACGGTGTTTCCGGTCCCGGTGTGGGTCACGTTTATCGCGTGGGCGTCGTTCTTCGTGGTCGGCGGCGGCCCGCGCGGCTTCATGCAGAGCGTCGCATCGAACCTCGCCGGGCTGGCCATCGCGTCGCTCTCGCTGTTGGCGATCGCCAATACCGGCCCGGCGCCGCTCGCCGTAGCGATTTGCGTCGGTGTCGGGAGTGCGACGATGGTACAGGTGTCGAAACTGAAGCTACTCAATGTGCTGCCCGCCGTCGTGTGGGGCTTCGCTTCGACAGTCGGCACCACGGTCACCACCGGTAAGGCAATCACCACGGTCGGCATCCAGAACCCCGCGTTGGTGGCCGCCGCCGCACTCGTCACCGGCGCCGTCTTCGGCATCGTCTCCGAAGCGTTCGGCGAAGCACTGAGCCACAAGCCTCAGCCTCAACTCAACTGACCTCACACTTCAGGAACCGCACACCATGAAACTACAGCACAGCCTTGGCGGGCTCGAAAACCTCGGACCCGTCAATGTCGAGACACGGGTTTTCGTCGAACCATGGGAGAAGCGCATTTTCGGCATTCATACGGTGATGATGGCGGAAAGCACGCATCTGTCGGACGCGCTGCCAAAGTACCCGGTGGCGACGCTGCCTAGCACGTTCAGGAATACGTGGACCTGGGCGTCGCTGCGCACCGGCGCCGAAGGCATGCAGCCGTTCGAATACTTCAAATACCGGTACTACGAAAAGTGGCTGATGGGGATCTCGCAATTCTTCGTCGATCAGGGTTATGTATCGGCCGACGAACTCGCGCAGAAGACCGCGCATTACCGCGCCCATCCAGATGCACCGCTGCCTGCACAGCCGAATCCGGCAATTGCCTCGCAGATCAACGACTACCTCGCAAAAGGCGATTCGGGGCTGAACGCACTGAAGCAGACACCGCGTTTCGAACCCGGTGCCGGGGTATGCATAGCCGATCCGGCCGCCGTCGATCACACGCGTTTGCCGGGCTACCTGCGCAACAAGCGCGGTGTGATCGACCTCGTCTATCCAGGTGCCTACTCCTACTTCGTTTCAACCGGGCCCGACGGCATCGGCGAGCCAATGCCCGTCTATCGCGTTGCATTCAAGGCCGAGGACATCTGGGGCAAGGACAAGAGCGAGCCTAACACGACGATCTACGCCGATCTATACGAAGCGTATCTCGATGCATCGAACTGAATCTCTACACCCATTATCTGGTACGGAACTAACATGAGCGAACTTTTCAAATACGACGACGAGCGCGAGGCCGCCAGCGCGGCCAAGGTACGGGCGCTCGAAGCGCTTCTGATCGAGAAAGGCGTGCTGGGTAGCGACTCCGTCGATACCGTGCTCAGTCATTTCGAAACGATGGCTGGCCCGTTCAATGGCGCAAAAATTGTGGCGCGCGCGTGGATCGATCCGGCGTTCAGGGAACGCCTTGTCGAAGACACACCGAAGGCGATTGCGGAAATGGACTTGCCGGCCGGCATGGAAGGCGCGGAAGGCGAACACATGGCCGCCGTCGCCAACGGCGACGGCGTTCACAACCTCATCATCTGCACGCTCTGCTCCTGCTATCCCTGGCCCGTGCTCGGTCTGCCGCCCTACTGGTACAAGGACCCGGTGTTTCGCGCGCGCGGCGTGCGCGAACCGCGCGCCGTGCTGAAGGAGTTCGGCGTACCAGTTTCGGACGATACAGAAGTCAAGGTATGGGACAGCAGCGCGCAAATCCGCTGGTTCGTCATCCCGGAGCGACCCGCCGGCACCGAAGGCATGAGCGTGGCAGAACTTGCCGCGCTCGTCACACCCGAAGCGATGATGGGTGTGGCGCTGGTGCCCTCGCCTTCTGCATCGCCGCGGCCGGCGGTCTGATCATGTTTACCCGGTTCGAGGAATATGCCGCCTCCAGCATGCTTGGACATCCGGACTCCCCACCGCGCATGCAAGGCAAACTGCTGTTCGACAAGCCATGGGAACGGCAGGTATTCGGGATCGCGCTTTCGCTGTCGAAGGCGGGGCACTTCGAGTGGGAAGACTTCCGTCAGAATCTCATCGAGTCGATCGCCGAATGGGAAGACGGATACTGCGCGGGGCAACCGCCGTGGGATTACTACGAGCGCTTTCTGCTCGCCCTCGAAAAGACCGTGGCGCAGGCTGGCGTGCTGTCGGCCACAGATATGGCGTCGCTGAAGCTGCGCGCGTTGCGTCCGTCCAGCAACTGAGCCGCGCCCTTGCTTCCGGCGTTCGGATCAGAACGCCCGCGATATCGCATAACGAAGTTTCATCAGGATATCTACCATGCTCAAGCAACTGTCCAATGTACTCACCGGATCCGATCCGCAGGTCCAGCGCAAGCTCTTCGGCATCTACGGCCTGCTGTTGGCGACTAATGCCGCCGCGTGGATCTGGGCGTTCGCTTCGTTCTGGGACCACCCGGTCCTGCTCGGCACCGCGTTCATCGCCTACGGACTGGGCTTGCGCCATGCGGTCGATGCCGATCACATTGCCGCGATCGACAACGTGACCCGTAAGCTCATGCAGGAAAAGAAACGCCCTGTCGCCGTGGGTTTATTTTTCTCGCTCGGTCACTCGACCATCATCGTCATCGCCTCGCTCGCGGTCGCAGCAGTCGCAAGCGTGCTGAACACGCGCTTTGCCCAATACAAGGAATTGGGCGGACTGATCAGCACGTCGGTATCGACCGTCTTCCTGTTCGTGATCGCGTTCCTGAACCTACTGATTCTGAAATCGATCTTCCAGGCATGGCGCCACGTACGCGCAGGGGGCGCCTACGTCGACGACGACTTCGACATGCTGCTGGCCGATCGCGGCTTCCTCGCGCGGATCTTTCGTCCGATGTTTCGGTTCGTCGCGCGCAGCTGGCACATGTTCCCGCTGGGCTTTCTGTTCGGACTGGGTTTCGATACCGCGACCGAGGTGAGCCTGCTCGGCATGTCCGCGTCGCAGGCTTCGCGCGGCATTTCGCCATGGGCGGTAATGGTGTTCCCGGCGCTTTTCAGCGCAGGGATGTCGCTGGTCGATACGCTCGACGGTCACCTGATGCTCGGCGCCTACGGTTGGGCGTATCTTAAGCCGATTCGTAAGATCTACTACAACATGACGATCACGCTGGTGTCGGTCGCGGTCGCGCTGCTGGTCGGCACGATCGAGGCCTTGGGCCTGATTTCTGACCACTTGAAGCTCGAAGGCAAGCTGTGGGATGCTATCGGTACGTTGAACGACAACTTCGGCACGCTGGGCTACGTCATCATTGGTATCTTCGCCGCGAGCTGGCTCGTGTCGATGGTGCTTTACCGAACCCGGCGCTTCGACGAACTCGAAACGAGCCGCTAAGCGAGCGCATGCGGCATGCGTCGCGCCAGCCTCGGCTCCATTTTGACTGACACCTATGCGCAAGATCACCGTCGGAATGGTCCTGTTCCCCGGATTCCAGTTGCTCGATATCGCGGGCCCCAAAGACGCCTTTGCGGAGGTCCGCATCCTCAGTCAGGGGGCGTGCGAATACGAAATGCTGACGATCGGAACGACGCGAGGCAGCGTGCTGTCTTCCAGCGGGCTGACGGTCATGCCGGACCGGACCATCTTCGATCCGTGTCCGCATTTCGACACGGTGATCGTGCCCGGCGGCCTCGGCGTATTCGAAGTACTCGAAGACTCGACGCTCAGCGAATGGCTCGCGAAGCAGCACAAGAGTACCAGGCGGATCGCCGCTATCTGCAACGGCGTTTTTGCTTTCGGCGCCGCCGGCATGATCGATAACCGGACGGTCACGACACACTGGATGGACGCCACGCGTCTTTCGTCGATGTTTCCGAAGGCGAAGATCGAACCCGACCAGATCTATGTAAAAGACGACCGCCTCTACACGACCGCAGGCGTGACCGCTGGCATCGATCTCGCGCTGGTCATGATCGAAGAGGACTTCGGCAGGAAAATGGCGCTCGACGTCGCGAAGTATCTGATCGTGTACGTGCGCCGCGCAGGCGGCCAGTCGCAGTTCAGCCCGTTGCTGGAAACCCAGGCCGCCAGCGATTCCCAGATCCAGTCGATTCAGCAGTACCTGCTCGACAATCTTCATCTGAATCATACGACCACGTCGCTTGCGCGTCGGCTCAAAATGAGTCCGCGCAATTTGTCCCGTATCTTCACCAAGGAATGCGGCGTCAGTCTCATCGCATTCCTGAACGACGCGCGCATCGACGCCGCGCGCCGCTACCTCGAAAGCACCCGCCACCCGATCGGCGAAATCGCGAAGCGTTGCGGTTTTGAGAGCGCGGATACACTTCGGCGCACGTTTAGCCGCCGGCTTCAGATCAGTCCCGTCGAATACCGGCAGCGCTTTCGCTCCGGCAATCCGGTGAACGAAGCGGTCCGCGAATCCGGCCGATAACCGGGATTCTTTCAATTTCACACACAGTCGACTAGCGCAGTGGCTGGCCGGTCACTGCATCAAGAAACAACTTGGAGCTCTCAGCCGAGCCGAAGTCGAACATGTTATTGATTGTGCCGGCCATGACATCGAATGAACCTTGCCCAACGCGCACCCCGCTCAGCCAGTTGTCTTCGATGAAGCGAAGAACAGAAGTTTGGTCGGTCAGCGTATGATCGACGTAGTTTGCCTTCGCGTACGGCGAGACCACAAGCAGCGGGAGACGCGGACCATACCCGCAGCGGCCCTGCACCGGTACACCTGTTAGCCCATCGAGCGGTGTGCCTCGGCCGCAAGTATTCGGACCGTTGAGCGCATCCTGCGTGCTTGTCGATCCGTTGACGACGTGAGATACGTGGTCATACCAGCCGTCCGAATCGTCGTAGGCGAGCACGACCGCCGTGCTCTTCCAGTCGTCCTGTTGCTGGAGAAAGTTGATTACCTTCGTCACGAACGCCTGCTCATCGAGGGGGTCCGAATTGCCCGCGTGCGCATCCTGGTACGCCGGCGCCTTAAGAAAATTGACGGCAGGGAAATTCCCCGCGCTCACCGCCGCGTAGAAGTCGTCGATGTCATATTGATGGTTTGCGCCACCGTCACTGCTGGTGCCGATTGCCGCAACAGACGCGGGACGCTCGTGCTTCGGATTAGCGGTGGACGCGTAATACTGGAACGGTTGATGATGCGGCACGTAGTCGACCTTATAGCCCTGCACCACCGGCGAATATGAGCTGCGCGCGCAGCCGGTCGTTCCGTTCGCATTCCTCGCGCCGAGGTCGAAGCCACCTTCAAACCAGCCCCACGAGATATTCTTCGCGTTCAGCAGGTCGCCGACATTCTTCCCCTGCATACTGATTGTCGTGCCCTTGGAACAGACGTCGCCCGTCGGATCGAGGTCACCGACGACTGTCAGGCCGTCGGCGCCGTCGCTAACGATGTTCCGATTGTTCGTATTCGCGGGTGCCACCGTCGCCCCATTCGTCTGCCCGGAGATCAGGTTCAGCGCACCAGGCGTGGATGGGCCAAACGTCGTGTCGAACGAGTTGTCGTTTAGCGCGAAGTGTTGCGCATAGTTCCACAGCGCGGTAACGGTGTTGCCGTCGTAATACCCCATCACGAGCCCCTTTGTGTACAAGGCACTCGAGCCGCCTGTTGCCGAGGTGCGGCCGGTGTATTTCGGAAACAGGTCCATCGCGCCACTATCGAATGCCAATTGCTCCGGCTTGTAGGCGTGATCTTGTGACGCCGTAAGCGCCTGCGAGCGATCGAGACGGAATGGATCTGCAGCGCCGGAGCCGTTGGCGGCGTTCGTCGAATTCGGATTGGACCTGAGTAGCCCGTCCAGTAGCCCGTTGATCCGTCGCGTATTGGGCAATGTGCTGAAGGTCGGCTCACCTGCCGGGTTCAGCGCATTCGGGTATGTTCCAAAGTAGTGATCGAACGAAACGTTCTCGCCAAATATCACGACAAGATGTTTGATCGGGGTAGCCGTCTGCACTCCATCCTGGGGCCGTGGTACCGAGGCAGTTGCGACGCTCGACGTGACGTCGGCTTCATCACCATACGCTCCGAGTGAGACAGACAGGCAAAGCGCTAGTGCAGTTGCCAAGGGAAATTGCCGACGAACCAACATCATGTCTATGTCTACCTATTGAAGTGTTTCCCAATGCATCGCTTTGCGAACGGAACACGCCCATTCTCGCCTGCGCCGGTGTCGTAACTGTTAAGCGACGATTACGAGTTCGTCATCTTCCATCGGAGCCGTCATCTCCGCGTGACTGAGATGACATGTGACCCACACTACAAATGCATATCCGCACCCTCCTCTCGCAAGCATATGCGCGATGAGAACACGGTGGTGTCTAAGCTTTTGCCGCCTCCCCGGCCACCATCCGCCGGCTCAATCAATGATCGTCAAGTGAAGATATTTATCGTACATCATTCCACTCATATCATGTTGAAGCAACATCGACACAACATCCACCCACCATTTTATAGGTCTGTCACGCTCAAAAACAGAGCGTACACCGACTAAAAACAATGTCGTCACATGACGACTACACTTCCGCATTCATTACCAACGATGACACGCTAGCGTCACAGTAGTTCCGTAAAACGTCTCCCTCGGCGAAGGTGAGCGCGTCGGACATGCGATTCATGATGTCGATCCGATCAACGTCGATGAATACCTGCGCTAGTTAGGCGGCTTGAATCATTTTTAGTCATCCTATTTAGCTGTTTACACGGCGCAATTTTCGAGAAGGTGCCGAACTTTTCACAGTCCTGACACTACAGACGTGGGCAACCAGTCGGGATGTTTGCAACGATTGATGGAGAATCAACATGCCGCACAGGCATATGGCAGGGTTGTTGGTCGGATTGATGAGTAGCACAATTATGACCGTCGCACATGCAGCGGACATGGCGACTTTGCAGGGTCACGTGTTGACAAGCGCGAACAAGCGTCCGCTTGCCGGCGCTCGAGTTCAGATTCGCGAGACGGGGACAAGTACCACCACCTCGGCTGACGGCGCCTTTCGTTTCACCGGGCTTCCGGTGGGCAGATACACACTGGTCGTCACGCCCAGTCGCTCATCCGCGGTCGAACGGACTGTGGTGGCGCGCGCGGACAACACCACAAACGACGACGTTATCGTGGACGCACCGGTTGCCTCGCTCGACCACGTGACCGTCGCGTCGCAGCGCACCGCGAACGTCGTCGCACGTGCGACTCAGCAGAGCGCTCCGAACATGGTGACCATCCGGACCGCCGACGACATCCGCAAAGCCCCCGACGTGAGCGCCGCTGAAGCCGCTGCGCGCATTCCGGGCGTGTCGCTCGAGACGGACTCCGGAGAAGGCCGCTATGTCAATATCCGCGGCCTCGACACCAACCTGAACAGCACCACGTTCGGCGGCATCCACCTGCCGCCGACCAACCCGGCTTCGGCCCAGAACGGGGGGCGTGCTGTCGCGCTCGATACGATTCCGGCCGGCATGATCGGGCAGATCCTCGTGACCAACACCAACAAGCCCGAACAGGATGCCGATGCGCTCGGCGGCACGATCGACATTTCGCCTCGCACGTTGCCCGCTTCGGGCAAGCCGTTCCTGGATGCCAAGCTCGGTTCAGGTGTCGAAACGCTGCGCGGGAGCACAGTTTCGGATGTCGAGATGACAGCGGGTGCGCGCTTCGGCGCGCACGGTATTGCCGGTCTCGGCTCGGGCATCACGTCATATTCCGACGCGCCGTTCACCTTCATCGGTACCTTTGCCTACAACCAGGACCACCGCGGCGTCGACGACGAAGAAAACGCCTATGTCGATGCGCCCGGCGTACCGAACAAGGCCTACGCGCAAACCGACCCGCGTTACTACAACTATCATCGCAAGCGCCTTGGCTACGGCGGCGAACTGGACTTTCAGCCTAACGCCGACAACAAGTGGTATTTCCGCTATTACAACTTCGGCTATACGGAGAACGTGAACCGGCAAGATCTCCAGACCAACTTCACTGGCAATCCGGTCCAGAATGCGGACGGCACGCTCACGGATACGGCGACCTATGCGAAGGGATTGCGCGACGAGAAGGAGACGCTGCGAACGCAACTTTTTGCGCTGGGCGGTGAAAACAGGATCGGGCCCGGCAAGATCGACTATCGCGCCGGCTTCACCAGTGGAACCTACGACAAACCGTACGACCTGAATTCGACGTTCAACAACGGCGCCCCGGCCACGGTGACGTATTACCCCGGCTCTGACTTCGCGACGCAATCGATCGTGTCAAGTCCGAACCCGGCTAATCCCGCCGGCTACACGCTGGGCCAGATCGTCAACTCGTCGCAGTACGTCAAGACCAATGAGTGGTCGGCCAACGTCAACTACACGCTGCCGACTCACTTCACGAGTGCCGATGACGAACAGTTCAAGTTCGGCGCTGGCCTGCGCCGAATGACCTTCGCCAGCGCGCAGAGCAACTACACGTACTCGCCGGCCGCGGGAATCCCGCTGTCGCAGGCGGTGTTCGGCGCGCCGAACGTTTTCTACAACGGCATGTACAACATTGGGCCGTCCATCAGCGATGGCGTCATGAGCGGCATTTATGGCGCCGCTGCGGCCAACGGCAGCGTAACGGGTAACCCGTTGAAGGACGCCGCCGCGTTCTCGGCCATCAACGAGAACATCTATAGCATGTATGGCCAGTATCAGTTCGGCTGGGGCCGTCTGGGGGTGCTGGCGGGTCTGCGCGGCGAATGGACGCAGGATGCGTTCAGCGGCAATCTGATCAACGGCAGCTCCGTCACGCCAAACCAGACGTCGAACAACTACTTCAACCTGTTTCCGTCCCTGCAGTTGCGCTACGATTTCACGCCGACGCTGGTGGGTCGCGCGATCTATTCGAGCACGATCGCGCGTCCGGGCTTTGCCCAGAGCAGTGCGTCGGTCATGGCCGATCCGGGGACGGGAACTGTGACCACCGGCAACCCGAACCTGAAGCCGACCACTTCACAGAACTTCGATATTCAGTTCGAGAAGTATTTGCCGCATGGCGGAATCATTTCGCTGGGCGCGTTCGACAAGTCAATGTCCGACTACGTCGTGGGCGAGACATCCACCGTCTTCAGCTCGCCTTATCTCCAGGGGTATTCGGGCCCCATCAAGCTCGTAAGCTTTGCCAATGTCTCGTCGGCACGTGTACGAGGTATCACCGCCAACTATGAGCAGCACTTCACGCAGTTGCCGGGATTCCTGAGCGGCCTGGGCGCGGACGCGAACTGGACATGGACCAATTCACACCTGGACATTCGCCCGGGTGAAGACCACACGCTGCCATCTGGTCCGCGCAATTCGTATAACGCCAGCGTGTTCTACGAGCGTGGTCCGTTGGACATGCGCCTGTCGGCCTCCTATGTGGGCAAGAGCCTGTGGGCAGTGGGCAGTTCTGCTGCAACCGACGTCTACACCGCATCGCGCTTCTCGCTCGACTTCGGCGGCAGCTACCAGATCAGAAAGGATGTTGGCATCTATCTCGACGTGCGCAACATCCTGAACACGCCGTTGAAGTTCTACGAGGGGTCGCCGGACCGTCCAATCCAGCGCGAGTTCTACGGCCCGACCGTGATGGTCGGCGTGACGATCAACGAATAACTTTCTTAACACGGTTGAAAATAATGAAACTCAAAACATTTGTGCAATCTGCAATGGCAGTCGGTCTTTCGTCGACGTTGTTGTGCGGCGCGCTGCAGGCTGCACCGGTCGCCGAGCACGCGCAGTTCGAAGTCGCGAAGCACTATACGCTGGGTGGCACAGACGGCTGGGACTACGTTGGGTATGACCCGGTTCGCCATCACCTGTTTATCAGCCGCGCCAGCCATGTCCAGGTCGTTGATACCGATACGGGCAGGCTGGTCGGCGAGATCGAAAACACCGATGGCGTGCATGGCTTCGCGTTTGTCCAGAACCAGAAGCTCGGCTTCATCACCAACGGCCGTGCCGACACCATTACGGTGGTCGATCTCGACACGTTGCGAACCGTCGACACGATCAAAGCGGGTGGCCCTGACCCTGACGGCATCATGTATGCGCTCAACCTGAAGCGCCTCTATGTCAGCAATGGCCATGACAACAGTGTCAGCGCCATCGACCCCGCCACTCGCAAGGTCGTCGCGACGATGCCTGTCGGCGGTAAGCCTGAATCGCTCGCGGCCGACAACGACGGTCGAATCTTCGTCAACGTCGAAGATAAGGGCGAGATCGTGGCAATGGACGGCAAAGCGAACAAGGTGCTCGCTCATTGGTCGATCGCGCCTTGCGAAGGGCCGTCCGGACTCGCAATCGATACGAAGGCCGAACGGCTATTCACCGTCTGCGCCAACAACCGGATGATGGTGATCGACGCTCGCTCGGGGCATCAGGTGGCCCAGTTGCCGATCGGCGGCCATCCAGATGCCGCCGCCTTCGACCCGGTGCTCAAAACCGCGTTCAGTTCGAACGGCGCGGATGGAACGCTGACCGTGGTGCATGAAGACGACGCGGATCACTACACCGTGCTGCAGAACGTGCCGACACAAGTGGGCGCGAAGTCGATGGCGCTCGACAACGACACTCACCGCGTATTCCTGGTGTCTTCGAAATTCGGTTCGGCCCCCGCTGTGACGGCCGACAATCCGCATCCGCATGCGAGCGTCGTACCCGACACGTTCAACGTACTGGTCGCACAACGCAAGCCGCAGAGCGTCGGCAACTAACGTATAGCCACTGCCTCAACCGCGCCACCGGCGGCATCGCAACGGCGATACCGCCGGTAACGTCGGAAGGTGACACATTCAAGACACAACGTAGAGGGTAGCACCATGCTTCGCAGCATTATCGATTCATCGGCTCAGTCATTCGGCTTGTTGCCTTTGATGGCACTGATCTTTCTGGCCGCGCTCGCCATCATCATCGAACGGCTTATCTTCTTTAGCACCTCTGTGCGCAAAGGCAGCAGCCTGGAATACGACCTCAAGCAGGTCGGCCGGGCAAGGGCCGACGACGTCCAGAAACTGATTCACCATTACCAGGGATCGGTACAAAGCGAACTGATGAAGTCCGCAATCGAATTGCAGGGCCAACCGGCCGAACACTTCGAGCGCGAAGTCGAAGAAAGCATCATGTTCCAGATGAGAAAGCTCGACCGCAATCTGTGGGTGCTGGATACCGCTGTGACGCTTGGGCCGTTGCTGGGCCTGCTGGGCACCATCATCGGCATGATCGGTTCGTTCAACATTCTGGGCGCGTCGGGAACCAGCGACCCGATGGCTGTGTCCGGCGGCATTGCCCACGCACTGATCGCCACTGCCTGCGGCCTGACGATTGCTCTCGTGGGCGTCGTGGCGCTGAACTACCTGAACAAGCGGGTACGGATGGTTCTTCTGCAAATGGATCTCATCAAGTCCATGCTCGTCTCGCGGCTCGCCGCGTGAACCGCGACCACCCCACATACCGGAGAACACCGTGAGAAACCATCGGGCTCACTACTTTGGCAATGACGAAAAACCGCGGATCGAGATCATTCCGATGATCGACATCATGATGTTCCTGCTGGTCTTCTTCATGCTGGTCATGCTCAAGATGATCCAGGGCACTGGCCTCAAACTGGAATTGCCGCAATCGTCCACGGCTGCGCGGCTCGACACGGTCGCCGTGACCGTGGGCGTGGAAAAGGACGGAGAATTGCACCTCGACCGTAATGACATCTCTGCGCCGCAACTGACAGCACGCCTCAAGGACATGGAGGCCACGAAGCAGGTCAATGTCACGATCGCAGGGGACAAGGGGGTCGAATATGAAACGATCATCAAAACCATGGATCTGGTGCGCTCTGCGGGGATCAGTTCAGTCGCGCTCGCGACCGATGTGGACTAGCCTCCGGAGTCAATCAGAATGAACATGAGTATCCCCGGAAAACCCCGTGGCGCGCTGTGGCCGACCGAGACGTCACGGCCACGAGCCCGCAACGCAATGTCGATCGCGATCGTCGCTGCACTTGCGATCGAAGGCGCGCTAGTAGCGGCCGTGATGTCGATGCGGGTGCCGACGCCTACGCCAGCACCCGCGACGCCCGTTATGCAAATGCGGTTCGTAAAAGCCGTTACACCGCCTCCGCCCCCCCCGCCGCCGCCAGTCATCAAGAAGATCGTGAGGCAGCAATCGGAGGCGCCGGCGCCCAGACCCATTGCACGACCGGCCGCGCCAGCACAACGGCACGTTGCTTCGCCAACCGTCGCACCGGTCGCGGTCGCAACGCAGGACGCGCCCTCCAATACGCAGGCTGCGCCAAGCATGCCCGGCCCCACAGCCGCGGCGTCCGGCAACACGACGGCGGCTCCCGCGGAGCCGGCCGACATTGCAATCGTTTGCCCCGTAGAGGCCAAGCCGGAGATGCCGCCGCGGGCGCTCGCTGAGGGAATTGTCGGCGCAGTAACGGCGCGCGCCACGATCAAAGGCGGCAAGGTCGTCCGTGTCGACATCGTCAAGTCGACGCCCCCGGGGGTTTTTGACGCGTCGGTACGGCGCGCGATGACTCAGTACCAATGCAAGGTCGACGGCGACGATCAGGTTGTCGTCGAACAGTCCTTTGATTTCACCCAGACAGACTAGAAAATCGCGTCCTGCGCCTGGAACATGAACTTCGACGGCGACACTAACGTGGTCGAAGTCGCCCGTGTCAGCGGACGCTGAGCACCTGGAGTCCGGCCTCCGATGCCTGGGGGCCCTTCGTGTGGACGACGTACAACCTCTGTAGCGACGGAATATAGATCGAGGTCTTGCCACCGAGAGTGTCGATATGCTGCTCAATGGCGTAATGGTTCGAATCGACCTGTTTAACGACATCGAGGCCGCCGGCGCCAGTCACGTAGAGGCGATGATGCAGCGCGTCGAACGTCATGTCATCCGAAATGTCTACGATATCGAGAGACTGTATGACCGAGCCGTTACTCGCGTCCATGACGAACAGCTTGCCGGGGTTACGTGACCCGATGAACAGGCGCCTCGTTTTCGGATCGAATGCCATGGCCGAATTGAGGCTTGGACCGGGAACATGCCAGATACTCGCCAACTTGCGGGTATTCAGATCGATAACGCCGATTTCGTTTTTTTCGCGCATGTTCACGAACAGGCGGTGGGTGGAACGGTCGATGACCATCGCCTTCAGTTGTCCCGCAGGAACATCGATTCTCCCGACGACGGAATCGTGGGCAAGCGAAATCAAGCTGATGTAGGCGTTGCCCTTATGCGATTGCACACCTCCGTTGCCGACGTAGAAAATGCCGCCCGGTCGATCCGCGATGCCGGAATCCGGCTGCGGCTCGAGCGGAACGACTTTCTTGACCTTGAAGGTTTTCGTGTCGACAACCTTGACGTTCGCATCGCCCGCATCCGCTATAAGCAGTTCCTTACCGTCGTTCGCCAATACTATCTTGTGCGGAGCCCTCGCGACCGTCTTTACACTTGCAAGGTGCTGGCCGTCCGGCAATCCGAAAACCTCGATGGACCCATACTTCTCAGCTGACACGTACAGACGGGAATGAGCCAGATCGACTGCAAAGTGGTCGAAGTCGCCGCCGGTGACGTCTGGTAGCGGCGTGGTCGAGAGAACCGCCAGGGGGCTGGCCGACGGTCTTGCTGCAAAGGATATCGACGCAAAGCTGAGGCATGCAAGGGCAAGTAGACGGGCGGTGATCGGCATCATTTTTGTCGGGTAGGTAGGGAGCGGAATTCAAAATGACACGCTACCGCATAGATCCCAACCACACGATAACGAATGGATTACCAACTTGAAATATTGGTCCGCCTTTTGTTCCTTAGCTAAGTCTTAACCAGGAAAATGACAATCCTGTAATCTGCAGGACGGCTTTGGGTAACGAAGTGGCCGTTATGCTGAGAACTAACCTCCCGCGATTAGGCGCGCGCGTACCCACGCGATTCCAGCCTCGCGAGGAGTTCGACGTCTAGCAGATGGAGTGCCCACCCATGGTTTCTCGCCCACTCACACCGCCGTATTGCGTCCGAAGCTTGTCATCCGGCATGCGCCAGGGAACACGATGAACCAGTTGGCGTCGATACGCATCTTCGCCAAAGTCGCGGAGTACCTGAATTTCGCCGAAGCCGCCAAGCAATTGGGTATTTCCAATTCGGTTGTCACGCGCAGTGTCGCGACGCTCGAGGAACACTTAGGCGTTCGGCTAGTCAACCGGACTACGCGGCGCGTATCGTTGACGGTGACAGGCCAACTGTATTGGGAGCGCTGCATCGAGTTACTCAGGCAGCTCGATGACATGGACGAATGTATTGCCTCCGCGGTGGAACAGCCGACCGGTTCGCTGCGGATCGCGGCGTCGTCGCTGTACGCGACTACGGATCTACCGGACGTGCTTGCCGCTTACCGTGCCCAGGAACCCCGCATGAGTTTCGACCTGACAGTGTTCGACAATATGAGCGACGTCGCGGCCAGCGAGTTCGATGTCTGCTTCAGTGCGGAGCGTCACCTGCGTGATTCGTCGCTGGTGTGCCGACCGCTCGCGCAAACACGCGACGTGATTGTTGCAAGCCCAGACTATCTGGCGCGTCGCCCGGCGCCAAGTACGCCGGGTGAACTGGCCTCGCACGACGTGCTCGTCGCGTCGGATGCGCCGAGCCGCTACTGGGAGTTTCGCGACGCCCACGGCACACAACGCGTCGTCGTGCGGCCGATCCTGAACATACAAAGTCCTCAGGTCGTCAAGCGTGCGGTGCAGGCGGGACTCGGAATCGCGCGCTTATCACGTTCGTTCGTGCAGAACGAACTGGCCAACGGCAGCTTGCGTGCGTTGCTCGGCGACGTGACGCTATGCGGCGACGAACGCACTGTGTGGCTGCTGTATTTCGGGCAGCCGCACATGGCGGTTGCCTTGCGCAGTTTCGTCGATTTCGTCGTGGAGCGCTATCGTCTGAAACCGCTCGAAAGCAAGGCCCGAAGCGACGTACGCGTGGGCCCCGCACAACACCAATCGAGCAATACTGAATTGCTGTGGGGCGAGATTTTGTAGGTCCTAAAGTGCGAACACCTGACGTCGGCTGCACCTGGACGCCGCGCGAAAAGCGCGGGCGATGCACCGGCGCGGCGTTCTTACCCACAAGGATCCGCATTGATGAAAAAACTCCTGATTGCCGCGGTTGCCAATACCGCGCTCGGCTGTACGTTTGCCCCTATCAGCGCGATGGCGCAAAGCAGCGTGACGCTTTACGGTCTGATCGACGAGGGCCTGAATTACACCAACAATACCGGCGGCCATTCGAACATACAGATGGAAAGCGGTTTTGCGCAAGGCAGCCGCTGGGGCCTGAAGGGCTCGGAGGATCTGGGCGGTGGAAACAAGGCTATCTTCCAGTTGGAAAACGGATTCGACGTCAACTCAGGCAAGCTCGGGCAGGGCGGCCGGATGTTCGGGCGTCAGGCCTACGTCGGCCTGAGCTCGGCGCAATTCGGCACGCTGACGATGGGCCGGCAATATGACTCCGTCGTCGACTTCCTCGCGCCGCTGACGGCAAACGGCAACTGGGCGGGCTATCTGATGTCGCATCCGTACGATAACGACAACACCGACAACTCCTTCCGTTTGAACAACAGCGTGAAGTACACGAGCAATACGTACGGCGGCTTTACGTTCGGCGGTCTGTACGGCTTCAGCAACCAGGCAGGTGGCTTCGCGAACAATCGGTCTTACAGCCTCGGCGCGCAGTACGTGGGCAGCAATGTGACGGTGGCCGCGGCTTATATGCAGATCAACAATCCGGGCGGCACGACAGGCGGTTCGCTCGCAACCGACGACACCGACTTTTTTGCGGGCCGTCAACAAGTCTGGGGCGCGGGCATTAACTACACGATCGGACCGACGATGCTCGGCTTCGTGTATAGCCATACGAGCCTGAACGACGCGACCGGCTCGGTCTACGTCGGCAACTTCGCGAACACCGCAAGCAGCCTGAAATTCGACAACTTCGAACTCAACGCCAAGTATCAATTGACGAAGGCCGCGTATGTCGGCGCGATGTACAACTACACGATTGCCCATTTCAACAGCAATGCAGGCAATTCAAAGCCGAAATACCAGCAGTTCGGCTTGATGGCGGACTACAACCTGTCAGTGCGCACCGACGTCTATGTGCAGGGCTTGTACCAGCACGCATCGGGTGGCGGCACGGTGTCGGCCCCGTTGAATACCGCGTTTATAACGGGCGCGGATGCACCGTCGTCGAGCGCGAATCAGGTCCTCGCGCGCGTCGGTATCCGGCACGCGTTCTAAGCGCTTGCGCTTTGCGGTCATCGGGCAGTGTTGGCCCGATGACCTTGCGCCACGCATTGCTTCGCTGGATCAGTTCGACGCCGATTCTGCTCTGCACGGCCGAAATGGGCCGCCTGATCGCTACCGCCGGTTCGGTCGCCATAAGATTGGCGCGACGCAAGTTCGACCAAGGTGAAAAGCGGGTCGATCGCCTACTTCCGCGTGATGTGCCCATCGCCTGGCGAGGCCGCCAGCGCGTCAGGCTCAGGAGCCAGCGCCGGAAGCAGCGCTGGCGCACTCGTGAGGAAGGCGCGCACGTGCATCGCAATCACCGCGTCGCTGGGCGTGGTGTTGTCGTTCGAATAAATACGGCGGCGAATCGCAAGGTGGGATACCGCGCCGTGCAGCAACCAACCCACCTCGGTCAGATGAGCCGGATCGGCCGGTACGCCGCGTCCCAATTCGTGCGCCGTCTCAGTGACAATGATCTCAAGCGCATGCGTCACGACGGCATTCGTGTACGTCGGCGCCATTTGCAGATCTTCAAGCGAAGAGTACAGGAACAGGCGAAGCCACTGCCGCGTCAGCAGGGTGTCATAGTACTCGCGATAAAAAGTATTGAGCCTGCTTTCAAGGGGCACACTGCGGTCTTTCAGTTGCACAAACCACATCGCCTTGAAGGTTCCCACAATTTCGCGCTTATAAACTTCGTCGATCAACGCGGCCTTGCTAGGGAAAAGGCTATACAGCAAACGTTGCGACACGCCACAAGCCTCTGCAATCGCGCGAGTCTGCGCGGTCAAGCCGTGCTCGGCGAAATATTCGGCGGCCTTCTCCAGCACGCGCGCCTGACGCTCGGCGCGTGGCAGACGCTGCGGTGCTTTCTTCATCGGCCGCTTGATCGGCGCGCGACCCGCTACGGTCTTGCTGCCCGGCTCTGCAACATCCCTGGGTTTGGCCTTCATAACGCTCCCGTGTCCATCGTTTTTAAAAATAAGTCTTCACATGACGACTTATGGTTTGGTAGAGTATATCGTCCGGGTACGCGGAAAAGTCTCGCCAGCCACCCGGACGCAGCCATTCATTATCTCAGGCTGCCGCGAAGCGAGCCCCAACTTTGATTGCCACCGACCGCAAACGGCTCAATCTGAAGCGTTTGAGGGCCTGTCGCACAGACCGGATTCCGTTTTCCGCCCATGTCTTTGTCAAGCCGCCAGCCGGTCATCATCGCGCTGATCGTCGCCAGTGCCTATTTCATGGAGAATCTGGATGCGACGGTGATCGCAACTACCGCGCTGATCTGCGGCTTTGTCGCTGCAGTCCTGGCCATACGGCATTTCGGACGCGCCGAACATCCCCTGATCGATCTTTCGCCCTGGCGAATTCCGACGTTCCGCGTGACCCTCGACGGCGGTTCGTTATATGTCGTATCGGTTAGCGTCTCACCCTTCCTGTTACCACTGCTGTTCCAGTTGGGCTTCGGGTTGAATGCATTCGCTGCGGGTTTGCTGGTGCTCGCGTACGCGGCCGGCAATCTGGGCATGAAGACCGTCACCACGCCAATAGTGTCTGCGCTGGTGCTGTTCTCGGTCCTCTACTTTATCGGCATAGAACCGGATGCAGGTCGGGAGGTGAGCGGCCATACGCGGACCGCACCGCGATAGCGCGGAATTAAACCGGGTGAATCCGCATGTCCTGATGGGCATAACCGTGGAAGTTGAACAGAGAGATCGTCCGTGCAGGAAAAAAGCGTTACCCCGTCCGCCTCGGTTAGTGTTATGCCAGTAGCTGACGTAGCAGTCCCCCGTAGCGCCTCGCAACAGATGCTGATCCTCGTGGGCATTTGCATCGCCGTGCTCGTGCTGCCGCTGAATTTCGGCGGTGCGGCCGTGTCCGCGCCGGCCATCGGCACCGCCTTGGGAGGCAGCCCAGTGGCGATCAACTGGATTCTCAACGCCTTCATGCTGAGCTTCGGCAGCAGTCTGATGGCCTCTGGAGCGCTTGCCGATCTGTTCGGACGAAAGCGTGTATTCGCCATAGGCGTGGTGCTCTTCGCGTTGACATCACTTGGGATCGCCGCGGCGCCGACTCTGTTGTGGGTCGATTTTCAGCGCGCGCTACAGGGCATTGCCGCCGCGTTGGTCCTGGCCGGCGCGTCGGCAGCGCTCGCACAGGAGTTCGACGGACATGGGCGCGCCCGCGCGTTCAGCATGCTCGGCACCACCTTCGGCATCGGCTTGGCGCTTGGCCCACTACTCGCCGGGTTTCTCACGGAGACGTTCAGTTGGCGTTCGTTCTTCCTCGCGGATGCCGCAATCGGCTTGACCGGATTTGCACTCGGCGTTCCGAAGCTAAGAGAATCGTACGACCCCAATGCCACGGGTCTCGATTGGCCTGGCGCCGCCAGCTTCACCGCCGCGCTGACACTCTTCACATTCGGGCTGTTGCAAGGGCCGGAAAGCGGCTGGAGCAGCCCTCTTATCATTGGACTGTTCTCAGGCGCCGTGGCGATGTTCATCGCGTTCGTCTGGATCGAAAAGCGTGCTTCCCGGCCAATGCTCGACCTGTCGCTGTTTCGCTATCCGCGCTTCGTAGGTGTGCAGGCGCTCCCGCTAGCGACGGCATTTTGTTACGTTACGCTGCTTCTAGTCTTGCCCACGCGATTTATCGGCATTGAAGGACATTCTGCGATCGACGCCGGCTTGATGATGCTTTCGCTATCGGCGCCGATGCTCTTTGTGCCTATCACGGCTGCATTTCTCACGCGATGGATGTCGGCCGGTGTCATTTCAGCGGCCGGCCTCGTCATAGCGGCGGTCGGTATGCTTTGGTTCGGTGGCATCGCGCCTGACGCGCCATCCGGTGCCCTGACGCTTCCGCTGTTCATCATCGGAGTCGGCGCCGGCCTGCCGTGGGGTCTGATGGATGGCTTGTCAGTCAGCGTCGTTCCAAAGGAACGCGCGGGCATGGCAACCGGCATCTTCAGCACGACGCGTGTCGCGGGAGAGGGCATGACGCTCGCAATCGCCGGTGCGATATTGGCGGTCCTCACACGTCTAAGGCTATCCGATGCACTCGCAGCGTTCCCGCCCGTTTCGCGCGATGCCGCCGCGCAAGCCGCCCAGCGCGTGGCAACCGGCGATCTGCCCCATGCCGTCGCTCTTCTGCCCGCGCTGGGGCAGCCCATTCTCGCGCAGGCATACGATGGCGCGTTCCGCATCCTGCTCCACATTCTCGTTGCAATCACACTGGCCTCCGCGCTCGTCGTGCTGGGATTTCTCGGCCGCACGCCAGCCACTGCCAGCCCGACCGATACCGGCCGCACGCTTTTGGGCGGCGAAGGGGCGGTTGACTGAGAACACGTCCGGAGCGAATGGGTGATCTGTCATGCGCCCGCCTCGATCTGTGACGTTTCCTCACAAAGTCAATATTTTTCGTGCATTGTCGTACCTTCGGTCAGGGCGCCTAATCATCCTCGATGAGCATTCCGTAACGCGTAAATCTGGAGGAAGCCATGGATCTCGGGCCGCGCACACCTGCGATTTCCGATCGGTTGATGAAACGGATCGCCTGGCGGCTCGCGCCGCTGATGATTGTGATGTACATCGCGAACCAGCTTGACCGCGCGAACATTGGCTATGCGGCGCTGACCATGAACGCCGAACTCCACATGACGACGGCGCAGTTCGGTTTCGCCGCAAGCCTGTTTTTTCTCGGCTATATTCTGTTCGAAGTGCCGAGCAATCTGTGCATGCATCGGTTTGGCGCGCGGCTGTGGATGACGCGCATTCTGCTGAGTTGGGGTCTGCTCTCCTCGCTGACGAGCTTCGTCCCCGACTCCCGCTGGCTCTATATCGCCCGCTTCTTTCTTGGCGCGTTCGAAGCCGGGCTGTTTCCGGGCATGGTGTATTACCTCACACTGTGGATGCCGGCGCGCAATCGCGTATGGATGATGTCTCTGTTCGTGACGGCAATCCCGCTGACCGGCGTGCTCGGGGCACCGGTGTCCACCTGGCTGATGACGCATGCGAACGTGTTCGGCATCACCGGCTGGCGCGCAATGATTCTGCTGGAGGGGGTCCCCGCTATCATCCTGGCCGGGATTGCCTATTTCTGGCTGACGGACGACCCGTCCCGCTCCCGCTGGCTTTCCGCTGCGGAAAAGAGTGAAATCGCTGCGGCGCTGGCTGCCGAACGGGCCCAGGCGGTGGCCGCCACCTCGCCGTCCAGCGCCTGGAAGGCGCTCGGAAATCCGAAAGTCTGGGCGCTCGGTGTCGTCTACTTCGGCACCAACGCCGGCATCATCGGCTTGCTCTATTTCCTGCCGCAAGTCATCAAAACGTTTGAAAGCACTTTTGGGGTGAAGTACAGCCTCATGGATATCGGGCTGATCACGGCGATTCCATTCGGCGTTGCCGTTGTCGCGACGCTGATCTGGGGCCGTGTGGTTAGCCGCCACCAAGTCGGTGCCCGGCATGTGGCAGGCCCCCTGCTGGTGTGCGCGGCCGCGCTCTCGGTGGCCCTGCTGCTGAAGTCTCCCTACCAGTCGATCATCGCCCTATCGATCGGCTCCGCGGCCTGCTTCTGCAGCATCACGACCTTCTGGCAGTTGCCTAGCCGCATCCTCACCGATCGCGCCGCAGCGGCCGGCATCGCGCTGATCACGAGCATCGGGGTATCGTCAGGATTCTTGCTGCCCTATTTTATCGGTTGGGTGAAGGATACGACCGGCACGTTTGTTCTCGCATTTGTCGGCATTGCCGCGACGATGGTGCTCGCCTCGATCACGGTCACGCTGCTCGAAACCCGCTGGCGAAAAATTGGCCAGCCACAGCTTGCCAGTGAATAAGCGTGGCCAGCGCCTCGCCGTGCCAAGGACTATTATCGATGAATCCATTGCCCATTTCTTTTCGCCAGCAAGGATTCTCGATGCGCCGCGGTGTCCCTAGTCTCAGTGCGCTGCAAGCTTTTGAAGCCGCCGCGCGACATGAAAGTTTTTCGAAAGCTGCGGTCGAGCTATCGCAAACGCATGGTGCTGTCTGCAAAAAGGTCAACGAGCTCGAGGCTCATCTGGGCATCCCCCTGTTCGAGCGGGTACGCCAGCGCCTGGTATTGTCCGCGGCGGGCGCAGAGTACGCGCGGCGAATTCGCGTCCATCTCGACCAGATTCGCCGCGATACGCTCGAGCTGATGCGCCAGCAAAGCGAAGTGAAGATCCAGTTGGCCGTCGGCGTGACGTTCGCGTCTCAATGGCTGATTCCGCGTCTGCATGACTTCTACGAGTTCAACCCGGACCTGCAACTTCACATCATGGGACGCGATCAGCCGACGTTCTTCGACAATTCAAGCTTCGATGCCGCGATCTATTTCGGACAGAGCCTCTGGCCCGCGATGCCAGGACAGCCGCTCGTGAGCGACGACAGGATTCTGGCTGTCTGTGCGCCCGGGTTGATCGGCGGGCGCGAAAGCTTGAGTAGCGAAAGGATCAGCGCGCTGCCTTGGATTCACACCCGCGATCTCCCGCGCGCGTGGCTTGCATGGTCCGAAAGCGCGTCCACGCAGGTCACCGAACATAGTGCGGCGAACCAGCACTACGACATGTTCATCATGGCAATCAACGCCGCGATTTCCGGACTGGGCGTGGCCTTGCTTCCGCGTATCCTGATTGAACGGGAGTTGCGCAGCGGTGCACTCGTCCAGGTGCATCCTCATTCGATCCCGAATCCGGAGACTGTCTACTACTCGTTTCCCGAGCAGAAACGTGACTGGGAGCCGCTTAAACGCTTCGATCAATGGCTATGCGCGGCCGTGCGCGACTATCGTGAAGGCTGCCAACGCGACCGCACGGCAGCCTTCGAAGCAACGCTTGCGCCAAACTGAGGACGTCCAAACGAGGACGTCCGTGTTCACGCGAGTTCACGCAGATCAGGGCTGTCGCGCAGGAGTTGCTGGTAGAGCCCCTGGAAGTTGAGCCATGCGACGTAGTCGGACCCGAGTTGCGCGCGCGTTGCCCGCGCGTCCTCGTCCGATAACGGCTCAATGGGACCTGCCGCCTCGGCCAGCAACTGCACCTGACAGCAACGTTCCATTGCGATGAAGCGGTACGCCGCGGCGTCGACCGATGAACCGACGGTCAGCAGGCCATGATTGAGCAGAACGGCGGCGCGCTTTGTGCCCATCGTCTCCGCGATTCGGCGCCCCTCTTCGGTGGCGAGTACGACTACGTCGCCGCGAAAAAGCACGTGATCGTCATAGAAGAGACAGGCTTCCTGATTGAGCGGAGCAAGGAGCCGTGCGCGCGCTGAAAATGCCCGGCCGGAAGGCGTATGTGTATGGGCTGCTGCAACGACATCGGGATTCGCGCCGTGGATACCGCAGTGAATCGCCGCAGCAGCGGCGTTGACGGGTCCGGTACCATGATAAACGTTGGCCTCCTCGTCGATGCAAACGAGATCGTCGGGATGGATTGACGAAAAATGCTGCGCGTACGGGTTGACCCAAAACCGGTCGTGAAACTCCGGGTCGCGGACCGTGATATGCCCGGCTATGCCTTCGGCCAGCCCGAATCGCGCAAAGATGCGAAATGCCGCTGCGAGTTTGAGCTTGCGATGTTGCCGTTCATCGTCGAAGCTGGCGAATACCGGCGGCTCCGGCAAGCGTCCGCCGATTGGTTTCGGAATCTGCAACTCGCGGACTTCCGCATGGCCCATGACATACTCCTTCGTGCTGGTCGGAGTCTTAATTTTCGTCTGCACAGAGGAGACAGTCCATCGACGATTTGTCACAAGATCGCTTCTTGCGCTCACAACGCGCGGCCAGGTAATTCGACCGTGGTATCCAGATACGCAAGGACGCGTCCGAAGCCGAAGCTTGAAACAGGCGTACGTAAAAATTCAATCGCAAGTGATTCGATAGTCATGCGATACTCGTTATTTGAAAGACCGCACCCGTGTCGGATGCTGTCCAATTAACTGAGGCATGCTGATTAACAAGGCAGGCCAACGATCATGTCAGCCACATCAGGCAACCACAAAATACCTCGCGGCCCCATACTTTCCCCATGGAAACAAATTGCGACGATGCGCTTTGCGCCGACGACAACGCGCAAAAGAAAACCGATGATCTTGCGCGCGACATCATTGAGCAGATCGCCGATAAGTGGACGATCCTGGTGATCGATGCACTTGGGACTGACGGCGAGATGCGTTTTTCGCGCCTACGCGAACACATCGGTGGCGTCAGTCAGAAGATGCTCACGAAGACGTTGCGCCAACTTGAGCGCGACGGCCTGGTTTCACGCCACGTGCATCCGGTGATACCGCCGCGCGTCGACTATCGGCTGACGCCGCTCGGAAGCAGCCTTCTGGACAAAATCTGCGGCATTTGGGATTGGGCCGAAAGTCACATGATCGAAATGGAAGCGGCGCGGCTGCAGTTCGATCGCGGAGAAAAGCTGGCCCCCACCTCGCGGTCACCCGACGGTGTGACGCTTTAGCCGGCAAGGTTGAGATCATGGCCGAGATCGCCGCGGCGTCGGAAGAGCAGAGCATCGGCATCGAACCGAACGACTGCAGCCTCGTGCGCAACATATGACAACAATGATTCAGGCGGTGCGCTTGCGTCGTGCCGGCGGGAGCGTCCATTCACCGCCCTCCTCAACGTGTTCCGTCAGCTTGTCGACGCAGTGAAAAAGCACTCGCTTTTCCTCCGCCGACAGAACGGACATGAGCTGCTCGTCGAAGATCTTGCCGATCCGATCGCACTTGCGGACAATTGTCTTGCCCTTCCTGGTCAAGTGCAGGTTGATGACACGTGCGTCCGTCGTGCCGGTAGAGCGCGTCAGCAAGCCGCGATTGGCTAGCGTGGTGACCAGCTTTGAAACCAGCGTCTTTTCAAGGTATGTCAGCTCGATCAGCGGACCGAGGGAGATACCCGGCTGCATATCGACGAAACGCAGCACGCGCAGGTCGCGCAGGGTGACATCGCATTCGGCTTCGTAGAGGCCAGACGCCACGCCCTTGGCCAACTCGCTTAGTACGTCGAGGCGGAAATTCAAATGCTCCAATCTTGGATACGGCGCCTTCGACATGTTGTTCTCCCATTCACGTACTCTGATTCAGTTGCACACTACAACATTTAAATTTTACGCGTTCCTTGCACGAAACATACCATCGTATAGTAACTCCCCGTACGTGCAGCCAAGCCGGGCGCTTGCCACACGGCACGAGCATGCCGCAATGCGCGCAACGCGGCAAGCGCGCACGATGACTGTGCAGCGAGCGGATCAATGCTGATTAGCCCGTCGCGCCTTCGTCAATCGCCTTGAGCACCAAACCGAAAAATTCGTCGGCATGCGCCGGGTTGAGCCAGCGCACCACCACCGCAAGTTCGCGTTCCGGTTCGATCCAGGTGAACGAACCGCCCGCACCGATTGCGAAATAGCTGGAGGCCGGTACGCTCGGAAAGACACTGCGCTCGTGGTTGAGCCAGACCAGGTAGCCATAGAACGGTGCGATCGCACACGGTGTCAGCATGCGCTCCAGCCACTCGCTGGAGACGATCCGCTCACCGTTGACGCTGCCCTGACCCAGGAAAAATTGGGCCACCTTGATCTGGTCCTGGGCGCTGATCGACAGGCCGCCACCCCAATGCGTGCCGCCCGGAACCGACTGCACGCGCTGCCCGCCCACCTCCACCCAGGCATTGTCGTAGCCGACCCATTGCCAGTTCCCGCTCGCGCCGAGTGGCCGCATGATCGCTTCGCGAAACACCTCTGGCAACGGGCGGCGGAACAGGTGCAGCAGCGCCAGCGAAAACTGGTTAATGCGCACGTCGTTGTATTCCCAGTAGGTGCCAGGAGCCCGTAACGGCCGTCGATCTCCCTTCTTGCCGTCGGGCTCCTTCCCGAATTTCACGTATCGGTAGTGGTCGGCCTCGTCGGGTAAGCCGAAACACACACCTTGCCATTCGCTCGTCTGCTGCAGCAGATGCGCCCAGGTCACGCTCGCGTTGTGCTCGCCGTCAAAGCCGATACCAGGCACGCGCACGTGCACCGGCTCATCGACATTGGGCATCAAGCCGCGATCGTGCGCAACGCCGGCGAGCAGTGCGAGATAGGTCTTGGCGATGCTAAAGGTCAGGTCGGCACGATCAGATTCGCCCCAAGAAGTGAGCGGCCGGCCGGCCCGCGTGATGACGCCGGACACGGGGCCACGCCCATGCACCGGTCCGAGCAGCCGGTTCCAGGGTGGCGGGTCGTCCGGATGTACGCCCCATACGCCATCGACCTCGCGGTCCCAAGGCGTTTCATGATCGATCGCGAATTGCACAGCATGCTGGAGATTGGCAGGTTGCATGAGGGTCCTTTACCGGGCGCAAAACAGCTTGACGAGGTTCACCCAATAACTCGCACCGATCGCAAGCGCGGCATCGTTGAAATCGTAGTGCGGATTGTGGAGCGGTGCTGCCGGCGTCGCCTCATCAACGCCCATCCAGATGTACGCGCCGGGCTTTGCGTGCAGCATGAACGCAAAATCTTCCGAGGCCATCGAAGGCACACAACCTCGCCGCACGCCGGAAGCGCCGACGGTCGCTTCGGCAGCCGCAGCTGCAAGATCGGCTTGAGCGGCAGTGTTGATGGTGGCCGGATACGCGTAGCGATAGTCAAGCGTCGCGTTTGCGCCCAGGGCGCGCGCAATACCCGTGGAGACTTCGCCGATCGACGAGCGGATTCGTTCCTGAACGTCGCTCGAAAAACAGCGCACAGTGCCGCGAATGACCGCACGGTCAGGTAGTACGTTCCACGCCTCGCCACCGTGAATTTGCGTGACGCTAACGACGCCTGACTCCTTCGGGGAAATTCGTCGGCTTATGATCGTCTGCAATGCGGTGACGATCTGGCTAGCGCACACCAGCACGTCGCTCCCCTCCTCCGGCATCGCTGCATGTGAACCCTTGCCGTCGACAACAATTTCGAACGTATCGAACGATGCCATCATCGGACCGTCGTTGATCGCAAAATGTCCGCGTGGGATGCCCGGCCAGTTGTGCAAACCAAACACGGCGTCGCACGCAAAGCGCTCGAAGAGTCCCTCTTCGACCATCATCCTGCCACCGCCCGCCGGACCTTCTTCTGCCGGCTGAAAAATCACATGTACCGTGCCGCGCCAACTGGGGTCGCGGCTCAACGCGACAGCGGCGCCGAGCAGCATTGCAGTGTGGCCGTCATGACCACACGCATGCATCTTGCCTTCATGTTGCGACCGATGCGCGAAGCGATTGGCTTCAGCGATCGGCAGCGCGTCCATGTCGGCACGCAAGCCGATGGCGGGTCCCGCGCTTCGGTTCATGGTGCCCACCACACCGGTTCGTCCGATGCCGCCATGTACCTCGAAGCCATACTGTCGCAATACGCCGGCGACGAGGTCTGCGGTTGCGACCTCCTCGAACGCAGTTTCCGGACAGGCGTGCAGTGCGTGCCGCCACTTCATCATCAGGTCGATCAGGTCGCTATCCATCGGAATTTAATCCCTTTCAGTGAAAAATTGAGGAGACAAGAAAACAGAGAATCGACGAAGCGGTGCAGCATCCGCGCAGATTCGAGTGGGCGAGGTTCCTGGCAAGCTGGCCGTGGCCGATTGCATTACGAGCGCCTGGATGCGCGGGCAAACCACGCGCGGCGCATCGGCTTTAGTGCGGCGATCGCGAGCACAGCGGTACAACTATCCAACGCGATAGCCGTGCCGAACACCGCGTCCCAACCGCCCGTACGCTGGTGGAGTAGCGCGGCCACCGGTCCGCCCAGGATCGAACCGACACCTTGCGCATAAGATAGGCACGCGTAGTTGACGATCGCATGTTTGCTGCCAAAGGTGTCCGTGAGCGTCGAAGGGAAAAGCGAAAAAATCTCGCCCCAGCCGAGAAAGACGACGCCCGACAGCAGCACGAACAACAATGGGTCGTGCCGCAACGTGAGCCACAAGGTCATCGCTATCGCTTCCATTCCGAATGCGACCAGCATCGTGTGCTCGCGCCCGATCAGATCGGAGACCCATCCGAACATCGGCCGCGTCACGCCGTTCGCTATGCGATCAATCGTCAACGCAAGCGGCAAGGCTGCGAGGCCGAACACGGTGACACCCGCCATGCCGAAATCTCGCGTGAAGACTGCCATTTGCGAAGTCACCATCAGGCCGGAGGTCGCCATCATCGACATCATCACAAACATCAGCCAGAACAACGGCGTGCGCAGCATGTTGCCGGGCCGCGTGTCGGGTACAACGGCGGCGGCTCTCTGCGGCCGCCAGTCCGCCATGTAGCCAGGCGGCGGCAGCCTCATGCCGAGCGCGGCAAGTATGCCGATCACGCCGAGGATCACGCCATAGACGGCCAGCGTATGTTGATAGCCGTACCTGGCGATGCTATGGGTGATCGGAAACGTCGTGAGCATCGCGCCCATGCCGAAGCCCGCCATCACTACGCCTATCGCAAAACCGCGACGGTCTGGGAACCAGCGTGCCATCAGCCCGATCGTGCCGACCACGACAATACCTACGCCGATTCCCCCGAGAACGCCATAGCAGAGGTAAACGGACAGCAGAGACTCCGCGCGGCTCGTCAGTACCCAACTGAGCCCCGTGATCGCGCCACCTGCGGCGAGCAACCAGCGCGGCCCAAAGCGCTCGATCAAATAGCCCTCAAGCGGCGACAGAAACGTCTGGCAGACAATGAGAATGGAGAAGGTGACCTGCAGACCCGGCAGCGACACGCCGAGCTGCGCTGTCAGCGGGCGCGTCAGCAAAGTCCAGATGTATTGGGGATTGGACGCGACCATCGCACATACGAGGCCGCACAATAATTGCCACCAGCGGCTGTGTAGTGAGAGTGCAAGCGGCGCGCGGGTGCGGGCGCCGAAATCCTGGGTGCTCATGCTTCAACTCCGTACGAATAAGTGACACGAAATGACCCAGGCCGCGCGCTTCTATGGAGGCTCGACACCACGCTCCTCGACAACGCGCTCAGTACATCGAAGGGTAAGGAAGAGAGAGACGAGACGCAGCCGCGGCATGTCCAGCACGTTAGTCCTCAAGATGCCGGGTGATCGCAGCGGAAATAAATGCGGCATCGTCCAGATTGGCTGTCGGCAGCCCGGCGCGATGCCCCCATATCGACGAAATAGGAAGGAGCCTGGCGTTTGGCATTTGCTCGACCTCGAGACGGTTGTCTTCCACCTGGAAATACAGGTCGGTTTCGCTTGGCATGATCAACGCCTTCGCCGTAATCGCTTTCAGCGCCGCGTGAAAATCGCCGTTATATTTGGAATTGGCTGCGATGTTTGCGTGTTGCCATGTCCATAGTTGAGCCAACAGGTTGTTGCCGTCGCGCTTCAGGAAATTCTGTTCCCACGACATCACCAGATAATCCTCGAGCGAGGAAAAACCGGCCTGCCGCCACGCCTCGTCACGATAAAACGTCTGCGACATCGCCATGGCGGCGTAATTGCGGCCCATGGCCCGCAGACCGCGTTCGGGACGTTCGACGAACGTTCCGTTTTGAAAACCGGGATCCGTCGTCAGGGTCGCGCGCACACCCTCGATGAATACCTGATTGTGCGGCGAGGTCTTTGCCGCGCCGCAGAGCACGACTAGCCGCCTGACCATCTGCGGATACATCGCTGCCCATTGATACGCCTGCAGCCCGCCCATCGACCACCCGCACGCCAGTTGCAAAACTTCGATGCCGAGTTCTTGCGTCAGGAGTTGGTGTTGAATCGCGACGTTATCGGCGATCGTAAGATTCGGCCAGCGGCTTCCGCTAAAGGGCTCAGTTGCGTTGCTGGGCGAGGACGACAGTCCATTGCCGAACAGATTCGGAATAACAACAAAGTACCTGTCGGTGTCCAGCGCCTTGCCCGGACCGACCATCCACTCGATGTCATAGTGGTGCGCGGAAAACGGCGTCATATACAGAATGACATTCGATTTTTCTGCGTTCAACTTTCCGTAGGTTTGATAGGCGAGCCAGGCATCTCTGAACGTGATACTCGATTGCAACACCACGTTTCCGGCATTAAATACAAAATGGTCTTCCATTGGTAGGTATCCTTATTGAATATAGTCGATAGCATGAGTGCCAGCGGCGCCGGCGCCCGTCATACTGCGGGCCGCACCGCGCGGGCGTCCGCTTCGGCGGACATCCCCGTCAACGGCGGGTCGGTGACGATGGACTTGAGCGCGGCGACCGGCTGCAACAGTTTCGTCAGATCGGGTCGCGGGCGCCGCAGCGCTTCATCGTGCCGCCAGGCCGTCTCGAATGCCTGGGCGATGTCGAGCAGGCGACGATCACCGCGAAACGGCCCGACCAGTTGCAGGCCGAACGGCATGCCGGCCTGGTCGAGGCCGCACGGCAGCGACAAAGCCGGATTGGTCGTCAGCGTGATCACATAGGTAAGCGCCAGCCAGCGGTAATAGTTCGCGAGCGGCCGCCCGTTGATCTCGGCCAGATAAGTTTGCGACCATGGAAAGGGCGAAATTGGCGAAGTTGGCGAGACGATCAGGTCGTAATCCTGGAACTTTCCCTGGAAACGGCGAAACAGGCGGGTCTGTTCGGCATGCGCCCAGACCACGTCGGCGAGGGACATTGATTGCCCCATTTCGTAGTTGCTTCGCGTGTTCGGCCCGAGCGAAGCGGGATCGCGCTGGTAGGCATCCTGAAAACCGGCGACGAAGTTCTGCGCGCGGATCACGTCGAAGCAGCGGTCGATTTCACCCACATCGATCTCGAGCGGCTCGCAGACCTTCACGTAGCGGGACAGCCCGGCAATCTTGGCACGGAAGGTCGAGCGCAGCGCTTCGTCGACCTCGCAGACGCCGAAGTCCTCCGTGTAGGCAACGCGCAGCGTGCAGAGGTCGACCCGTTCACGCTGTGCGAAGGCGGAAGGATCAGCATCCTCGCCCAACGGATCGCTAGCGTCGAGACCGACACTCGCCGCCAGCAGCAGGCGTATGTCGGCGATTTCGCGCCCCATCGGGCCGATCACCGAGATCGGCGTCCAGCCAAGCGGTTTGCTGTCGTTCGGCACCAGTCCAGGCGAAGGACGGAAGCCAACCACGCCGCACAGCGCCGCGGGGATACGCAGCGAGCCGCCCATGTCGGAGCCGGTACAAAGCGGCAGCATATCGGTGGCGAGCGCGGCGGCCGAACCGCCCGAGGAACCGCCAGCGTTCATCATTGGATTGAAGGGATTGCCGGTCGCGCCCCACACGACATTACGTGTGTTGGCGCCCGCGCCCATTTCCGGCACATTGGTCTTCGCCGCGACGATCGCGCCCGCAGCGCGCAAGCGGGCCACCATCACGCTATCGCGCTGCGGCACGTTCGAGCGAAACAGCGGCGAGCCATAGGTGGTGAGTAGGCCGGCCGTCTCCTCGAGATCTTTCACGCCAAGCGGCAGGCCATGCAGCAGGCCCAGTGGCTCACCGCGCAACACGGCCTCCTCCGCGCGCTTCGCCTCGGTGCGCGCACGCTCGAAGCAGGTCGCAGCGATCGCATTGACAGCGGGGTTCAGCGCTTCGATCCGCGCGATGCATGCCTCCAGCAATTCGACGGGCGACACCTGCCGGCTACCTATCAGGCGCCGCGCCGCGTCCGCGGAGAGCGAAACCAGTGAGTTGTCCATACTTGCCCTATTCCTTTACTCGTTGTCAAGCGGCGCCGAACGCGAAGCCACGCCCTGGCGCTGCCGCGAGCAAGGCCCGCGTATATTCGTGGCGCGGCGCAAGGAACACGTCCTGGATCGCCCCTTCCTCAACAATCTCGCCGCGCCGCATCACGATGACCCGATCGCAGATCTGGCTGGCCACCCGCAGATCGTGTGTAATGAACAGAATGCCGATCCGCAGACGCTGCTGAATGTCATCCAGCAGTTCGAGAATTTGCGCCTGGACCGAGACGTCGAGTGCGGAGACCGCCTCGTCGGCGATCAACACTTGTGGCTCGCATGCCAGCGCCCGCGCAATCGAGATGCGTTGCCGCTGGCCGCCGGAGAATTCGCTAGGGTAGCGATTCAGCGCATCGGGCCTGAGCCGTACCAGCGTCATGAGTTCTTCAGCACGTTGCCACGCCTGAGCGTACGGCACACCGAAATTCAACGGCCCTTCGACGATCGAGGCACCCACTGTCTGGCGCGGATCCAGCGACCGGTAAGGATCCTGGAACACAACCTGTACGCCGCGCCGGAACGGATATAGCGCGCGGCCGCGCGCTTTGGCCACCGATCGGCCCCCGGCGAAAATATCGCCGGCGCTCGGCTCGATCAGCCGCGCAATGCAGCGCGCGACAGTCGATTTTCCCGAACCGGACTCGCCCACGATACCGACCGTTTCGCCCGGATGCACCGTCAGCGAGACATCACGGGCCGCCCGCACCTCGCGCTTGCGGCTGGGCCAGGAACCCGTCACATACGTCTTCCCGATCCCACGCGCGTCTAGCAGCGGATAGGCTTTCTCCACCGGGGCGCGCGTACGCGGCACCAGCGTGGGGACGGCTGCCAGCAACATACGGGTATAGGGCTCGCGCGGCTGCTGCAACACCTGCAACCTGGCGCCCTGCTCGACCATGTCACCCAACCGCAACACAACGACACGGTCAGCAATTTCGGCGACGACGCCGAAATCGTGGGTGATGAACAGCACGGCTGTTCCGCTCTCAGTCTGCAATTCACGAATCAGCTTGAGAATCTCGGCCTGGGTCGTGACGTCGAGCGCCGTGGTGGGCTCGTCGCAGATCAGCAGCGACGGCTTCAGGATCAGCGCCATTGCAATCACGATGCGCTGGCGCTGTCCACCCGACAACTGATGCGGGTAAGACGCGTAGATACGCTCCGGTTCCGGCAGCCTGACGTGAGCGAATATCTCGAGAATGCGCCGGCGCCTCTCGCCGACGCCGGCACGGCTATGCTGTGCCAGCATCTCGTCGACCTGCGCGCCGCACGTCATGATCGGATTGAGGGCCGTCATCGGCTCCTGGAAAACCATCGCCATCTTTTCGCCACGCAATTGGCGGATGCGGTCCGGGCTTGCTGTGAGCACGTCTTCGCCGAGCAGTTCGATGCTGCCGTCCACCGCCTTGAGCGCCGCCGGCAGCAAGCCCATCACGGCCTGCGCGATCACCGATTTGCCCGAGCCCGACTCGCCCAGCAGGCAGACAATCTCCCCCTGCCGCACGTCGAGCGAGACATGCCGGATCGCATGGGGCCGGTCGGCTCCGGCCGGCAGGGAAATGGTCAGGTTATTCACGGCGAGGACGGTTGTGGCCGGCCCGGCGGCGGAGGGTGCTGCCGTTTTGAAGTCGAAGTCGCGCATCGCGTCAGCCCCCCCGTTTGTTGAATTTCGGATCGAGCGTGTCGCGCAATCCGTCGCCCATGATGTTGACGGCCAGCACCGTCAGCGCCAGGAAAACACCTGGGAACAACACGGTCTGAGGATATTGGTTGAACTGCATGCGGCCGTCGGCCATGACGTTGCCCCACGTCGGAATATCCGGTGGCAGGCCAACGCCGAGAAACGACAGGATCGCTTCCACCAGGATCGCCGACGCGCACACGTAGGTTCCCTGCACGATCAGCGGCGCGATTGCATTCGGCAGAATATGACGCCACAGAATCTTGACGGTCGGCGTGGCCAACGAAATGGCGGCCTCGATGTAGGGTTCCTCGCGAATGCTCAGTACGATCGAGCGCACCAGCCGTGCGACGCGCGGAATTTCGGGAATCGTGATCGCGACGATCACCGTGACCAGCGTCGGCCGCCAGAGCGCCATCAGCGTAATCGCGAACAGGATGCTGGGAATCGCCATCAAGCTGTCCATGGCGCGCATGATGACGTCGTCGAGGCGGCGAAAATACCCCGCCGCCACGCCGACCAGTGCGCCGAAGGTGAGCGCCAGCAGTGCCACCGTGATGCCGACCGACAGGGACACGCGCGCACCATAGGCGACCCGGCTCCAGGTATCCCGGCCGAGACTGTCGGTGCCCATCGGGAAGAAGTGCTGGAACGTCGCGCCTGACAGATCACTGAATTCGGCTGTCGCGCCCGGTAAGAGGTTGGCGCTCGCGGGATCCATCGCGGTCGGGTCGATCGTGCCAAGCCACGGTGCGGCGACGGCTACGAAGACCAGAAGCGCCAGTGCGCCGCATCCCAGGCGCACCGACCAGTTCCGCAGCACGCGGCGCCACAGTGGTGTGCGCGAGCGTATAGCAGGCGCCACCTCCACGTTGGCAAGAATGGCGGCCGGTGCGGCAATGGTCGTCGGATCGTGATCGTCGCTCATGTCCAATCGTCCTTTCACTCAATAGCGGATACGCGGGTCGAGCAGCAGATAGCTCATATCGACCAGCAGGTTGATAAGCACGTAAACAAAGGAAAAGAACAGCGTGATGCCCTGTACCAGCGGGAAGTCGCGCGCCAGTACCGCGTCGACCGTGAGTTGCCCGAGCCCGGGGATCGCGTAGACGGTTTCGGTGACCACCACGCCACCGATCAGCAAGCCGACGCCAATGCCGATTACCGTGACGATCGGTACCGCGGCATTGGCCAGCGCATGGCGAATCAGCACGCGTGCTTCGGAGATACCTTTGGCGCGGGCGGTGCGGATGTAGTCTTCAGTCAGCGCCTCGGCAACCGCAGCGCGCGTCACGCGGGCAATCAGCGCAAGGTAGACGATCGACAGCGTAATGGCGGGCAGGATCAGGTGCGTGAGCCACGGACCGATGCCCGCGCTCAGTGGAGCGTACCCCTGCACCGGCAGCAGCTTCGCATGCAAGGCGACCGCCCATATGAGGATATAGCCGACCACGAACGACGGCACCGAGAATCCCATCACCGAAAGTCCCATCAGCATCCGGTCCAGCCAGCCTCCGTGCCGCGAAGCCGCGATCACGCCGAGCGGCACCGCGAGCAGGAGCGTCATCACCAGTGTCAGGGCGGACAAGGACACGGTCGGTGCGATGCGTTGCGCAATCAACCGGGTAATCGGCTGCTTCATGTAGTACGAGTCGCCAAGGTTGCCCTGCAGCAACTGCCCGGTCCATTTGACGAACTGCACCGGCAGCGGCCGGTCGAGCCCGAGGCTCGCGTGGATCCGCGCGATGTCGGCACTAGTGCCGTTGTCACCAACAAGCGCCGCAGCCGGATCGCCCGGCGTCAGGCGCAGAATCATGAACACGATAAGGGCGACAATGACCAGCACTGGCGCCGTCGACAATACGCGCCGGAAAAGAAAGAAAGCCATGTCGATTACGCTCCAAAGCCGGTTTGTGGATAGACGGGCTCGCGTTGCCCTGCGAGACGGCAGCCGGCCGGCAAACAGCCAGCCGCCGACACGGGTTAGCTCTTGCGAATGTTCCAGAACACGTTGACCGGAGCTGGGACCACGCCGCTGACGACGCCCTTGCGGATCACCGAGTAGAAATCGAAGTCGCCTAAGGGCGCCAGGATGCCGCTCTGGTACGTTTCCAGTTGGATCGCCGCGGCGATCTTCTTGCGCTGCACAGGATCGTTGGTGACGAGGTAATCGTTCTTGAGCTGCTCAATCTTGTCGTCAGTCGCCCAGCCAAACCAGCCCTTTTCGCCATTGCCCGTCAGCGGAGTGAAGAACAATGGATTCATCGTGTCGCCGGGCGCCCATCCGGTAATGAACAGGTTCCAGCCCCCCTTGTCGGCGAGCGCCTTGCTGGTTCGGCGCGTCACGAGCGTAGACCAGTCCATGGCCTGCAGGTCGACATTGAAACCGGCCTGCTTCAACAGTTGCGCCATGACGGGTGGAAACTTGTTGAGTACTGCGTAATCAGACGGATACATCAATACCACCGGCTTGCCATCGTAGCCCGCTTCCTTCAGCAGATTGCGCGCCGCCGCGAACTGAGGCTTGCCGGTGAAATAGGCAGTCTCGGTCGACGCCAACGGCGAATCGCATGGGTAAATCGACGAACACGTCCGGTACAGATCCTTGTTCACCAGTTGGGCACGCATCAACGCTTCCTGGTTGATCGCCATGATTGCCGCCTGGGCAATCTTCGGGTTGTTGAACGGTGGCACGAGATGATTCAGGTGCAGGTCGAAGAGCCCGGCGGGAGTCGGCTTTACCAATTCCAGCTTCGGATTGCCCTTGAACGCGGCGTACTGCTCGGCGGGCATCCATTCGATCATGTCCACTTCACCGTTCGCAATCGCATTGGCCTGCGTCTGTGCGTCCTTGAGCACGATCCATTCGACCCGGTCGACATAAACATGCTTGCCGCCTGCGGTACCGGAAGCCGGCTCAGGCCTCGGCACATAGTTCGGGTTCTTGATGTACACAATTTTCGCGCCCGGGCGATACTCGTCCTGTTTGAAGATGTAGGGGCCGGACCCGGTGTAGTCAGAGATCTGTTGGTCCGCCGGCGTATCGGCGACCCGCTTCGGCATGATGAATGCGGCGCTGCCCGACGGCTTGCCGAGCGCGTCGAGGACCATCGGAAAGGGTTGCCTGAAGGTCATGCGGAAGGACTTGGCATCGACCGCATCGAACGACTGCAGTGCCGCGAACATTCTCTCGCCGAACACGTCGCGCTTGCCCCAGCGCGTGATCGACGCGATAACGTCAGCTGAGGTGACCGGCTTGCCGTCGCTGAACGCGAGCCCCTTGCGCAGCGTGAACGTCCAGGTCTTGCCGTCCGGCGAGCTCGTATACGTGTCCACCATCTCCGGTTGCACCACGCCCTTGGCATCCACGCCGAACAGCGTGTCGTAGATCATGTAGCCGTGGTCGCGCGTGATAAATGCAGTAGTCCAGATCGGATCGAGAATCTTCAGATCCGCTTGCGGCACGATTCGTAACACCTTCGATGCTTCCTGCGCACACGCCGTCGTCGCAGCGCTCGCAATCAGCACCCCAGCCACGCACCGAGCAAACATTCGCTTCAACATGCTGCACCTCATAAGAAGAAATGACACAAAATGATTCCGGCTGCACGCGTGCGTCGGATTAGCGGCCGTGCTCGTTCAGATGCTCCAACCCCGGATATGGCGCCTGCGACAGGTTGATCTCCGATTCAACCGTGCTACATTAATTGCAACTTGCAACAATTGAAATTTACGCATTTATAGGCACGAAGCATGCCATCGCGCGGCAAATCCAGTAGGTATCGGCAAGTCGGGCACTTGCCCGAGCGGCAAGAGCACACTGCAATGCGCGGGACTTGTGCAAGTGCGCGCGAGCACGGTGCATCGCGCAGTGCAAGATCGCTGTCGCACCGATTCCGGGCGCGACAACGGTGCTCCTCGCCGGTGGCGAGTTTTTGCAGGCTATTTGAGGTACGGTTTAAGCCGATATTTTCAACGCACTCGAAAGGAACGCGTCAATGAACTATCCGAGGATCGCTGTCGGTGCATTAGGCGGCACGATATGCATGACCGCCGACAATGCCGACGCTGGCGCGTTGCCACGTCTTTCCGCTCAACAATTGGTGACTGCGGTCCCAGGTCTGGCTGATATCGCGCAGATTCACGCCGAGACGCTTTTGCAGTTACCCAGCCCTTCGCTGAACTTTGCGCATGTGCTGGACAGTCTGGTGTGGGCAGAGTGCATGGTGGCTGCCGGCGCCGCCGGGATCGTGCTGACCCAGGGGACCGACACGCTTGAGGAAACCGCCTTCCTGCTCGATCTTCTGTGGACGCATCCGCAGCCGCTGGTGGTCACAGGCGCGATGCGCACGCCGCTGGCCGCGGGGGCGGATGGGCCCGCCAACATTCTTGCCGCAGTGGCCTGCGCAGCGTACGGCGCCAGTCGCGGGCGCGGTGTAGCCGTAGTCATGAACAACACGATCCACGAGGCGCGCTGGGTGCGCAAAGCGAACTCGATGTCCGTCGAAACTTTCGAGTCACCGGTCGTGGGGCCGGCGGGCATGGTGCTCGAGGGTCTGCCCCAATATTTCCGTCCACCGTCCAGGCGCTATTCGCAGCGCTTTACAAAGCCCGACCTGTCGGTTCGAGTGGCACTCGTGGAAACATGTCTGGGCGAGACGGGTGAGATGCTCGACGCGGTCGCCCACGCGGGATATCACGGGATCGTCATCGCGGCCTACGGTGCAGGTCATGTTTCGGATGACGAAGCACAGCGCATCGAGGCGTTGGTGCCGCGACTGCCGATCGTCGTCTCCAGCCGCACGGGATCGGGATCGACGGCAGCGCGTACTTATGGCTTTTCTGGTTCCGAAATCGACCTGGCCCGCCGCGGTGCGTTGTTTTCCGGGTGGCTCGGGCCACGCAAGGCGCGCCTGCTTCTCTGGCTGCTGCTCGCCACGGGCGCGCCGCGCAACGCATGCGCCACCGCGTTCGAATTCTGGAAGCGTGTCGACGATACCGACTAGACGTTCTGATGTAACCGCGTTGGTACGGCGCCTCAATTCTGGAGGCGGCTCTCGCACCGATTCACAATCCCGAATTTCTTGCAATGGTCTTTCGCCGTCGACCGTTCGCGTTTCGCCCTGAGGCGGTGCGTCGCCGATCTAGTTGTGCCTGATGCACCTTCCTTGCGCGCATTTGCACACTTTCCGAACATGGCAGTGTGCTCACCTCCACTTGAAAATACCCACTTCGCACTTGTATATGGGGCTCTCGCACGATGGCACGCTTTGTGCGAATCGAATCAATATGGATATTTCAATTGTTGTGTTTTGCACCTATATTCCGCCGACAACCGACGAAAACAGCAATTAAGTGCTCCCCAGTCAGACACTTCACAACCGTCAACCAACCGTGTACCGACTCTGCGCGGAGCGGGCACGCAAGCGAAGCGCGAAGTGATTCAAGTTCAGCACGAGGATCAGCATGTCAGTACAACTAGCGTTGCGAAACATTCGAAAATCCTTTTCCAGTAAGCAGGGCTCGGTCGATGTGCTGGGTGGATTGTCGTTCGACATCAACGAACGAGATTTCGTCAGCATCATCGGCCCGTCGGGCTGCGGGAAGACGACCGTGTTCAACGTAATCGCCGGCCTCCTGGAACCCGACAGCGGCGAGATCGTCTATCGAGGGCAGGCGGTCACCGGCTTGCGCGGAAAAGTCGGCTACATGATGCAGCGTGACCTGCTGTTGCCGTGGCGCACCGTATTGCAGAACGTCCTGATTGGGCCCGAGTTGTCCCGCATGCCGGTTGCGCAAGCGCGCGAAATGGCGATGGAATACCTGAACACCTACGGCCTTGCGGGTTTCGAGAACGCCTATCCCCGCATGCTGTCCGGTGGCATGCGCCAGCGCGTCGCACTGATCCGCACCTTGATCAACGACCCCGACATCATCCTGCTCGATGAGCCGTTTTCAGCGCTCGACTATCAGACCCGGTTGTATCTGGAAGGCGTGCTGATGGAAGCGGTCGAGACGTTCCACAAAACGGTCGTGCTGGTCACACACGACATCGACGAAGCAGTCGCGTTGTCCAAGCGTGTGGTGGTGCTAGGCGGCCGGCCTTCGCAAGTCAAAAAGGTCTATGACATCGAGATCGGCGCGCGCACGCCGATCGGTGCGCGCAGCGATTCGAACTTTCCCGGCTACTTTCACGCGCTGTGCGCGGAACTCGATATTCAGACCGAGGTAAAGGCGGCATGAACCATTCCGCATCCGTCAATAACGCGAAAGTCTCCGCGACACGCAGCCAGACGCGTTCAGGCCCCGCGCTGAATACCGGATGGGGGCGCACAGCCCTGCAGCTCGTCGCGGTGATTGCATTCTTTGCGATATGGGAAGGCGCTGCGCGGCTTGGCTGGGTATCGAACTTCCTGGTCGGCTCGCCGACAAAAATCTACGACGCCCTGGCTCGCTCCGCCGAATCAGGCGACCTTTTCGTCGATATCGGCTACACCATGTTCGAAGCCATGCTCGGCTTTCTGTTCGGCACGGCGGTCGGCTCGGTCTGCGGCCTCGCGCTGTGGTATTCGCCGTTCGTGGCGCGACTGATCGAGCCGTTTATCGTCGCGATCAACAGCGTCCCGAAGATCGCTTTCGCCCCGATTGTGATTCTCTGGTTCGGCACCGGGCTCGTTTCGAAAGTCGCGCTGGCGATTTCGCTCACTGCGATCGTCGCGCTGATAGCCGCTTACGAGGCAGCGAAAGAGGCCGATCCTGATCTTCAGGCACTCCTCGTCACGCTTGGCGCGAACAAAAACGATGTGTTCCTGAAAGTCGTTATTCCGTTCACGCTGCCATATGTGATCTCGACATTCCGCATCAACATCGGCTTTGGTCTGGTAGGCGCAGTGGTGGGCGAATTCATTTCGTCGGAGAAAGGGCTTGGCCACATGATCTTTACCGCCTCAAGTCTTTACGACCTGAACACCGTGTGGGCCGGCCTCTTCGTGCTGATGGCGATTGGCTTCGTGTTGTATTTCCTGATCGACCTGGTCGAACGCAAGCTGCTGCCGTGGCGGCAGGTATCGAATGCACCGACGCTACGGGTTTGACGCCGTTGCCACTCGAGGTCGAATTGTTTGCTTTTCGCCCGTCAATCTAACCTTTCTCTGGACCTGAAGATGGCACTCATTGCAAAAAGAATGCTGGCTGCACTGACAACAGCAGTCGCTGTTTCTGCCGTTAGCATCGCAACGCCCGCCTTGGCCGCCGACAAAAAAGCTGTTATTTCGCAGGCTTTTCAGTCGATGCTATATCTGCCGCTCTACGTCGCTATCGACGGCGGCTTCTTTACCAAGGAGGGGCTAGAGGTGACAAAGCAGACCGCGGGCAGTCCGAGCGCGGCATTGTCGGCCGTGTTGTCGGGAAGTGCGGACTTCTCGCTGCATGGTCCCGAATGGACCGCGGTCGCCGCCGAAAAAGGCGCGGATGTCGATGTGATCGCCAACGTTGTGAACGGTGCGGCGGTGTGGATCGTCACCTCGCCGGACAGCAAATTCACCGGCATCAAGGACGTGAAGGGCCAGACGGTCGTGTCGGGTCAGATGCCGACTACCAGCACGTCGCTGTTCTTCAAGTTGCTAAAAGAGAACGGCATGTCGCCAGCCGACGTGAAACTAACCCAGGTACCGCTCGGCTCCGAGATCGGCCCACTGGTTGCAGGCCAGTCCAAGGTTGCGGTGATGTATGAACCCGGCCTTGATCAGGCCGTTGCCAGAGGCATGAAGGTAGTGCTCGGCTTTCCGAAGTTATATGGCGAATACGCATTCTCATCGATCTCGGCGAAAAGGAGCGTGGACCCCGATGTGGCGGCACGGTTCGTGAAAGGTATGGAGCAGGCACTCGTCTTCATGCAGACCAATCCCACGGAAACCCTGGCGATCGCCCGCCGCGAGTTTCCAGGCCTTGATCCGGAGATCGTGAACGCTGCGGTAAAACGCATGCTGAACGAAGGCGTGTATCCCAGGAACGTCGACATCACCCCGCAGGCGCTGACGGTTGCAATGGATACGCAGATCTCACTCGGTAATTTGAAGCAGCAGCCGAATTACAGCACCTTCATCGTGCAGAACTACATTCATCAAGCACTAGCCGCGAAATGAGCCATTCTTCCCCCTCCCCCACCATCCGCGAAATCCGTGACGCGATTCGCGCGGGAACGCGCACCATCGATCAGACTGTGCAACAGGCATTTGATGCGGCGCAACGACTGCAGCCTGAGTTGCAAGCTTTCATCCATCTGCCGGCGGCGCCGATAGTCAATCGCGCCGCTCCCCACGCGCCGCTCGCGGGCGTCCCTGTCGGCATAAAAGACCTGATCGATACGGCCGATATGCCCACCGCGTACGGATCGCCGGCCTACGAAGGGCGCAGGCCCGACAAGGACGCATGGGTGGTCGCCCGTTTGCGCGAAGCCGGTGCCACGGTACTCGGTAAAACGGTCACCACCGAGTTCGCCTGGCGTCAGCCTGGCGCTACGACCAACCCGTGGAATAGCGATCACACGCCTGGCGGCTCGTCGAGCGGCTCGGCTGCCGCCGTTGCGGCAGGCATCGTGCCGCTCGCGCTCGGCACACAGACGTTCGGATCCGTCATCCGTCCCGCCGCGTATTGCGGTGTGGTCGGGGTAAAGCCGAGTTACGGCACGATTGCGCGGACCGGCGTGTTGCCGTTGTCAGGGTCGCTCGATCACCTTGGCGTTTTCACCACCAATGTCGCTGATGCCGTTCATGCGCTATCGATTCTGGCGGGGAGCGATGCGGACGATCCACATGCCTCGCATAACAGTCGCAAGAGGAAAGACCCAGGCGATGCGGCAAAACGGCCACCACGCATCGGCGTGTTGCGCGAGCAGATCGGTGGACCAATCGACAAAGCGCAGCAGCATGTGCTGAATCAACTTGCCCTACGTTTGCGTGCCGATGGTGCGGAAATCGTCGCTGCCGACTTGCCTGCCGAACTGGCCGACGCTGCGCGGCATGCTTCAATCCTGCTCGCAGTTGAAGCCGCATTGACACACGGCGAACTGGTAGACCGTTCGCCGGATCTTGTCAGCGCACCGATCACAGCTCTGGTCGAGGAAGGCCGGGCTGTGCGCGCGACCGAATATGCGAAAGCGAAGGCTGTGCAGGTACAGATGGCGGTTCGCTTCGACCAGTGGCTCACCGAATCAGCGGGACTGGACGCGCTGCTGGTAGCGCCCGCATCGGGCGAGGCGCCCCGCGGGCTTGACTATACGGGCGATGCGGCGTTCTGCACGCCCTGGACCTTCCTCGGCGTGCCGGCGGTGACGTTACCGGTTGGCTTCGGTCCGGAGGGGTTGCCGCTTGGGGTGCAACTGGTCGGTGCGAGTCAGCACGATGCCACGTTGCTGTCGCTTGCCGAGTGGGTGGAAGGGAGAACCGGCTGGAACATCGCAGTTGCTTCCCGCTGATGCCGGCTTCGTTGTGTATAGGAAGTATCACGTGATCATGCGAACCCGTAGCGGCTGAGCGGGTAGCGAAGATCGATTGATTGTTTGAGGAAACATGTCAGCAGAATTTTTAAATCCTGTGCGGGGCATCCGCGGGATGGCGGTCACACCCCATGCACTGGCGTCGCAAAGCGCGCTCGCGATCCTGCGTGACGGCGGCAATGCCATCGAGGCGATGATTGCCGCCGCGGCGACCATCGCAGCGGTGTATCCGCATATGAACAGCATCGGCGGCGACGGCTTCTGGTTGATTTCGCGGCCGGGCGAAGAGCCCGTCGGCATCGAGGCATGTGGAGCGGCGGCATCGGCGGCGACGATCGACGCCTATCGCGCACGCGGCCTGCAATCGATCCCGTTTCGTGGACCGCTGGCGGCGAATACGGTGGCCGGCACCGTGTCCGGTTGGGCGTTGGCGCATCGTTGGTCCACTGACACCCTCGGTGGCAAGCTCCCGGTCGCGCGCCTGCTGGAAGATGCGATCGCCTACGCGGGAGGCGGTATTCCGGTCACGCGCAGCCAGTCCGAATGCGTCGCGCTCAAGCGGCACGAACTCGGATCGGTCGCGGGATTCGCCGAGACGTTTCTGACGGGCGACAACCCGCTGCGCGTGCCGGCTGTCGGCGAGCGTTTTGTGCAGCCACGCCTCGCCGCGACGCTCGAGCGTCTCGCCCACGCGGGTCTCGACGACTTCTACCGGGGCGATCTCGCACGCAGCATCGCGGCCGACCTGCGTGCCCTCGAAAGTCCATTGTCGCTCGCCGACCTCGAACAGCATCGCGCAAGGCTGCGCACGCCGCTGGCACTCACGCATTCGCTTGGCACGATCTACAACATGCCGCCGCCTACACAAGGGCTTGTCTCACTGCAGATTCTCGGTGTGCTCGACCGTGTCTTGCGCGACGATATGGATCCGCTCGGGCCCGAGTACGTCCACGCATGCGTGGAGGCGACCAAGCTCGCGTTCGCCGTCCGCGACAAGCACATCACCGACCCGGATTACATGGACATCGATCCGCAGGCGCTGCTCGCGCCGCCGGTCCTCGACGCGATGGCCGAGCAGATTTCGATGTCGGCGGCGGCCCCGTGGGGCCGCGGTCTCGGACCGGCCGACACAGTATGGCTCGGCGTGATCGACGCCGATGGCGTGGCCGTCAGCTTCATCCAGAGCATTTATCACGAGTTCGGCAGCGGCCTCGTGCTTGCAGATTCGGGCATCAACTGGCAAAACCGCGGCTGTAGCTTCTCGCTCGATCCCTCTGCGCGCAATCCGCTTACGCCGGGGCGACGGCCGTTTCACACGCTGAACCCGGCACTCGCGCGTTTCGATGACGGACGCACGATGGTGTACGGAAACATGGGCGGCGACGGCCAGCCGCAATCGCAAAGCGCCGTGTTTTCGCGGATCGCGCACTTTGGCTGGAATCCGCAAGCCGCTATCGATGCGCCTCGCTGGCTGCTAGGCCGGACTTGGGGGCGATCCAATGAATCACTCAAGCTTGAAGCTCGGTTTCCCGCCGACACGTTCGATGCGCTGCGCCGTCTCGGCCATGACGTCGAGCAGATGCTGCCATACGACGAAGCAATGGGCCACGCCGGCGCAATCGTCCGGCACGGCAACGGATGTCTGGAGGCAGGCTATGACCCGCGCAGCGACGGGGCCGCGGCTGGCTGGTAAGCGCGCCGGCTAAACAGCGGGCGGCCGCGCCGCCTGCACCCTTTTGAATCGACCACCCGCGAGCGTTCGCGCCGACGGCAAGGACGGCGCACGTCCTCCATCTGTTGATATTTCAATCCGAAACGGAGAAGCACTTTGAACACCCGCACGCAATCATTGAAAGGCGCCGCCTCGCCCGTCGCGCAAACAGCCGCGCATACCCGCTGGATCCAGCTCGGACTCGGCCTCATTTGCATGATGACGATTTCGAGTCCGCAATATGTATGGACTCTGATGACGAAGCCGCTCATGGCGAAGCTCGGCATCGCGCTGCCGGAACTGCAAGTGACCTTCTCACTGCTGGTGCTGCTGCAGGCATTTTTCTCACCGTTCCAGGGTGCGCCGATCGACCGTTTCGGGCCGCGCATGCTGATCTCGATTGGTACGTTGCTGGCAGGCGTGAGCTGGGTGTTAGCCTCGTATGCGCACAGTGTGTCGATGCTGTACCTCACGTATGGCTGCATCGGCGGTCTCGGTACCGGCATCGTCTACGTCGGCGTGGTGGGATTCGTGGTTCGCTGGTTCCCCGATCGACGCGGCTTCGCCGCCGGCGTAGCGGCCGCAGGCTACGGCATGGGCGCAATTGTCACCACCTTTCCAATTTCTGCATCACTGGCAACGCACGGTGTCGAATCCACGTTGTGGCTGTACGGCATCATCTTCGCAGTGGTCGGCCTCCTCGCCTCGCAGGGCCTGCGGGTACCGCCTGCGGCGGACAGTATCGGCTCGGCAGTCTCCCGGACAGCGGTCGCGACGCGCGACTTCCGCCCGTCCGAGATGCTCAAGACGCCGCTGTTCTGGCTGATGTTCGTGATGATGACGATGATGTCCACCTCGGGCCTCATGGTCACGTCGCAGATGGCAAGCTTCGCCGCTGACTTCGGCGTCAGCAAGGTACTGGTCTTCGGGCTCGCCGCGTTGCCGCTGGCACTGACGATCGACCGCTTCACGAACGGTCTGACCCGTCCGCTGTTCGGCTGGATATCGGATCGTCTGGGGCGCGAAAACACGATGTGTTTCGCGTTCGCACTGGAAGGTGTGGCGATGGCACTCTGGCTAATGACGCGCGACAACGCGGTCCTGTTCGTCTTGCTGTCCGGCGTGGTGTTCTTCGGCTGGGGCGAAATTTTTTCGCTGTTCCCTTCGACCCTGACCGATACGTTTGGTACCCGATATGCCACCGCCAACTATGGCTGGCTTTACATCTCGTTCGGGATCGGCTCGATCTTCGGCGGCCCGCTGGCCGCGCTGCTGCATCAGCACACCGGCAGCTGGGTGCCGGTGTTCGGCTGCGCGATTGTGCTCGATCTGAGTACCGCCGCGCTTGCCATGTTCGTGTTGAAGCCGGTGCGCGCGCGTTTTGTCGGGGCTCGTGGATAGCGTATCTCTTCGCGCCGAATGACGGCCCTGCGCGACACGGTCGGCACGCTCCGACCTGGCTCGTGGGCAGTCTCGGCGACGATCTCAAGTGCATGTGTAGCGATACCGATCGCATAGGTCGGCGCCATCCTCAAGTCTTCATACGAAGAGTATAAGAAGAGCCGCAGCTACCGGCGCGTCGTAGTACTCGCAATAAAACGTACTGAGCCTCCTTTCAATCGACTATCTGCGGTCTTTCAACTAAAAAAACCGTATTTCCGCTTGACCGCCGACAGAGCCCTCCCGTCCCGTCAAATCGCTTTTTGACATCGTTGGGTTTGACCTTCATGACTCTCCGACCCCCAATAATTATCAGATAAGTCTTCACATGAAGACTTGTGATTTGATAGAGTATATCGTCCGTGGGCGCGATCCGCTGACTCGCCCCAATCCGCTTATCGAGACGTCCTGATCTTCATGGCCGCGTCACGCCAGATTTCTGGAATGGCCCGAGATCCACTCAAGTTACAGGAGCAAGTCTGACCGCGGACGACGCCCCTTCTACAAAACGGCATGTCACAACACCTGAAAACAGTACGACCGCTCGTTATTGCATCGGTCATGGCGTCAATGGCAATGGTCGCTATCGAAGCGACCATTGTGTCTACAGCGATGCCACAGATCGTGACTCAATTGGGCGGGCTGCATCTTTATAGCTGGGTCTTCTCCTCGTTTCTGCTCACGCAGACCGCGATGACGGTCGTATTCGGCAAGCTCGCTGACCTGTACGGTCGTAAGCCCACCATGCTCGTTGGCATCGCGATCTTTCTGGTGGGATCAGTGCTCGCGGGTTTTGCACGGTCCATGCCCGCAATGATCGCGTTTCGAATGATTCAAGGTGTCGGCGCTGGAGCGATCCAGCCTGTTGCGCTCACTATCGTGGGCGACCTGTATCCAGCACGCGAACGAGGGAAAATTCAGGGTTATCTCGCCAGTGTCTGGGCCATCGCTGCGGTCGTCGGACCGATGGCAGGTGGCATTCTCATTCGCGACCTTTCATGGGCCTGGATCTTCTGGATCAATATCCCAATTGGCCTCGCCTCCGCCGCCGGCTTCATCGTCTTTCTACATGAAGAGGAAAGGCGCGAACGCCCTTCGATCGATATCCTCGGTGCAACGCTCTTCGCTGCATGCATCGGCGCTCTCATGGTGGCGCTGACGAATGCCGGGACATTCGTCAGTACTTGGACCATCCTCGAGTTCGCTCTGTTCGTGATATGCGGCGCACTCTTCATTCTCCAGGAGCAACGGGCCGCCGACCCCATGATTTCGTTTTCCTTGTGGGGGCACCGGCCAATCGCGGCCTGCAATGCAGCTACTGTCCTTTCGGGAATGGCGCTAATGGGGCTGACCAGCTTCCTTCCCATGTATGTACAGGGCGTCTTGGGCAGGTCCCCGGTGGTGGCAGGCCTCGCGTTGACTATGATAATGGTCGGTTGGCCAACCGGCGCTACCATTGCAGCACGCTCCTTCCATCGGCTCGGACTGCGGCGCACCCTCATCGGCGGCAGCGTGTTCTTGCCGATTGGCGCCATGGTCTTCGCGGCCCTGACCCCACAGAGCACACCGCTGTTTGCAGGAATCGGCTCGTTGATTATGGGCTTTGGAATGGGAGTAGTTAGCGTGAGCTCGCTTATTCTGATCCAGGAAATCGTCAAGCCGTCGGAACGCGGCAGCGCGACGGCGTCCAACCTCTTCTCCCGTAACCTCGGCAGTACGCTTGGTGCAGCCGTGTTTGGTGCGGTTCTGAATTATGGGCTTGCTCATTCGACCGGCACCGCAGCGGTTACCTCCGATCAGTTGCGACAGCTTCTTGGCTCGGTACCGGCCGACGCTATCGTCAACGCTGCGGTGAGACTTGCGCTCCACCAGTCCCTCCATCTCACGTTCTCTTCCATCCTGATGATATCGATCGGTGCGGTCGTCTCCCTGATGCTTGTACCCACCATCAATCTCGTGCGAAGGAGCGAACCCGCAACCAATTGATACGCAGGCCTGTTCCTCACCCAATCCCCTTTGACCCAGCGCATGATCGTCGTCTGTGCGAACAACAGACCGCTCCCGGCCATCATTTCGACGAGCTCTCGAACGCGGAACCTGTAACGCGCAATGCCACGTGAAAAAGAAACCTGCACGAGGCGTGCACCCGTGATCAGCGATTTCTATCGATTGCCCGGGCCACTTTCGATTATCTGCACTCGGAACCACGCACCTATACTCAATTTCAAGCAGCACGGAACGGGCGCCTGCGGCGTGGCAGATGACCGGTCCATACATCGCCGATGCGCAACGCGCCGGGCGTGTATCTGACATTCAAACAGCGAATCAGGAGAACAGGCATGAGCAGAGCACCTGCAGCGGTCGTGGCGTACGCCCAGCCGAAGACATCAGTTCGCTGGAAGATTTTTCTCATCATGTTGCTGCTGGTCACGGTCAACTACATCGATCGTGCATCCCTGTCCGTCGCAATGCCGATGATCGCAAGCGAGTTCACGCTTACGCCGGTCATGCAAGGCATCATTATGAGTTCGTTCTTCTGGTCGTACACGCTGATGCAGATTCCAGGCGGCATGGCGGTCGACCGCTTCAAGCCGCGCCTGGTCCTCGCGCTGTGCACTTTGCTCTGGGGTGCCTTCCAAGGCCTCGGTGCATTGACGACCAATGCGATGTCCTTGCTCGCTACGAGGCTCGGACTCGGTGTCGCAGAAGCGCCCGTGGCCTCAGCGGGAGGTGCGCTCAATGCAATGTGGCTCACGCAGCATGAGCGGGTCCGTGGCGCATCGCTGATGGATGGCGGCTCGCCGCTCGGCGCAGCGCTTGGATCGGTGCTGATCACCTGGCTGATCGTGGTCGCGCACTCATGGCGAACCGCATTCGCGATCGCCGGCGTCGGCACGATCCTGTGCGGCGTCGGCGCCTGGTACTACATCAAGAATCAACCGCACGAACATCCCGGCGTCAATGAAGCCGAAGCGGAACACATCGAACTATCCCGGCGCAAGGAAGATGAAAAGGAAGCGAAAAACCTGTCAGGCAACTCGCTCGATTTCTTCAGGTATCGCTCAGTGTTGCTGATGTTCGTCGGCTTCATGTGTTGCACGACGCTTTACTACGGCCTGTTGACATGGATGCCCACCTATCTGCAGAAGGTGCAGGGCTTCAATATTCAGCAGATGGGCGGCGCCAGCTTCGTGATCTTCTTCTGCGGGTTTATCGGCGAACTCTGCGGTGCCTATGTTGCCGACAAGTGGCTCGCCAGCGGCGCCGCGCCGAACCGCGTCATGCGCACGATTTTCGGCATCGCCGGCGTGGTTGCCACGATTGCGGTGTTTTCGGTGGCACATGCGACAAGCCCCACGATGGTTGTGATCCTGCTGTCCATCACGCTCTTCTTTCTGCGGTGGGGCGGTCTGTACTGGTCGATCCCCGCGATGCTCGCCTCACGCAACAAGGTGGGCACGCTTGGCGGACTGCTTAACTTCGGCGGGAATATCGGCGGCATGGTGATCCCGATTGCGATCGGCGCAATCGTTCAATTCACCGGCTCCTATTTCCTCGCGCTGATGTGTTTCGCCGCAATGGGCGTCGGCCTGCTGCTCTGTTCGATCGGAATCGACTATGAAACGAAGATTCCGGTCTGAACGATCGTCGCGCCTCGCATGAACAACGTTGCTACTGAGATTGGATAATGGGAATAGCAAAAGTCGAAGACATCATTGGCCAAACCGTCCGGCGCGACATTGGCCGCATGAAGCGGTTCGTTGAAGGTCAGCTGGAAGCGGCCGCGCGTTCGATCATGAGCACGCCGAACGCCCACGTCGGTATCGTGACCGGTTTCTTCATACGCAATGCCGTCCCGCCCTCGCCGGAGACGGACGGACTGGGCGGCATGGCCCACCTGGCCGCCGCACTTTCGAACCTCGGCATACCGGTGACAGTGATCTCGGACGCGCCATGCTGCAAGGCCGTCTGGGCGGTCACCACGGAATTGCCGAAAGACGTGGCGTTCGAGATCACCTCGGTGAGCGCGGCATCGGTCAAGTCGCTGAGAGCCAGGCTAAGCGAGGCCGAACGTCCGATCACGCATATGGTCGCGATCGAGCGGGTGTCGCCCGCGAGCGACGGCAAGCCGCATCGCGAGTACGGCGCGGACATGTCCGACGATACCGCTCCGCTGCACCTTCTGTTCGAGGATCCCGAGTGGCCGCGTCCGTGGGTCACGATCGGCATCGGCGACGGCGGCAATGAAATCGGCATGGGCGTGCTACCCGAGGAAATCGTCCACGACGACATTCCCAACGGCCCGTTGATCAGCGCAGCCATTCCCGCGGACTATCTGATTGTTTCCAGCGTCTCGAACTGGGGCGGCTGGGGATTGGTATCCGCAATGGCGATGGTCGCGCCGCGAGAGGCAGCGGCGCGACTGCTCACCGACTTCACACCGGAGCGCGACCGGGCGTATCTCGCCGCGGCCGTCGACCTCGGGCAGGCGGTTGACGATAGCCGCGTCGACCGCCCCGCGACGCCGAAGATGAGCGTCGACCGGCTGTCGTGGGAACAGCATGCAGAAGTGCTCAGTCAGCTCAGAGCGCACGTCGACGGATACCTCGCAGCGCCGTCGCACGCGTGAGCGCGACGCCCTTTTTATTTCTTAACGTCCCAACCATGTCCGACCTTTCGAGCACCACTCTCCAACGTGCGCCGTCGTGGGCAGTCAGCTTGCCAGATGAATTGCAGACACCGTGTTTCATCGTATCCGAGCGCGGCATCGTCGATAACCTGTATGCGACTGCCCGTGCGTGTGGAGGGGTTGAGCGGCTCATGCCGCATGTGAAGACGCATCGCGCCGGATGGGTCGTCAAGCGGTTGATTCGCGAAGGCGTAACCGCGTTCAAGGCCGCTACCGTGGCGGAAGTGGCGATGGTGCTCGAGGCCGGCGCGAAACACGTCGTCTGGGCGTATCCGACCGTGAACCGCGCTCATATCCGTACCTTGCTCGCGCTGGCGCACGCTCATCCGGACGCACGGGTCGACGCGCTCGTCGACTCGGCGGCTGGCGTAGCCGCGTGGCGTCTCGCGACGAACGGGGCGCCGTTGACCAATCTCGCCCTGCTCATCGATCTGGATGCCGGCATGGGCAGAACTGGCGCGCCGATAGCAGCGGCGACGCTGCAATTGGCCCGCGAACTGGCCACAATCGGCTGCTTTGGAGGATGGCATGTCTACGACGGCCACATCCATGATCTCGACAGTGCCGCACGCCGCACGCGGGTGGCCGCCATCGTGGAGAAAGTGGCGGCGCTGACGCGCGCAGCCGATGCAGACGGACTGTCGACGAAACTCATCGCCGGGGGCAGCTATACGTTCGATCTGTGGCCGCGCACGCTCGCCGACTTCGTATCCCCGGGCAGTTGGACCTATTCGAGCGCTCAACACGACCTGGAGTTGCCCGCGCTCGGCTGGACGCCAAGCGCATATGTACTGGCAACGGTGATTTCACGCAACAGCACAACCGCCACGCTCGATGCGGGCTCGAAGGCCATCTCGCCGGACAAGCCGCTGGCCGAGCGCTTTCGCTGGGACGGCAAGATCGTCATGATGAGCGAAGAGCACGTTGTGGTCGAAGACACCGATCTGGCTGTCGGCGACCGGGTGATGCTGCTGCCGCGCCACGCTTGCACGACTGCCTATCTCTACCCTAGCGCGATGGTGCTTAACACCGAAGGGTCGTGGGAAGTGCGTGAGCAACTCGGGAGCCGTCGCTAGGCCGCGAGACCCGCAGCGGGTAGGCGTCGATTGACGTGATACAACGCGATTTGCCGCGCACGTCATGCGGCAAGTCGGAAAAACGCCACATCAAGGCGATGGGAAAAACATGAACGACAGTGGCACGCGCCGCGCATTGCGTGGTGTCAATCCAACCGACCTCAAACCAGGCGGGCACTATTCTTCAGCGATGGTCGCGGGCGACTTCGTCTTCCTGTCTGGCCAGACGCCGCGCGACGCCGACCGGAAGGTGATCGGCGACTCGATCGAAGAGCAGACCCGTGCGACGCTCGCCAATGTCGAGCGGGTACTGGCCGCCGCCGGCGCCGGACTGGATGACGTCGTCAAGGTCACAGTCTATCTAACCGACTTAACGCTTTTTAGCCGCTTCAACGCACTCTATGCAAGCTGGTTTGCCCAGCACAAACCGGCGCGAACGACGGTGGAAGCCGGTCTGCAGGGTGTGCTCGTGGAGATCGACGTGGTTGCCTACATCGGCACGCGCTGAAGCAGGCGGCGCACCGTACGCACGCACGTTAGAAGCCGTAGAGCCTTGCAGGATTTTCGACGAGGATTCGATGCCGCGTCGATTCGTCAGGTATCCACAGCGTCAGATCGTCCAGCAAGCGGGCGGCGTCCGGCTTGTTATCGGCCGCTTGCGTCGGATGAGGCCAGTCCGATCCCCACAGCATCCTGTCCGCGGCAAGCTGGGCAAACCTGAGCGCGACCCTTCCGGCGTCGGCGTAGACCGGCGCTCCGCTTCGCGACACGAGATAGGGTCCGCTCAATTTGACCCAGGTACGGCCGTTGGCCAGCAGCGCCTCGACCATCCGGAACGCGGCATGCTCCGCGCCGCCCGGTTGCGGAATCTGCCCCATATGATCGATCACGAGCGGCGACGACAGATTAGCAAGCAACTGTCGGTGCGCGAGTAGCTGTGCAGCGGTGGCATTGACCTGAATGTGCCAGCCGAGCGGTTCGATCCGCTTCGAGAGCGGCTCCATCATCGATACCGTGACGCCAACCAGGTATTCGAGGTTAAACCGCAGCCCGCGTACGCCCGTATCGTGAAGACCGGCCAGCTCACCATCCGTCACGGTGACGGGCACGGTCGCGATGCCGCGTGCGGTCTTTCCGAACTGCGACAGGGCATCGAGCAGGCAACGATTGTCGGTTCCATACGTAGACGGTTGAACGACGACATGTCGCTCGACGCCCAGCCTCCGCTGCAGCGCGCGATAGTCGGCGACCGTTGCGTCAGGCGGCTGCAATTGCGCAGACGGATCGACTGGATACCGCGCATCGTAGATATGGTGATGACTGTCGGTCGCCTTCGGCGGAACCGGAAAGCATGGCTGCCCGGTACCGGCGACGCGCGCCCGCTCCTCGAGGAAAGAAGATTCGCCGGATGAGGCCGGCGTAGTCGCGAGGTCGGTCGCCCAGTTGCTGCGGCCAGGGTCTATGCCGTCTTGGGGTCTATCACGGTGGCCTTGCTTCTTTTGCTTCAAACGGCATCTCCTTTAGCCGGCGGGTCGATCGGAGCTACGGACTGCCCTGCTGCAAAATGACCAACGACGCACTACGTTACGGTGCAACGAAAAGAGTGGACCACTATACGCATGCAATTTTTCCGGGAGATAATCAAAGTTAGCGAGACCATCTGATAGAAACCTTCGATCATGCGCATTTCTCTTCAGCAAATTGAGACCTTTTATTGGGTGGCGCGGTTAGGTGGATTTCATGCGGCGGCGCGTCATCAGCACCTCACGCAGCCGACCATTTCGGCACGCATCCAGGAGTTCGAAGAACATCTCGGCGTGCAGCTCTTCACGCGCAGTCGGACCCGCTCCGAACTCACGCTCGCAGGCCGCGATGCGCTCGCCAATGCGGAACAGGTGCTAAAGCTCGCCGAAAAGCTCGAACAGATAGCGAAGCGTACCGACCCCATGTACGGGCTTCTACGGCTCGGCGCGATTGAGTCCATCGCCCACGCGGGGCTTGCAGATCTACTGACGCAACTCAAGACGCGATATCCGCACATGAAGATCGAACTCACGATCGATGTGGGTGTCACACTCGGACGCAAGCTTGGCGCGCACGAACTGGACATAGCGATACTGAACGATTCCACCGATGCGCCTCACGTGGTCGAGACCGCCATCGGCTACACCGATCTGCATTGGGTTGCGTCGCCGCAACTCGTGCCCAACCGCAATGTCGCGCCTCATGATCTTGCGTCGGTACCGATCATCACCGTCTCGCAACCGTCATCGAACCATTCGCTTGTAATGAACTGGTTCCGCAGCGCCGGTTGCAATCCGGACAACATCAGCTCATGCAATTCCCTGACGATGATGTCGCGGCTGGTCGCGGCCGGACATGCGGCGGCCGTGCTGTCGCCCGCAATCATGCTCGCGGAGATCGATGCCGGGCTGATTCACGTGCTGAACACTGAACGGCCGATCACTCAGCAGGGGTTTTTTGTCGCCTATCAGGAAGAGTGTCTTAGCGGCGCGGATACCATCGTGGAGCTGGCAAAAGAGGTGCTCACACGCAGTCGCGTGCTGATTCCGGGGTAGTCGGCGCAAGGGCGCCGTTAAGAATTCAACGCACCGGCAAGCATGAATCAATCGGAGTACACAGTCATGAACGCATCACCGGTGGTGGTATCACGCACCTATGCGATGCCTGAGCGAAGCGATCGTCTGGATTTCTACATACGCGACCAAGCGTCGCGCCCCGCGATTGAAGAGCCGCACAAGCACGAATATTTTCAAATTCAGATCAACCTCGGCGGGGACACCGAACAGCATATTGGCGGAGTGCGCAGGCCCTTTCCTGCGGGTGCGGTCGCCTTTATCCTGCCGCATCGCTTGCATCTGATACCGCACCCCGCGCATTCGCGCTTCATTGTCATCAACTTTACGCAAGCGTTTCTACGCGCCAATACGGACGGAATCGCGGATCCCCTTGACCTCGAGGATGTGTCGATCACGCAGGCTCCCGAACTCGCCCCATTCAGGCTTCAGGAGTACATCGACTTCATTCTGGAGGACGCCGATCTCGCCGAAATCGAGCCGGTTCTGTCACGCATGCTGGAGGTCAATGAGATGCGGCGCTTCGGTTCAACCGCTCTTCTGCGCGGATACCTTCTTCAGCTTATCGGGATCGTATGCCAACGACATGCGGATCAGTTGCTTCGGCTCTCCTCGCGTAATGCCCAAAGACTCGGCCGACGAGACGCTCTGATCCGCGTGGACCGTCATGTCAATGCACATCTCGCGAGCGACGCACTGTCTCTGACCTCTGCCGCCGCCGCTGCGTTTCTATCGCCGAACTACCTTACGCATCTGATCAAGAAGGAGACAGGCAGGACATTTGTCGAGTGGGTGACCGAGCGACGCATCGCACGCGCAAAGGATCTGTTGGCAAACGACAACCGGCGCATCAAGGACATTGCGTTTCTGGTCGGCTATCGCGACGAAGCCTATTTTTCGAGGCGGTTTCGTCAATCAGTCGGTCAATCGCCGAGCGACTTTCGCGACATGCACCGGCGTGCGGTTCAACGAGACGGTGGCGCAACCGCGCGCGAAGGAGCACCGTAAGATCGTCCTGGTGTTCAGCGGATTTGTCCTGCACGGCGCGTTCGCAGGGCGATATCGTCGGTAGGCCAATACTACTCGCGAGGCTTACCATGACCGAATATTCAGTGACACCACCCACGATTACCTCCGTTGCTGTCAGCGGCTCGACGAGCCGCTTTCCCGTGCGCCGCGTGTTCTGTGTCGGGCGTAACTACGCAGAGCATGCGCGCGAAATGGGTGCCAACCCGGACCGGGATCCTCCGTTCTTTTTTTCCAAGCCTGCCGATGCCGTCGTGCCAGCGACCGGCGTGCTTCCGTACCCTCCCCTTACTTCCGACTTGCACCATGAGATTGAACTCGTCATTGCGCTCGGCAGGGAGGGAAAGGCCATCGCCCCCGAAAACGCGCTCGATTTTGTCTGGGGTTATGGAGTCGGAGTCGATCTGACACGCCGGGATCTCCAGGCGACGGCGAAGAAACTGAGCCGTCCGTGGGACTGGGCGAAAGGCTTTGACGCGTCTGCGCCGGTGAGCGAGATCAAACCGGCGTCGGAGTTAGGACATCCGTCCAGCGGACGGATATGGTTGTCCGTGAATGGCGAAGTCCGCCAGCAAGGCGATCTCAGCGAGATGATCTGGCCTGTCGCGGACATCATCAGTTACGTATCTCAGGCCGTGACTGTGAAGCCGGGAGACCTGATTTTCAGCGGAACACCCGCTGGCGTCGGCGCACTCCGCCCAGGCGACAAGGTCGCAGGCGGAGTGGATGGCGTTGCGAACTTCAGTTTCGAGGTGGGCCCGCTAGTCGGTTGAGCCTGCTTTAACGCGACGCAATCGTCCGACGGGGTCCGCCATGCTCAATCGATCCGGAGCGGATCCCCGTCGAATTCGACAAGGCAGCCGAAGCCGCCATGAAACAGCGCTTCACGCGCATCTTCCACCTTTCCCATCGCCTCGATCTCAGCCGCGTGCAGTTCGGCATCGTCTTGCGGCACGAACCCGAGATAGCGCACGTTGGCATTGTCCCAGCGATTGCGCGCGTTATTGGATACGCCATACACGACCGCGAAGTGAAAGTCCGGATAGTCGATACAGCGGCGCGCCACCTGCACCATGTCGCGATGGCTGATCCATGTGAAGAGGTGCCGCGGCGCGGTTGGCCGGTCGTCCGGACGGAACGAGCCGATCCGGATGCATGCAACCGACATGCCATGCTTGTCGGCGTACATCCGGCCAAGCGCCTCGCCGAACACCTTCGAGATGCCGTAGCGGCTATCGGGGCGCGGCTCGACGCTGTTATCGATCATCCGGTCGCGACGATGAAAACCCACTGCATGGTTCGAACTCGCGAACACCACGCGCTTGACGCCCGCTTGCCGCGCCGCTTCGAACACGTTGTAGCATCCCTCGATGTTCATATCACGGATGCGCTCCCAGCGATCCTCGTCAGGAATGCCCGCAAGATGCACGACAACATCGACACCCTTCATGGCCGGCAGAAGATCCTCGAGCCGCGTGATGTCCGCGGTCACGATTTCCTCGCCTGCCTGCGCCTCCGCCTGCGGCGCAATGTCGGCGAGGCGCAGTGCATAGTGGCCCTGGAAACCGGCGCGGAGCACGCGTCCAATGTGACCGGCCGCGCCGGTAATCAGTACTCGAGTCATTGATACCCTCTCTGTGATTCAGGTAAATACGGTTAATCGGTTTCGCCTTTCTGTACGGCGTAGCCGGCCGAGCGGCGGTGATGCGCTTCAAGATATGCATCGCGCGATGGCACCAGGTGCTCCCGGCATAACTTGATCAACGATTCCCGGTCGCCGGTTCGGAGCGCCTCGATCATCTGGTGATGCTCGGCGCGAGCCTTCTCCAGATACTGAGGAAACACGATCGATACCGAACGGATGGCATGCGTACGGCGCTCATACTCGTGAATCGCCTCGGTTAGAACCTGGCTTTCCGACAACGCAAAGAACGCATGGTGAAAGGCCATGTTCGCGCGGAACACACGCCGCAGATCTCCGGCGACGGCTGCTTCGTCGTGCTCCGCCTGTATTGCCGTTAACGCATCGAGCGCTTCGCTAGTGACCGGAAAAACGATGCGCCTCGCCGCGTCTGCTTCCAGCAGTTCGCGTAGCGCATACAGTTCGGTAACCTCGCGCGGCGTAAACGACTTGACCACCGCGCCCACATTCTTGCGGCGCTCCACCAGGCCGCGCCGCTCCACCTCCGCCAGCACCTGGCGTGCGACGTGGCGCTTCAGGTTGAAGCGCTCGCACAGATCGTCTTCCACAAGCCGTTCCCGTGGATGCAGAACGCCAAGGACGATCTGCTCCTCGAGCTCGTCTGAGACGCTGCGCAGCGTCTCGTCGACATTGCGGTCGCGTTCGACCGTCTTCGCAGTGGGTGCATCGGAGCGTTTGGGCTTGGCAGCGTTGCTCATAAAAGGGTCCGCAAAATGATCTAACCCGCGAGCCTATACGAAAATATGACCTTTATCCCTTGTTTCCGCTGCCGGGAACGGTCGCGTTAATCCGGGTAGCTTGCAAAAAGTCAAAGTCGCAGCCCTCGTCGGCCTGAGTGATCGTCGTCAGGAAGAGTTTGCGATACCCACGCTCCTCGGGATCGACCTGGCGGGCCGGCAACGCGGCCAGACGAGCTGCAATTTCCTCGTCGCTGAGGGCAAGTTCGATAGACCGTTCCGCCACGCTCAGGCGAATCCGGTCGCCCGTTTGTACGATCGCAAGCGGACCGCCGATCGCCGCTTCGGGTGTGACGTGCAGGACCACTGTCCCGGACGCCGTGCCGCTCATGCGTCCATCCGAAATGCGCACCATGTCTTTGACACCCAGGCGGCCGAGCTTGCGCGGGATCGGAATGTAGCCCGCTTCCGGCATTCCGGGTGCACCGACCGGACCGATCCGCTTGAGCACGAGTACGTCGTGCGCTTCCACGTCCAGTTCCGGATCGTCGATACGGCGAGCCAGATCCTCCGCGTCCTCGAAGACGACTGCCCGCCCTTCGTGCTCCATCAGGCTGGCGCTTGCCGCTGACTGCTTGATGATCGCGCCGCCCGGCGCGAGATTGCCACGCAACACCGCGATACCGCCTTGCGGAAAGATCGGGCGGTCAAACGGGCGGATTACGTCTTGCGGGAAGCTCGCGGGGGCGAGATCCAGCTCCTCACCGAGCGTACGGCCCGTCACAGTGAGCGCGTCGAGATGCAGCAGGTCTTTCATCTCGCGCATGACCGTGGTCAAGCCGCCGGCGCGATGCAGGTCTTCCATGTAGTGCTGTCCGGACGGTTTCAGATCGACGAGGACCGGCGTCTCGCGCGCCATCCGGTCGAGCTGCTCAAGGTCGATGCGAATCCCGAGCCGGCCCGCAATTGCCGTGAGGTGAATGATGCCGTTGGTCGAGCCGCCGATTGCGAGCAGCACCCGCAACGCATTTTCGATCGCCTTGGGCGTCAGGATGGCCGCCGGACTCAGGTCCCGCCCGATCATCGCCACGGCCTGCGCGCCGGTGCGCTCCGCAATGCGGATGCGATCGGCAGTCACGGCAGGCGCAGACGCGCCACCCGGCAGCATGATGCCCAAGGCTTCCGCAATACAGGCCATCGTGCTGGCCGTTCCCATCACCGAACAGGTCCCGACCGTCGCGACGAGCTGATTGTTGACCGCTTCGATCTCGGCTTCGTCGATCTGGTCGCCGCGAAAACTCGCCCAGAAACGACGGCAGTCCGTACATGCCCCCACCCGTTCACCGCGATGCGAGCCCGTGAGCATGGCGCCCGTCACCAGTTGAATAGCGGGCACGCCCGCCGCCGCCGCACCCATCAACTGGGCCGGGACGGTTTTGTCGCAGCCGCCGATCAGCACCACCGCATCCATCGGCTGGGCCCGGATCATCTCCTCCGTGTCCATCGACATCAGGTTGCGCAGGTACATGCTGGTCGGATGCGAAAAGCTCTCGGCGATCGAAATCGTCGGGAATTCGACAGGCAGCCCGCCAGCCAGCATCACGCCGCGCTTGACCGCCTCGATCAACTGCGGCGCGTTGCCGTGGCATGGGTTGTAGGCACTGCCCGTGTTCGCGATAGCCACGATCGGACGCGACAGCGCGTCGTCGGTATAGCCCGCGCCCTTGATGAACGCCTTGCGCAGAAAAAGCGAGAAACCTTCATCGCCGTAGTTCGTCAGGCCCTGCCGCAAGCCGCTTTTCTTCTCGCCCATTTTCGCTCCAAAATCTTCGATGAGATTATCAATAATCTTGACGGGAATCTTACCGATACTTATAGTCTGTCCGCAAGCGATTCTTTTTTGTGGCGGTCGATGCCGCCTGGCAACTCTCTCTAACAGCATTCCGCCGAGGTCTTCATGAAGCGTGTCGTGGCCTATCGTTCGTTGCCTCCTGCCGTGCTGGGGCTTCTTCGTGAGCACTGTTCCGTCGAGCTGGTCGACGTTTCCTCCGGCGATCTCGCGCCATTCAGGCGCGCCCTGGGCACGGCTCATGGCATGGTCGGCAACAATCTCAAGATAACGCCTGAGATTCTTGATGCGGCGCCCTTGCTTGAGGTCGCGTCCACCATTTCGGCCGGCTTCGATGCGTTCGATGTCCCCGAACTCTCGCGCCGCGGCATCGTTCTGACGAACACGCCTGAAGAAGTCACCGAAACCACTGCTGACCTTGTGTTCAGCCTGATCCTCGCGACCGCCCGGCGCATTTCCGAACTCGCCGACTGGACGCGGCGCGGCCGGTGGACGCGTACTGTCGGCGAGGCGCAATTCGGTGTCGACGTGCATCACAAAACCCTCGGAATCGTCGGGCTTGGGCGCATTGGCAGCGCGGTCGCCAAGCGCGCCGCCCTCGGCTTCGGCATGGACGTGATTTATTCCAATCGCTCCCGCAACCCCGAAGCCGAGGAGCGCTACGGCGCGCAATGGCGGCCGCTTCCCGAACTGCTCGCGACTGCGGATTTCGTCTGCGTGCTCGTTCCGCTATCGCCCGCCACCGAGCGCCTGATCGGCAGCGCCGAGCTCGGGACCATGAAGCCGTCGGCCATTCTCATCAACTGTGCTCGCGGACAGGTCGTCGACGAGGCCGCCCTCATCGCGCATCTCCGTGAAGGCCGCATTCTCGGCGCCGGTCTCGATGTGTTCGAACGCGAACCGGTGTCGCCGGACTCGCTGCTGCTCGAGTTACCGAACGTGGTAGCGGTGCCGCATATCGGTTCCGCTACGCAACAGACGCGCGAGAACATGGCCATGCGTGCGGTGCGCAATCTCATCGACGCACTCGACGGCCAGCTCTCGTCGACCTGTGTCAATCCCGAAGCACGCCAAGCCCGCTTGTCCGCTCAACAGATCGCCAACTGAATGGCGCGAAGCACCCTCTCCCCCATCAAAAGGAACACGCGATGACCTCAGTCAACCGGCCCCGCGGCGTTTACTCGCCCGTGGTCACGCCGTTCACAAACGACCTTCTTCCCGATCACGACCGCTATGTCCGTCATTGCCGATGGCTTATCGAACAGGACGTCGGACTCGCTGTTTTCGGCACCAACTCAGAAGCGAATTCGCTCGCAGTCAGCGAGAAAATGAAGCTGCTCGAAACGCTGGTTGGCGCAGACATTCCGGTGGATCGCCTGATGCCGGGCACCGGCTGCTCGGCACTCACCGACACAGTCGAACTGACACGCCATGCGCTTTCGCTGGGCGTAAACAATGTGCTGACGCTGCCGCCGTTCTTCTACAAGGGTGTCACCGACGAAGGCTTGTTCCGCAGCTATGCGCAGATCATCGAGCGCGTGGGTTCCGACGCACTGCGTATTTATCTGTATCACATCCCGCCCGTGTCCCAGGTGCCGCTCAGCCTCGCGCTCATCGAGCGGCTGTTAGCTGCTTTCCCGGGCGTGATCGCCGGCGTGAAGGACAGCTCGGGCGACTGGAGCAACACGCAGGCGATGCTCGAGCGCTTCCAGCCGCATGGCTTCGATGTGTTCGCCGGCAGCGAGACCTTCCTGCTGGCCACCATGCGCGCGGGCGGCGTCGGCTGCATCACGGCAACCGGAAACGTCAATCCGGCGGCTATCGTGCAGTTGTATCGTCACTGGCAATCGGCCGACGCCGATGCCCGTCAGGCAGCACTGGATGCCACGCGTGCGGTGTTCGCCAAGCTCCCGATGATCCCTGCGCTCAAGGCAGCGATAGGCGTCTATTCGAACGACCCCGAGTGGGGCGTCGTACGTCCTCCTCTCGTCGATCTGACGCCAGTGCAATGCGATGCGCTCGCCGCCGCACTCAGCGAAATCGGCTTTTCGATGCCGGGAATCGAAGTCACCGCCTGATGCCCTGAAGAAACACCCGCCGGCTGCATGCGCAACCGGCGGTCTTTTTCTAGCTATTCATTGCTTCGGCTTCACGCCCAATCGTCCAGCGCGTATTCGTTCAGCGCGGCTTCATCGAAGTCGAATCCGAGGCCTGGACGAGTCGGCACGGTCAGCTTGCCGTCTGCGAACGACAGTTGCGTATCCACCAGCCGACGGAAATTCAGCACCTGATCGTCAGGAAAAAATTCGACATAACGCGCATTGCTCGTCGACGCCACCAGATGCACGTGCAGATCGTGGAACCAGTGCGGGCACATCGTCACGCCCACGGCCGCGGCCGACGCCGCAATCCGCCGCCATTCGCTGATCCCGCCGCATACCGCCGCGTCCGACTGAAGGATCATGGCCGCGCGTTTGTCGAGCAGCTCCTGATGCCGCCAGCGCCCTGCTTCTATCTCACCGGTCGCAACGGTCACCGGCGTGCGCCGGCTCAGTTGCGCATGGCTCTCGATGTCGTCCGGACTGAACGGCTCTTCTATCCAGTACGGGTTGAACGGTTCGTACCGGCGCATGTATTCGAGCGCGGTCGGAACGTCGGCCCAGGCGTTGTTGGCATCGAGCATCAGCAGCACGTCGTCGCCGATCGCTTCTCGTGCTGCCCTGATCCGCGCTTCCTCGCTGCGCGGATCGAGCCGCCCCACTTTCATCTTCACGGCGCGAAACCCCTGTGCCACGTATCCCGCCATCTCCTCGCCGAGACGCTCGGGCGTCTTGCCTTCGAGGTAGTAACCGCCGCTGGCATAGGCCGGCACGGTGGCGCTGCATGTGCCGCCGAGATAGCGGCTCAACGGCAGGCCCGCAGCGCGCGCATTCCGGTCCCACAAGGCGATGTCGATGATGGACAGCGCCCGCATGACCGAGCCGGCACGCCCTTGCAGCAGTGACTCGTCGTACATGGCGCACCAGGAGCCTTCGACATCGAGCGCGGAGCGCCCGCGCAACAGCGGCGCAAACAATTCGCGCACGGCATACGTGACCAGCATGCCGGCGCGGTTGCCGCTGTAGCAAAAGCCGATGCCGTAATGGTCATCGGCTGTTGTGACGCGCACGACCGTGTAGTCGCGGGCAGTGACGAGCCGGGTCGAGAATGCAGTGTGGCGGTCAAGCGGCACGCGGATGGTGCGCGCCTCCACCGAAACGATCCGCGAACGTGTCTGATAATCGGTTTGCTCAGGTTCAACGATGACGTGTTTCATAACAGTAGATCGACTCGAAAAAGATAACGATGCTCACGGGACCGATCGTGCGGCCGCGCGCACCGTCCCGCCTGCGCCGACCTGACGGCTTGCGTGGCAGGACGGAGCTTATGTGGCGGTCGTATGCGTCTCGGCTGTTTCGGCTGTCTCGCCTGCCGCGCGCCGGCCGATGACCAGCAGCATCGCCAGCACGCCGACCAGATCGACCGCCGCGCCGAGCATGAAGCCGCTGCTGTAACCGCCAAAGTACTGGACCGCAAAACCCATCATGGTCGGACCGACGATGCCCGAAATGTTGCTCATCAGGTGAACAAAGCCGCTTACGCCCCCGAGATGCCTGCCTGGCACTAGTTCGTGCATGGTGGCCCAGCACGCTTGCGACGAAGCCGTCAGGAACAGCACGGCGAACGCGACAAGCAGGACTGCGGGCATCACGGAATCGACCATGCTAACGCCCACCAGGGCGAGACCCGACAGCGCGAGCGGCACGATCGCCGAGACCTTGCGCGCCATCAGCTTGTTGCTCATGCGCTTGAAAAATGCGTCGGCGACCAGCCCGCCGCCGAAGTATCCGATTCCGCCGCATGCCCATGGCACCGCGCTCAGAAAGCTCATGTGCTTCATGTCGAGATGCAGCGCGTTGGTGAAATAGCTCGGCATCCACGAGATGAACACGAACAGCGTGTAGTTCACCGCGAACAGGCCGACGCCAAGCGCGAGCGTGCTCGGACGAAACAGGTAGCTGCGCAGCGGTGTGCTTTCGTCGCCGCCTTCTGCCGGGTGTGCCGCGCTGCGGCTCGCTTCGACCATCTCGCGTTCGGCCTCACCGACCCGCGTGCTTTGCGCCGGCTTGTCGGTCGCGAAGATACGCCAGGCGACGATCCACACCAGCCCGAACGCCGCGATGATCACAAACGACGTGCGCCAGCCGTAGGCAATGGCGATCAGCCCGACCACCGGTCCAGCAATCGCGCTGCCTACCGTCTGGCCCGAAAACGTAAAGCCGACCATGGTCGCGGTTTCATGCCGGGGAAACCAATTGGTGATGGTCCGGTTGGTCGTCGAATTCATCGGACCTTCGCCGAAGCCGAACAGCGCCCGTGAGATCAGCAGCGTGCCGAATCCAGTCGCGGCCGCAGTCAACCCGCAGAGAATGGACCACGCCCCCATCGCCCAGGAGAAGACCCGACGCGGTCCATACTTGTCGGCGAGTTGTCCGCCGACGAATGCGAAGATGGAATAGCCGAAGAAAAAACTGCTGAACACGACGCCGAGTTGCGACGGTGAAAGGTTCAGCTCCTTGTTGAGAACAGGCGCGACCACGCCGAGCGCCGCGCGGTCCATGTAATTGATCGCGCCCGCAATAAACAGCAGCAAGGCGACGACGTAGCGATACTTCCCAGTCTTCATGTTGTCTCTATTCCGTGTAATTAACGATACCGAACGTTGCTATCTGGCACTTCTTTCGAGTGCCATCAAGGTGCTACCTGTTGACAAGTCTGGCGGGAAGCTGCGTCAAGATGAGGCATGCGGAGACAATCAGCGACCCCGCAATCAGGAACAGGCTCGAATCGAGTGAGTGCGTGACCGTCTTTAGCCACCCCACAAGCGTGGGGCTTACGAAGCCTGCGAGATTGCCCGTCGAATTGATCAATGCGATGCCGGCGGCCGCACCGGTGCCGCCGAGAAAGGACGTGGGCAGTGCCCAGAACATGGGTAAAGCCGTAATCACGCCCGAAGCAGCAAGCGTCAGGCCAAGCAACGCAATATACGTATTGCTGCCCGCGTAGGCGCACATCACGAAACCTACAGCCGCCATGCATTGCGGCAACACGACGTGCCAGCGGCGTTCACGCGTGCGGTCCGCGTGGCGGCCGACCACAATCATCAGAATCAGGGCGGCAAGATAAGGCACGACAGTGAGCAGGCCGATGGTGAAGGCGTCCGTGATGCCCGAACTCTTTATGATGGTCGGCTGCCAGAAGCCAACGGCATAAGAGCCCATCACGATACCGAACAGAATCGCGCACAAGGTCCAGACTTTGAGCGACGTGAAGACCTCGCGCACGGAACCGTGGCTTTTGGTGCGTGCTTCCGCATCGATTTCCGATGCAATGAAGTCGCGATCCTCAACCGGCAGCCACTTTGCGTCCTTCACCCGGTCGTCGAGGAACCAGAAAATGACGGCTGCCAGGATCAGCGCGGGGACGGCTTCCAGAATGAACAGCCACTGCCAGCCGGCAAGCCCCGCGTTCCCCGCCAGGCGCTGCATGATGAAGCCCGATATCGGGCCGCCGACAATGCCCGCCACCGGATTGCCCGCCATCAGAAAAGCGATCATCTTGCCGCGCCGGTGCGATGGAAACCAGTAGGTGAGATACAGCACCAGTCCCGGGAAAAAGCCCGCTTCGGCCACACCCAGAAAGAAACGCAATACGTAGAACATCGTGGGCGTGGTGACCCACGCGGTCGCGGCCGAGAGCACGGCCCACGTAAGCATGATCCGGGCGATCCAGCGGCGCGCGCCGAGCCGGTGCAGCAGCAAGTTGCTCGGGACCTCGAAGAAGAAATACCCGATGAAAAAGATACCGGCGCCGAAGCCGTACATCGCCTCGCTGAAGTTCAGATCGCTGAGCATCTGGAGCTTGGCGAAGCCCACGTTGACCCGATCCAGATAGGCCACCACGTAGCAGACGAACAGCAAGGGCATGAAGCGCCAGGTCACTCGCGTGTAGATCGAGTTGCTTGCCGCGCTGTCAGGTATGTGTATTGCCGGGGTTTGGGTACTCAAGGGCTGTCTCCGCTAATTTTGTTCGACTAGCTACAGGGCGGCGGTTTTACTTATGGGTGTAAATGGCCGTTCGCCCTCGCGATGCGCTGCGCCACTGCGGACTCAACTCATGATGCCGATCTGCCATGGCACGAATTCGTGATCACCCAGCCCGAGCATTTCGCTTTTTGTGCGCTCGCCCGACGCGGCCGCAAGAATCGCGTCGAAGATTCTCTGGCCCGTACTCTGGACCGACGCAATGCCATCCAGGATTCCGCCGCAGTTCAGATCCATGTCTTCAGTCAGACGGGTGTACATCGGCGTGTTGGTGGCGAGCTTCAGCGATGGCACGGGCTTGGCGCCGAACATCGAACCGCGCCCTGTGGTGAAGGCAATAAGATTTGCGCCGCCTGCAATCTGACCCGTCGCGGAGACGGGGTCGAAGCCGGGCGTGTCCATGAAAACGAGTCCAGGTTGCTTCACCCGCTCGGCGTATCGATACACTTCCATCAGCGGGCCGGTGCCGCCTTTCATCGATGATCCAATCGACTTTTCGAAGATGTTCGCCAGTCCGCCCACCTGATTGCCAGGGCTGACCTGGCCATTGATCTGAACGTCTCGACCGACCGAATACTCGTCTTTCCACCAGCGGATCCGCTCAACGAGCTTCTCGCCGACTTCGCGGCTGACCGCACGCCGCGTGAGCGTATGTTCCACGCCGTAGATCTCGGGTGTTTCGGAGAGGATGGCCGTGCCGCCATGACGGACCAGCAAGTCCATCGCCGCGCCAAGCGAAGGATTGGCGGTGATCGACGAAAAGCCGTCCGAGCCACCGCATTGCAGACCGATCTTCAGGTGGCTTGCGGAAACCGTCGTGCGCTTCGCGCGATTGGCATCGGGTAACAGCGCCTTTACCGCAGCCACGCCGGCCTCGATGGTCCGGCGGGTGCCGCCGCTCTCCTGCATGATGAACGTGTGCAGTCGCGAACCAGCCTCCAGACCTTCCTGATCCATCAGTCCGGCCAGTTGATTGCGCTCGCATCCCAGCCCGACAATCAGCGCTGCGGCGAGATTGGGATGGCGCGCGTAACCCGCCATCGTTCGGCGCAGCAGCGCCATCGGCTCGCCGCTCATCTCCATACCGCAACCGATCGAATGCGTGAACGCAACCACGCCATCTACATTGGGGTAGTCGGCCAGCCGTTCGGGCGTGAACCATTCGGCGATCCTGTGTGCGACCGTGGCCGAACAATTGACTGTCGACAACACGCCGATGTAGTTGCGCGTGGCAACCTCGCCGTTATCGCGCACGATGCCCTGGAACGTGGCGCGCTCGGCTTCGGGCACCATCTCGACGGGCCGATAATCCGCGCCAAATGCGTAGTCGCGGTCGAACTCGCGGAACTCGACGTTATGGCTATGGACCATCGTGCCTGGCGCAATATCCGTCGCGGCGAAACCGATCACCACGTTGTATTTGCGAACCGGCTCGCCTTTTTTGATGGGCGTCGCCGCGATCTTATAGCCTGCGGCCACCTGGCTGCGGCAAACAAAATCTTCGGCTGGAACCGGCGTACCGATCGCGACGTCGATGCGCGCAATCACCACATTGTCAGCGGGATGCAACCGGATCACTGGCCCGGTTGCGCTCTTGCTCGTCACCTCAGTCATCAGGCATTGCCCTTCTAAAAATTTTGCGCCGGGCGGTTAAAAAAAAGAGGGCGAGAGTAATCGCTTTCTTACATAACCACTACGGCCGATGCGCCGCTGCTTGAAACTCAACAATTTCAAGCATCTTATGGCACTTCATTTCCAAATTCAAGAGAAAGCGCTTACTCGATTTCCTTTATACTACCGGTCGCGCCTCCGCATAGGCGGAAATGCCGGGCACCCGAACAGGAGACTGAGATGTGGCAACAAGCTGAGCGATACCCCGACCCCCGGGTGATTTCGCTAGACCCTTCCTTCGATAAATACCGCGTGGCCTTTTCGGCTGTCGAACGGCTGGCTACCGGCTACCGGTGGACCGAAGGTCCGGTATGGTTCGGCGATGGACGCTACCTGCTCTGGAGCGACATTCCGAACAACCAGATGCTGAAATGGGAGGAGGAAACGGGCGTGGTCAGCGTGTTCCGGAAACCTTCCAACTACGCGAACGGCAACACCCGCGACAGGCAGGGGCGACTCGTTACGTGCGAGCACGGCCGCCGCGTCACACGCACCGAGTACGACGGCAGCATCACCGTCCTTCTCGATTCCTTTGAAGGCAAGCCGCTCAACTCCCCCAACGATCTGGTGGTGAAATCGGACGGCTCGATCTGGTTCACTGATCCGCCGATGGGCATTTCTGGGCACTACGAAGGAATCAAGGCGGAGCAGGAACTCCCGCACTCCGTATATCGGATCGATGGCGTGACAGGTATTGCGTCCGTAGTCACGCGCGACTTGAAAGGGCCGAACGGCCTGTGCTTTTCACCCGACGAGAAGCTGCTCTACATCATCGAATCGCGCGGTGTTCCCAACCGGATGATTCACGTTTATGAAATGGACGCGGACGGTCGCGGCATCGGTAAAGGCCGGATGTTCTACGACGCGGGAGTCGGCACAATCGACGGAATGCGCGCGGACATCGACGGTAATTTGTGGTGCGGCTGGGGCATGGGCAATGACGAACTCGATGGCGTCATGGTCATTTCGCCACAAGGAAAGATGATTGGCCGGATCGCCCTGCCCGAGCGCTGCGCGAATTTGTGTTTTGGCGGACGCGCACGTAACCGGCTGTTCATGGCGTCGTCGCAGTCCATTTATGCAGTGCACGTCAACACGCAGGGCGCGCTGGGTGGATAACCCGGTCCGCCGCGAAACGTATCCCGGCCACCGGCATGCGCCGGTGGCGACACTTCACTTCGAAACACAGACTTGATAACCCTGACATGCAAAGCAAACCCGTATTGACCGTTGTAGAAGCTACCCGAATCCTCGAAGCTGCGCGCGCGGAAGCAGAGAAAAACCAGTGGGCAGTCACCATCGCGGTCGTGGATGACGGAGGCCATCTGCTGGCCCTGCTCCGCCTCGACGGCTGTGCGCCGATAGGCGCTTACATCGCGACCGAAAAGGCCCGTACGTCAGCGCTCGGCCGACGTGAATCGAAGCAGTACGAAGACATGATCAACGGCGGTCGAACCGCATTCCTGAGCGCACCGCTGGCCGGTACCCTGGAAGGCGGTGTCCCCGTCATGGTCGACGGGCACGTTGTGGGCGCAGTCGGCGTGTCCGGTGTCAAGCCGGATCAGGATTCGCAAGTGGCCCGAACCGCAGCAAACAGCCTCAACGGCTGATTGATTGATACTTGAAACTGTTGGAGCACATGATGGGTGAAATGATCGAGCGCAACGGGCTGCGTGTTGCGGCTGTTCTGAGCAAATTTGTAGACGACGAGGCGTTGAGCGGGACTGGCATCGACAGCGAAGCCTTCTGGAAAGGCTTCGCTGCCCTCGTCCACGACCTCGCCCCGAAGAACCGCGCGCTGCTCGCAGAACGCGATCGTCTGCAGACGGAGCTGGACCAGTGGCACCGCGCAAATCCGGGGCCGGTGCGCGATCTGAAGGCATACCGCGCATTTCTCGAGGGCATCGGCTATATCGTGCCGGCGAGCGCAGCCGTTAAGGCGACCACCGAGAACGTCGACACCGAAATCGCCGGGCAAGCCGGCCCGCAACTCGTCGTGCCGCTCTCGAACCAGCGCTACGCGCTCAACGCCGCGAATGCGCGCTGGGGCAGCCTGTACGACGCGCTTTACGGCACCGACGCTATCCCCGAAACCGACGGCGCGGAGCGCACCGCTTACTTCAACCCGGTCCGCGGTGAGCGCGTGATCGCGCGCGCCCGCGCATTCCTCGATGAAGCGGCGCCGCTCGCCAACGGCTCGCACGTCGACGCCATCGCGTACCGCGTGGAATGCGCCAAGCTCGCCGTCACGCTCAAGAACGGCTCGTCGGCATTGAAGGTTCCCGCACAGTTCATTGGCTATCAGGGCGACGCAGGCTCCCCTTCCGCCGTCCTGCTCAAGCATCACGGCCTGCACTTCGAGATCCAGATCGACGCAACGGACGCCATCGGCAAGACCGACGCGGCGCGCGTGAAAGACGTGCTGATGGAAGCGGCTGTCTCGACGATTATCGATTGCGAAGACTCGGTTGCCGCCGTCGACGCCGCCGACAAGGTCCAGCTTTACCGCAACTGGACCGGCCTTGCGAAAGGCGATCTGACCGAGCAGGTCACGAAGAACGGGAAGACCTTCACGCGCCGCCTGAACGCCGATCGCAAATACACCGCGCCCGATGGCTCGACCGTGAAACTGCATGGCCGCTCGTTGCTGTTCATCCGCAATGTCGGGCATTTGATGACGAATCCGGCGATCGTCGATCACGACGGTCGCGAGATTCCCGAAGGCATTCTGGATGCCGTGATGACATCGCTGGGCGCGATGCACGACCTGCAAAACAAGCTCAATTCGCGGACCGGATCGATTTACATCGTCAAGCCGAAGATGCACGGCCCGGCCGAAGTCGCGTTCTCCAATGAGCTGTTCGGCCGCGTCGAAGATCTGCTGGGGCTGCCGCGCCATACCATCAAGATGGGCATCATGGACGAGGAGCGCCGCACGAGCGTCAACTTGCAGGCGTGCATTGCGGTGGCATCGGCGCGCGTGGCGTTCATCAATACGGGCTTCCTGGATCGCACCGGCGATGAGATGCACAGCGCAATGGAAGCCGGTCCGATGATGCGCAAGGGCGACATGAAATCGTCGGCGTGGATCGCCGCTTACGAGCGTAATAACGTGCTGGCCGGCTTAAGCTCGGGATTGCGCGGACGCGCGCAGATCGGCAAGGGCATGTGGGCAATGCCCGACCTGATGCACGCAATGCTTGAACAGAAAATCGCGCATCCGAAGGCGGGCGCGAACACGGCTTGGGTGCCGTCGCCGACTGCCGCGACGCTGCACGCGCTGCACTACCATCAAGTTGACGTTCAGGCCGTGCAGCAAGAGTTGGAAAGGACCGGCTACGACAGCGTACGCGATGAACTGCTCGATGGCCTGCTGACGATTCCTGTCGTCGAAAAGGCGCAGTGGTCGGATGAGGAAATCCGCGAGGAAATCGAGAACAACGCGCAAGGGATTCTGGGTTACGTGGTTCGCTGGATCGATCAGGGCGTCGGATGTTCGAAGGTGCCGGATATTCACGATATCGGTTTGATGGAAGACCGCGCGACGCTGCGCATTTCGAGCCAGCACATTGCAAACTGGCTGCGTCACGGGGTGGTGTCGGAAGCGCTGGTGAACGAAACGTTCAAGCGCATGGCGAAGGTGGTGGATGCGCAGAACGCCGACGACCCGCAGTACCAGCCCATGAGCGGTCACCTGGATACATCGCTCGCGTTCAAGGCGGCGAAGGCGCTGGTTTTTGAAGGACGGTCGCAGCCCAGCGGGTATACGGAGCCATTGCTGCACAAGTTCCGACTTGGCGCGAAGTGGTAGGCGCAAATCGCAGTCGAAACCGTGGGCCGCCGACCTAGGTGCTGCGAGGACGCGCCGTCGTACCACGCACAATCAGGTCGGTCGGCACGATGTACTGCGAACTGACGGGCCGTCCTTCGATCCGGGCGAGCAGATACTCGGCGCTGCGCGCGCCGATTTCATCGGCGGCAAGCCGCATGGTCGTCAGCGGCGGCGACGTGAAGCTGGAAAACTCGATGTCGTTGATGCCCGCGATCGACAGGTCGCCCGGCACGTCGATACCCGACTCGCGCGCCTCGGCCAGCGCGCCGATTGCAAGCAGATCGGTGCCGCAGATTACGGCCGTTGGACGCTCGGGACCGTTCATCAGCGCCTTCATCGCCATCTGGCCTTCAATGATCCTATGTGGCATCTCGATCAGATGCTCGTGGCGCAACTGCAGCCCGCGCGACTGCAGCGCCGCGCGCACGCCGATGATGCGATCAGCCGCGCGATCGCTGTGCTGCGTCATCTGGGTAATCATGCCGAAGCGCACGTGCCCGAGTTCGAGCAGATACTCGGCAAGGCGCCGGCCCACTGCGACATTGTCGAACCCGACATAGGGGTGATCGTGATCGACGGTCCAGCCGTTGACGAGCGGAATCTGCTCCTTCTCGATCAGTTCATAAAGCGCGGGCGAGTGGTTACGGCCCACAAGCATCAGACCGGCAATGCCGTCCGCGATAAGCGCGCGCACCTGCTTCAGCTCGTCCTCCTGGTCGTAGTACGAACAGCCAAGCAGCAACGTATAGCCGGCTTCTCCGATGCGCTTTTGCAGCGCGAACACACCAATCGCGAAGTTCTGGTTTTCCAGCGACGGAATCACCGCGCCGATCGTCTTCGAGCGCTGCGACGCCAGCGCGCGTGCCGCCGCGTGCGGCGTGTAGCCGAGGGTCTGCGCGATCTCACGCACGCGGTTCTGCAGTTCGGCCGCTACCGTCGCGTTGCCGTTCAACACGCGCGAAACGGTCGCAGTCGATACGCCCGCTGCGCGTGCCACGTCCATCACGGAAATTGCATTCGATTTGCGACGCGGCGCTCTTTTCTTTGTTTCTGTGGTCAACTTGCACCCTGCCCGATGTCGAGGCGCACCATCGCGCCTTCCCTGTGCCGCATACTATAACGCGGAGCATCGGGAAATGGCGGCCGCCGGGTGCGCACCTGCTCCTGGTCGATCCTCTCCGTGTTTCCGTCGAACGACACGAGACACCCGCAGTCACCGTGAAAGAGCGCCTCGCGCAGATCTTCTGTCTGCCCTGTCGCCATAATCTGCGCGACTTCTCCTTCGACGCGTTTCTCACCGCCGCCCAGTCTGGCGACAATCGCGTCTCAGGCGTCCATCACTGATCCGCCCACGCTGCTGCCCGCCGCGCCGGCGTTCCGCTGCCGAGCGCCTCGATCAGATAATCGACGAACGACGCGATCCGCGATGAGATCGCCGTATTCCGGTAATAGACGGCATGAATCGGCTGCCGCACGTCCTGCGTGTGACGTGTAAGGATCTGCATGAGCCGCCCCGCTTCACGGTCCTGCGTGGTCATGAAATCCGACAGGCAGACGATCCCGTTGCCTTCGAGCGCGAGTTGCCTCAGCGTCTCTCCGCTCGACGACCAGACCGTGGGCTCGATATGGTACGGTTCACCATCGGCGCCGAGCAGCGGCCAGACATTCAGCGATTCCGGCTGGTTGAAGCCGAGCAGTGCGTGCTTGCCGAGATCTTCGATCTTGCGCGGCTGGCCGTTCACCTCGAGATAGTTCGGACTCGCGAGAATGCGCAGCCTGCTGTTGCCGACGAGCCGGCTATGCAGCGTCGAATCCTTCAGCCGTCCGATCCGGATCGCGACGTCGGTGCGCCGCTCGAGCAGATCGATCACGCCCTCGTTGCTGTTGAGTTCCAGCTCCACCTCAGGATAACGCTCGCGGTATCCCTGCACGAGCGGGACAATCACATGCAGCATGAACGGCGACGCCGCGTCGACCCGCAACCGCCCCGACGGTTTCTCGCGCCGCGCCACCATCTGTTCCTCGGCACTTTCCACCGACTCGATGATCGCCCGTGCGTCCTGCAGGAACGCCCGCCCCTCCTCGGTCAATTCGAGCCGGCGCGTGGTCCGGCGCAACAGCGTCGTCTTCAGCTTCTCCTCGAGCCGGCCGAGTGTACGGCTCGCGGCCGACACAGTCAGGTCAAGCTGCTGCGCGGCGGCCGTGATCGACCCGGTGTCGACCACGGCCGCGAAGGTTTGCAATTCGTCCAGCGTGATTTTCATTGTTGATTTCAAATCAAAACAATTTCGTTTATAACCTGGTTTTTCCGCAAAAGTAAAGAGCGCACACTGCGCCAACCGCTCGCTCGATGGCCCCCTGATCAGTTTCCTGTTGCTGCTGATCGCCGCGGCAGGCGTCGCGTTCGTCGTGCTGCAGGTCGCCCGTCAGCGCCGCATGCAGGTAGACGCAAATGCATAGCACAGGCTACCGGAACGCATTCCAATATTTGATTTGAAATCAAATATGTTTGACGGATACAACCGTTTTTCGCATGGATGAAAAACGGCAGAATCCCATCGTCGATTGAGCAGTTCGCATCCAACAACTGGAGAACATCATGAGCACGATTCCCGCATTTGGCCTTGGGACATTCCGCCTGCAAGGTCAGGTCGTCATCGATTCGGTCCGCAACGGCCTTGAACTCGGCTACCGCGCGATCGACACCGCGCAGATCGCGGCGCTCGAGCGCAATGGCCGCGAAGTCAATCCGGACGGCCTCGCGCCGACCTGGGATTGAGATTTTTACGATCGTTCAAGGCTACCTATGCGAATCACTATTCCATCCCGTATCGGATTCGGCACTGCGCCGCTTGGTAACATGTACCGCGCGATTCCCGACGACGAAGCGCTCGCCACCGTCGACGCGGTGTGGCAAAGCGGTATCCGTTACTTCGACGCCGCGCCGCTCTACGGCGCGGGTCTTGCTGAACTGAGGCTCGGCGAAGCGCTCGCGGCCCATCCAAGAGACCAATATGTGCTCGGCACAAAGGTTGGCCGCCTCATTCTCGACGAACACGAATCAACCGCAGAGCGCGATCTAGGTGAGAAAGGCGGATTGTTCGAGTATGGACTCCCTAACAAGATCGTCTACGACTACACGGAAGAAGGTACTTTGCGTTCGATCGAAGCAAGCCTGAAGCGGCTGCGCACCGACCGGCTCGATTACGTGTGGATTCACGATCCCGCTGTCGATTTTCATGGCGACAACTGGCGCGCGGTATTCGAGGAAGCGATGTCCGGCGCCGCAAAAGCGCTGACACGCCTCCGTGACGAAGGCGCCATCAAAGGATGGGGGCTCGGTGTGAATCGAGTGGAGCCGTGTGAACTCGCATTGGAGCGCGCCGATCCGGACGGTTTCCTGATCGCGGGCAGATATACGCTACTGGACCATGAAGCGGCGCTGCGCAAGCTATTACCCGCCTGCGAGACACGCAACCTCGGCATCGTCGTCGGCGGCCCGTACAATTCCGGCTTGCTGGCGGGTGGCACTCACTTCGAATATCAGTTGGCGCCACAAGCGATGATCGATCGTGTAGCGCGCATTAAAGAGGTATGCGCCCGATTCGGTGTGGACATTCGCGCGGCAGCGTTGCAGTTCTCACTTGCCCATCCGGCGGTCGCCGGCATCATCCCCGGCGCCAGCCGTCCGTCTCGCATCGTCGAAAATCAAACACTGATAACCGCTCCCATTCCCGCAGCATTTTGGCAGCAGTTGAAGTCCGCGAATTTGATTGCCGCGCATGCGCCGACGCCCGATGAGGTTGCCCCCGCTCTCTGATCATACGAATGAAGAACGGTCGCTACGGTGTGGCCGTTCCGTTCGCAGCCAGCCTGACATCTCTGCCGTTCGTCCGAGCAGCCGCCCTGACTGGCAGCCATAGTGGGGGCACCGCACCACGATTTTATGAAATCCTGGCAGAGCCTGCAGAAGCCATAATCTCAACTCCGGCTACGCCTTCGTCCGGAAAGCATGGCAGCACGTGCTGCAACCGCGTGGGCCCAACGCAGTGGCCAGCCCCAGCTCGTACTTCATCGGGTGGACAGAAAGCTGAACATCCCTGCTCCTTCTCGTGATTACAAGCTCTTCGTTCCGTGCGCTGCCGGATGGCACCCGGTCATGATCTACCCCGCATGAACTCCCGCACCAGCCGGGAACGGCATGCAAACCTGCCGGCAAACTTCGGATCGTTATCAACGGTGATAGAAGCAGGCAATCCACGAATCTCACTCAAGCGCTGCAATAGGCGAGACACCTGAAATCACGGTCGAGCTTTCTGAAAAATAGAGTCTACCGGGCGCAAGTACGCAGCAGAAAACATTTTGCTTGCCTCTGTCCCTGAAGAGCGTTCAAACCCCTCGATTGGCGCATCGACGATCTGTACGCGCTAGAACGTATAGGCGACGTTCAGGAAGACGTTAAGCGGATTGAGCCGGAGCGTGGATTTGGAAACGATCTGCGTTCCCGTTGCGGTCTGCCCGTATAACGTAAGGTGGGTTTTCACCGGGACGTAGCCAAGAGAGGTTCCGACCGACCAGTGTTTTGTAATCGCGTAATTTGCCCCGACCTCGAATACAGGATTCCACGATGAACTGAGTGTCGCACGTGCCGAGCCGCCTGGACCAAGGCTATCAGTGACAAACTGGCTATTGGTTGTCCGAACCTGGGTGAACCACGTATAGTTCACGCCGAGCCCTATGAACGGACGGAATTTCGATTCGGCTGAAAACAGGTGGTATCGAAGTTCGATGGCGGGCGGCATGGGCCTTGTTGTGCCGAGCTTGCCATACTTCTGCAGCGTCCCGTCGCCAATCAGATTCACCTTCATTGGTAGTCCAAAAAGCAAGGCGACACCCATGTTGTCCGTGACGTAGTACTCAGTGGTAATTCCCACCGTATCGGTTGAGCTCGCATGCGCTCCGCTACCAGATAGCTGCTGATTCACTGCTACCCCGCCAATGCTTTCCACGGTTAGTGGCGTTGCGTCACCCTGCGGCGCAATGTGAAGCCATCCTGTCGACAGCGTTATGCTTCCGGCCGACTGCGCATCGGCATTGTCGATAAGCCCAGCCGAGCAGATGCAAGCCGCCATACCGACCGAACTGATCGCGCGTTTGTAATTCCTCATGCCTCTTCTCCTGTCTCTTTGTCTGGAAATTTTTGTGAATCAGCGTATTTCTGTTCGAATTGCTAAATTGATTGTTGTCCGCCTTTCGCATAGCTACACCCCCGCCTACTCCCATCGCCCTGCACTCTAGTAAGAGTGCATTGCCAGGCGTTCCGTCTCGGGCGGGAACACGCACCACGTACCGTCGCGGTGCCGGAAGAAAAAAAATCCAAGCGGGCCTGTCGGTAGCAGTAGCTCGATACGCACGCACGGTTTCTGATTCGAGCGCGCGCGGCTGAATCGGGTAACCCGAACCGGCGTCGAGAAAGTCGGCCCGAGCCATTTTTCAACCTGCGAACGCAAAGACCTTTCCGATGCAATACTCATCCTCTTTCCCTTCCAAACGAATAGGTATACTAAATTTAATACACTGACAGACATTTCAACGTGGCATCGCGCCGGGTACTTCCGATCAACCTCTAATCCGGTCGCACGACCGAACACGTCCCTTTGAGGTCGTGGCTCGTGTCACGTTGGCCTGCCCTACGCATCTGTTGCTGCCGGGTCCGTCCCCGTCGGTTGCTCCGCCCGTGCTGGCCTCGCGGCGGCCGAGATCGAAAATGCGAACGGAAAGCGTCCGAGCGCGGAAGTCGCCAATGCTTCGAACGCGGGGTCGCCAAGTTCGACGTGAAGTGAAATTCCACGCGAGATGTCATCAATGAGGCTAACGGTTGCATCCTCGACGCCAGCCTCTACGAGGGCCGACTCCAGGGCGTCTGCCATTTCGCGGCGTTTTAGCGCGGGCTTGAAGATCTTGCCGACGCCCGTCAGCGGCATCGCATCCACGATCCGTATCCCCTTTGGCAACGCGGCGCGTTCGTTGATCTCGTGACGCAGAAACTCGGCCAATTCCGCTTCCGTTGCCGTTGTGCCCGGCTTTAGCTGGACATAGGCAACCGGCAACTCGCCCGCGTGCATATCGGGACGGCCTACGGCTGCCGCGATCTGGACTGCGGGATGGCGATGCAGTGGTTCTTCGATTGCCGCAGGGTCGATGTTGTGTCCGCCCCGGATAATCAACTCCTTCTGCCGGCCGGTGAGCCAGAAGTAACCGTCGGGGTCGCACCGTCCGAGATCTCCGGTATTGAGCCAGCGGCCGCCGTCACCACTTTCCATCCAGATGCCACTATTCTGCTCCGGCCGGGTATAGCCAACGAACACGTTTGGCCCGGAGATAACCAGCTGGCCGACCTCATCCGCAACGCAATCTCGTACATACCGGCCGGTTTCATCGACCACCACTGCTTTCATTGCCTGACCGGGCAGACGAAGACCAATCGAACCGACCCTGCGCTCGCCAAGCGGAGGGTTCACGCTGCTAACGCAGGTACCTTCCGTGAGGCCGTAGCCCTCAAGGATTCTTATTCCTGTACGATCCTGGAAAGTGCGAAGTAATTCCACCGGCATGGGGGCGGCGCCACACAGTCCATACTCGAGCGAGCTGATATCGTGCTCGCCAACTGGAACGTCCAGCAGCGATCCGTAGAGTGTCGGGACAGCGCTGAAGAAGTTGATGCGGTAATGCTCGACAATTTCCCAGAAACGCTTTACAACGCCTTCGCCCCGATAGCCTTGCGGTGTGCCGAGCACGACGTGGGCACCACGCGAGAACGCCAGCAGACCTGTCACCATCACGGCGTTCACGTGGAAAAGCGGCAGTCCGCAAAAAATCGCTTTTCCCGGACCAATGCTTTCGCCGAAGAATTGACCCGCGTTCCACGCATTGGCCACTTCGTTGCCGTGCCGTCGAACCGCAATCTTCGGCAGCCCGGTGGTACCGCCCGTGCAAAAGAACGACGACACATCATCCATGCTCAGTCGACGCGTGCTGCTGAGCGCCACCCCGGACTCCCCCGCGATGGCGGTGCTGAAATCGTGGATGCCGACATGCGCAGGAACGGCACCGTGAACGCCGCCAGGCCCATGCAGTTTCGAAGACTCGCCACGTTGAAGCATCCGGGCCGCAAATCCCTTTTCACCCGGCATGCGGTCGGCCGGATTCACGAGCACCAGATGCTGAAGGGAAGGCACCTTGCGCAACACCGCTTGCACCTTTTGCCAGAGGTCAGTTCCGGGCAACGGTGCCAGGGTCACGAGCACGCTCGCACCTGAGGCGTTCAGCAGTTCGCCGATGGCTTCGCCCTCAAGCAGCGGATTGATCGCGCAGACAATCCCGGCGGCTTCCCCGCCCCAGATCACCAAGTGCGTTTCAGGGAGGTTGGGCAGAACGTATGCGACAACCGAGTCGCGGTGTACTCCAAGGCGCGCAAACATGTTTGCGGTTCGCGTGACATCGCGCACGAGTTCACCATACGTCCAGCACTCAGCGTTCCGGTGGTCGTCGGCCGTTGCAAAGAACGAAAGTGCGGGTGCCACTGGATTGATGGCGGCGCCCCGGCAGATCATCTCGTAGGTACTCGACGGAAGATCCGCCAGTTGCCCCTGCGTTTCAATGGCAAGGACATCGTGTACGTTTGCGACGCCTTTCATGCCGCCTGTTCCATAACGACGTTGTGCTGTACGCCCAGATCGATCGAGCGGTCATGGCTGGCGATATGCGCCTCCACGACGTCACCCACGCGCAGATACTGAGGCCTTTCCTCCTGCATCTTCAGGAAAAGCCGCCACTTTTCCGCCTCAGGCAGTTGCGCCGCGGCGCGCTGCTTTTCGGGTGACGGAATAGTCAGCGCACAACCGGAGGGCGTGCCGGTCGCGAGCAGGTCCCCGGCGCGCAGGTCGTGTAGGGCGGAAAGCTCCGTCAAGGTCTCCGCCGGGCCGTAGACGAGGCCCGCCGTGGAGTCATTCTGGCGGACAGTTCCGTTTACCGTCAGCGTCAGCACGAGCTCCTTCAGCTTTGGAATATCCTGTTTCTCCAGGAGGCAAAGGTAAGGGCCGACAGGGCCAAAAGTGCGATAGCTCTTGCCCTTGTAGAACTGCATCTGTGGAATCTGGATATCGCGCGCGGAATAGTCGTTGACGATCACGGCGCCCGCGATGTAGTCATGCAGGTTCCCGTCAGTGACAGTTTCGCGCGACGTAATGTCGCGTTTGAGGACAAGACCGAGTTCGATCTCGTAGTCGAGGAACTGCACCTCGTTTGGCTTAACCACGGGCGAGTCGGCCGGAACGATGCAGCTTGTTGCCTTCGTGAAGATCATATTGAATTTCTTCACATCCGGGTCCATGCCGGACTCGATCATATGCTGGCGATAATTCGCGCCCTGGCAAATGAACTGCTGATTGGCGGTCACGGGCGACAACCATTGCACTTCCGATTCGGGAATCGTCGGACCGCTCAGCACGAACAGCCGTTCGACCGGATTGGCCTCGATAAACTCGGCGGTCGTCTTGAACTCGCCGGGAATCGGCGTGATAGTGCCATTAGCGACCACACCCCACTGGGCGCGGCCATGGTGCAGGTAATGCAGAACGTGAAGTGCCATTTATCGATCTCCGGATTCTATGGAAGGGGTTGGTTCAAGCGAAAAGCTTTGCCAGCATCCGCAGCTTGCTCAGAGTCAGGTCGGGGCTGCGGCGCAGGTTCCTGAAGAGCGCCACGATGCTCGAAAGCGTGAATCTGGGTTTTGTGAAACTGCGCGGCATTGTCGGTCCCCATTGCGCCATCGCCTCACGGCTCACGGCATGAACACCGGTCGGCGCATCGGCCGTAAAGAGATCGCCGTCGCAATAGTGCTCATGCTTGTCGCCCCACGGGTCCTGCCAGTAGTCGAAGATCTGGCTGCCCAGGATATGACGGCCAATTCCCCAAGCGTGCGTCCAGCCCTTCTCGCGCAGGACGCGCTGGCCCATGCCGACCGCGTCGGCATCCACGACTTCGTAGGCACTATGGCTGTAGATGGGCACGAAGCCTTGTGCAAGCGCGAGCGTATGGTGATCGGCCGGCTTGTCGCCGAGATCGAGCCGCATGAACGCGACGACCGGCGAGCCATCGGGAAGTACCTGCACATCGCTCGGGATGAATCCAAAATGCCGCGTATACCATGCGCAGGTTTCCTGGTAGTCGGCGAGTTCGAGCACGACATGTCCGAGCCGGATAACTTCGGGCGCGCACTCGGGCGGTCGCTGCGTCCCGTTAATTCGGACGGCCGCATCCACGGAGTTGAACGGCAATGGCGGCCGATGGGATAGCGTCGAAGCTGGCGCCTGGCCCCATATTGCATCGACGCGAAAGCCAGAAGGATCTGTCAGTCGTACTGTATAGCCGCCGCCTGGCAACTGCGACCGTTCGACCTCAGAGGCGCCGGGCACTTTTGCAAGCGCATCAAGATCGGCCATGTTGTCGACCTGTAGCCCGAAGCCGACGAACATGGATTTCGGCGCCTTTCGGACGACGTAGCAGAAATGCGAAGCACCCGTTCCCCGCAGCAGGACGAGCGCATCAGTGCGCGATACCGTTCGGAGCCCGAAGTCATTGAGAAATTGCTCGGCTTTCTCGAGATCTGGCCGGTCGAATATCAGATAGGCCAATGCCGACGCTTTCGTCGTGGGATCGGGGTGACGGGACGGCTGTACAGTAGTCAGTTTCATGGCAGAACGGAAATCAAACGGTTCGGATAGCGTGTTCGGCTTCCATAGCCGGCGCGCCGACGGGGTTCGTCAGCAAGGCAAGACTCTCGCGCACGATACGGTTCACGTCGGTGGCCGCACCGTCGTGGACGATCGTCTTGTCGGGCCGGACTACGGCAACCCACCCGACGGGCACCAGCCCCGGAAGAAATACGCCTTCAAGGTCTTCCCAACTGTCGAGCGCGGCAAGATGCAGCCGTTGCCCCCGATGGGCAATCTGGACAACGCGCCCCTCGGCACGCGCAAACGCTGCGGCCGTCGCGTGCTCTAGCACAGCCGCCGCATCCACGCCAAACCCGATCAGCGTGAGACCCTGCCCGAGCACGTCGTCGCTCAGACACGTGGTGCCATCGGAACCTCTCACCCAGCCTTGCGCGATGACTGCGCCACGAACAAGCCTGGTCGACGAGCGGCCCTTGGCGAACAGTCCACTGCGAAATGCGTTCTTCGGCTTGATCTGCAGTTCCTCAAATTGCGCGCGCAGGCGCGGCACGAGTCCCGCAAGTCGCATCAACCCATGAGTCAACAGCGCAACCGCGCCACTTCGCGGCATGACGAGCCTACTCATGAATTTTGCAAGGTTGATCATTGCCTTTGCATGCGGGCGCCGCTCCTCGTCATAGGTATCGAGAATCCTTGGGTCGGCACGTCCGTGTACCACCCATGCCAATTTCCAGCAAAGATTGGCGGCGTCCCGAAGGCCTGCTACCAGCCCCTGCCCGACGAATGGAGGCGTGATATGGGCCGCGTCGCCCGCGATGAACACCCGCCCCTTGCTGAATGCGTCAACGGTGCGCGCATGGAAGCGATACACGGCCTTGCGCTCGATGATCATCTCTTCGACGTTGCCCCATGGAGAGAGCAACTCCCGGATGCGTGTCTCGGATTCCATTTCCTCGCGTCGCTCGCCAGGCTGCAGCATGAATTCCCAGCGTTCACGGTGGCCAGGCGCGACCATATGCGGGATTGGCCGACGGTGATCGCAGATGAATTCGATGTGATCGATCGGACGCGGTACGTAGCGGGCATCGACGATCAACCAGTCCTCGGCGAACGTCTTACCTTTGAATTCCTGGCCGATGAGCTGCCTCACCAGCGAACTCGCCCCGTCCGCGCCGACCAGATAGCGGGCACGGACCTCATGAGTGCGCCCGTCCCCGAGGTCCAGCGACGCGAGCACATGGTCCCGTTCCTCCGTGAAGCCCTTCAGTCCGACACCCAGCGCAATATGCGCACAGTCATATGTCTCGAGCCGGGCGCGCAGGCACCGCTCGAGATCCGGCTGGTAGAACGTGACGAGCTTCGGATGGCCATCCAGGCTGCCCAGCGAATTCACGCTGCCGAACAGGCCCAGCATGGGCGACCTCATGCGGACGTACGGTATGGCGATCGTCTCGAAATCGCGCTCGCCAACGCCCGCAAGCTGAAGGATGCGCAGCGCCTCGTTATCCAGTGCGATTGCACGGGGCGCCATGAATACTTCACGCGACTTGTCTACAACCATCACGTTCACACCGTGCCGTGCCAGCAGATTGGCGGTCGCCGCACCGACCGGGCCACACCCGACTATCAGCACCTCTATTGCCTCGGGCAGGTCACGCGTCGGCGGCTGAACCGGGTCCTGCAGGCCGGACGGCCCGGTGGTGTTTATTGCTCCTGTCTCCACTGTCACTCCATCTGTCTATTTGTTTGTCGGGCGTCAACCATGCGCCTTATTGACATTAAAGTCATCGATGACAACTTTGTCAATAGAAACATTCCAATCTATACTTCGATATGAGCAAAGACTGGAACTCGTCATGGCGAACTCTTTAAACCGGCCCGCGCCCAAGCGCTCCACCCGTGCGGACCCCGTTTCTCCGGTCGCCGTTCCCGAGGAGCGCGAGCCGCGCGGAGCGCGCCGCAAGCGCGAGACACGCGCCCGCCTGCTCGACGCGGCCCTCCGGCTAATGGCGGAAAAGGGCATGGAGGGCGTGGCGATCAACGAAATCACTGAGGCCGCCGACACCGGCTATGGCTCGTTCTATAACCACTTCGAGTCGAAAGAAGCCATCTACGCGACGCTCGTCGGCAACGTATTCGAGGAATTCGCCGACATGCTCGATCGCCTCACCGGCGGCCTGTCCGACCCGGCCGAGGTAATTGCCGTCTCGGTGCGCCATACCCTGATGCGTGCGCGGCGCGATCCCGTTTGGGGACGCTTCCTGATACGTGAAGGGTTTTCAGCTCACATCCTGAGCCGTGGGCTGGGCCAGCGGCTGCTGCGGGATATCGGAAACGGCATCGCCGCCAAGCGCTTTGTGGTCGCTGACCCCTTCATCGGCTTTCTTTCGGTGGGCGGCACGGTGCTCGCGGCAATTGCGGCCGAGCTGAATTTCGTCGCGCCGGGCGCGCCGGCGGCAGACCTGCTCGACGAGTTCGGCTTCAGCGGAGAGCATTTCGCCGAGCGTACGGCAGCAACGCTTCTGCAAACACTCGGGCTCAAGCGCACAGAGGCAGAGAAGATTGCAATGCGCGCGTTGCCACTGGTCGAGGCGGAAGTCGACGCGCAATGAGGCGGTTGAAGTCAAGACGCGTTATGGACCGGGATCATCGACGCGACACGAAGAGACAAAGGCCCTCGCCGAATTACGGAAACAAGGTCATTCTCTTGACGTCACGTGCGGCTGATCGGCAGGCAATTCGCCCATCGCCTGGAAGAGTGCGGCGGTATCGCTCATGCGTTGACTCCCGGCGCGGGCGGCGCTAAGCCGTGCGTTGAGAAACCGCTGCTCGCTGGCGTGCTGTGCCGTTGACGGCAGGGAACCCAGGCGGGCGCGCGACGCCGTTTCGTCGAATGCCGCACGGGCTGCCTGTGCCGCTCTTTCGGCAAATGCCAGCGTCTGCGCGTCATTGTCCAGTGCGGCAAGCGAATCGGCGACATCCTGGAATGCCGACAGAACTGTCGACTTGTAGTGCAGAACCGTCGCATCGTAGGTATCAATCGAGGCTCTGCGTTGCGCGAACAACGCCCCACCATGGAAGAGCGGCTGGGACAGGCCCGCACCGATCGCCCAGAGCCCGCCTGCACCTGAGAGCATCGCGGGCCAGCTAAAGCCCCCGCGACCCATCGAGGCCGTCAGTGACAGGCTCGGAAAGAGTTGCGCGGTCGCAGCGCCAACGTCGGCCGCGGCGGCCTTCACGGCGGCATCAGCTGCCTGAATGTCCGGACGCGAACGCAGGAGGTCCGAAGGCACGACGACCGGCACGTGGTCGGGCAACGCCAGGCTGTCGAGGTCGGGAACGGTCGGTGCGTTATCGGGCGTCCGGCCCATCAGTACCGCCAGCGCGTGGACGGCTGTGGCGCGCTGCTGGCGTAAGGCCGGAAGACTCGCCGCGATCGAATCTGCCTCCTGCGTCGAGTTGAGCGCCTGCACGTGCGAAATGGACCCGAGCGCGTACCGTTGCTGATCCTCGTTTGCCGTTTCGCTCGCCACGGCGATGAGCCGTTCGGTGAGCGCGATCTGGCGATCGAGCGCCGCCACATTGATCGCCGTGCCGACGATGTTGGCGGCGAGCGCGCGCCGGGCCGCTTCCAGTTCAAATGCCTGCACATTCACGCGATCGGTAGCCGCCGCGTTGGCGTAACGCGTCGCGCCGAAGAGGTCGAACGTGTAGTGCGCCTGAATCTGCCCGGCGAAGAAGTTATAGCGGACCTCGCTTGGGCCGATGCCGGGCACGACCGGTGAACGCGCACGCTCGACCTGGGCGGCAGCGTCGACCGACGGCAGCGTGGACGAGCCGATTTGCCCGCGCAGTTCTTCTTGCGCGGCGGAGAGCGTCCGCTGCGTGGCCGCAAGCGTCGGGCTGTTGCGCAATCCTTCGTCGACGAGCGCATCGAGCGCGTCGGACCGGTAAAGCCGCCACCATTGCAGAACGGCAGTCGAGCCGATATCGAATTGCTGCGCAACGCCATCCGCCACGACAGTCTTCGACGGCTGCACCTGCGCGCCGTAATGCGTGGGCGAAGGCATCACCGGGGGCTCCCCGCTGGGAGCGAACGAGCAGGCCGTCAGTGCGAGCGCCGTAGCCACGGCGATAACGGATGTCTTATAGGCAAAGTTCATGATGAAATCTCCGTATGCTCGACGACGACCGGTTGCATGCCGCGCTCGTCGCGCCGGATGCTGAAGCACGTCGCATAGAGCGCCGGCAGGAAGAAAATGGTCAGTGCCGTGGCGATCGTGATACCACCCATCAGCGCGGTCGCCATGGGCCCGAAGAACGCGGAACGCAAGAGCGGGATCAAGGCGAGCACGGCGGCTGCGGCCGTCAGCATGATCGGCCTGAAGCGCCTCACGGTTGCACCGATAATCGCGTCGAAGCGCCCATGCCCCGCCGCGATGTCCTGGTCGATCTGGTCGACCAGAATCACGGAGTTGCGCATGATGATGCCGAACATGGCAATCACGCCGAGCAACGCGACGAAACCAAAGGGCTTGCCGAACAGGAGCAGCGCGGCCACGACGCCGATCAGCCCGAGCGGTGCTGTCAGCACGACGATAAACGTCCGCAGGAAACTCTTGAGCTGGATCATGAGCAGCGTCAGCACGGCGATGATCATGAGCGGCATCTCGGCGTTGATCGAGGTCTGGCCTTTCACGCTTTCTTCGACGGAGCCGCCCACCTCGATGCGATAGCCGACCGGCAGCGTGGCTTTTTGCTCCGCGAGCGCGTGCTCGATATCGCGGGTCACGTCGATGCCCTGCGCGTTGCCCCGAATGTCGGCCTGCACGGTGATCGTCGGTTGCCGGTCGCGCTGCCAGATCACCCCATACTCGAGCGTGTTCCGAACGTGTCCGAGGGAACCGAGAGGAACCGGGCCATTCGGCGTCGGGATCGCCAGGCTCATGAGCTGCGCAGGATTGACACGCTCGCTCTTTGGCGCGCGCAGATCGACGTTGATCAGCTTGTCCTGCTCACGGAACTGCGTGACCGTGTAGCCAGAAAGCGTCATGGCCAGGAAGTTCGATACGTCCTCCGACGTCACACCGAGCTGGCGCGCCCGGTTCTGATCGACTTCGAACGAGATCGACCGTTCTGCCGGCTCGTCCCAGTCGAACTGCACATCGCGCGTGCGGAAATCGGCACGGACCTTCTCGGCGACCTCTTCAGCAATGGAGCGCACGGTCGCGATATCGCTGCCGCTCACCCGGAACTTGATCGGGAAACCCACCGGCGGCCCATTCTCGAGCCGCGCCACACGCGTGCGCACGCCGGAGAACTCCCTCCCGAGTTTGGCATCGAGCCAGTGCATCAACTCGTCGCGGTTTTCAACGCTTTTGGCCGTGATCACGAACTGCGCGAAGTTTGGCTGCTGAAGCTGCTGGTCGAGCGGCAGGTAAAAGCGCGGTGCGCCGGTGCCCACAAAGTCCACGAAATGCTCGATCGCAGGCTGGCCGTCGAGCGCCTTTTCCAGGCGCTTCGCTTCACGCAGCGTCGCCTCGAACGAAGCGCCTTCCGGCAGTCGCAGGTCCACGAGCAGCTCTGGCCGCTCCGAGTTCGGGAAGAACTGTTGCGGCACGCGCGTGAAGGCCGCCATCGCGATCGCAAAGAGCACGGCAGTGACGCCGAGCACGGCCCAACGACGGTCGATACACCACGATACCCACCCCGACAGGCGCTGGTAGAAGCCGGTGTTGTAAACCTCGTGCTCGTGATGGTGGCCGCCGCCGTGGCCCTTGCGCTCGGGCAGCATGTGAAAGCCCAGCAACGGGACCAGCACGACAGCCGCGAACCAGGACACGATCAGCGCAATGGCCGACACCTCGAAAATCGAGCGCGTGTATTCCCCCGTGCTCGATTTCGCAAGCGCAATCGGCAGGAACCCCGATACCGTGACGAGGGTACCCGTCAGCATCGGAAAGGCCGTGCTCGTATACGCAAAGGCCGCCGCGCGCGTGCGAGTCCACCCCTGCTCGAGCTTCACGGCCATCGTTTCGACGGCGATAATCGCGTCGTCGACGAGCAGCCCCAGCGCGAGCACGAGCGTGCCAAGGGAGACCTGGTCCAGCCCGATATTGAACACATGCATGCACAGCGCCGTCACGGCGAGCACGATCGGAATCGAGATCACGACGACCATGCCGGTGCGCAGGCCGAGCGAAACGAGGCTTACGACCAGCACGATTGCTACCGCTTCAGCGACCGACCTTACGAACTCGTCCACTGAATGCTTGACCGCGTGAGGCATGCTCGAGACGGGAGCCAGCTTGAGTCCCGCCGGCATGGCCGCCTGCAGTTCGGCGGTTTTAGCGTCGAGCGCCTTGCCGAGGCTGATCACGTCGCCGCCTTTTTGCATCGTCACGCCGACGCCGAGCACCGCCTGCCCCCCGACGCGCATCTGGGTGACGGGCGGATCGTCGTAGCCACGCGTGATCTTTGCGATGTCGCCGAGCCGGAACGTGCGTTTGTTCACGGTGAGGAGCGTGTCCGCAAGCGCCTGCACGTCCTTGAACGCGCCGCTCGGTCGCACGAACACCCGGTCGTCCACCGTCGTAATGGTGCCAACGGGCGTAACGGTATTTTGTGCGTCGATTGCCTGGGCGAGCTGCTGCGGCGTGATAGAGAGCCCCGTCAGCTCTGCATTCGATATCTCGACGAAGATGTGCTGGTCCGGGTCGCCAAAGTAGTCGACCTTGGCGACGCCGGGCACGCGCAGCAGGACCGTGCGCAACTGGTCTGCGTAGTCGTGCAGTTGCGCAGGCGTAAAGCCGTCGCCTTCAAGCGCGTAGATGTTTGTGTAGACGTCACCGAACTCGTCGTTGAAAAACGGTCCAACCGTCCCCTTGGGCAGCGTCGCCGAGATGTCGCCCACTTTCTTGCGCACCTGGTACCAGGTCTCGGGGACCTCCTTGACCGGGGCCGAATCCTTCATGGCGAAGAAGATCATCGACTCGCCGGGCCGTGAGTAGCTCTTGATGTTGTCGACATACGGTGCCGCCTGCAACTGACGGCCGATCCGGTCCGTGATCTGTTCCTGCACCTCGCGGGCAGTCGCGCCCGGCCAGTAAGTTTTGACCACCATGGTCCGGAACGTGAACGGCGGGTCTTCCGACTGGGCAAGCTGCGTATAACCGATCACGCCGAACAGGGTTGCAAGCCCGATCAGAAAGATCACCAACTGCTGATGGCGCAACGCCCACGCGGAGAGATTGAAGCCACCTTCGCCATGTGCCTCGGAGTCGGACGGGGTGACGGTCGCGCTTTCATGCGCGGTTTCACGGTCGCGTGGGTTCATGACGAAAAATCCTCGGGATGCAACGGGGCCACCACCTGCACGTGTTGGTCTGCGCTCACTGCGTGCACGCCCTGCATCACGACGCGGTCGCCGTCGTGCAGGCCGCCGGTGACAGAGACCGTGCGTTCGTCGTAGCGCGCGATGCTGACAGGGCGCAGCTCAAGGGTGTCGCTGCCCGCGTGCACCACCCACACAGCGGGGTCGTCGCCTTTGTGAAAGAGCGCCGTCACAGGCAGCGCGAACGGACGTGCCGTTGCCGCGTCGCTGGCGGCATCGAACGCAACATTCGCCGTCATGCCGAGGCGAACTTCGGGGCTCGGCGCGGCCAGCGTGAGCTTCACGCGCCAGGTGCGGCTTTGCGGGTCGGCGGCGGGCGACACCTCGCGCACGCGCGCCTCGAAGGTCTTACCAGGCAGCGCAGACAGGCTCACGCGCGCATTGCTGCCGACGGTCAATGCGCCAATCGTCCGCTCGGACGCGTCGCAGACAACATCCACGTCTCCCGTCCAGTCGAGGTGATAGACGGCTTGATCTGCCTGAATGTTCTGGCCGGTGTCGGTGTCCTCCGACGTGATGACGCCGTCGTGGTCTGCCGTGAGCGTGGCGTAGCGCAGGTGATCCGTGGCGAGCGCCATCTGGGCGAGCGCCGAATCGCGCTGCGCGAGGGCGGAAGCGTAGGCGTCCTGGGTCTGCTCCATCTGCGCGGGTGCAATCAGGTTTGCCTGCGCCTGAGCTTTATCTCGATCGAGTTGCTGTTTGGCGTACACGAGACGATGTTCGGCGGCGTCGAGCTGCGCTCGCGCGCTGGCCAGGTTGTTGCGCAGGTCGGTAGGGTCGAGCAGCGCAACGGTCTGTCCCGACTTGACGGTATCGCCGATGCGCACCCGCCGTTCGGTGACCTTGCCTCCAATCCTGAACGAAAGAGGCGTCGAATACCGCGCCTGTATCTGAGCCGGCAATGAGGCGCTCGCCGTGCGCCCGTCGGGATGAACCGTGACAGCAACGACGGGCTTGAGCTCGGGAGCGACGGTTTCGCGCTGGTGGCAGGCCGCTAGCAGCATTGCGCCGCAAGCCGCAATCAGAAGACGTCCCCGGAGGGATGGTCGGACGACGGACGGCAGGAAAGGACGCGCAAGCGTCTGCGCGTTAAGACCGGAAAGTTTCACGATGTTCACAAGGCAGGTGATGGTCCAGCAATAAAATGGGCGAGGCATCGGAAGACACGGTGCGTCTGGCAGCATGCTTTGCAAAGTGCGCGAGCACTAGATCCGGCATACCTACAACTTAGTATTCCTACTCGCTTTGTCTGATACAAGCCGCTTGCAACTCTTCGTACTTCGTCATCGCACGCGGCCACTCCCCACGAAACAGCTAGAGAACGAGCGTAAAACATGTCCTCGCCCCCCAGCCCGGCGCTGGTGGATCTGGATGGCAGTGGACGACTCATTTTCAGCGCTGCAACTCCCTGTTCCAGGCACCGTCGCAACTCAATTCGTCTGTCCATGCGGTCGCTGATCCGTTCGCGACAGTGACATTAAACCCATAACTGATTATATTGTCAACTATGACGTGTAAATCTAAAATATGACGATACAGAAATCTGGAACCGAGATGCCTGATACCCCGAACTCCCGTGCAACCCGGCAGCGCAAACAAAAGCTGCCAGCTCCGGCCGAGGCGACCGAAGGGCGGCAGCCGCGCGGCGCCCGCCGCAAGCGGAAGACTCGAACCCGCCTGCTCGACGCTGCGCTCAGGCTAACGGCCGAAAAAGGGATAGGTTCAGTGACCATCAACGACATTACCGAGGCCGCCGACGTCGGTTTCGGCTCCTTCTACAATCACTTCGAGTCGAAGGAAGGGATCTTCGCCGCGCTCGTCGAGTGGGTGTTCGAAGAGTTCGCCGATACGCTTGATCGCCTGGCCAGCGGACTGTCCGACCCGGCCGAAGTGGTCGCTATCTGTGTCCGCCATACGCTGATGCGCGCCCGCCGCGAGCCGGTGTGGGGACAGCTCCTGATCCGCGAGGGTTTTTCGGTGCATGCGCTGAACTGGGGTCTCGGTCAGCGTTTGCTGCGCGATAGTCAAAGTGGCATTTCCGCGAGACGCTTTGTCGTCTCGGACCACTTTCTGTGTCTCATTTCCGTTACGGGCATCATCTTCGCGGCGATCGCCGCTGAAATGCACTTTTCCGCCTCCGTCACACCAGCCGTCCAAGGGCAGAAGCCATCTGGACTCGGAGAACAGCACTTCGCGGAGCGCGCTGCGGCGGTCGTGCTACAGGCACTTGGACTCAAGCGCGTCGAGGCAGAGAGAGTTGCGCGGCTGCCGTTACCGGGTTACCCGGAAATCAAAGTCTGTCGAGCAAAACCGCGGGTTCGCTGATCGGGTGGACAACTTTCAGACTCAGGGCGCGGGTAGAGGGGCGGCGAGACCAAGGGCGAGGCAGCCGTGATCGGGAGAAACGGCGCTGACAACGAAAGACTGGAGAGACGGCTGCCGGATCTTGTGTCGCCCGGCACCGTGGTCTCTTCGCCCCATACCACGGCGCTTCGAACATCAGTCAGCTATGGCCTTTCGCCCTTCGCCTTTGGATTCGTAGCAATCCAGCCGTCCAGCATATCTGCCCACGCCTGGAGCATCGCCCTCCTCTGCTCTGCATACTCCGCCTTGTTGTAGACCGCGCGCACGCCACGCTGTTCGTGAGCGAGGCATTTCTCGATCCAGTCGGTGTTGAACCCTGCTTCGTGCAACAGCGTGCTGGCCGTCCGACGCAGATCGTGCACCGTGAAAGGATCAAAATCTGCCCCGCCGTCGCGTATCAGCTTGACCGTGCGGTCAATGACGCGGTTCAGAGTCGCCGAACTTATTGGGGAGGCCGTCTCATAGCGGCCGGAATGCACGTACGAACTCGCTCCGAAGCATGTCTTGAATGCGACCAGAATGTCCAGAGCCTGTTGACTCAGATAGACAATGTGGGGGAGACCGGCCTTCATCCGTTCCTTCGGAATTGTCCACCTTTAGTCCCCGCGCCTGCACGAAACGATAGACCTGCAGAACGATGTCGCGCGCCCGCACGGCAGGGGCCGCGGCGCCCCTCCCCTTGATCTTCTCGCAGCGCGCCATCAATCGTGCGGGCGTGATCTCTTCCAACTTCAGCCGGCCAAATTCCGACGTGAGATTCCGCTCTTATACCAATTTGCGCATCGCTCGTGTGGAGTCGGCAAGAGCAGTCTCCACAAAGTATTTCTCCGCCCACTTACCAAACGTTAGCACCTCGGTCGCCTCGACCCGTTTCTCGACTTTCGAACGTGAAGGACTCTCTCCGCGCTGGATTGCTCCGTAGACTTGGTCGCGTAGAAGCCGGGCTTCCGGGAGGCTATAGCCATTGCGAATCCGAGTTCGTCTGGCTTGCGTGGCTTCCGTGCTTAAAGTGATGGATCGTAGCGGCCGATAACCAGGGTTTCCCGGCGACCGTTCACCCGGTAGTCCGTACCGGAAGCTCACCGCGCCTGCAGGAATCACTGCTGCATATTGCCCCCGCTGATCGGCAACCTTGTAGATCTTCTTGGCCGGCTTCAGCGCTCGCAACTGCATGTCTGTGAGCATAGGGACTCCTCGAACGTATACCGTCAACCGATACCGTCAGACTGATTTGACGGTATCGGACAAGGCCGTCCGAGGAAGAAATGTCGGTACCGTCACCGATACCGACATTTCCACCAGGTATTGCCCGGATCACAGCAGACCACACCGGACAATAACCTCATCTTTTTTAAAGGAGAAACAGGAAAAACCGGACCTCCCGGAACGACCCGGGAGCACCTTGAATCACTCCCACTCGATCGTCAATCGGTGGCCGGGATCCTTCTGGAGACGGCCTTTCCGCCCAGTCGGGTAGCGACGATACCGTCAGCCATACCGAAAAATCCAGTCGGCAGTTATCGGCTTTGGACAGACTGCATCGGAGAGTCAATGTGCGCTTTCGTTCAAACATTACGAAAACTGGGCATCCGAATACGACTTCTGCGGAGTACCGTCATCGATACCGTCAGCGACCATCCAACGCGATCCAGGCAGAGCTTGAGTAAGGCATGATCCGAGTCGCCCAATATTGCCGGCCTTCGCCAGCACGGGATAGCAGCGCCAGAACGACCTGGCATCCCCGCGCTGTTATCAGCAATGCGAGAAGTGCTTGGCCGTTCCCCGCGAAGACCGGTTTCGATATCGAGCGGCACGCTCGGCACCGCCTCGAGCTCCACGACCAAGCTGTCGGAATCGAACAGCATGAAACCGCGCTCCGGGTCAATCTACACGTCAAGATTACGTTCTCGCGTGGCGTCGTTGTGGACGACGCCGCCGAACAGCTGCGAATTGTGCCGTTCCAATGCGATGCGCGTAATCGAACATTGCACCGTGCGGACGCCGACCAATACATACACAATCAGGAGAGCCAGTCAGGTGCATGGGGCAAGGTTGCATTCTGGGCAATATCATGATTGACGAATAACGTCGCACCTTCAGCCGCCAAAAGCTCTTCGACCCTGTTCATCGACGCAATTGACTGCTGTGCGTCGACATTGAAAGAAGGAACGCATCTGCATTGGAAGTTACGCCGATTGTGAGCAATATCGCCACTCAACACGACTCGCCCGGTCTCGGGAAGATTCAGCAACAGCGAGCAATGGCCAGGGGTGTGGCCGGGCGTGAAAATGATACGGACGGCGCCGTCTCCATAAACGTCGTGGTCGCCCTCGATCAACCTGAGCCTGTTGTTACGCAGCATGCCGTACAGCTCAGGCCTAAATCCGAAAGCGTCAGGATCCGGGCCAAACATGGCTTCATATTCAGCCGTCTGCACGATCCACTCGGCCTTCGTGAACAGCCGACAATTGCCCACATGGTCGTAATGCGCATGCGAAAGCGCCAGCGTACCGATTTCATCAGGCTCAACCCCGATTTCCTGAAGTTGCGACGCGATCGTCTTGCTGATCGTTCCGCGGATACCGTGGGCGATGATCCGGCCTTCCGGCTCGCCGATCAGATCGTCCTGGGTGCCGGTGTCCCATAGCATCCATTGTCCGCGATGGCGGATGAGATACGCATTGCAGCTTAACGTCATCGGCTTGCCGACATTGAATCCGGGAGAGTAAATCGAGGCATCGTCGACCTGCGCTATGCCTGCGTCGAGAACGTACAGTCGCTCGATCGTCGCGTCATGGCTCATGGCTGCCCCGTTCTCAGCGAAGATGAATGGCGAGCTCACCGAGCCCTTCGATCGCGGACACCACTTTGTCGTCCGCTTTAAGCCATTGACGCTCGTCGCGCGGCACCTTTTTCCCCCAGATCACCCCCGGCGGCGTCCCAGTAAACAGAATGTCGCCCGGCTCGATCGTCATGATGCTGGCCACGTAGCGGATGATCTCGCGGCAGTCGAAGATCATTTCGCCGGTGCTGCTGTCCTGCCTGATTTCGCCGTTCACCCAGGTTTGCAACCTCAGGTTGTTCGGGTCCGGCACGCGATCCCGGGTAACGAGCCAGGGGCCCAGCGGAGCAAAACCATCCGACATTTTCCCCGCCGTAAACTGCGTCGTGATGTTCTGCAGACCTCGGGCGCTGAAGTCATTACCGACCGCGTAGCCCGCAACAACGGATAGCGCATTCTCCTTCGACACGTTCTTGCATTTCCGCCCGAACACAATCACGAGTTCCGTCTCGTAGTCGAACTCCTTGTCTACCATAGTAGGCAGTTCAATGTCGCCGTCATGGTGATTGAGTGCGTTCGCAAACTTGCTAAAGATTGGCGGCGCCTTGGGAATGGGCGTTCCCGTCTCCGCCGCATGCGCCTGGTAGTTGAACCCCACGCAGATGATCTTCCGCGGCCGCGTGACAAGGGGAGCGAAAGCAGCCTCACGTACCTCAACCGATTCGATTCCGCCGTCCTGCCGAAGGCGGTTCACGATCGCCGATACGTCGGCAGCACGGTCGTTCTGAAGCAAATCGTCCATATCAGCCGGCGCCGGCAACTCGAAGTTAGCGCCAGCCTGCGTGATATTCACGATCCGGCCGTCGAGCTCGGCGCCGAGGGCAAATGCACCACCGATGCGGAGATTGGCCAACTTCAGGTCGAGCTCCCCTACTTCAAGATTCGGGTTTGCGTTTTCCAATTTGCACTCCTTATGAAAACTGCTAAAGCGGGATGAAGAGATGGCACGACCTGGGCGATCAAAGGAACGAGACACCCGCGAGGCTGGTTCCCGGCACTTTCCGGGATGTGCAAGTAGAATATATCTACGATAGGAGAATGTCAACGGCCACCCTTTCTGGGCGGCCACAGCTTGCCCGACTTACTTGTCGTCGCGCCGGGAGATGACCAGGTAATAGGAGCAATGCTTTCTGGAGCGATTGCTGAAGGCGTGCTCGACCCTGGCCTCGAAGAACAGAGTGTCACCTTCCGACAAGCGAATTTCCTGGCCCGGCAACGAAACGATCAACTCCCCTTCTGCCACTGTCACGTGCTTTTCTGTTCCGCTTCGGTAAGCCGGCATCATGCCTGTGGACACGCCGGCCGGCAGCCAGTGCTGGAGCAACTCGACCTGGCTACCAACCATGGTCGGAGAAAGAATGTGGCGCTCGAAGCCGGTTTCGCTGTCCCGGAAAATATGCCGCTGTTCACGCCGAACTACCGCTACGGCTTGCCGATCCTCGACGCCGCCGGTAAGGAAGCTCAGTGTCGTCTCGAGGGCGTGCGCGATCCGTTTTGCTACCCCGATGGTCGGACTCTTTTCGCCTCGCTCGACCTTTGAAAGCATGGCCCGGCTCACGCCAGATCTCGTCGCCAGCTCTTCGAGTGTCAGCTCGCCGCGCTCCCGCAGCGCGCGCATGCGGCGCCCAAACTCCTGATTTAACTCGTCGTGGTCGCCTGCAGCTTCAGGTGGAAGTTCCATAAGACTGTTCATCTATGACTGTTCATAAGGGGGTCGGCGAGAGTCTAGCGCATCGTCACAAGCTTTTTTGAAAACGCTTGATGGCTCACTTTCTGTCTGCTAGTGTATCTTCCATAGTAGATTGTGTCTACCATGTAAGACGATTTAGGTGGTTTCCGAAGAAATTCGCTGTGCAATGCAATAAAACCATTGTTATCCGGGCCAGCGCCTCGCTACCCAAGCCACGGCTCGAGCCCGAATCAGGAGACGACATGACTCAATCGATCGACGCACTGTTCGAGCAGGACCGTGCGCATTTCATGCATCCGTCCACGCACGCTCACGATCACCAAAGCGGCGCGCTGCCGGGCAAGATCGTGCGCGGCGGCAGCGGCATCCGCATCGAAGATCATGAAGGCCGGCAATACATCGACGCCTTTGCGGGACTTTACTGCGTGAACATCGGCTATGGCCGTACCGAAGTCGCCGACGCCATGTATGAGCAGGCAAAGCAGCTTGCCTATTACCACACCTACGTCGGCCATTCGTCGGACGCAATCATCGAGCTGTCTTCGCGCCTCATGGAGTGGGCGCCGGCCGGCATGAAGAAGGTTTACTACGGCATGTCCGGCTCGGACGCGAACGAAACGCAGATCAAGATCGTCTGGTACTACAACAACGTGCTGGGCCGCCCGAACAAAAAGAAGATCATCTCGCGCGAGCGCGGCTATCACGGCTCGGGCATTGTGACGGGCAGTCTCACGGGCCTGCCGAGCTTCCATCAGCATTTCGATCTACCGATCGAGCGCGTGAAGCACACGGTCTGCCCCCACTGGTATCGCAAGGCGCCCACGGGAATGAATGAGGCCGCGTTCGTATCGTACTGCGTGGACGAACTCGAAAAGCTGATTAAACGTGAAGGTGCCGACACAATCGCAGCCTTCATCGGTGAGCCTGTAATGGGCACCGGCGGGATCTTGCCGCCTCCAGCCGGCTACTGGCCCGCGATCCAGCAGGTGCTGAAAAAGCACGACATTCTCCTGATCTGCGACGAAGTCGTGTGCGGCTTCGGCCGGCTCGGCTCGAAGATGGGTGCGCAGCACTTTGGCATCCAGCCCGACCTCATCACCGTTGCGAAGGGACTCACGAGCGCGTATGCGCCGCTCTCAGGTGTCATCGTGGGCGAAAAGGTCTGGGATGTGATTGCGCGGGGCTCGCAGGAGCACGGACCGATGGGACATGGCTGGACCTATTCCGGGCACCCGGTGTGTGCGGCCGCGGCGCTCGCCAATCTCACGATCATCGAGCGCGAAAAGCTGGTGGAAAACGCCGCGCAAGTTGGCTCTTACTTCGGCGCGCAACTGCGTGAAGCGTTCGGCTCACACCCGCTGGTGGGCGAGGTGCGCAGCACGGGCATGCTGGCTGCGCTGGAATTCATGGCAGACAAGGAGGCGCGCAAGCCCTTCGACCCGGCTCTGAAGATCGGGCCGCGGGTTGCCGCAGCCGCGCTGCAGCGAGGTCTGATCGCGCGCGCCATGCCGCACGGCGACATCCTCGGTTTCGCACCGCCGCTCGTGATGAGCCGCGACGAGGCAGACGAGATCGTTGGCATCGTGAAGCAGGCCGTGGACGAGGTTGCGGAGCGGGCTCTCACAGACGCGGGTTGACCTCGCCGCTTCGCTCCGCATTCTGTTGGTAATTGTCGCGTTGAACGGAGGCAGCTGTGCCGAAGACTCAGGAAGTGATTGTCAGCTTTCGAAGCGTTAGGAAAACTTACGATGGCGAGTCGCTCGTCGTCAAATCGCTCGATCTCGATATCTACCGCGGAGAATTTCTCACCTTGCTCGGACCCTCGGGCTCCGGCAAGACGACCTGCCTGATGATGCTTGCAGGCTTCGAATTTCCTACCGGTGGCGAGATCCACCTCGACGGCAAGCTGCTCAACAACGTCCCCCCTCACAAGCGGGACATTGGCATGGTGTTTCAGAACTATGCGTTGTTTCCGCACCTGACGGTAGGACAGAACGTGGCGTATCCCCTCAGTGTGCGCAAGGTGCCTGCTACCGAACGTGCCGCGCGTGTGAACGAAGCCCTGAGGATGGTACGCATGGAAAGCTTCGAGAAGCGCTATCCGGCACAACTGTCAGGTGGCCAGCAGCAGCGCATCGCGCTCGCACGCGCACTCGTGTCCAAACCCAAGCTCGTGCTCATGGACGAGCCGCTTGGCGCGCTCGACAAGCAACTGCGCGAGCACATGCAGTACGAGCTGAAGTCCCTGCACGCAGAACTCGGCCTGACGTTCGTCTACGTCACACATGATCAGGACGAGGCGCTCACCATGTCAGACCGGGTCGCGGTATTCGACAAAGGCGTCGTGCAGCAGCTCGACACCGTAGACCGTATGTACGAATCGCCATGCAACGAGTTCGTGGCGAACTTCGTCGGCGACAGCAACCGGTTGCGCGGGACGATCGCGTCAGTGGACGGCGAATTTTGCGACTTCCGGCTTGACGACGGAACGCGGCTCGTCGGCCGCAATATCGGCAACGCGGCGGCGGGCGCCTCCGCCATCGCATGCATTCGCCCCGAGCGCATGAACGTAGTGTACGGCAGCGATCGAGCGAACGACGCAGCGGCAAACGCGCTGGCGGGAGAGGCTCGCAGTCTGATCTATTTCGGGGACCACGTGCGGATGCGCTGCGCGTTCAAAGGGCAAGACGAATGTTTCGTCAAGGTACCGATCGGTACCGGTGCACTTGAACGATTTGCACCCGGCGCGCCCGTGACACTCGCATTCGCGCCTGAACATCTGCGCGTTTTTGCGTAGCTGTCTACACGATTTCTACGCTGGCCAGTCCGACACAACGATTCGTTTTCGTCATTGAGGAGAAGGAACCATGATCACTCGAGCAAACTTTGCCGCGCCCTGCACGGTGCTCGCGCTCACGCTGGTGATGTCCGGAGCACCCGCATCCGCTGCGGAACTGACGGTTGTCAACTTCGGAGGCAGTTGGGGGCAAGTGCAGAACATCGCATTCAACGAGCCGTTTGAAAAAGCGACCGGCAACAAGGTCACTGTCGTCGAGTACAACGGCGAGCAGGCCAGGGTGAAGGCCATGGTCGAGGCAAAGCACGTCAACTGGGACGTCGTCGAGGTCGAGTCGGGTGAGCTGAACCGCGGCTGCGATGAGGGCTTGTATGAACAGCTCGACTGGTCGAAGATCGCGAAGAAGTCGGATTTGGTCCCTGAAGCGCCGCAGACCTGCGGGGTCGGCTTCGTTGTGTGGTCGATGGCACTTGCCTATAACGCCGACAAACTCAAGACGGCGCCGACCAGCTGGGCCGATTTCTGGGACATCAAGAAATTCCCCGGCAAGCGCGCAATGCGCAAAGGCGCGCGCTACAACCTCGAATTCGCGCTGATGGCCGACGGGGTTGCACCAAAGGACGTGTACAAGGTGCTCGCCACGAAGACCGGCCAGGATCGTGCGTTCAAGAAGCTCGGCGAGCTGAAACCCTACATCCAGTGGTGGGAGGCGGGTGCGCAGCCGCCGCAGTTCCTCGTCGCCGGTGATGTCGTGATGTCGACCGCGTTCAACGGCCGCATCGACGCCGCACAAAGAGAAGGCCAGAACCTGAAGGTCATGTGGAACGGCAGCATATACGACCTCGACTACTGGGTGATTCCGAAGGGCACGCCGAACAAGGCGCTCGCCGAGCAGTACATTGCGTACACGCTCACGCCCAAATCGCAGGTGGCGTTCACGCAACATATCGCGTATGGCCCGGCAGATGTCGTGGCGCTCAAATCGCTCGACGCCAAGACTCTCGCGAACCTCCCCAACTCGCCGACCAACGCCAAAGACGCAACCCTGCAGGACATCGGCTTCTGGACCGATCACGGCGACGAACTCGAGCAGCGCTTCGCCGCATGGGCCGCGAAGTAAGCGTGCGGATGTTTTTCTGACCCAACCGGCCGCGCGGCGCGCATCGCGTCGTGCGGCATTCCGCCGGGTCGCGGTCCGGCCGGAGAAAAACGTTGAATACGATGACGATCGCCCCTTCCTCGTCGACACTGTCGACGGCCGCGCTCAAGCGCGAACTCCGCTTAGCCGGGGCTCGTAAACGGGCGATGGCGCTCCTCTTGATCGCGCCGCTCGCGATCTTCGTTTTGCTCATCTTCGTCGTGCCGATTGGCGCGCTGCTCACACGCGCGGTGCAGAACCCCGAGATCGCGACGGCGCTGCCGAACACAGTCGCGGCGTTGTCGGGCTGGGACCGTCACGTGCCACCACCCGACGCGGCCTACGCCGCGCTCGCAGCCGACATGACGAAGCTCGCCGGCACCGACGGAATGGGTACGCTCGCGTCGCGTCTGAACCTGGAAATTCCCGGCTTTCGTTCGTTCGTGGCGAAAACGGCGCGCGCGATGCCGCTCAAGGGCAGCAGCGACCAGCCGCTGACGCCCGCGCAGACGCGCGAGAAGCTGATCGAGTTCGATGCGCGCTGGGGCGACGCCACCTACTTGCAGGCGATCGCGAAAAACGGCAGCCAGATCTCGCCGTTCTATCTGCTCGCCGCACTCGACCACAAGCAGGACGGCTTCAGCCATATCGTGCACGCAGATCCCGAGCAGTCGATCTACCTCACAATCTTCGGCCGCACGTTCCTGATCGGCATGGCGGTCACCCTGTTCGCGCTGCTGCTAGGCTATCCGCTCGCGTACTGGGTCTCGCGACTGTCCGAGCGCCGCGCGAATCTCGTGATGATCCTCGTGCTGATTCCCTTCTGGACCTCGGTGCTCGTGCGGGTCGCGGCGTGGATCGTGCTGCTGCAAAACGACGGGCTCGTCAACAAGGCGCTGATCGGCAGCGGGCTGATCGCGCAACCGCTGGCGCTGCTGTTCAACCGCGTCGGCGTGTACATCTCGATGACGCACATCCTGCTGCCATTCATGATCCTGCCACTCTACAGCGTGATGAAGTCGATTCCGCCGACCTACCAGCGCGCGGCCGTATCGCTCGGCAGTCATCCGTTCGCGGCGTTCTGGCGAGTGTACGTGCCGCAGACCTATCCGGGTGTCGCCGCCGGCGCGCTGCTCGCGTTCATTCTCGCGATCGGCTACTACATCACCCCTGCACTGCTCGGCGGCCCGGACGACCAGATGGTCAGCTACTACGTCGCCTACTACACGAACGATACGATCAACTGGGGCATGGCGTGCGCGCTCGGCGGGCTGCTGCTCGCGGCAACGCTGGTGCTGTACGCGGTGTACGGCCGGTTCACGCGCTCAAAACTCAGCCTCAGTTGAGCCGACGATTACGCGAAACAAGGAGAATCTGACCATGAAACTTGCCAGGCCGCTGTTCGCGCCGCATATGTCGTTCGCCGAGCGGGCGTGGTACGTCGCGCTGCGCGTGCTCGTCGTGCTGACGCTGCTGTATCTGATCCTGCCGGTCCTCGCGATCGTGCCGCTGTCGTTCTCGTCGAGCACATTTCTCGTCTATCCGATTCCGGGCTTCTCGATGCGCTGGTACGAGCACCTGATCAGTTCGGACGAGTGGCGGATGGCCGCGAAGAACAGTTTTATCGTCACGCCATCGGCGACCGTCGTCGCGACCGTGCTCGGTACGCTCGCTGCGATCGGCCTCACTAAGGCCGACTTCCACGGCAAAGGTCTGCTGATGGCTGTGCTGCTCTCGCCGATGATCGTGCCGGTCGTCGTGGTCGGCGTCGGCATGTACCTGTTCTTCGCCCCGCTCGGACTCGCGAACACCTATACCGGTCTGATCGCCGCGCATGCGGCGCTCGGCGCCCCGTTCGTCGTCACGACCGTCGCGGCAACACTGCAGGGCTTCAACCATAACCTCGTGCGTGCGAGCCTGTCGCTGGGCGCAAATCCGGTTGAGACGTTCTTCCGCGTCACGCTGCCGGTGATCGCACCTGGTGTGATGTCAGGTGCGCTTTTCGCCTTTGCGACATCGTTTGACGAAGTGGTGGTCACGCTGTTCCTCGCGGGCGCCGACCAGACGACGCTGCCGCGCCAGATGTTCACTGGCATCCGCGAGAACATCAGCCCAACCATCGCTGCGCTGGCGACGATCCTGATCCTGTTCTCGACGAGCCTGCTGCTCGCGCTTGAATGGTTGCGTGGACGTCACGCGAGAAGCGCTGTTGCCTGACATGCAACGACACGGCGACGGCCTGATTGAGTAGCGGGCACCTCCATCGAGAAGTGCCCGACGCGCCGCTGACGCACAGGGCGCGATGCCTAACGGGCTGCGACCGCCTGAATCTCCACGAGCAGGTTGGGTTCCGCCAAGCCGGCGACGATGACCATGGTGGTAGCAGCGGCGTGACCAGCCACTCGCCGCTCGCGCTCCTTTCGATAATGAGGCACGAGGTCCGGCCGGGTGATAAAGCCGTCGACCTTGACCAGATCGGTCACGCCCATACCGGCATCGGCCAGCACCGCCAGTAGATTGTCCCAGGCCAGTTCGATCTGCTTCACGGGGTCATCTGGAACGATGCCATCAGTCGTAACGCCAACCTGGCCCGAGACATACAGCCAGCGCGCGTCAGCCGGCACCGACGCGCCATGGCTGTAGCATGAGAACGGTGGCGCGATTCCAGCTGGGTTATGCAATTGAATAGTCATGGTTAACTCCTTCTGTTCTAGAGATTTCGGTGAAGACAGCTTTTGGGCCCGCTTTGAACCCTTACGACTTGATTTCGATCGAGAGCACGGAACATGCCGAACGCATTCATAAATCAGCAGTCCATAATGCATGTCGCGAAGCGTGAGGAACCAGAAAGCAATCTGACTCCCAGGTCATACCCAAACGAAACGATTGCCAGCCGAACGCCCTTGGCGCGTCGTCAGAGACGCAGGGTGCTCGAATTTGTAGAATATATCTACTATTGAAGAAATGTCAATGATGAAGGAAACAATTCAGGCGGTCGGTTTGCCCCTTTTCCCGCTCGATCAACCCGAGCCGCCATAAGGGTTTCGCCAACCACAACGACAACTTTTTAAGTACAACCGTCGCTCGCTCTACTGGGCCGTCCGGTGGATGGTCGGCATGGGACGCTCGACGAGGGAGCGAACCACCTTCAATGAATAGCAATCCTTATTACTTGCGGGTCAAAATTCTGCAAATTTGACGAGGGTCCCGAGCACCTGCGCAATCCGTGCCTCCCAGCGTCATCGACGTAGCAACTGTCGAGTGCCTATCACACTGTTCCAGATGCCATCGCAGATACCAATAATCCCTCTGACGGCATCAAGCACCTCTGTGGAGACTGTCCGCGAATACCGTCAGAAATACCGCCAAATTGCGCTCGCGGAACCCAGAAAAGACAAGATGGAATAAAAAATCTCCAAATTTTCAACAGGTTACTAACCGACCCTGCCCAATTTAGAATTGGGCGAGCGTTATTTATCGGACATCGTAACCCGTTGATTTAAAACAGAATTACCCCTACTCCCACTCGATTGTCAATCCGACGCTGGAGCCTTGTGTGGACGGCGTTTCCGCCGCTCATGTGACGTCGATACCGTCAGTGGTACCGGATATTCCTGTCGGCACCCAACGGCTTTCAATCGACTGCATCGGACGATTGATGCCGTTTTTTCCGCAGAATCGCCATAACGAGGCATGTCAATACGATTGTTGGCCGCGATACCGTCATCGATACCGTCAGGCTCCGTCCAATGCGATCCTCGTTCGGACGATCGGCCCATGCCCAACGATTAACAGCGTTTTACCCGTCAGCGCGAGCGTTTGATATTCCGTAACCCATGGATTACAATCCGAGCATGACGAAGCTGATCATTACGGCCGAATTTGACAGTTGGTTATCGCGCGTGCGGGACCGCCAGGCGGCGATGGCGATCGTCGGTCGGCTCAGCCGGGCACGGCTAGGCAACCTTGGACATTGGCGTGCCGTAGGCGACGGCATCTCGGAAATGAAGATCGATGTGGGCAAAGGCTACCGTGTCTATTTCAAGCAGCGTGGCGATGTGCTGGTGATCATCTTATGCGGTGGCGACAAGTCCACGCAGGCCGCAGACATCAAGCGCGCCAAGGTCATCGCGAAAGATTTGGAGTTTTGACATGAAAGTCAGCGAGTTGATGGAGTTCGACGCGTCGAAGTACCTGAAAGATGAAAACGACTACCGGCTGTATCTCGCCCAAGCGTTTGAAGGCGGGGATCCGGTTGAGATTCAGGCAGCACTTGGTGACGTTGCCAAGGCACGTGGTATGACGGCACTCGCACGCGAGTCGGGTATCGCGCGTGAAGCGTTGTACCGCGCGCTCTCCAACAAAGGAAATGCCGAGTTCGCGACGATCATGAAGGTGATCGTCGCGATGGGGTTGCACCTCACGCTGGCAAAGACCAAAGCAGTGCCAAAGGCGGCCGCAAAAGCCAAAACCGCGACGAAGGCCGTAGTGGCAAAGAAAGCACGGCCAGTCGCGAAACGCGCTGGCAGCGCGAGCTCAAAAGGCCGTACTCGTCCTAGCAGTGCGGTACACGCCTGACATCGAATCCGTCAGCGGCTCACGATCCGCCGAATGGGCCTCACGGGCCTGTTTTGCTTCAGATAGACCGCGTAGAACCTATGTTCCTCGCACCCGCCACAAGCGCCAAAGCCTCGAGGTCATAGAGAGTGCCGACGCTGCAGCAAACGCTTGAGGACTTCTGATCAGCGCATGTTGCAGAAGGTGAATCTAGTTCACGCAAGGCTAGTTGCAAGACGTGGCCATGCTCAGCATACGGGCCATCTAACGCCTGTGGTTGCTCCTGCAATCGCTGGAGTAACGCCTTCAACTCATAGAAGTAGGAGGCGCCCGCGGTTGAACGGATGCAATAGCCGGAACCAGGGCTCCGTACTTGCCGCGCTGATCGGAAGTGATCAAACCGACAACCTTCCTTGCGAACACGACCGGCATGCAACAGCACCTTTAAGAAGCCGGACGCCAGTGCAAACGGTCCGTTCGGTATCGAGCGTCGCCCTTTACTGGCCAAATTTCGGATTGGGCGCCCGAGTCCGTTCGCGTCCACTTTAGCGTTGTGCCAGTCGCACAAGCGATACGCGAGCGTACGCATCCGCTCTGTCGCCGAGTACAAACAGACGCTAGCGCGCGGATCTAGCGGGTGGCCAACGAGTTGTCATTTTCAATACGCAAATCGTAGTAAATTTCCCCGAACCACTTAAACAACACAGCGCGCAATAAAAGCATGAAAGAAATCAAACCCATCGCCAGCGCAAATCCTTTCAACGTTGTTCGCTCAATCCCCACATTCCAGATCCCGCCGAATAAGATCATAGTGAGAGACGATGTTGAGAATGATCCAATTTTTACTTCGAGATATGTGGCATTTCTCAGCGGAAAGACAAACGTTCACTATACCCGCATGTCGATATCGCGCATCCGACGTGGATTTTGGCGATCAGCGAAAAGCGAATTTGAATTGATAGAAGAAACCATCAGAAATAATGATGTCGATTCGATCAACGATCTGATTACATCAGGAATCCGTCTTTCCTTGCATATATACGAAAATCCCAACAAAAACGATGATTTTTCGTACGTATGCGCCGACGACACTCCGATTCATGTCGCATACGAGGAACTCGGAATTTCTGTTGTCCCTGTTGTGCTTATGGGCAAGCCGCGCGACCTAGAAGAATCCGCCATCACTATACGATCGATTCCACGGGGCGATAAGGACTACATTAGCTTGATCGAGGGAGCGACTCCAGTTCGTCTTAACGGATTTCATAATTTTCTCAAATCTGAGGAAATTTCATTGTCAGATGCTCTTTCCAAACTAGAGATCGAGGTGGAGAAGACAAAGAATGATTTGAGGGTTTTTCACAAACCCGCAAGAGACGCGAATCACTACCATCATTCATTGCACTCTGTTTTGGTTCGCGCAAAAGAGCATGTGGAGTCTATCAGGCTGCTTGTCGACAACGGAAAACTGATGGTTGCTACAAGCTTACTACGCCCGCTTCATGAGTTGGCACTAACATTTTACATCGATTGGTTGATGCCAATGCACATGTACCAATATTTACAATTGGCGTCGGTTATGTCGTCGGATAAATGGGACGTCGAGTGTGAGAAAAGGAGAAAGCGGAACGTCTCTGAAGGGGTTCTTAAAGCTGATGCGAACAGAATCAAGATCGCGCATCTCAAGGCATTCAGATTTTGTAGTGTCGTCGCGGAAAAGGCCAGGATATTTCCACTCGGCGAAGAATATCACAAGAGTATCTATTCTTTCCTGTCTGACATGGTCCATCACGACTTCAGTATGACTGCTCGCTACATAGACACGTTGGATCATGGAGATAACATGGTATTCAACGAAAATGTGGAACACACTATACGACATGTTGCACATGCGACGATCTCGTGCATCCTCAGTCGCATTCGGTCCGACATTGGGAGCGCCGCAGGAGCTTAACGCGGACGATTAAGTGAGAAATTGATACGCCCGCTCGTGACGTATGTCAAATCGCGAGCTTCTTCGAGCCTATTCCGGGGTAGCACGCCTTGGGATGCTAGCAGAGAGCTAGCAGGACAGGCGCTTCATAGCAAACAACCCCGCGACCTCAGCCGGTCTTAACTTGGGTTCCTTTCCGCGACCGCTAGAGATAGCAGAGAACCTCTGGGAAGACTTCTGAAATCGCTCTCATCACGATGCCCATCGGTACGCCCATCTGCGCTTTGTGTCGCCACCAAGACTGCCTGCGCGAAGAGCATGAAACAATGGACCGCCCACCAGAGAAACGAATGCATCTTGTCAGCCCGTCGTTCGTTCGCTGCCATGAACCGCCGTCGCGGACGGTTAACTCTTGCAAGCCCAATAAATGACCATGTTTTACCCGTAGGGTGTCATCGGCTTTAAGTGAGTCCATTATCAGAGCGTGTTTAAATGACTGTAGTTGACGCAATGAAATTTCAAAGACTCGGCGCGAGTGATACCGCAATCATCCGGCACTGGCGCATGGCTCAACTGGACTGAACCAAGCATATCAAGGAAGCGATTTGCATCGATGAGTTCGATCGGCATAATGCCTTCCGAACTTCTCTGTGCTGCACGAACTGCGCCTCTACGAAAGCGAGAAGACGATACAAATATGCCGCTCGTGAAGTTCCCCATTATCAACGCCCCGAGGAATGCCCTAATTTGCTCCACTTCCACTGATCTTCTTTGTCTTTTTACCTGGACACCTATCCTTGCCCCAGAACCATCATGTAACACGACGTCAACTCCTCCGTCGTTTGAATAAGCCGTTGCAGCCGCTTCGTAACCAAAATCGCTGAAGACACTTGCAACGGTCAACTCAAAGAGCCGCGGATGGGTAGACGTTCTGGCTTCGAATTTGCGCATCAAATAACGCCGCACTTCTTGAAGGGGCAAGTTAATATCGTTGAGCGCCAAGTCCTGCAAAACCGACATCGAGGCCAAGGTCACTGCCCAATGCTGCCATTGCATCGCGGGTAGTACCGCTCGATCTTCGGCGATCCACCAACCGCAATAAGGGCAAATGTGCAGACATACCTTTCTCTCGACAATGTCACCGCGTAGCACTGCGTGAGGGTGGTCAGGGGGCGGACCGGGAAATTCTGGATCTCTTATGGCCTCTTCGTGAATAGACGCAAAGTCCTCAAACGATACGCTCCAATGGTCAAGGTCATAGTGATCGTCCATTACGTGGCCGCAATAAACACAACGAACCTCATCCTCGTCCTCGATGCGATACCTCCACATGGGAAGTTCGCAACGCATGAGCGACGGCGGAATGTTTGATTGAACATGTTGCCTTGCCATGCTCATAGAAATTTCCCCACAAGTTGCAGACCACTAAATGTAGGCAAAAAACTCGATCAATCGCACGACGCTGAGAGTAAGGCCGGCGGCCTGGCTTCTGGCTACATCCCCTGCGCAAGCGAGCCTGCGGCCGGATTCGCCGAAGGTGCCTCCCCACAGCCTGCCGATGCCTCGTCCATTCCATAGCCGAAAATCTAACCGCACGGCACACTCGCGCAATCGGCTACTTTTCCGCGCCGAGCTAACAAGGTCCCCTATGCCCGTAACAAGCGATCGCCACCTCCGCTCACCGCCCGTTGATTGCAACAATCATGAAGAAAAAGAATGGTGCCGAGCAGACATCGTGACATGAAACCCCGTCACGGTCGACAACCTTGGACTGGGTTGTTTCAAGCTTGAAATTGGAAGTGCAAGCTTGGTGCACAATCTATCGAATTCCCGTGGTTAGGACGATCATGCACCGTCACCAACCACGAGATCTCTCCAGATGTCCAGGATCTACTCGCAGGATAGCGTCCCAGGTTGAAATAGAACGTCGTACGAAAATCCTGTTGCCGGCGCAGTAACGAGCCCCGGCGATAAGCGGGCGACGCACCATCCGTTTAACTAACCTTTCGTGGCGCAAACTTCGATGGTGGAATTCAAATGGCTAACGCCGCATTTGAATTAAGTCTTACAAATCACGGTATATCGGGGCAATACCCGAGCGAGATGTAAGTAGTTGGATGGGAGTATTTCCCTCCTCACTCCCACTCAATCGTAGCCGGCGGCTTCCCCGAGATGTCATAAACCACCCGGTTAATCCCACGCACTTCATTAATGATGCGGTTCGACACATGCCCCAGCAACTCGTGCGGCAGATGCGCCCAATGCGCGGTCATGAAGTCCAGCGTCTGCACAGCGCGTAGCGCAACCACATACTCGTAAGTCCGCCCGTCACCCATCACGCCCACGCTCTTCACCGGCAGGAACACCGCAAAAGCCTGGCTCGTCAGGTCGTACCATGACTTGCCGGTTTCCTTGTCGATAAACGTGCGCAGCGTCTCGATGAAAATCGCGTCCGCGCGACGCAGCAGATCGGCGAAATCGCGGCGCACTTCGCCGAGAATCCGCACGCCCAGACCCGGGCCCGGGAACGGGTGGCGATACACCATCGCCGGCGGCAAACCGAGCTTCACGCCGAGTTCGCGCACTTCGTCCTTGAACAGTTCGCGCAGCGGTTCGAGCAGCTTCAGATTCAGCGTCTCGGGCAGGCCGCCCACGTTGTGGTGGCTCTTGATGGTCTGGGTCGCCTTCTTGCCCTTGCCGGCCGATTCGATCACGTCCGGATAGATCGTGCCTTGCGCGAGCCACTTTGCGTCGGTCAGCTTGTTGGCTTCGGTCTGGAACACTTCGACGAATTCCGCGCCGATGATCTTGCGCTTCGCTTCCGGATCGGTCACACCGGCCAGCTTCGACAGGAACACTTCGCTCGCGTCGACGTGGATCACCTTGACGCCGAGGTTCTCAGCGAACGTTGCCATCACCTGCTCGGCTTCGTTCAAACGCAGGAGGCCGTGATCGACGAACACGCAGGTCAGTTGATCGCCGATCGCGCGATGCAGCAGCGCCGCCGCCACCGACGAATCCACACCACCCGACAGACCCAGAATCACGTGCTCTTTGCCGACCTGCTCGCGAATCTTCGCGACGGCTTCGTCGATGTAATGGCCCATTTCCCAGTCGGGATTCGCACCGCAAATCTGCAGCACGAAACGTTCGAGCATCGCGCGGCCTTGCACGGTATGCGTCACTTCCGGGTGCCATTGCAGGCCGTAGAAATGGCGCGCTTCGTCGGCCATTGCCGCGATCGGGCACGATTCCGTCGAGGCCATCAACTGGAAGCCGGGCGGCATTTCGAGGACCTTGTCGCCGTGGCTCATCCACACCTTCAGCATGCCGTGACCTTCCGGCGTGGTGAAGTCGCTGATGCCTTCGAGCAGGCTCGTATGGTTGCGCGCGCGCACTTCGGCGTAGCCGAACTCACGCAGGTGGCCGATATCGACCTTGCCACCGAGCTGCTCGGCCATCGCCTGCATGCCATAGCAAATGCCCAGCACGGGCACGCCGAGTTCGAACACCGCTTGCGGCACGCGCGGCGTATCCGTTTCGGTGACCGAGCTCGGACCGCCGGAAAGGATCACGCCCTTCGGCGCGAAATCGCGAATGAACGACGCATCGACGTCGTACGGATGAATTTCCGAATACACGTTGGCCTCGCGAACGCGACGTGCAATCAGTTGGGTGACTTGCGAACCGAAGTCGAGGATCAGGATCTTGTCATGCATGGCAGCGGACGGAGTCAAAAGTGAACGGATACGGGATACCGCGCTTGAAGCGCGGCGTTGAATTCAAAGCAGTCCACGTGGGGACAATCGAGCATGAAGCGTGACGATAAAGCGCGGTAGACCGTTCAGCATCGCAGGCACTTGCTTGCGGCGCGTGCGAACGGAATCCGGTAGCTTCGGCAGGCGTTCTGGCGCTTGGCGCGTCAGCCATGAAACGGCGGCCGGGGCGCACCAGGTGCGTCGGCAGCGGCGTTACGGGCATCGTCGCGCGCAGTTGCAGCCTCGGCGCGTGCGGCGCGTTCAGAGGCCGTCAGACCCGGTTCGTCGACCGATGGGTAGACCGGCGCAGCGGAAACGGGACTCACGGGCCGTGTGACCGGCACAACGGGCTCGACGACCGGCTCGGCGCGATAGACCGGCTCCGCCGTCACGCGACCGGAGTCGCGCCTGTTGGCAGCGTCTTTGGCGACATCTTTCGCGGCCTGCTTGTCGGCGCGCTCAGCGGCTGCGGCTTCAACCAGCCGCACCTTTTCACGCCGCCGCACCGCGCCCGACAGGCGCACACCACCCAGGCCGACCACCAGCAGCACCACACCGGTCAGCACCGCAATGATCTGCCCGAAGCCGGTCAGCGCCGGCGTATGCAGCCCGAGCAGCCAGACCAGCATCAGCACGCCGGTCAACCAGTTCACATGGCCAACGACCTTGGCGACCGTCGACGTGAGCGAACCGTCGATCGACGCGTGCAAAGCAAGCCACGCGAGCCCGATCAGCGCCACGCCAAACCCCTGCCCGACCAGAGCCGGCTGGGTTTGCACCAAGAGCAGCGCGTTGTACAACGAAGTCCAGGGCGTCAGCAGAAACAGCAGGCCGAACGCAAGCAGCAACAACGCATCGAGGATGAGTACAGCGCGCAGCAATGGCTTCATTGGCGTTTAGTCCACGTGGTAGTTGGGCGCTTCCTTGGTGATCTGCACGTCATGCACATGCGATTCGCGCAAGCCCGCGCCCGTGATCTGCACGAACTCGGCCTTGTCGTTCATCTCCGCGATCGTGCGGCAACCGCAGTAGCCCATGCTGGCGCGCACGCCGCCAATCAACTGGAACAGGATCGCGTTGACCGAGCCCTTGTAGGCGACGCGGCCTTCGATACCTTCCGGCACCAGCTTGTCGATGTTCGCGGAGTTGTCCTGGAAGTAGCGGTCTGCCGCGCCGTCTTTCATCGCGCCGACCGAGCCCATGCCACGGTACGACTTGTACTGGCGGCCCTGGAACAGGAACACGTCGCCCGGCGCTTCTTCGGTGCCGGCGAACATGCTGCCCATCATCACGGAATTCGCGCCGGCGGCCAGCGCCTTGCTGACGTCTCCCGAAAAACGCACGCCGCCGTCGGCGATGACCGGCACGCCCGTGCCCTTCAGCGCTTCCGACACGTTCGAGATCGCGGTGACTTGCGGCACGCCCACACCGGCGACGATACGCGTCGTGCAGATCGAGCCCGGGCCGATACCGACCTTCACGCCGTCTGCGCCGTATTCGACAAGCGCCTTGGCTGCCGCAGCGGTAGCGATGTTGCCGCCGATCACTTCGACATGCGGGAACTTCTGCTTGACCCACTTGACGCGCTCGAGCACGCCCTTGCTGTGGCCGTGCGCCGTGTCGACGACGATCACGTCCACACCCGCCTGCACCAGCAACTCGACGCGTTCTTCGTTGTCTTCGCCCACGCCGACCGCCGCGCCTGCGCGCAGCTTGCCGTGTTCGTCTTTACACGCGTCCGGGTGTTCGGTTTGCTTGGTGATGTCTTTAACCGTCATCAGGCCGCGCAGTTCGAATGCGTCGTTGATGACCAGCACGCGTTCGAGGCGATGGCTGTGCATCAGCGCCTTGGCTTCGGCGAGCGGCGTGCCTTCCTTGACCGTGACGAGGCGCTCGCGCGGCGTCATGATGTTGCGCACCGGCTCGTCCAGACGCTCTTCGAAGCGCAAGTCACGATTCGTGACGATACCGATCAGTTGCGAACCTTCGACGACCGGGAAGCCCGAAATGCCATGCTGGCGTGACAGCGCGATGACGTCGCGCACCTTCATTTGCGGCGGCACGGTGATCGGATCGCGCACGACGCCCGATTCGAAGCGCTTGACCTTGGCAACTTCACGCGCCTGTTCGGCCGGCGTGAGATTCTTGTGGATGATGCCCACGCCACCCATTTGCGCCATCGCGATCGCGAGACGGGCTTCGGTGACGGTGTCCATGGCGGCGGACACGAGCGGCATATTCAGGGAGATGTTGCGGGTCAGCCGGGTCTTGAGGCTGGTGTCGCGCGGCAGAACATCGGAGAAAGCCGGGACGAGGAGCACGTCATCGAACGTGAGTGCTGTTTGGATCAGACGCATGGCAAATCCTATAGGCGCAAAAGCGAATTATACGCGATACCTCCCTGGTTTTCACTGCACTAACAGCAGCTTAGCGAATTTCAGGGGATTTTTCTCGTGACTTTGCACCCTTCGATTTCGCTTCCACGTTCGCCTCGAGTTCGATCCGGTTTCGTTTGCGCGTTCGGGCGCATGGACGCCGCACCGGGTTCGGGAATGGGTATTTCGGGGCGCTTGCGCGCCGCCGGGCCGGCGCTCGGAAGTTAAAAGGCGCCTGAACACGCCGGATAAAACTGGCGGAATGCAGAATCAAACAAGACGCCCTGCCCGTCGAACGGCTATTCTGCCGACCATTCCAGTTTTCTTGCAGGGGCAGTCGATGCAGCGCGGTGTGGCATATGGAGTAATGGCCGGGGCCTTATGGGGCATGGTGTTTCTGGTGCCGCGCGTGCTGCCCGATTTCTCGCCGCTGTTGCTGAGCGCCGGCCGCTACACGATGTACGGCATCGTCTCGCTGGCCGCCGCGCTGCCGATGGCGCGCTCGCTCGTCAAACGACTGACCCGCGAGGATCTCGGCGCGCTGGTCAAACTGGCGCTGGCCGGCAACCTGCTCTACTACCTGCTGCTGACCGCGGCTGTCCATATGATCGGCATCGCGCCGGCTTCGCTCATCGTCGGCGTCCTGCCGGTCACGGTGACGCTGCTCGGCCGGCGCGATCATGGCGCCGTGCCGCTCGCCCGCCTCGTATGGCCGCTTTCGCTGGTGGTGGCCGGCATCGCCTGCATCAACATCGACGTCTTCACGGTAACGGACAGCACGCCTGTCAGTATCGCGACGAAGCTCCTCGGCCTCGGCTGCGCGGTCGGCGCGCTCGCCTGCTGGACCTGGTTCGCGGTCGAAAACGCCCGCTATCTGCAGCGTCAGACGCATTTCAGCGGCAACGAGTGGTCAGTGCTGTGGGGTGTCGTGACCGGCGTGCTCGGCGCGGGATTGTGGCTGGTGGTCGCCGTCATGCCGTCTGGCAGCTTGCAGGGGCCGCTCGGCGACGAGCGCTGGCACACCTTCTGGATGCTGAATCTGGGCCTCGCCGTCGGCGCGTCGTGGCTCGGCAACGGGCTGTGGAATGCCGCGTCAAAACGGCTGCCGCTCACGCTGTCCGGCCAGATGATCGTGTTCGAGACGCTTTTCGCGCTGCTCTACGCGTTTATCTACGACCAGCGCCTGCCGCGCCCGCTGGAAACGGCGGCGATCCTGCTGCTGGTGGGCGGAGTGTGCTGGTCGGTGCGCCAGCATGCGGACGACGATACGTCCGGGGCGGCATCGATTGAGGAGAAGGCGCAGCCTTCGGTGCATTGAGACGATTGAGACGGAGCACCCTCGGCGCTGCCCCGCCACAGCTACGAGGCGTAGCCTAGCGCGAATCCTTGTTCAGCCAGCGGCGCCCTTCGATCGAACCCGCCTTGCGGGTCTTCTCGACGCGCCGTTGGCGCGACAGCTTCGGATCCACCAGCAGCGGCCGGTAAATCTCGACACGATCGTGGTCGGCGAGCACCGTATCCAATGGCTTGAGCTTGCCGAACACACCGACCTTCTGCATGCTCAGATCGATCTGCGGATAACGCTGCAAGATGCCGCTCGCGTCTATCGCCTGCTGCAGCGTGGCGCCTTCCGGCAAGTCCACGGCAATCAGCGCCTGCTCATTGGCAAGCGCGTAGCAGACTTCAATCGACAAGCGCGCGCTCATGCCTTACCGTAGCGCTGATCGGCGCGCTTCACGAACGATTCGACGAAGGTGTTGGCAATGTGGCTGAACACCGGCCCAATGATCTTCTCGAGGATGATGTTGGTGAATTCGTAGTGCAACGCGAATTCGATCTTGCAGGCGTCGGCCCGCAGCGGCGTGAAACGCCAGAAGCCGGTGAATTTGCGAAACGGACCGTCCGCGAACTCCATATCGATGCGCGTGGGCCGCTCCATGCTGTTGTGCGTGGCGAAATGCTGCTTGATGCCCTTGAAGTTGATGTCGATCTTCGCCTCCATGCCGGTTTCGTCCTGGCGGCGGATTTCGACTCCCCCGCACCAAGGCAGGAAGTTGGGGTAATCGGCGACGTCGGTGACGAGGTCGAACATCTGTTCCGCCGAATGGCGGATCAACACGGTTTTCTGGACATCTGCCATAAATTGAACAGCGCGTGGCAAGGGTGGACAAGCGCCGCGGGCTTTCCTTGCCCCGCTTTGCTAAAATCGTGATTTTAAACGAGTTGGGCACTTTCCATTCATGAGCATCATTGACAACAGAAAAGCCTTCTACGACTACTCGGTCGAAGAACGCTACGAAGCGGGGCTCGTGCTCGAAGGATGGGAGGTCAAAGCCTTGCGCGCCGGCCGTGGCCAGATCAAGGAAGGCTACGTGGTCATCAAGAATAACGAACTGTTCCTAATCGGCACGCACATCAGCCCGCTGCCCGAAGCCTCGACCCACATCAATCCGGACCCGGTGCGCACGCGCAAGCTGCTGCTGCACGCCGAAGAAATCAGCAAACTGATCGGCAAGGTCGAGCAGCGCGGTTATACGCTCGTGCCGTTGAACTTTCATTACAAGGGCGGTCGCGTCAAATGCGAGATCGGCCTCGCCAAGGGTAAGAAGCAACACGACAAGCGCGAAACCGAGAAGAAGCGCGACTGGGAACGCGAGAAGGCGCGCCTGATGCGCTCGCCGTCGTAAAACTGAGATTCACCGAAAAATGGCCCGCAAATTTGCGGGCCATTTTCATTCGGCAAGGAAGAACGTCAATCAGCGCGCCTCGGCCGCGCCCTTCACCTTGTTCACAATGGTCAGCGCCGACGCGATCATCGAACTCATATCCGCCAGGTTACCCGGCACGATCAACGTGGTGCCCTGCTTCGCCAGGTTGCCGAATGCATTCACATACTGCTCGGCCACTTTCAGGTTCACCGCTTCCATCCCGCCGTTCGACTGGATGGCCGCAGCGATCTTTTGAATCGCCTGTGAGTTAGCCTCAGCCACCGCCAGAATCGCCGCGGCCTGACCCTGCGCCTGATTGATCGCCGCCTGCCGCTCGCCTTCGGACTTCTGGATCGACGCCTCGCGCCCGCCCGAGGCGATATTGATCTGTTCCTGCTTACGCCCTTCGGACGCCGCGATCAGCGCGCGCTTCTCGCGCTCAGCAGTGATCTGCGCCTGCATGGCGTGAAGAATTTCCTTGGGCGGCGTCAGGTCCTTGATCTCGTAGCGCAGCACCTTGACGCCCCAGTTCGACGCCGCTTCATCGAGCGACGACACGATGCTGTGGTTGATGAAGTCGCGCTCTTCAAACGTCTTGTCGAGTTCGAGTTTGCCGATCACGGAACGCAGCGTGGTTTGCGACAACTGCGTAATCGCGAACACGAAGTTGCTCGACCCGTACGACGCCTTCATGGGATCGGTGACCTGGAAATACAGCACGCCATCCACCTGCAGTTGCGTGTTGTCGCGCGTAATACACACCTGGCTCGGCACTTCGAGCGGGATCTCTTTGAGAATGTGCTTGTACGCGATCCGGTCGACGAACGGAAACGCGAAGCTCAGGCCCGGCGTCAGCGTGCGGTGATAGCGGCCGAGCCGCTCCAGCACCCACGCATGCTGCTGCGGCACGATCTTGAGCGTCTGCGCCGCCAGCACGATCACGATAAGCAGAAGCACCGCCCCGACAATGGTTGAATCCATGACTGACCTCCGGTCCGTAGTTCGAATAGTTATGCATGGCGCTATGCGCGCATTGGTGCGCGCTCAGGCCACGGTTGCCTTGGTTTTCGCCGGCCGGCTCGCCACGACGACGAGGCAACTGCCACGCATCTCGGCGATCTCATAGAGCTGCGCATCTTCGGGTTCACCAGCAGCCAGTTCGACGTCCCATGCAGCCCCGCGGTAATTGACGCGCGCCCGGCGCTCGTGCCACGCCGGCACATTCAACGTCTGGCCGATGTCGAGATTGACGTCCGGGTTTTTTGACGCCTCCTTACGCGTTCTGCGGCCAAAGCGCGAGCGCCTCAGCAACAGGACTGCCGCCAGCGCTACGAAGGCCGCAATCGCAAACTGCAGGTCGGCGGCGGCGCCCGCAATACGGGCAATGGCTGCCGCTACACAACCCAACGCGATCATGAGCAAATAGAAAGTGCCGCTGATCAACTCCAGCGCGACAAGCACACCCGCCCCGATCCACCAGAACAATCCACCTGGCGCCACGTCGACCTCCACAAAGCAAAACACCCCGGATCTACCGGGGTGTTTATAGCACGAAGCGGGTGCATTTTATCGGACGGTGCCGCACGCTTTTACGTGCTTTTGACGTAGCGCACCACCCTTTATGCAAACTGCTTATCGGGCACCTGCCCCGCGCTTATTTATTTCGCTTTTTTACTTCACTTACTTCGCCGACGACTTCGCCAACTTCTGCCACGTCTCGACGATCGAGTCCGGGTTCAGCGAGATCGACTTGATGCCCTCATCGGTCAGCCATTGCGCAAAGTCCGGATGATCCGAAGGGCCCTGGCCGCAGATACCGACGTACTTGTTCAGGCGCAGGCACGTATCGATCGCGCGCTTCAACAGGAACTTGACGGCCGGATCGCGTTCGTCGAAATCGACTGCCAGCAGTTCCATGCCCGAGTCGCGGTCGAGGCCGAGCGTGAGCTGCGTCAGGTCGTTCGAACCGATCGAGAAGCCGTCGAAGAATTGCAGGAATTCTTCGGCGAGAATCGCGTTCGACGGCACTTCGCACATCATGATCAGGCGCAAGCCCTTCTCGCCGCGCTTCAGGCCGAACTTCTCCAGCAGCCCGACCACGCGTTCCGCCTGCTTCAGCGTACGCACGAACGGCACCATGATCTCGACGTTGTCGAGGCCCATCTCCTCACGCACCTTCTTCAGCGCGATGCATTCCATCTGGAACGCTTCGGCGAAGTCGTCAGCGATGTAGCGCGATGCGCCACGGAAGCCCAGCATCGGGTTTTCTTCGTCCGGCTCGTAACGCGAACCGCCGATCAGCTTCTTGTACTCGTTCGACTTGAAGTCCGACAGACGCACGATCACGGGCTTCGGATAGAACGCCGCTGCGATCGTTGCGATGCCTTCGGTCAGCTTGTCGACGTAGAACGCGCGCGGCGATGCATGGCCACGTGCCACGCTTTCCACGGCCTTCTTCAGGTCCTGATCGATGTTCGGGTACTCGAGAATCGCCTTCGGGTGAACGCCGATGTTGTTGTTGATGATGAACTCGAGCCGCGCCAGACCCACACCTGCGTTCGGCAGTTGCGAGAAGTCGAAAGCCAGTTGCGGATTGCCGACGTTCATCATGATCTTCACCGGAATCGGCGGCAGTTCGCCGCGCTGCACTTCGGTGATTTCGGTTTCGAGCAGACCGTCATAGATCTTGCCTTCATCGCCTTCCGCGCAGGACACGGTCACCAGCGCGCCGTCCTTCAGCAGGTCGGTCGCGTCGCCGCAGCCGACCACCGCCGGCACGCCCAGCTCACGCGCGATAATTGCCGCGTGGCAGGTACGGCCGCCACGGTTCGTGACGATCGCGGATGCGCGCTTCATGACCGGCTCCCAGTTCGGGTCGGTCATGTCGGCCACCAGCACGTCGCCCGGCTGCACACGGTCCATTTCCGACGGATCGTGAATCACGCGCACCGGACCCGCACCGATCTTCTGGCCGATCGCGCGGCCGGTAGTCAGCACGTTCGATTGGCCCTTCAGCTTGAAACGTTGCTCGGCCTTGCCCGCAGCCTGGCTCTTCACCGTTTCCGGGCGCGCCTGCAGGATGAAGATCTTGCCGTCGCGGCCGTCCTTGCCCCACTCGATGTCCATCGGACGCTCGTAGTGCTTTTCAATGATGACGGCGTATTTCGCGAGCTCGATCACGTCTTCGTCGGTGATCGAGAAACGGTTGCGCTGCTCGTGCGCGACGTCGACGGTCTTCACGCGGCCTTCTTCGCCCGCCTTGGTGAATTCCATCTTGATCAGCTTCGAGCCGATCGAGCGGCGGATGATCGGGTACTTGCCTTGTGCGAGCGTGGTCTTGAAGACGTAGAACTCGTCCGGATTCACGGCGCCTTGCACGACCGTTTCGCCCAGCCCGTAGCTCGACGTGATGAAGACGGCGTCCTTGAAGCCCGATTCCGTGTCCAGCGTGAACATCACGCCTGCCGCACCGACGTCCGAGCGCACCATGCGCTGCACACCAGCCGACAACGCGACTTCAGCGTGGGTGAAGCCCTTGTGGACGCGATAGGAGATTGCACGGTCGTTGTACAGCGACGCGAACACGTGCTTCATGCGATCGAGCACCTCGTCGATACCGACCACGTTGAGGTAGCTTTCCTGCTGACCCGCGAACGATGCGTCCGGCAAGTCTTCTGCCGTTGCCGACGAACGCACGGCAAACGACAACTCTTCAGGCGAGCTGTTTTGCAGGGTGTCGAAACCTGCGCGGATATCCGCTTCGAGACGCGGCTGCATCGGGGCGTCGACGATCCATTGACGGATCTCCTTGCCCGCTTCGGCGAGCGCTTTCACGTCGTCGACGTCGAGCGTTTCGAGACGTTTGGCGATGCGTTCAGTCAGGTTGTTGTGATGCAGGAAGTCACGGAAAGCCAGCGCCGTGGTGGCGAAGCCAGTCGGCACGCGCACGCCGGCTTCGGCGAGCTGACTGATCATCTCGCCAAGCGACGCATTCTTGCCGCCGACAATCTCCACATCGGTCATCCGCAACTGCTCGAACGGAACTACATACGCCTCTTCCTTTGCGACGGTAACTGCGTTAGTCATACAAGCCCCTAAGTGTGAAAGAAATTCACGGCTGTGCAAGTGGGCTTGAACGCGAGACGCCCATTGGAAGCGTGACCTCGCGTCTTGCACAACCTGTTGGAGAAGCAATCGCTGCAAATGGCCGCGAAGGCTGAAAAGCGCCGGATGCACGACGTAGAAAGCGGTTGGACGAAATTACCGATCGATCCGCCCCAATCTCTCAATTTGCCGCAAGTTACCGGCGCAAAGCGTGGCGTTGACCGACCGTTCGCGGTGAGTTAGACGCCAATCGCCTGCAATTGCTTATCCAACAGGTTGCCGCTATTCTACCGTGCCGACTCTCAAAATGTGACAGTCGGACGAGAATTGCGCCTCGAATCGCGCCCCGGACCGGCTGACGGGCTCTTGCGAGGCTCTCGCGAGGCCCCACCGCCATCCGGACGCAATTGCGGTGCCCACGGCGCGCTGACATGACGCCGCTGCAATCTCCGGTTAGCCACCGTGCAGCGACATCCATGCAGCGATGTTTCATTCGAGCGCTTTTTCCCGCTCACGTTCCCCAGCCCCACTGATGCCGCCCACCGTATTCATCGTCTCCGACGGTACCGGGATCACTGCCGAAACCTTCGCGCATTCGATCCTCTCCCAGTTCGACCAGAAATTCCGCCTGGTTCGCGTGCCCTTCGTCGACTCGACGGAAAAAGCCTACGCCACGCTAGAAAAGATCAACGAAGCGATCCAGCAGGACGGCCGCCGCCCGATCGTCTTTACGACGCTGGTGGACAGCGCCTCGAATCAGATCGTCAAAGGCTCGAATGCGCTCGTGCTGGACATGTTTCAGACCTTCGTGGAGCCGCTCGAGCAGGAACTGGAGCTCAAGTCGAGCCACGCGATGGGTCGCGGCCACCAGAACGCCGATACCGAGGAATACAAGAACCGGATCGAAGCGATCAACTTCTCGCTCGCCCACGACGACGGTCAATCGAACCGCAATCTGGCCGATGCCGATGTGATTCTGGTCGGCGTGTCGCGCAGCGGCAAGACACCGACGAGCCTGTATCTGGCCATGCAGTACGGCGTGAAAGCGGCCAACTATCCGTTGATTCCGGAAGACTTCGAGCGCGGCAAGCTGCCTACGCCGCTATTGGCGCATCGGCAGAAGATGTTTGGTTTATCGATCGATCCGCAGCGGCTGTCGGAGATCCGTAACGAGCGCCGCCCGGGCAGCAAGTACGCCGCGCCGGAAAATTGCCGCTACGAGATCAACGAGGCGGAAGCGATGATGCGGCGCGAAGGCGTCAAGTGGTTGTCGTCGACGCATAAGTCGATCGAAGAAATCGCGACGACGATCCTGCAGGAGATCAAGCTGGACCGGCCGGTTTATTGAGCGGCGCCTGTTTTGCGGGCGTGCGTGGTGCTGAGGTGATCGCGGAGGTCGCCTCAGACCAGCAGTCAGTGCAATGTCACGCGCGGCGCTGCTGGCGGCACTGTTCGAACACGCAGATAGCCGCGGCGGCGGCCACATTGAGCGATTCCATGCCGCCCGGCTGAGGAATCGTCACCCGCAACGAAACCGCATCGCGCCAGGTCTGCGATACGCCCGCCCCTTCGTTGCCGAACACCCACGCGAGCGGCCCGCTTAGATCGCAGTCGTAAATCGCCTCGGCACCGTGCGAATCCGTAATGACGATGGGCACAGCCAGGCGCTCGATCAATACCTGCGCCTCGACATCCTCGTGGATTTGCAACAGGAAATGCGCGCCCATGCCCGAGCGCAATACCTTCGACGACCACGCGTACGCGGTGCCCGGCGCACAAAACACCTGCTGAATACCGGCGGCCGCCGCGCTCCGTAGAATCGAACCGACGTTGCCGGCATCCTGCACGCCATCGAGTACGAGGCAGGTTTCTCCGACATTCTCCGGCAGCGGCGTATCGAGCTTTTCGACCAGCAGCAGAATCCCGACACCGTGCACGACGTTCGACACCTGGCCGAACAATGCATCGGGCAGCGTGACGATACGGTGCTCGTCGATGCGCGACACGATGGCCTGCGCTTCGTCGTGGCGCAACGCGCCCTCGGTAACGATGCACATTTCCGGCTGCCCGGCGACGTCGAGATACGCGCTCGCGAGATGGAACCCTTCGAGCAACGCGTGGCCACTGCGACGCTGCTGATGCGTCGAGCCGGCCAGTGCCTTGAGGCGCTTGTAGAGCGGATTGTCCCGCGAGGTGATGGCTTTCACAGGCAGCGAAGACAGTGAGAATGAGGAAAGAATGGGCGACGCGCCGGACAACGCGCAGCGCTTACGCGCCGCTGCGTTCGCCGAAGGCGTCGTCGTCGAGCATGGCATTCGTGAGCGTTCGAGACACGACGATCACGTCGCCCGCCGGCTGCTTCAAAGCCGTGCCGAAACGCTGATGCGCTTCACGCACCGGTGCGAACGAGCGCCGATGATGCTCGCAGGGCCCATGTTCGCGCAGCGCCGCGAGATGCTGCGGCGTGCCGTAGCCGGCATGCGCGTTAAAACCGTAGACCGGATAGGCTTGATGCAGTTCGAGCAGCATCCGGTCACGCGTGACCTTGGCAAGAATCGACGCCGCCGAAATGCTTTTGACCAAGGCATCACCGCCGATCACGGCTTCGCTGCGAACGCTCAGCGTTGGGCAGCGATTGCCGTCGATTTTCACGAGCGTCGGCACGACCGAAAGGCCTTCGACCGCCCGCTTCATCGCCAGCATGGTGGCGTGCAGGATGTTCAGCGTATCGATTTCTTCGACGCTAGCGGACGCGATGCAGTACGCAAGTGCCCGGTCGACGATCTTGTCGTAGAGTTCGTCGCGCTTTTTCGCGGTGAGCGCTTTCGAATCGTCGAGGCCGCGGATCATCGGCTTCGACGGATCGAAAATCACCGCCGCAGCGACCACCGGGCCAGCCAGCGGCCCGCGCCCGGCTTCGTCGACGCCGCAGACGATGTCATCCGGCGTTTCAAAGTCCAGACCGACCTGCCGCGTTGCCGCGCCTGCAACAGCCGCGGCCTTGCGGCGTGGAGCGCGAGCGGTGGTCACGGCCGAGCCTTCCGCTTTTCGACGACGCTCGCCACGACTTCCGCTGCACGCTGCGCGGTGTTCTGCTTCAGCACGTGATGCATCTCCGTGAAGATTTCCGTCAGCGTGCGCCGGTTGGCCTCGTCGCGCAACTGTTTCAGCGTCGCTTCGGCGAGCGCCTGGGGCGTCGCGAAGTGCTGCAGAATTTCCGGCACGACGAAACGCCCCGCCAGAATGTTCGGCAAGCCAACATACGGCAGATAGCCTTGGCGTCGCATGATCTGGCCGGTCAGCCAGGGCACCTTGTACGAGATCACCATCGGCTTTTTCAGCAGCGCGGCTTCCAGCGTCACCGTGCCGCTCTTGACGAGGATCGCATCGGCCGCCGTCATCGCGATTTGCGCCTGGCCGTCGGTAATGGTCAGCGCGAGACCAGGATGCGCATCGACCAGCGGCCGTAGCATTTCGCGCAATGCGGGCGTGGCCGCCGGCATCACGAAACGCAAACTGGGCTCCTGGTGCTGCATCATTTCCATCGCGGCAAAGAACGTCGGACCGATCAGATCGATCTCCGAGCGCCGGCTGCCCGGCAGCACCGCGATGATCGGACCGCTTTCGGCAAGGCCGAGCGTGCGGCGCGCGCCAAGCGTGTCGGGTACCAGAGGAATTTCGTCGGCGAGCGGATGGCCCACGTACGAAGCCGCGATGCCGGCCTTTTCCAGCAGCGCCGTTTCGAACGGGAACACGCACAGCATGTGGTCGACCGCTTTGGCGATCTTTTTGATGCGCCCACCTCGCCACGCCCAGATCGACGGGCAAACGAAGTGAACGGTCGGAATACCCGCGTCGCGCAACGGATGCTCGAGTCCGAAGTTGAAATCGGGCGCGTCCACGCCGACGAACACCGACGGCGGCTCGGCCAGCAGTTGGCGCTTCAGTTCGTTGCGGATGCCGAGGATTTCTGGAATATGCCGCAGTGCTTCGACATAGCCGCGCACCGTCAGCTTCTCCATTGGCCAGTGGGCGTCGAAACCCGTGGCGATCATGCGCGGGCCGCCGATCCCGTAATACTGGGTACCGGCGGGCAGACGGCTCGCGAGGCCGTCGAGCAGCGACGCCGCCAGCAGGTCGCCGGACGGCTCGCCTGCCACCATCGCGACGCGCAGGGGACTCGGGTTCAAAGCCATCGGTTAGCGGATGATGCCGCGTTGCGACGCTTCGACAAACGCGAGCAGCGTTTGTACCGGCGCATCGCCATCGCCACCCGCGGATGCGAGTTCGCGCAACTGCAGCTTCGCTTCTTCAAGCGACAGGCCGTTCTTGTACAGCAAGCGGTACGCCGAGCGCAGCGCCGAGATCGCGTCTGCGGAGAAACCACGGCGGCGCAGACCTTCGACATTGATACCGTGAGGCTCGGCCTTGTTGCCGGCAGCGATCACGAACGGCGGGATGTCCTGCACGAGCGCCGAAGCACCGCCCAGCATCGAATGCTCGCCGATGCGCACGAACTGATGCACGCCCGACATGCCGCCGATAATCGCATGGTCGCCAATCGTCACGTGGCCGGCCATCTGCGCATTGCTCGACAGAATCACGTTGTTGCCGACGTGGCAGTCGTGCCCGATGTGCACGTAGGCCATGATCCAGTTGTCGTCGCCCAGCGTAGTGACGCCCGCGTCCTGCATCGTGCCGGTGTGGATCGTGGTGAATTCACGGATCGTGTTGCGATTGCCGATCACGAGCCGGGTCGGCTCGTCTTTGTACTTCATGTCCTGCGGACGGCCGCCGACCGATGCATAGTGGCCGATGCGGTTGTCTTCGCCGATCGTGGTGTGACCTTCGATCACGCTGTGCGAACCGACCGTGCTCCGTGCGCCGATCGTCACATGTGCGCCGATGACGGCATACGGTCCGATTTCGACGGATTCGTCGACTTGTGCGCCCGGTTCGACGATCGCAGTGGGATGAATCCTGCTCATGCGTCCTCGCTTCTGATTCTGTTGCGTTGTCTGGATGGGCGTAGCCGGAGTTCGCAGCGCTCGGGAAAAGCCGCTGACCGTCGTCCGGACACCGGCTTCAAGCGTCTTTGTCCGTGTGCCGCACCGCGCACATCAGATCGGCTTCCGCCGCTACGGCTCCATCCACTTCGGCGCGCGCCTTGAACTTCCAGATGCCGCGCATATGACGCTCGAACGTGCAGTTCAGGATCAGCTGATCGCCCGGTTCCACCACGCGCTTGAAACGCGCGTTGTCGATGCCCACGAACAGATACAGCGTGTTCGACGGATCGCTCGGCTCTTCCGAAAACGTCAGCAGGGCTGCCGTTTGCGCGAGCGCTTCGAGGATCAGCACGCCGGGCATCACCGGACGGGTCGGAAAGTGACCCTGGAAATACGGCTCATTGATCGACACGTTCTTCAACGCTTTGATGCTCTTATGCGGCTCGAGTTCGAGCACCCGGTCGACCAGCAGGATCGGGTAACGATGGGGCAGCAGCGTGAGAATCTTATGAATGTCGAGATTGATTTTTTCGGTGCTCATGGTGTTTCTACTCACGCATTGACTGCGCGATGATGACTGCGGATGCTGGTGCAGGTGGGTTGGTAACGCGTGCTGCCGGCGCTTGTCGAAACCAGGCGGCCATGCCACCCGGTCACGGCAACCGACTTTGCTTCCTGATGCTTGCCCGCTATTTTACGCGGTACCGGCCGGTTGGCCCGCGGATTGTTGTGCGGGTTGACCCGCAGGTCAGCGCGATACTTCTCAGGCTTCGTCGCCCGCGGAATTGCTTGCCGCGCCGGCTGGCTTGCCTGCCGAAGCGGCATTTTCGAGCGCCTTGATACGATCGCGAAGTTTGTCGATGTTACGCAGCAAAGCGGCACTCTTGTTCCAGTCGGCATGGTTCACAGCCGGGAATGCGCTTGTGTACAGGCCAGGCTTCAGCAAGGACTTCGAGACGCCCGACTTCGCCGTGACGATCACATAGTCAGCCAGCGTGACGTGTCCGGCGATCCCAACCGCGCCGCCGATCATGCAATGACGGCCGATCGTGGTGCTGCCTGCAATGCCCGCACAGCCGGCGATCACGGTGTAAGCGCCGACCTTGCAGTTGTGGCCGATCTGCACGAGGTTGTCGATTTTCACGCACTCCTCGATGATCGTGTCGGCCATGGCGCCGCGGTCGATGGTGGTGTTCGCACCGATTTCGACGTCCGCCGCGATCGACACACCGCCGACCTGCGGAATTTTCACCCAACTGCCGGTACGCGCATCGCCTTCACCGACGAAATCCGGCGCGAAGCCAAAACCGTCCGAACCGATCACCGCGCCGGCGTGCACAATCACGCGCTCGCCGAGCTTGCAGCCGTAATACACCGCGACGTTCGGATACAGATGCGAGCCCGCACCGATTCGCGTGCCGCGGCCGATCACCACGTTGGCGTCCAGACGCACGTTTTCGCCGATCACCGCGCCCGCTTCCACCGTGACGTGCGGACCGATCACCGCGCTCGCGGCAATCTGGGCCGACGGGTCGATCGTCGCGCTCGGATGCACACCGGGCACGGCCTTGGGCGCTGCCATGTCGATGAATGTCTGCGCGACGCGCGCGAAGTAAGCGTACGGATTCGGCGTGACGATGAAGTTACGGCCTGTAAGGGAGCTGAGTTTCGAGAGGTCGTCGGCATTGATCAACACCGCGCCCGCACGGGTCGTCTCGACCTGCGACAGGTACTTCGGATTGGCGAGGAACGCCAGTTGGTCCGGGCCTGCCTGGTCGAGCGGCGCCAGACTGCCGACGCGCTGCGAACCTTCTCCGACTACTTCACCGCCGAACTGCTGGACGATGTCCTCAAGCGTAAATGCCATGCCTATCCTCTGTCTCCGATCCCATGCGAGATGATTGCTGCACAATCAGTCCAACTTGTCAGTTCTACGACCCTGCGCTGCAACCCGGCCGGTGCCCGGCGCGCGCGTTCAGTTGCCCGATGCCGCCAGTGCCTTGAGCACCTGATCGGTAATGTCGATGCGCGGGCTCACGTACACCGCTTCCTGAACGATCAGGTCGTAATGCTGTTGCTCAGCGATCTGCTTGATCACCTTGTTGGCCCGGTCGAGCACCGCCGCCAGCTCTTCGTTGCGGCGCTGGTTCAGGTCCTCGCGAAACTCGCGTTGCTTGCGCTGAAAGTCCGTATCCAACTGTGACAGATCGCGCTGCTTCTGCGCGCGATCGGCGGCCGACATCGACGCACCGTTCTTGTCGAGCGAGTCGGACATCGACTTCAGCTTCTGCGCCATATCGGCCAGGTCCTTGTCGCGCTTGGCGAACTCCGCCTCGAGCTTGACCTGTGCAGCCTTCGCGGCAGCCGATTCGCGCAGGATACGGTCCGAATTCACCGCAGCGATCCTGGCTTCCTGGGCGTGCGCGACCCCCGCTACGCCGACACCCAGCGTCATTGCCAGCGCCAGCGCGCAAGCCACACGTTTCGAAAACATACCGGTTCGCAAAGTCATCCTCTCGATACTGTAGTTTGGCCGGGCCCACCGCCGGAAGCCACCCGTAAAGGCCCGGGTCGCCCTCCGCCGGATCAGAATGCCGTCCCGATCTGGAACTGGAACTTCTGATACTGGTCGCCGGTGTGCTTAGTGAGCGGGAAGCCCAAGCTGAGCTTGAGCGGGCCAATCGGCGAGATCCACGCAAGACCGACACCGTAGCCGTAACGCAGGCCGTTCGCGCCGATGCTGTTACCTTCCGTACCCCAGACGTTACCGCCGTCGAGGAACGTGAAGACACGCAGCGTGCGGTCGTAGCCCGTACCCGGCAGCGGGAACGTCAACTCGATGTTACCCACCAGCAGCTTCGAGCCGCCGATCGGGTCGTTCGTCTTCGCATCGCGCGGACCCAGCGAACTCGGCTCGTAGCCCCGCACCGAACCGATACCGCCCGCGTAGTAGTTCTTGAAAATCGGATATGGCTTGCCGCCGAGACCGTTACCGTAACCGCCCTGGAAGTTGAAGCCCAGCACGAACCCGCGCGAGAACGAATAATAGTACTGCGCGTTGATGTCGGCCTTGTAGTACTGCGTGCCGCCGATCGGCGTGCCGTATTCGGCGTTCGCCTGCGTGAAGTAGCCGCGGCTCGGCACCAGTGCGCTGTCACGCGCGTCGCGCGACCAACCCACCGTGATCGGCACGTTATTCGACACACGGCCGAAGGCGGCTACGTAGTCCTTGTAGCTCTGCGGCGTGTTCGCGTCGACGTCCAGCTGGTTTTGCTCGAGGCCGGCGCCGAAATACACCGTATCGACTTCGGAGAACGGAATACCGAACTTCAGGTCACCACCGATCGTGACGATCTTGAAGCTCGAATCCGTCGAGTAGTACAGCGGCTGGTACGTACGGTAGTAGACGTCGGTAATCCGCTTGATGCCGTCGACCGTGAAATACGGGTCGACCTGCGTAACCGTCAAGGTACGGTACGTCTTGGCGGTATTCACGTTCACCGAGAGACTCGTACCCGAACCGAACACGTTGTCCTGCGACACGCCGGCCGAGAGCACCACCTTGTCCGTCGACGAGAAGCCCGCGCCCAACGTGATCGCGCCGGTCGGCTTTTCAGCCACCTTGACGTCCACATCGACCTGGTCCGGCGTGCCTTCCACCGGCACCGTGGTCACGTCCACGTCCGTGAAGTAGCCGAGACGGTTGATCCGGTCTTTCGACAGCGCGAGGCGGTTCGAATCGAACCACGAGCTTTCGAGCTGGCGCATTTCGCGGCGCACCACTTCGTCGCGAGTGCGCGTGTTGCCGACCACGTTGATGCGGCGCACGTACACGCGGCGGCTCGGGTCCACTTGCAGCGTCAGGTCGACCTTGTGGTGTTCCTGATCGATCTGCGGCTGCGCGTTGACAGTAGCGAACGCATAGCCATATTCGCCGAGCTTGTCGACGATCGCCTTGGTGGTGGCTTGCAGCTTTTCAGCCGAGAAACGGTCGCCTGGTTTGATCTTGATGAGCTTGTTCAGCTCCGGCTCGCGGTCGAGCAGGTTACCAGCCAGCTTGATGCTGTTGATCGTGTACGGCTCGCCTTCGTGCAGCGTGACCGTCAGATACATGTCCTTCTTGTCCGGCGAGATCGACACCTGGGTCGAGTCGATGTTGAACTCAAGGTAGCCGCGATTCAGGTAATACGAGCGGACGTTTTCGAGGTCGCCGGTGAGCTTGTCTTTCGCGTACAGGTCGTTCTTCGTGTACCACGAGAACCAGTTCGGCGTGGACAACTGCATTTCGTCGCGCAGCGTACCCGTGCTGAACGCCTTGTTGCCGATGAAGTTGATCTGGCGGATCTTCGCGCTCGGACCTTCAGCCACCGAGAACAGCACCGACACGCGGTTGCGGTCGATCGGCGTGATCGTCGTGGTGACTTCGGCGGCATAGTAGCCACGCGTCAGGTACTGGCGCTTCAGTTCCTGCTCAGCCTTGTCGACAAGTGCCTTGTCGTAGTAACGGCCTTGCGACAAACCGACCGCGCGCAGCGCCTTGGTCAGGTTTTCCTTGTCGAACTCGTGAATGCCGGCGAAGTCGATCGTGCCGATGGCCGGACGTTCCAGCACCTGGACGATGACGACACTGCCTTCCGTCGCGATCTTGACGTCATTGAAGAAGCCCGTGGCGTACAGCGCGCGAATGGCTTCGGAAGCCTTGTCGTCGCTAAAGGTGTCGCCTTGCTTGATGGGCAGGTACGCGAACACGGTACCGGGTTCGACGCGTTGCAATCCCTCGATCCGGATGTCTTGCACCACGAAGGGCGTCGTTGCGTGAGCAACCAGCCCATGCGCGGCAAACGCCGCGGCTATAACCGTCTTTGGAACAAAGCGATGAGGTTTAAACAACGTGCTTCCCCAGTGTGTATAGCTGCATCAGGTCGGGCGGTCGCCATCGTGAACGCCGCCAGACACTTTAAAAATGGATTAAACGAGCCAGATCGTTGAACAGCGCAATCGCCGACAACGCGACGATGCAGGCGAGACCCGCCCTCTGAAAAACGAGTTGCCAGCGATCGGAGACAACTTTGCCGGTTACAGCTTCAACCAAATAATATAACAGATGACCCCCGTCCAATACCGGAATTGGTAACAGGTTCAGTACGCCGAGGCTAATACTGACAAGGGCCAGGAACGACAGGAATGCAGAAGGACCTAGACGTGCGCTCTTTCCTGCGTAATCGGCGATCGTCACGGGGCCGGAAAGATTCTTGAGCGATGCCTCGCCAACAATCATCCGTCCGAACATGCGCACCGAATAAACAGCCAGATCCCACGTACGGCGTGCGCCCAGTTGCAGGCTTTCGACCGGCCCGTAACGCACGTCGATCGACGGCACCTGGGTGGCGAGCTCCGCACCGATACGGCCGATCTGCTGCCCCGTCGCGTCGTCCCGCTGCGACTGCGGGACGATGCGAACGTCTTCCAGCTTGCCCGCGGCTTGCCCACCACGCTCTACCTGCAGCGTCACGGGCGTGCCGGCGTGCGATTTTACATAAGCGATGAAGGCCGTGGCATTGTCGGTAGGGATACCGTTGATCGCGCGCAGACGGTCGCCCACCGCAAGGCCTGCCTTTTGCGCCGCGCTACCCGGCTGCACCCCGGCGACCGTCAGCTTGCCACCACCCGGCTCGAAACCGAGACGCGACATGAAGTCGTCGTCGACGTCTTTCTCGGTGATACCACGCAGATCCAGCTGGAAATCCGAGGTGCCGTGCGCGTCTTTCGCGCTCAGCACGACGCGCTTGTGATCGAATGCCGCGCCCAGCAGTTTCCAGCGCAGGTCGGACCACGAACGCACTCGCTCGGATTCGCCGGCGTTCTCCGCACGAACCGCCACAATCGTTTCGCCACCGTCGAAACCGGCCAGTGCTGCCGGCGTATTCGGCGCAGGCGCCGCCACCACAGCCGCCGGTTCCGTCACGCCCGTGGCGAACACAAGGGCGAACAGCACGATGGCAAGCAGGAAATTCGCGACCGGCCCGGCGACGACAATCGCGAAGCGGCGCCACACTGACTGCCGGTTGAACGCATGCGGCAAGGCTTCAACGGGAATCGGCGCCCCGCCGGTTTCGCGCTCGTCGAGCATCTTCACGTAGCCGCCGAGCGGCAGTGCGGCAATCGTCCATTCGGTGCCCGTCTTCGGGCTCACCCATTGGAACAGCGGCTTGCCGAAGCCGATCGAGAAACGCAGCACCTTGACGCCGCACAAACGCGCCACGCTGTAATGCCCGTACTCGTGGACGACCACGAGTACGCCAATCGCGACCGCGAAGGCAAGCAGTTCGATCAGCAGGTTCATAGGCGTCTCACTGGACGGCGCGTTCCGTGCGACGGGCGCTGACCGGCAGGCGCGCGATGAAGTCGGCAGCGGCGCGGCGCGCGGCCGCATCCGCTTCGATCACGTCTTCCAGCGCGTGCGCGCTGCGGTTCGGCAACGCGTTGAGTACGGCGTCGACTACCTGAGCGATCGTCATGAAACCGATCTGGCGCGACAGGAACGCTTCAACAGCGACTTCGTTCGCGGCATTGAGCGCCGCGCTCGCGAGGCCTCCCTCGGCCAGCGCTTTCACCGCGAGCGCGAGACACGGGAAGCGCGTGTAATCCGGTTTTTCGAACGACAGCGATGCGACCTGCAGCAGATCCAGTTGCGCCACGCCCGAATCGACGCGGTCCGGAAATGCCAGCGCATGCGCGATCGGCGTGCGCATGTCGGGATTGCCCAGTTGTGCGAGCACCGAGCCGTCGGCGTACGACACCATCGAATGGATCACGCTTTGCGGGTGAATCAGCACCTCGATGCGCTCGCCCGGCAGATCGAAGAGCCAGTGCGCCTCGATCACTTCAAGGCCTTTGTTCATCATCGTGGCCGAGTCGACCGAAATCTTGCGGCCCATGACCCAGTTCGGATGCTTGCATGCTTCGTCCGGCGTGACGTCGACCAGCGTGGCCGGTTCGCGCGTGCGGAACGGGCCGCCTGACGCGGTCAGGATGATCTTCGACACGCCGCCATGCTGTGCGGCTTCGCGCGGCAGACACTGGAAAATCGCGTTGTGTTCGCTGTCGACCGGCAGCAGCACGGCGCCGTTGTCACGCACCGCGTCCATGAAGATCGCGCCGGACATCACCAGCGCTTCCTTGTTGGCGAGCAGGATGCGCTTGCCGGCGCGCGCGGCAGCGAGACTCGGCGCGAGGCCTGCCGCGCCGACAATCGCCGCTACAACCGTATCGCAGCCGTCACTCTTCGACACGTCGACGAGCGCTTGCGGCCCATACGTGACTTCGGTCTTGCAGCCGGCTTCGCGCAACTTCGCCGCGACCTGCGCTGCGGTATCGGCATCGCCGACTACCGCGACTTCGGGCTGAAAGCGCAGGCATTGCTCGACGAGCTTGTCGCCGTTGCGATGCGCCGTGAGCGCGTACACCGAAAAGCGCTCGGGATGACGCGCGACGACGTCGAGCGTGCTGTCTCCAATCGAGCCCGTGGAACCGAGCAATGTCAGACGTTTTTGCATATCTCTTTCTCTAGCCGAGCAGCAGCATGGCAAGCGGCAGCACCGGCAACAATGCGTCGATGCGGTCGAGTACGCCACCGTGCCCAGGCAACAGGCCGCTTGAATCTTTCACTCCGGCCTGGCGTTTCATCATGGATTCGAACAGGTCGCCCACCACGCTGAATACCACCAGCAGGGTCAGGGCGAGCAGCGTACGGACGGCGCCCCATTGCGCCAGCAGCGCAGAATACAGGGTCGGCTCGAACGCGTGCAAAAAGACCGCCGCCGCCGCGACGATCATCACCACCAGCCAGCCGCCGATCGCGCCTTCCCAAGTCTTACCCGGGCTGATGGCAGGCGCCAGCTTGTGCTTTCCGAAAGCTTTTCCAGAGAAGTATGCGCCGATATCGGCCAGCCATACCAATAGGAGCAGCGACAGCACGAAGGCCACGCCCTGCATGCGCGCGGCGACGAGAGCATGCCAGCACGCGACGAATACCACAATGCCGGCAAGAAAGAGAAACGCGCGCCAGGCGCCTTGCGCGAGAGTCGGCTTGCGCAGGAGCACATACGGCCCCGCGATCACCCAGAAAATGGCGGCCGCCTGAAAGAGCGGCCGGGGCTCCTCGACGCCGGTGCCGAACCGCGTGCTCGCGACCAGCGCCACCGCAGCAACCAGCGCGTAAATGACCGGGCCCGCGCCGCCGAGCTTCAGCAGACGCGCCCACTCCCACGCGGCGAACACGACGACGAAGGCGATCAGCGCGCCGAACGCGCCCACCGGCGCGAACAGCGTGACCGGCAGGAAGATCGCCAGCAGGATGATCGCCGTGATGACACGGGTTTTTAGCATGGAAGCGAATCGACGTTCTGCGATTGCGGCTCGAGTTGAGCACTGGTGCGGCCGAAGCGGCGCTCACGCTCCGCGTAGGATGCGATGGCGTGGCCGAGCGCGTCGGCGTCGAAATCCGGCCAGAACGTGTCGGTGAAGTAGAACTCGGTGTAAGCGAGTTGCCACAGCAGGAAGTTGCTGACGCGGCGCTCGCCGCCGGTGCGGATAAAAAGGTCCGGCTCCGGCGCATAGGCCATCGACAGGTGTTCGGCGAACGAGTCCTCGTTCACCTCGACCGCCTTGCCCGCCAGCGCCGATTGTTCGGCGAGCTTGCGGGTGGCCTGCATGATGTCCCAGCGGCCGCCGTAGTTGGCGGCAATGGTGAGCGTGAGGCGGGTATTGCGCGCGGTTTTGGTTTCCGCGCGCCGGATCAGGTCGCGGATGCGCGTATCGAATCGGGACAGATCGCCAACCACGCGCAGACGGATGCCGTTCGCGTGCAGCTTGCCGATCTCGCGCTCCAGCGCGGTGACGAACAGGCGCATCAGGAACGACACTTCGTCGTTCGGGCGGCGCCAGTTTTCCGAGCTGAAGGCAAACAGCGTCAGATATTCGACGCCCTGCCGGGCGCAGGCCTCGACGGCCGCACGCACTGCGTCGACGCCGCGCGTATGGCCGGCCACGCGCGGCAGACGGCGCTGGGTCGCCCAACGGCCGTTGCCGTCCATGATGATCGCGATATGTCGCGGCACCGCGGCGACATCAGGCACGCGCACGGTTGAGCTGGTATAGGTCATGGCCGTCGGGACAGTGACTGCAAAAAAAGAAGTGGAGATCTTAAAGGTGCTGAGCCAACCGGCCTCAGACCGTCATGATCTCGGCTTCTTTGGTCACTACAAGCTTGTCGATTTCCGTGACGAACTTGTCCGTCAGTTTCTGAACGTCGTCACCTGCACGGCGCTCGTCATCTTCAGAAATTTCTTTGTCTTTCACGAGCTTCTTCAGTTGCTCGTTTGCATCACGGCGCAGGTTACGAACAGCGACCTTGGCCGTTTCCGCCTCGCTCTTGACCACTTTGGTCAGTTCGCGGCGGCGTTCTTCGGTCAGCGCGGGCATCGGCACGCGGATCACGTCGCCTTGCGTAGCCGGGTTCAGACCGAGGTCCGACTCGCGAATCGCCTTTTCGACGACCTGGACCATCTTCTTTTCCCACGGCTGCACGCCGATCGTGCGTGCGTCGATCAGCGTCAGATTCGCGACCTGCGAAATCGGCACCGGCGAACCGTAGTAATCGCACTGGATGTGATCGAGCAGGCCCGTGTGTGCACGGCCCGTGCGGATCTTCGACAGGTCGTTCTTGAACGCGTCGATGGAACGCTGCATCTTTTGTTCAGCGCCCTTCCTGATATCAGCCACAGACATTTTTAAACCTCCGAACCTTCAAAACGGTGCGAGCCGGCCAGCGCGCGCACTATGCGGCGGCCTGGGCCCGCGTTAAAGCCCACGTTATGTGAACGAGAGTTTACACGTGGACGAGGGTGCCCTCGTCCTCGCCTAGTACGATGCGCTTGAGCGCACCCGGCTTGACGATCGAAAACACCCGGATCGGCAGCTTCTGATCGCGGCACAGCGCGAATGCCGTGGCGTCCATCACCTGCAGATTGCGGCCGATGGCTTCGTCGAAGCTGATCGTGGTGTAACGAGTCGCGCTCGGGTCTTTCTTGGGGTCGGCTGAATAAACGCCGTCCACCTTGGTGGCTTTCAGCACGACTTCCGCGCCGATTTCCGAACCTCGCAGTGCGGCGGCCGTGTCGGTCGTGAAGAACGGGTTGCCGGTGCCGGCCGCGAAAATGACGACTTTGCCTTCTTCGAGCTGGCGAATCGCACGCGGGCGGATGTAAGGCTCGACCACCTGGTCCATACGCAGCGCGGATTGCACGCGCGCTTCGATACCGGCGTGGCGCATTGCGTCCTGCAGCGCCAGCGCGTTCATCATGGTGGCCAGCATACCCATGTAGTCAGCCGTGGCGCGATCCATACCGGCCGCGCCGCCCGCGACGCCGCGGAAAATATTACCGCCGCCGATCACCACGGCCAGCTGCGTTCCGAGACGGACCACTTCGGCCACGTCCGCTACCATTCGTTCGATGGTCGCGCGATTGATGCCGAAGGCATCGTCGCCCATCAGAGCTTCACCGGAGAGTTTGAGCAGGACGCGTTTATAGGCAGTGGGCATAGAGGTATCCAGATCGCGCAGAACAGGGCAACAACAAGGGACTAATGTAGGGGTGAAATGCTGATTCGGGCAAGCGTCGCCAAATTGACGAACCCTGGGGTCCGCCAGCGGCGTGCGCCACGAGGGTCACCCGCGTGCAGCCTTGCGGCGCTGCCGACCGCGGCAGAGTCTTGCTCCGCCGCGGGTCCAACGGTACTAACTGAAGCTTAAGCGATACTTATTGTTGCTTTGCAGCAGCGACTTGAGCGGCCACTTCGGCTGCGAAGTCGTCCTGCTTCTTCTCGATGCCTTCGCCGACCACGAACAGCGCGAACTTCTGCACGCTCGCGTTGCCAGCCTTCAGCATCTGTTCGATCGTCTGCTTGTCGTTCTTAACGAACGTCTGGTTCAGCAGCGACACTTCCTTCAGGTACTTCTGCACGCTGCCGTCGACCATCTTGGCGACGATTTCAGCCGGCTTGCCCGATTCAGCAGCCTTCTGCTCAGCAATGCTACGTTCCTTCGCGATCAGATCGGCCGGGACGTCGTCCGACGACAGCGAGACCGGCTTCATGGCGGCGATGTGCATTGCCACGTCCTTGCCGACCTGCTCGTCCGCGCCGGTGTACTCGACCAGCACGCCGATACGCGTGCCGTGCAGGTATGCTGCCAGCTTGTTCGAGGTTTCGAAACGCACGAAACGGCGGATCGACAGGTTTTCACCGATCTTGCCAACCAGTGCGAGGCGCACTGCGTCGACCGTCGAGCCGTCCAACGGCAGTGCCGACAGGGCAGCGACGTCAGCCGGGTTTTGCGTAGCGACCAGTTCAGCGACCGTCTTCGAGAATGCCAGGAAGTCGTCGTTCTTCGAAACGAAGTCGGTTTCGCAGTTCAGTTCGACCAGCGAACCAGCGTTGCCGCCGATGAACGATGCGACCACGCCTTCAGCCGTCACGCGCGACGCTGCCTTGCTGGCCTTGTTGCCCAGCTTCACGCGCAGCAGCTCTTCAGCGCGCGCCATGTCGCCTTCGGCTTCCGTCAGCGCCTTCTTGCATTCCATCATCGGCGCGTCGGTCTTTGCGCGCAGTTCTGCAACCATGCTTGCGGTAATTGCCGCCATCATTTGCTCCTTGAGTTCCGTCTGTCACACGCCGCCCGGACTTCGATACCGGCGGCAAGAATTCGTTTCAACGTCGCACGTATTTTTTACGGGCTATGTTTCAGCACTACTCACAGCACACCACTACTTTGTCGCGGCTTAAAAAAAGGGGGCCTGTAGAAAGCCCCCTTTTTTGCCGGACACGGGGCAGCTTTACGCTTCCGGGTTGACCTCGACGAACTCGTCGCCATCACCACCGCGAGCAGCTTGCACCACTTCGTTAACCGCGTTAGCACGGCCTTCGACGATTGCGTCAGCCACGCCAGCCGTGTACAGAGCGACAGCCTTCGAAGCGTCGTCGTTACCCGGGATCACGTAGTCGATGCCTTCCGGCGAGTGGTTCGTATCGACCACGGCGATGACCGGAATACCGAGCTTGTTCGCTTCGGTCACGGCAATCTTGTGGTAGCCGACGTCGACCACGAAGATCGCGTCCGGAATGCCGCCCATGTCTTTCACGCCGCCGATCGACTTTTGCAGCTTGGCCATTTCGCGTTCGAACAGGAGCGCTTCCTTCTTGCTCATGCGTTCGGTTTCGCCAGCTTCCAGCGATGCTTCCATGTCCTTCAGGCGCTTGATCGAGACCTTCAGCGTCTTGAAGTTGGTCAGCATGCCGCCGAGCCAGCGTGCGTTGACGTAAGGCATGCCAGCGCGCTGTGCTTCTTCAGCGATCGTGTCGCGCGATTGACGCTTCGTGCCGACGAACAGGATCGTGCCGCGATTCGCTGCCAGTTGACGCGCGTACTTCAGCGCGTCGTTGTACATCGGCAGCGTCTTTTCGAGGTTGATGATGTGAATCTTGTTGCGATGGCCGAAAATGAAGGGGGCCATCTTCGGGTTCCAGAAGCGCGTTTGGTGACCGAAGTGGACACCGGCTTCCAGCATTTGACGCATGGTAACTGCCATGAAAATCTCCGCGAGGGTTGGGTCTTAAGCCGGCTGCCGTATCTGCCGCGCTGCCTTTTTTGGCTGAACGCGACGGACACCCTGGGTGCGCCGGCTTGCGAGTCTGCTGCCTTGGCACTGCCTGACCTGTAGCGCAGGCAACTATCGCTACGAGGCGCCTTTCCTGCCAGTTTGCGCTTATCAGAGTGACTAATAGAGCAACAAAATAAGACAGAGATCGACTTAGCCAAAGATTATAGCACGTGACTATCGGCCGACTCAACCTGCGCGGTAGCTCCCGTTTGCCGCAGGCGGGTTGCACCTGCGCTCCCACCACCTTATTGCAAAACCGTGGCAAAACCCTGCGGCAGCGGGAATATGGTGCGATAATCTTGCAATAAATCGCATTTCAGGCCCGACTCATGGCTATTACGCTCAAAAACGAACACGATATCGCGCAGATGCGCGTCGCCTGCAAGCTCGCTAGCGAAGTGCTCGACTACATCACGCCGTTCGTCACGGCCGGCATCACGACCGGCGAACTCGACCGGCTGTGTCACGAATACATGCTCCAGGTGCAAGGCACGGTTCCGGCGCCGCTGAATTATCAGCCGCCCGGCTATCCGCCTTACCCGAAAGCCACCTGCATTTCCGTGAACGACGTGATCTGTCACGGTATTCCGGGCGACAAGACGCTGAAAAACGGCGACGCACTGAATATCGACGTCACGGTGATCAAGGAAGGCTATTTCGGCGACACCAGCCGGATGTTCATCGTCGGCGAAGGCTCGATCATGGCCAAGCGCCTCGTGCAGACCACCTTCGAATGCATGTGGCTCGGCATCGATCAGGTGCGCCCGGGCGCCCATCTCGGCGACATCGGCTACGCCATCCAGAAGCATGCTGAAGGGCAAGGCTACAGCGTGGTGCGCGAATATTGCGGCCACGGCATCGGCACGGTGTTTCACGAGGACCCGCAGATTTTGCACTACGGCCGTCCCGGCACCGGGCTCGAGCTGCAGACCGGCATGATCTTTACGATCGAACCGATGATCAACGCCGGTCGGCGCGACATCCGCACCATGCCGGATCAGTGGACCGTCAAAACCAAGGACCGCAGCCTGTCGGCACAGTGGGAACACACCGTGCTCGTCACCGAAACCGGTTACGACGTGCTGACTATCTCGGCCGGCACGCCCGCGCGTCCGCCGGTTGTCGCGGCCACGGCCTGAACGACTTCCGCCCCCAACCCGCCCGCCTGCCAATGAGTAGTGTTCCAGCCGTCGCCCAATCCCATGCCACGTCGCTCAAGGCGGACTACAAAGTGGCCAAAGCCCAGTTGCTGGAACGCTTCAAGACCGCCTCCAACGTCGACTCGCTGATGGCCGCGCTGGCGCGCGCCACGGACGAGTCGCTGCGCGCCGCCTGGAATACCTGTGAGCTGCCGCCCGAGCTGGCGCTGCTCGCGGTCGGCGGCTACGGGCGGGGCGAACTCGCGCCGCACTCCGACATCGACATTCTGGTCCTGCTGCCCGACGCGCCGATCGCGCATCTCGAAGCGCGCATCGAACGTTTTATCAGCCTCGCGTGGGATTTGGGGCTCGAACTCGGCAGCAGCGTGCGCAGCGTGGTGCAGTGTGTCGAAGAAGCCGCCAACGACGTCACCGTGCGCACCTCGCTGCTCGAAGCGCGACGCATTACGGGCAGCACCCTGCTCTTCGACGACTTTGCGAAGCGCTACCGCGAAACGCTCGACCCGCGCGCGTTCTTCCAGGCCAAAGTACTGGAAATGCGCCAGCGGCACGCCAAGTTTCAGGACACGCCGTATGCGCTCGAGCCGAACATCAAGGAAAGCCCGGGCGGCCTGCGCGATCTGCAACTGATTCTGTGGATTACCCAGGCGGCCGGCTTCGGCAGCAGTTGGCGCGAGCTCGAAGCACGCGGCCTGATCACCGAGCGCGAAGCGCGCGAACTGCGCCGCAACGAAGGCTTCCTGAAAACGCTGCGTGCCCGCTTGCATGTGATCGCCGGCCGCCGCCAGGACATTCTGGTGTTCGACCTGCAAACGCCGGTGGCCGAAAGCTTCGGCTATAAACCGACGGCCACGAAGCGCGCCAGCGAACAACTGATGCGCCGCTATTACTGGTCCGCCAAAGCCGTTACGCAGCTCGCCACCATCCTGATCCAGAACATCGAAGCGCAGCTCTTCCCGAACACAAGCGGCATCACGCGCGTGCTGTCGGACCGTTTCGTCGAGAAGCAGGGCATGCTGGAGATCGCCAGCGATGACGTCTTCCAGCGCGAGCCGAACGCGATCCTCGAAGCCTTCCTGCTCTACGAACAGACGCCGGGCGTGAAGGGTTTGTCGGCGCGTACCCTACGCGCGATCTACAACGCCCGCGACGTGATGGACCAGCATTGGCGGCGAGATCCGGAAAACGGGCGCCTGTTCATGGACATCCTGAAGCAGCCGGCCGGCATCACGCACGCGCTGCGGCTGATGAACCAGACCAGCGTGCTCGGGCGCTATCTGCTGAACTTCCGGCGCATCGTCGGGCAGATGCAGCACGACCTGTATCACGTCTATACGGTCGATCAGCACATCCTCATGGTGCTGCGCAATCTGCGCCGCTTCGCGGTCGCCGAGCACGCGCACGAATATCCGTTCTGCAGCCAGTTGATCGCCAATTTCGACCGGCCGTGGGTGCTGTACGTGGCGGCGCTGTTTCACGACATCGCCAAGGGCCGCGGCGGCGACCATTCCACGCTCGGCATGGCCGACGCGCGGCGCTTCTGCCGCAACCATGGCATCGAAGGCGAGGATGGCGAATTGGTCGTCTGGCTGGTTCAGCAGCATCTGACCATGAGCCAGGTCGCGCAGAAGCAGGATACGAGCGACCCCGAAGTCATCAAGCGCTTTGCCGAACTGGTCGGCAACGAGCGCCGGCTCACCGCGCTTTACCTGTTGACCGTGGCCGACATTCGCGGCACCAGCCCGAAAGTCTGGAACACGTGGAAAGGCAAGCTGCTCGAGGACCTCTACCGCGCAACGTTGGCGGTGCTCGGCGGCGCACGGCCTGACGCGCATTCGGAACTGAAATCGCGCCAGGAAGAGGCGCTTGCGCTGCTGCGCCTCGAAACCGTGCCGGAAGGCTCGCAAAAGGCGCTATGGGACAAGCTGGATATCGGCTATTTCCTGCGCCACGACGCCGCGGATATCGCGTGGCAGACCCGTGTGCTGTACCGGCACGTCGAAACCGCGACGCCGATCGTGCGGGCGCGTCCTTCGCCGATCGGCGAGGCGCTTCAGGTGCTGGTGTATGTGAAAGACCAGCCCGATCTGTTCGCCGGCATTTGTGCGTATTTCGACCGCAATGGCTTGTCGGTGCTCGATGCGCGGGTCAGCACGACCCGCCACGGGTACGCGCTCGATAATTTCCTCGTCGCGCATACCGAAGAAGACGTGCATTATCGCGATATTGCCAATCTGGTCGAACAGGAACTGACCGCACGCCTGACCGGTGACGGCACCCTGCTTCCGGGACCGTCGAAAGGCCGTTTGTCACGGCTGTCGCGGACCTTCCCTGTTACGCCGCGCGTCGATCTTCGGGCCGACGAGCGCGGCCAATATTACATCCTGTCCGTGTCTGCGAACGACCGGCCAGGCCTTCTTTATTCAATCGCGCGCGTGCTGGCCGAGCACCGGGTCGGCGTTGCGTCGGCGCGGATCAATACGCTCGGCGAACGTGTCGAAGACGTGTTCCTGCTGGATGGACACGGTCTGTCGGACAACCGCCTGCAAATTCAGGTCGAGACCGAACTGCTGCGCGCGATTGCAGTGTGAGATTTCATGCGAGTCAAATTAACAGCCAAGCACCCGCGGCCGGCTTCGTCCGAACGCGCCCCTGTCCGTACCGGAAGCAATTCGGCGCGTAAGCCGACGCGCCCGACCGGGCCGAGGCCGTCTACGCCGACGGCCGGGTTTAACGGGGCGCGGGGTGAAGGCGCTGGCGCAGCGGGTGGTGGCAAGCGGCCGGCGGGTGCGGGCAAGCCGGCAGGCGCCGGGGCGCGTGCGCCACGGGCTGAAGGATCGTTTTCCCGCGAGCGGGATGCTGGCGCTGCGCGCCGGGCGCCGTCGGATCGGCCGCCGCGGCGTGAAGGGGCCGGTGGTGCGCCACGTCGCTTCGAAGGCAGCAGTGATCGCGCTCCGCATCGGGACGATGGTGAACGTGCGCCACGTCGGTTTGAAGGTGGTGGCGATCGTAGCGAACGTGCTCCGCGCCGCGCTGACGGCGAACGTAGTCAAGGCGCTCCACGCCGATTTGAAGGCGGCGGCGATCGTGCGCCGCGTCGGGACGAGGGCGTTCGTGCGCCCCGTAAGTTTGAAGGTGGTGCTGATCGTAGCGAACGCGCGCCGCGCCGTGCTGACGGCGAACGTAGCCAAGGCGCTCCGCGCCGGTTTGAAGGCGGCGGCGATCGTGCGCCGCGTCGGGACGAGGGCGCTCGTGCACCCCGTAAGTTTGAAGGTGGCGCTGATCGCAGCGAACGCGCTCCGCGCCGTGCTGACGGCGAACGTAGCCAAAGCGCTCCGCGTCGATTTGAGGGCAACGACCGTCCGCCGCGTCGGGACGATAGTGAGCGTGCACCTCGCAAGTTTGAAGGCGGTGGTGATCGCAGTGAACGTGCTCCGCGTCGCGCTGACGGTGAACGCAGCCAAGGCGCCCCGCGCCGGTTTGAAGGTACTGGCGATCGCGGCGAACGCGCACCCCGCCGCTTCGAAGGCAGCACAGATCGCAGCGAACGCGCACCGCGCAGTTTCGAAGGCAACCGCGCCCCGCGCCGCGACGAAGGCGAACGCCGCTCGTTCAGCGGTCCGCGTCCGGGTGCAGGCCGTCCGTCGGAAGGTGGACCGCGTGGCGAGCGTCCGGCACGCGACGCCTTGGATCGGCCCCGCTTCGGCAGCGACCGTGGCGCCCCTCAGGAGCGCCGTACTGGCGAGCGCGGTCCGCGCAGCGACAGTGCAGCACCGCGCCGTTTTGAAGGCGAACGTGGCGCCTCCGAGCGTGGCGAGCGCACTTTCGCGAAGCCCGTCAAAGGCGGCTACGGTGACCGCACGGACCGTCCGGCGCGCGCACCGCGCGACGACCGCGGCGAACGCGCCCCAGCCAAACGTGAATTCGGCGATCGTCCGCCGCGTGCAGGCGAACGTAACGAACGTAGTGACCGGGGCGAACGCCCTGCCCGCAGCTTCGACAAGGCGCTGCCGGCTGCCGGCCGCCGCTTTGGCGACGACAACCGCCCCGCCCGTGCCGACAAACCGCGTGGCCCGGCGCCCGCAGCCCGAGCCGAACGCGACGATGACGCCGATGCCGCTCCGCGCACACCGCGCCGCGATTACGAAGACGCGCCGGGCACCCTGCGCCTGTCCAAGCTGATGTCGGAACTCGGCCTGTGCTCACGCCGCGAAGCCGACGAGTGGATTGAAAAAGGCTGGGTGCTGGTCGACGGCGAGCGGATCGACACGCTCGGCACCAAGGTTCGTCCGGACCAGCGCATCGAGATCGACCCCGCCGCCGAAGCTGCGCAAGCGAGCCAGGTGACCGTCCTGATCCACAAGCCCGTGGGCCTCGTATCGGGCCAGGCGGAAGACGGCTATCAACCGGCGATCACGCTGGTTACGCCGGAAAATCGCTGGGAAGGTGACAGTTCGGACATTCGCTTCTCGGTCTCGCATCTGCGCCAACTCGCGCCCGCCGGGCGCCTCGACATCGATTCGACGGGCTTGCTGGTGCTGACGCAGGACGGCCGCATTGCCAAGCAGCTGATTGGCGGCCATTCGGAGATCGACAAGGAGTATCTGGTGCGCGTGGCGTTCGGCGAGCACACCACCGACGTCGAAAGCCACTTCCCGCCGGAAAGCCTTGCGCTCTTGTGCCACGGCCTCTCGCTGGACGATGTGCCGCTGAAACCCGCACAGGTCAATTGGCAAAACGGCGAGCAACTTCGCTTCGTACTGCGCGAAGGCAAGAAACGCCAGATCCGCCGGATGTGTGAACTGGTCGGCCTCGAAGTGATCGGCCTGAAGCGTGTACGGATGGGTCAAGTGATGCTGGGCGCACTGCCGCCGGGTCAATGGCGCTATCTGTCGGCGGACGAGTCGTTCTGATGCCGGGAGCTTGACGCTTAAATAGCTAGAGACTCAGGGTGCCCGCGCACCGTGACGCTCGCCCAACAAAAAGCCCACGTAAAAACGTGGGCTTTTTTTATGCCGGCGGCGCAGGCGTCAATTCGTCCGCCGCAGGCCAGAATACAGCGACGTCAGTCGTCGCTATTCGGGTCCATATCCGGAAACAGGACTTCCGTAAAGCCGAACTTCGCGAAATCGTTGATCCGCATCGGGTACAGCTTGCCGATCAGATGATCGCACTCATGCTGCACGACACGCGCGTGAAAGCCCTCGGCGACGCGGTCGATCGGCTTGCCGTATTGGTCGAAGCCGTGATACTTGATCATCGAAAACCGGCTCACCGCGCCGCGCAGGCCCGGCACCGACAGGCAGCCTTCCCAGCCCTCTTCCATATCCAGCGACACCGGCGTGATGGTCGGGTTGATCAGCACCGTCTCCGGCACCGACGGCGCATCCGGATAGCGTTCGTTGTGCCCGAAGCCGAAAATCACCACCTGCAGATTGACGCCGACCTGCGGCGCGGCGAGCCCCGCGCCATTCGCATCGTGCATGGTCTCGAACATGTCCTTGATGAGCTCATGCAGTTCGGGGGTGTCGAAGTGATCGACCGGATCGGCAATTTGCAAAAGGCGCGGATCGCCCATCTTGAGAATTTCGCGGATCATAACTGCCCCTCCAGGAGCTTGCGCATACCATCTTCGTCGAGTACGGGGACGCCGAGTTCCTCGGCCTTCGCCAACTTGCTGCCTGCTTCGGCTCCGGCCACCACGAAGTCCGTTTTCTTTGACACCGATCCGGCCACTTTCGCGCCGGCCGCTTCGAGCATTTCTTTCGCCTCTTCGCGGGCGAGCGTCGGCAAGGTGCCGGTCAGGACGACCGTCTTGCCGGCCAGCACGCCTTGCGGCGCCTTCGGCGCGGGCGGTCCTTCCGGCCAGGTGACCTTGCCCGGTGCGCGTAGTTGCTCGATCACCGTGCGGTTGTGCTCTTCGGCGAAAAACTGATGAATCGACTCGGCCACCACAGGACCCACGTCGTTCACCTCCAGCAATTCTTCGACCGAGGCATCCATGATCGGATTCAGCGAGCCGAAATGCTTGGCAAGATCTTTCGCCGTCGATTCGCCCACATGCCGGATACCGAGCGCGTAAATAAAGCGCGCCAGCGTGGTGTGCTTGGCCTTTTCGAGCGAATCGAGCAGATTCTGCGCGGACTTTTCAGCGAAGCGGTCGAGTTCAGCCAGTGTTGCAAAGCCGACGTTGAACAGATCGGCCGGCGTGCGTACCAAGTTCTGCTCGACGAGCTGATCGATGATCTTTTCGCCGAGCCCATCGATATCCAGCGCTCGCCGCTGCGCGAAGTGCCACAGCGCCTGCTTGCGCTGCGCCGGGCAGAACAGGCCACCCGTGCAGCGCGCAATCGCCTCGTCCGGCAGCCGTTCGATGCTCGAGCCGCACACCGGGCACTGCGTGGGCATGACGAACTCGCGGGCGTCGTCCGGACGGCGGTCGAGCAGCGCACTCACCACTTCGGGAATCACGTCGCCGGCGCGCCGCACGATCACCGTGTCGCCGATGCGGATATCCTTGCGGCGCACTTCGTCTTCGTTGTGTAACGTTGCGTTCGTGACCGTCGCACCGCCGACGAACACCGGCTCCAGCCGCGCAACCGGCGTGATCGCGCCGGTGCGGCCGACCTGCACGTCGATCGCGACGAGTCTGGTCAGCGCTTCCTGCGCGGGAAATTTGTGCGCCAGGGCGAAACGCGGCGCGCGCGAGACAAAGCCGAGCGCGTCCTGCTCATCGCGCCGGTTGACCTTGTAGACGACGCCATCGATATCGTAAGGCAGCGTATCGCGCTTTTCGCCTACCGTGTGAAAGAACCCCAGCAAGCCTTCGGCGCCCTGCACCACCGCGCGCTCGCCATTCACCGGCAAGCCGAGTTCCTTGTACCAGTCGAGCAATTCGCTATGGGTGGCCGGCATTTCGATGCCTTCGACCACGCCGATTCCATAAGCGAAGAACGACAGCGGCCGCTGCGCAGTGATCTTCGAATCGAGTTGCCGCAAACTGCCCGCCGCAGCGTTACGGGGATTAGCGAATTCCTTCTGCTCAGCAGCACGCTGGCGCTCGTTCAGGCGTTCAAAATCGCGCTTGAACATGAGCACTTCGCCACGCACGTCGAGCACATGCGGCACGCGTTTGCCCTTGAGCTTGAGCGGAATGGAACGGATCGTGCGCACGTTTTCGGTGACGTTCTCGCCAGTGGCGCCGTCGCCGCGCGTGGACGCCTGGACGAACGTGCCGTCGACGTAGCGCAGCGAGATGGCGAGGCCATCGAACTTCAGTTCAGCGGCGTAATCCACCGGCACCGGCGGTTCGCTCGCGTTCTTGCCAAGCGCGTCGCCGACGCGCTTGTCGAACGCAACAATGTCTTCGTCGGCGAAGCCATTGTTCAGCGAAAGCATGGGCTGATCGTGCACGACCGGCTCGAAGCCGCTCGACGCCTCGCCGCCCACACGCTGCGTGGGCGAATCCGGCACTACCAGGTCCGGGTGCTCCGTCTCGATTCGCTCCAGTTCCTTGAAGAGCTTGTCGTACTCCGCGTCCGGCAAGTCCGGCTGATCGAGTACGTAGTACGCGTAATTGGCGCGTTCGAGTTCCGCGCGCAGCCACGCGGCCCGCTCTGCCGGAGCGCTGGTTGCAGGGTTTGAGACGGAGGTTCGGGCCATGCTGTCGGAAGGTTCTTCAGTGAAATTCAGACATTGGATTATCGCAGGAAGCGTGCCCCTTTACATCGGCCGAATGGCCAGTTTCGTGCGTTCGTTATTCCGCCCCAAACGCCAACGGCCGCACAGTGTGCGGCCGTCGAATACTGCGCAATTGCGAAGCCGTTACTGGCTGAACAGACGCCGCGTGGCCGGCGAACCAGCCGGAATACCCGCCTGCTCGAGCTTCGCGTAAAGCGTCATCAACTGCTTTTCGATCGCCAGCAGCGCGGTTTCCGGCAGCGGACGGCGCCCGTCGTCGACCACCCGGCCGCCAATACGCTCAGCCAACGATTTCGCGTAGTCGCACATCAGGCGGAACGGCAGGATGTCTTCGTCCGCGACCGGCACATCCAGCACCAGCGTGATCATCTGGCCGCCCTTGTAGGTCAGGTCGTCGCGCAGGAAATTGGTGTCGCCGAATTGCAGCATGAAGACCGGGCTCTGCTTCGCGTCGAGCTTGACGAAGCGCGTACCGTCGCGCGAGAGCAGCAAGCCGTCCTGCGACGCGACGGCCTGGACATAATTGGCCGACCACGGCGCCCCGTCGGAAAGCACGTTGATCGACAGTTGCGCATCGCACTGCGCGGCGAAGCCGTCGAGCTCGCGCGCCATCGCGACCGTTTCGAGCATGTCGGGAAATTCCGGCGACGCGTCGAGCGCGTCGGCAAACTGCTGCACGCCGGTCACGAACTCGGAGAACTCCAGTTCGTTGAGCGCGCCACTCCGATTGGCCAGTTGCGCGGCCGCGCGGAGCTCTTCATAGCGCGCGCCGTTTTGCAGCAATTCCCACGCGCCGCCTTCGAGCTTGCCTTCGATATGCACCGGCTTGCTGCCGGCACGGCGCAGGCGCTGCGCGAGCGGAATCACCTTGTCGCCGGCCACGGGGCCATTCAAACGGATCGGCACGATGCAGTCGATGCGGCGATCGACGATAGCCGGCGGCGCCGAAGAAATCGTTGTGGCAGCGGGCAGGATCGGCTCATCGGCCGTCGCGGCATGGCCGGCCTCGGCTTCAGCAATGCCTTCCGCTTCCGGATAGCCGTTCGGCGTAGTCGTCTCGGCCTGAATATCGGCCGGCGTATCGGCCGGCGCGGCTGTCGCGCCGAAAGTCGGTTCGACACGTGCCGCCGAGGTTTCCGCCGCCTGCTCCGAACCCACTACGGGCTCGCGCCGCGTGGTCGGCCGGGCCGGTTCGATGAACGGGCTCTGCTCCTCCTGATCGTCCCGCGCGTAACTTTCGGTGGTATCGGCCGGCATTGGACGCGGCATCTTGCGGCGCACCTTCGCGCCTTGCCATGCGTTGTACACGACCACGCCCCCGACCACCACGGCACCCGCGCCGATCAAACCGAGTGTCAACTCGTCCATGCATGCTCCATCAGCAATTCTTCTGTCTGCGCGGCTTTGCGCCCGCCCCACGTGTCGCGCGGCCGATGGCCGCTGCGCTGAATGCGGGCGCCCGCGATGATCAACCTAAACGAAAACTTAAACGATATTCTGGGCGAAACCCGCCGCCGTTTCCATGTCGACCGCGACGATCCGCGATACGCCCTGCTCCTGCATGGTCACGCCGATCAGTTGCTGCGCCATTTCCATCGCGATCTTGTTGTGCGAAATGAACAGGAACTGCGTCTTGTCCGACATCGCGCGCACGAGGTTCGCGAAACGTTCCGTGTTGGCGTCGTCGAGCGGCGCGTCCACTTCGTCGAGCAGACAGAACGGCGCGGGATTCAACTGGAACATCGCGAACACCAGCGCGGTGGCGGTCAAGGCCTTCTCGCCGCCCGACAGCAGGTGAATCGTCGAATTCTTCTTGCCCGGCGGCTGCGCCATCACCTGCACGCCGGCGTCGAGAATCTCGTCGCCAGTCATGATCAGCTTGGCCTGGCCACCGCCAAAGAGACGCGGGAACAGCTCGCCGAAATGACGGTTCACTTCGTCGAAGGTGCCTTGCAGCAGCGTGCGCGTTTCGCCGTCGATCTTGCGGATCGCGTCTTCCAGCGTTTCGATCGCGTTGTTCAGGTCGGCCGACTGCGAATCGAGGAACGTCTTGCGCTCGGTCGCCGCCTTCAGTTCGTCGAGCGCGGCCATGTTGACCGGACCGAGCGCGGTGATCGCGTTGTTGATCCGCGTGACTTCGCCTTGCAGGTAGGACGGCTTCATGTCCGGCGTGAGCTTGGCCTGCAATTCCGCCTCATCGACGCCGGCTGCCGCCAGTTGCTCGATGAACTGCTCGCCGTTCAGGCGCGCGGCCTGTTCCTTCAACTGCAATTCGTTGATGCGGTCGCGCAGCGGTTGCAGCGCACGCTCGGCGGTCAGACGGGTTTCGTCGGCAGCACGCAGCTTGGCCGTCAGGTCGTCCAGTTCCAGACGCGCGGCGTGCAGCGCTTCTTCCTTGACCGCGCGGATATCGAGTGCGTCCTGCAAGCCGGTATGCGCGGTTTGCTCGTTGATCGTTTCCAGCTCGGCGCGCGCGTCTTCCAGCGACGCGGCGACGCGCTCGCTCTGCTCGTGCGAGACCTGGATGCTGCGCTTCAATTCGTCGATGCGGTTCGCCATGTTGCGCGCGGCGAAGCGCGCGTCAGTGGCGGCCCGATCGAGATCGCGCGATTGGGCGCGCGCGGCGGTAAGCGATTCGTCGAGCGCTTCGAAGGCCATCTGGTGATCTTCGAAACGCGCCTGCAATTCGGCGAGCTCGGAGTCGTGACGCTCGAAGTTCGCTTCCGATTCACCACGCAAAGCGCGCTGCTCTTCGATCTGCGCGGTGATTTCTTCGAGCTCTTCGCGAATTTGCGTGCTGCGCTGCGTGTAACGTTCATGCGCTTGCGCGAGTTTGAGCACGTCCATCTGCAAGGCGTGCACGCGTTGGGTTGCGCGCTCCGACTGTTGACGGACATCGGTCAACGCTTGCGCGGCTTGCGTGTGCGCGGCTTCGGCGCGGATCGCGGCGGCCTTCGCCTCATCTGCGAGCAAGGCTTGCGCGCGCACCTGACGGCCCAGGTTTTCGATTTCCTGCTGACGGGCCAGCATGCCGGCCTGTTCCGAATCGGCCGCATACAGCTGGACGCCGACTCGCGTCACGACGTGGCCGGCCTTGACGACGAACGAGCCGCCTTCCGGCAATTGCGCGCGCATGGCGAGCGCCTGCTGCAGATCGTCAGCGACGAAGGCGAGGCCGAGCCAGTCATTGAGCACGGCGCGAATGCCTGCGTCGTCGATACGAACCAGCGACAGCAACGGACGCAAGCCCGCCGGCGCAGCAACCGGCTGACCGGCTGCGGGCGGCGCGTAGAACGCGAGCTTGGCGGGCGGCGCGTCCGTGGCAAATGCCTTGACCCAGTCCAGGTTCGACACTTCGAGGGCGGCGAGCCGCTCACGCAGCACCGCTTCGAGCGCGGCTTCCCAACCGGCTTCGACATGCAGCTTCTTCCACAGACGCGGCAAGCCGCTCAGCTCGTGCTTTTCGAGCCACGGCTGGATCTTGCCTTCGGTCTGAACGTTTTCCTGCAGTTGCTTGAGCGCGGCAAGGCGTGCGTCGAGCTGATGAATCTGTGCGCTTTCCGACTGCACGCGTTCCTGGGCCACACGCCGTTCGCCGTCGAGACGCGGCAGCGTTTCCTGCGCGTCGGCAAGACGGGCCTGCGCGTCGTGCAGGATTTCTTCGTGCTCGGCGAGCTGCGCGCGCATGTCTTCGAGCTGCGCTTCGTCTGGGGCATCCAGACCGCCCGCTTCCGACTTCAGCCGTTCGTGACGCTGCTGCAACTGCTGCAATTGCTGATCGGCATTGCGCTGATGCGCGGCTTCGAGCTTGAGTGCCTGTTCGGTCTGCGCGATACCGCCGCGCTCGGCGTTCAGTTCGGTCTGCGCATCGCGCCAGCGCGCTTCGAGTGCCGGCATCGCGTCATGCTTGGCGGCGGCCTCGTCTTCAGCCAGCGCGGCCTTTTCGTCGGCGACGGCCAGTTGTTCTTCAGCGTCGGCCAGATCGTCTTGCGCCTTCTGCGCTTGCGACTGCCACTGCTCGCGCTGCGCGGTCAGCGCGGCAATCTGCGCCTGCGTGCGGTTACGCGATTCGACGATGAACTTGATCTCGGCCTCGAGGCGGCTGACCTCGGCATTCGCCTCGTACAACGCGCCTTGCGCGCCCTGCATCGCGTCGCTGGCGGAGTAATGCGCCACGCGCAGCGTTTCGAGTTGCGCTTCGACTTCGCGCAGCTTCGCGGTTTGCGCTTCGAGGTCGATCTGCGCCTGTTCGATCGCGCGTTGCTGGCGTTCCTGCTCGCCGCCGGCTTCGTTCTTGCGCAGCAGCCACAACAGACGCTGCTTCTCTTCGCCGTCGGCCTGCAAATCCTTGTACTTGGTCGCGACGATTGCCTGCGCCTCGAGCTTCTCGAGGTTGGCACTAAGTTCGCGGACGATGTCTTCGACGCGGATCAGATTCTCGCGCGTGTCGTGCAGACGGTTCTCCGTCTCGCGGCGGCGTTCCTTGTACTTCGACACGCCCGCGGCCTCTTCAAGGAACACCCGCAGCTCTTCCGGCTTCGCCTCGATCAGGCGCGCGATCATGCCCTGCCCAATGATCGCGTACGCACGCGGCCCGAGGCCGGTGCCGAGGAAGATGTCCTGAATGTCGCGGCGGCGCGCCGGCAGGTTGTTGATGTAGTAGCTCGAGGTGCCGTCGCGCGTCAGCACGCGCTTGACGGCGATTTCGGCATACTGCCCCCACTGCCCGGCGGCGCGGCCGTCGGCGTTGTCGAACACGAGTTCGACGCTGGCGCGGCTACCCGGCTTGCGCGCGGTCGAGCCATTGAAGATCACGTCCTGCATCGACTCGCCGCGCAACTCGGAAGCGCGCGATTCGCCGAGCACCCAGCGCACGGCGTCGATGATGTTGGACTTGCCGCACCCATTCGGTCCGACCACGCCGACAAGCTGGCCCGGGACCTGGAAATGCGTGGGATCGACGAATGACTTGAAGCCAGCGAGTTTGATCGAGGTCAGACGCACGGCGATTTCGCTGTTTGAAAAGGGAAAATAAAAGGTGGCTCGTGAAGGCCGCGCCAGCCGTTCGCCGATGCAGCGAAACGGCCCGCGAACCCCCGCGACACGGGCGCCGACTGCACGCTATGAAGCATGCACCGGCTAATGAGGGGCAATCATACCATCGCGCGCGAGCGGTTCTTAGCGTCCTTACGGTCCGCACCGAGGTCGGCATCTCGGTCGGCATCAAGACCCGCATCCTGATTGGCCGGATCAGGCGGTAAAGCCTTTGTCCGGTGCACCCAGCTGGATAATGCCGACGCCAGCACGATGCACGCGCCGCCTGCCCATTCGCGCGGGCCCGGCGACTCGCCGGCGAACAGCCATGCGGACAAGGCCGTCACCACGATCTCGAACAGCATGATGATCGAGGCCCGATTGGCCGGCACGCGCGCGAGTCCGTACTGCACGAGCATATTGTTCGACGCCAGCAGAAAACCGAGGCCGAGCACTAGTAACGCGGCTGTGCCGAGATGCGCGCCGGTGGGCGGTGCGGGCATTGCCTCGAACAGCGATGCACAGGCGCTGAAAATCGCCGCGCCGCCGAAGATCGTCGCGGTGCGCATTTCGGGCTTCATCTCGGGCAGCACGCGGCTCGTCTTGAGGATCAGAACGTTGCTCATCGCGAAACCCATGCCGCCCGCGAGCCCTGCCCATTCGGCGAGGTTGCCGGGCACCGGAAGGCCCAGTTGCGGCGACCACAGCATGGTCATCGCGCCGGCCAGCGACAGCGCGGCAAGGCCTGCGCCCGACCAGGTCAGGCGTTCGTGCAGGATGAAGTGCGCAAAGAGCGCGGTCCACGCGGGGGTGAGATAGAACAGCAGCAATACGCGCATCACCTCGCCGTGGATCGAGCCCCACACGAAACCGAGATTGGTAATGCCGGCGGCCAGCGCAAGCGCCGGCAGCAGCCAGTGCCAGCGCACCGTCTTAAGCGCACGATGGCGCACCAGCAGAACGAACAGGCAACCGGCGGCGCTCGTCAGTGCGCTTGCCGCCGTGCCGGTCACGCCGAGCGCATTCAGCATGCGCAGCGGGTACCAGATCATCCCCCACACCGAGGCGCCCAGCATGATCGCGAGCGTCGGCCAGCCATTGCGAAGCCAGTTGGTCATGATGTAAGGCTCCCGCGACGGTTGCTGGTCCTGCGGGCGATGTTGCTGACTTTGCCGACGGCGGCGTTCTTGCGCCCGCTTCGTCCGAATAGTGCGGATGTCTCCGTTGCTGCTACATACATTGCTGCTCCTGCTTCTTTTTTGCGCGAACCGTCTGCGGTTCGCGTCGTTCCCGCTGCGTCGCATTGCCTGCGCCGCCTGGCGGGTTGCGCCGCGCCTTACACGCGAGGCGCCGCCATGAATTTCCCGTGCGCGCCGCCACGCTATAATCATTCGCTCGCCGCCGCTGCCGCCCTTTTCGCGTGTTTCACGCGTTTTACGGTCCGCATGCGTGCCAGCATTCCTCTGCGCCCATCTTCGATCAGGCTCGATCCGCCCAGTGAACCCGCTACTCGACTCCCTCCAGCCCTATCCGTTCGAAAAGCTGCGTGCACTTTTCAAGGACGTCACGCCGCCGGCCGGCCTCGCGCACATCAGCTTCGGCATCGGCGAACCGAAACATCCCACGCCCTCGCTGATTCGCGACGCGGTGATCGCCTCGCTTGGCGGTTTGTCGGCGTATCCGGCCACCATCGGTTCGCCGGCACTGCGCGAGTCGATTGCGAAATGGGCGACGCAGCGCTACAACCTGCCCCCGGTCGATCCGGCCACCCAGGTGCTGCCTGTGGCGGGCTCGCGCGAGGCGCTGTTTGCGCTCGCACAAACGGTCATCGACCCCAAGCGAAACGCTGACGGCGAGCCTGCGATCGTACTCTGTCCGAACCCGTTCTACCAAATCTATGAAGGCGCCGCGCTTCTCGCCGGCGCGCAACCGTACTTCGTAAATAGCGACCCGGCGCGCAACTTCGCCTGCGACTATTCGGCGGTGCCGGCCGACATCTGGGCGCGCACGCAGCTACTGTACGTGTGCTCGCCCGGCAATCCCACCGGCGCCGTGCTCACGCTCGACGACTGGCGCGAGCTGTTCGCGCTGTCGGACCGTTACGGCTTCGTGATCGCCTCGGACGAGTGCTACTCGGAAATCTACTTCGACGAAGCCAATCCGCCGCTCGGCGGCCTGGAAGCGGCCCACAAGCTCGGCCGCGGCTTCGAGCGCCTCGTGATGCTCTCCAGCCTGTCCAAGCGGTCGAACGTGCCGGGCATGCGCTCGGGCTTTGTGGCCGGCGACGCGGCGATCCTGAAAGACTTCCTGCTATACCGGACATACCACGGCACGGCCTTGTCGACGGTGTTCCAGAGTGCCAGCATCGCGGCCTGGAATGACGAAACGCACGTGCGCGAGAACCGCGCGAAGTACGTGCAGAAGTTTTCCACCGTGACGCCGATGCTCGCCGAGGTGCTCGACGTACGCCTGCCGGACGCCGCGTTCTACCTGTGGGCGGACGTTTCGCGCACGGGCCTGTCGGACACCGAGTTCGCCCAGCGCCTCTACGCCGACTATAATGTGACGGTTCTGCCGGGCTCGTTCCTCGCGCGCACCGCGCACGGCGTGAACCCCGGCCGCAATTTCGTGCGCATGGCGCTCGTCGCCGATGTCGACGAATGCACTCAGGGCGCACAACGAATCGTCGATTTTTGCCGCGCGCTCGCGGGTTGAGTTTTCGCGAATTTTCATATTCGGCAACCCCGCGCACCGCACTCCCTTCTTCAGACTTCAACTCTTCAGAAAAGCACGCATATGTCGCAACAACTTCAGCAGATCATTGATACCGCCTGGGAAAACCGCGCCGAACTGTCGCCGAAGGCCGCGCCGGCCGACGTGCGCGAAGCCGTCGCCCACGCCATCGAGCAACTGGACAAGGGCGCGCTGCGCGTGGCCGAAAAGAAGGACGGCGACTGGGTCGTCAATCAATGGCTGAAGAAAGCCGTGCTGCTGTCGTTCCGCCTGGAAGACAACGTGGTGCAGCCGGCTGGCGGCTACTCGCAGTTCTACGATAAGGTGCCGTCGAAGTTCGCCAACTACACCGCTGAAGACTTCGCCGCCGGCGGCTTCCGCGTGGTGCCGCCCGCCATCGCGCGCCGTGGCTCGTTCATCGCGAAGAACGTCGTGCTGATGCCGTCGTACACCAACATCGGCGCCTATGTCGACGAAGGCACGATGGTCGACACGTGGGCGACCGTCGGCTCGTGCGCGCAGATCGGCAAGAACGTCCACCTGTCGGGTGGCGTGGGTATCGGCGGCGTGCTGGAGCCGCTGCAGGCCAACCCGGTCATCATTGAAGACAACTGCTTCGTCGGCGCGCGTTCGGAAGTGGTGGAAGGCGTGATCGTCGAAGAAAACTCGGTGATTTCGATGGGCGTGTACCTCGGCCAGAGCACCAAGATTTACGACCGCGAAACCGGCGAAGTCACGTACGGCCGCATTCCGGCGGGTTCGGTGGTGGTGGCGGGCAACCTGCCGTCGAAGGACGGCTCGCACAGCCTCTACTGCGCCGTGATCGTCAAGAAGGTCGACGCCAAGACGCGTGCGAAGGTCGGCCTGAACGAGCTGCTGCGAGGCGATTGATGGCACGCGGCACCAAGACCGTCGTCTACGGCATCCCGAACTGCGACACCGTGAAGAAGGCCCGTGTGTGGCTCGAAGAGCACGGCGTCGAGTTCGAGTTCCACGACTTCAAGAAACACGGCGTGACCGAGCCGCTGGTTCAGGACTGGCTGAAAGACGTGAAGCTCGACGCATTGCTGAATCGTCGCGGCACGACCTGGCGCGGCCTGTCCGACGACATGAAGGCGGCGGCGGACACGCAGTCGGGCGCGATCGCGTTGATGATTCACAAGCCGTCGGTGATCAAGCGGCCTGTGCTGGTGGTCAACGGGAAGGTCAAGTCGCTCGGTTTTTCCGTGGACGAATATACGGCGCTGTTTGCCTGACGCTGTTTGCCTGACGCTGTTTGCCTGACGCTGTTTGTCCCGGCGTACGCTGTTTGCCGACGCGCACTCCCGCTCGCGTGGCTCGACGCACGGGACTGAACGCCAGGCTCAGCGCCACGATCGAGCGCAACGGGTAGTAAAACGTGGCCTCGCCGCGTTGCTTAAAAGCTGTTGCCGGCTGCGGTGCCCAACCGCCCGCCGGCATTTTTTCATTTCAAAGTGGCTTGTACTGAATCCATGTCCGGCACCCTCGCCCTTACCGAACAACTGATCGCGCGCGCGTCCGTCACGCCCGACGACCAGCATTGCCAGCGCCTCCTGATCGAGCGCCTGTCCGCGCTCGGCTTCGAGCACGAGACGATCGAATCGAACGGCGTGACCAACCTGTGGGCCGTCAAACGCGGCGTCGAAGGCACGCGCGGCAAGCTGCTCGCGTTCGCCGGCCACACGGACGTCGTGCCGACCGGCCCGCTCGAACAATGGCACTCGGCGCCGTTCGAGCCGACCCATCGTGACGGCAAGCTCTACGGCCGCGGCGCGGCGGACATGAAGTCGTCGATCGCCGGCTTCGTAGTGGCAAGCGAGGAGTTCGTCGCGGCGCACCCCGCGCATCGTGGCTCGATCGCCTTCCTGATTACGAGCGACGAAGAAGGCCCCGCTACCGACGGCACCGTCAAGGTCGTCGAGGCGCTGCAGGCACGCGGCGAGCGCATGGACTACTGCATCGTCGGCGAACCGACCTCGAGCGCGCAGTTCGGCGACATGGTGAAGAATGGCCGGCGCGGTTCCATGTCGGGCAAGCTGATCGTCAAGGGCGTGCAAGGCCATATCGCCTATCCGCATCTGGCGAAAAATCCGGTGCATCTGCTCGCGCCCGCGCTGGCCGAGCTGGTCGCCGAACGCTGGGACGACGGCAACGAGTACTTCCCGCCCACCACCTGGCAGGTGTCGAACATCCATAGCGGCACCGGCGCGACCAACGTGATTCCGGGCCACGCGGACGTGATGTTCAACTTCCGCTTCTCGACGGCGAGCACGGTGGAAGGCTTGCAGGCTCGCGTCCATGCGATCCTCGACAAACACAATCTCGAATACGACCTGCAATGGACCGTGAGCGGCCTGCCGTTCCTCACGCCGCGCGGCGATCTGTCGAACGCGCTGGCTAAAGCCATCAAGGACGAAACCGGCGTGACGACCGAACTGTCGACCACCGGCGGCACCTCGGATGGCCGCTTCATCGCCCGCATCTGCGAGCAGGTGATCGAATTCGGCCCGCTGAACGCCAGCATCCACAAGATCGACGAACATATCGAAGTCGCACACATCGAGCCGCTGAAGAACGTGTATCGCCGCGTGCTCGAACAACTGATCGCCTGACCAAGGAATTTCTGCGATGACGCTCCCGTTTTCCACTGTCCGCGACCTGCTGCGTTTCGCGGTGTCGCGCTTCAACCAGGCCGAGTTGTCGTTCGGCCACGGCTCGGCCAACGCCTACGACGAAGCTGCTTACCTGATACTGCACACGCTGCATCTGCCGCTCGATCTGCTGGAGCCGTTCCTCGACGCGCGTCTCTCCCCGGCCGAGGTCGACGCCGTGCTGAACGTGATCGAGCGCCGCGCCGGCCAACGGGTTCCGGCGGCGTACATCACGCAGGAAGCGTGGATGCACGGCTTTCGCTTCCACGTGGACGAACGCGTGATCGTGCCGCGCTCGTTCATCGGCGAGTTGCTGCAGGACGGTCTGCAGCCTTACGTCGAAGATCCCGAACAGGTCAGCGCCGTGCTGGAACTCTGCACCGGCTCCGGCTGCCTTGCGATCCTCGCGGCGCACGCCTTCCCGAACGCGGATATCGACGCCGTCGATCTCTCCGCCCCCGCTCTCGAAGTCGCCACCCGCAACGTGACGGACTACCGGCTCGACGACCGCGTCGCCCTCTTCCAGGGCGACCTGTACGCGCCGCTCGCCGAGCGCCGCTACGACGTGATCATCAGCAATCCGCCGTATGTGAACGCCGCTTCCATGCAGGAACTGCCCGCCGAGTACAAGCACGAGCCGGACATGGCTTTGGCTGGCGGCACGGACGGCATGGACATCGTGCGCCGGATCATCGCCGAAGCGCGCAACTGGTTGACCGAAGACGGCGTGCTGGTGGTCGAGATCGGCAACGAGCGCGCGAACGTCGAAGCGGCCTTCGGCGGCCTCGATCTGGTCTGGCTGTCGACGAGCGCCGGCGACGACAACGTGTTCCTGATTCAGGCCGCGGATCTGCCGGTATAACGTTCTATCGCCGGATCGCCGGTTGCCAGATCGCTGGTTGCCGGACCACCGGACCGCTTTATTGCGTGACACGCGCGGCAGAAGTTCATGCCTGCCGCGCGTGTGACAGCTCATAGCGCAGACGCCAGCACCGCCCGTCTCTCACCGCCCGCACACGCCAGCCCCCCCCCCGTCTCTCCTCCGCCCGCACACCCCGCATTCGCGGAATCCCCGAAGAAGCTGGACCGCCACACCACCCCAACGCACGCACGTTCGGTAAGATGGGCGCGGTTAGCTGCACGCTGCGCCATCAGGCAGCAGTGGCGGCGCCTTGCCAACCCTTCGCCCGCCTATGGAATTCGACCTGCTTCACGTCGGCCCGCTAGTCGCCCTCGCCCATATTCTCGGCGTGATTGCGGCGTGCCACGCGATTCTGAACACCCGCACGTCGCAAGGCGCGATCGCATGGGCCGTGTCGCTGGTCGCCATGCCATATCTGACGGTGGTGCCGTACCTGTTCCTCGGCCGCAGCAAATTCCAGGGTTACGCGGACGCTCGCCGCATCGAAAACGAATTGCTGCGCACGCGCGCGCATCCTCAGATATGGGATACGCAAGCCTCCTCCGCAGGGCTGCCTACCAAGGAACTTGGCACGAGGCTCGTGCATTCGCTTACGCGCCTGGGTGGCATGCCGTTCCTGCCGGGCAATTCCGTGCGCACGCTGGTAAACGGTGCCGCCACTTTCGAGGCGATCTTCGAAGCGATCGAAGGTGCACACAATTACGTGATCGTGCAGTTCTTCATCGTACGTGACGACGCGCTCGGCGAGCTGCTTAAAGACGCATTGATCGCGAAAGCGCAGCAAGGCGTGCGCGTCTATTTCCTGTACGACAGCATCGGCAGTTTCGATCTGCCCCACCGCTACGTGGCGGCGCTGCGCGCGGCCGGCGTGGAGACGCACCCGTTCGCCACCAATCGCCGCTTCGTGAACCGCTTGCAGTTGAACTTCCGCAATCACCGCAAGATCGTCTCGGTAGACGGTGAGCGCGCGTTTGTCGGCGGACACAACGTCGGTGTCGAATATCTCGGCAGCAAGCCGCCGTTGTCGCCGTGGCGCGATACGCATATCGAAGTGCGCGGCCCGGCTGTCGCCAGCATCCAGTTCGTGTTCACCGAGGACTGGCACTGGGCGACCCAGCAGTTGCCCGAGTTCGCCATGCCGGCTTTCCAGCCAGCCGACGAGGGCATGCACTGCCTCGTCGTGCCGAGCGGTCCCGCCGACAAACAGGAGACCTGCTCGCTCTTCTTCGTCGAGGCGATCAATGCGGCACGCGAGCGGATCTGGATCACCACGCCTTATCTCATCCCCGACGAAGCCGTATTCTCAGCGTTGCGACTGGCCGTGCTACGCGGTGTGGATGTGCGCATTCTGATTCCGTGCCGGCGCGATCACCGCGTGGTGTTCGCCGCCTCGAAACTGTATGCGTACGACTCGCTGCGCGCGGGCATCCGCATCTTCCGCTACCAGCCAGGCTTCCTGCATCAGAAGGTCGTGCTGATCGACAGCGCGGCGGCGGCCATCGGCAGCGCCAATCTCGACAACCGCTCGTTCCGGTTGAACTTCGAGATCATGGTGCTGACCGTGGACCGCGGCTTCGCGAGAGATGTCGAAGCAATGCTGCTCAAAGACTTCGCGGAATCGCTCGAAATCGACCGCACCGAGTACCGCAACGCGAGCGCGCTGCGGCGCGTGTTGATGCACGTGGCGCGGTTGTTCTCGCCGATCCTGTAGAGCCCCTGCTGCTGCGTCACTGAGACTGGCACCGGCATCGACATCAGCTCGGGTTCGAGCGCCGGCTCGTGCCCAATTCGAACTCTCGGCGCGTGCCGAACCTCCGGCTGCGCCGCGCGCTACAACTGCTTTTCGATATCCTCGACAATCGCCTCGGGCTTGGTCAGCGGCGCATAGCGCTTCACCACGTTGCCGTCGCGGCCGATCAGGAACTTGGTGAAGTTCCATTTGATCGCTTCGAGCCCCAGCAAGCCCGGCGCCTCGCCCGTCAGATAGCGGAACAGCGGATGCGCGTTGGCGCCGTTCACATCGATCTTGTCGAACATCGGAAAGGTCACGCCGTAATTCTTTTCGCAGAAACTGCCGATCTGCGTAGCATCACCCGGTTCCTGCTTGCCGAACTGATTGCATGGAAAACCGAGCACCGCGAGGCCGCGCGCCGCGTAAGTGTCATAAACCTTTTGCAGACCCGCGTACTGCGGCGTGAATCCGCATTCGCTCGCCGTATTGACAATCAGCAGGACCTTGCCCTGATAGCGCTCGAGGCTGACTTCCTCGCCGCCAAGCGTACGTGCGGAAAACGAATAAATCGATGTCATGTGCTCTCCCCGTAAAAACCGTCAGTCTATGCCAAAAGCCGCGCCGGTACAGTCGGCCGAATGGCCGATCCTGGCTCTCCGCCCGGTGACAGCCCCGGCAGTCTAAAATAGCGTTTTTCTTCAGTCGGCCTCTTCGTGATCCGCTTTAACCAGTTCAGCCTCGCGCGCGGCACCAAGCCGCTCTTTGAAAACACCACGTTCACCCTCAACCCCGGCGAGAAAGCCGGCCTGGTGGGGGCGAACGGCGCGGGCAAGTCGACGCTGTTTGCCGTTCTGCTCGGCGAACTGCACGCCGACGGCGGCGATTTCTCGATCCCGCCGAACTGGCAGATCGCCCACGTGGCGCAGGAAACGCCCGCCGCGGACAAGACCGCCCTCGCCTACACGCTCGACGGCGACGCTGCCCTGCGTGCGATTGAAGCGTGCATCGCCGAAGCCTCGGCCGCGCATGACGGCGCAGCGGAAGGCGAAGCGCACGCCGCGTTCGCCGACGCCGACGGCTACACCGCGCCCGCCCGCGCCGAGGCATTGCTGCTCGGCCTCGGCTTCACGCTCGAACAAACGCGCGAACCGGTCAGCAGCTTTTCCGGCGGCTGGCGCATGCGGCTGAATCTGGCGCAGGCGCTGATGTGCCGCTCCGACCTGCTGCTGCTCGACGAACCGACCAATCACCTGGATCTCGACGCGATCGTCTGGCTCGAAGACTGGCTGCACCGTTATCCGGGCACGCTGATCGTGATCTCGCACGACCGCGAATTTCTCGATTCAGTCTGCAACGTCACGCTGCATCTGGAGCATCAGCAGATCAAGCGTTACGGCGGCAACTACTCGCAGTTCGAAATCCTGCGCGCGCAACAGATCGCCTTGCAGCAAAGCGCGTATGAGAAGCAGCAGCGCACGGTCGAACATCTGCAGAGCTACATCAACCGTTTCAAGGCGCAGGCCACCAAGGCACGGCAGGCGCAAAGCCGCGTGAAGGCGCTCGAAAAGATGGAGATGATCGCGCCGGCGCATGCGTCCTCGCCATTCACGTTCGAATTCCGCACGCCGGATTCCGCACCGAATCCGATGATGGTGATGGAAGACGTGCGCTGCGGCTACCGCGGTGAAGACGGCGAAATTCCCATCGTCGACCATGTGATGCTGTCGATCCAGAACGGTCAGCGCATCGGCCTGCTCGGCGCGAACGGTCAGGGCAAATCGACGCTGATCAAGACGCTAGCCGGCACGCTCGAAGCGCTCGGCGGCCATGTGCGCGAAGGCAAGGGCCTGCGCATCGGCTACTTTGCGCAGCATCAGCTCGAAACGCTGCGTCCGGACGACACGCCGCTGCAGCATCTGGCGCGTCTCGCACCGGATACGCGTGAACAGGAATTGCGCGACTTCCTCGGCAGTTTCAACTTTTCCGGCGAGATGGCCACCGCGAAGATCGCACCCTTCTCGGGCGGCGAAAAAGCCCGTTTGGCGCTCGCGCTGATCATCTGGCAAAAGCCGAATCTGCTGCTGCTCGACGAGCCGACCAACCACCTGGATCTCGAAACGCGTCACGCGCTGACCATGGCGCTCGCGCAATTCGAGGGCACGCTGATTCTGGTGTCGCACGACCGGCATCTGCTGCGCGCCACCACTGACGTGTTCATGCTGGTCGCGAAGCATCGTCTGCAGGAGTTCGACGGCGATCTCGACGACTACCGCGACTGGCTGCTGCAACATGCCGCCGACCAGCGCGCGGCGCTCAAGGCGGGCACGGCATCGAACGGTGCGGATAGCGCCGACGGCGGCGTCAATCGCAAGGAGCAACGCCGTCTCGAAGCGGAAACGCGTCAGAAGCTCGCGCACCTGAAAAAGCCGCTGCAAAGCCGCATCACGAAGATCGAAAAGGAAATGGACGCGCTCAACGCGGAAAAGGCGAAGCTCGATGCATTCGTCGTCGATCCGGCCAGTTACGAGCCCGAGCAGAAGAGCAAACTGACGGAGGCGATCCGCCGTCAGGCAGATGTGAACGCGCGCCTCGAAACGCTCGAAGCCGAATGGCTAGAGACTCACGAGGAACTCGAACAAATCGGCTAGCGGCAGGCTGTTCGCGGTCCGCGCCGGCATCGATCGGAGGTAGCCCTTGTCACCCGTGAGCTCGTCTGCGTCCTCATCTGCGTCCTCAACTGAGTCGTCATCTGCAGCTTCAACCGCACCATCGGTTGCGCCGTCATCCGCGGCAGCACCTGCTCCGCTGCAAGGGCTGCGCGTGCTGGACCTGACGCGCCTGCTACCGGGTCCGGTCGCCGCCTTGCGGCTTGCGGAACTCGGCGCCGACGTGCTGAAGATCGAAGCGCCCGGCGCAGGCGACCCCACCCGCACGATGATGCAGTCGTCCGGCGACCGCGTGGCAGGCCGCCCCGGCGCGTTTTACCGACTGGTGAATCGCGGCAAGCGCGAGACGCGCCTCGACCTCAAATCGGATGCGGGACGCAATGTCTTGCGCGCGCTGGCGGCCGAAGCGGATGTCCTGATCGAAAGTTTCCGGCCCGGCGTGATGGAGCGCCTCGGCGTCGGCTACGAAACCCTGCACGCGCTCAATCCGAGGCTGGTGTACTGCGCGATCAGCGGTTACGGCGCCAGCGGTCCGTTTGTCGACCATGCCGGTCACGATCTGAACTACATCGGCTACGCGGGCGTGCTCGATCAGTTGGCGAGCCGCGACGGCACGCCGATTCTGCCGAATTTCCAGATTGCCGACCTGCTTGGCGGCGCGTTGAGCGCGGTGACGCAGATTCTCGCCGCGCTATGGCATGTGTCGCGTGGCGGCGAAGGCCGCTTCGTCGACGTATCGATGACGCACGCCACCTATGCGCACAACGTCGTCGCGCAAGTGGCGCTCGCCAATGAGGGCGCTGCGCCCGTGGCCGGCGCCAGTCTGCTGAACGGCGGCGTGCCCTGCTACAACCTGTATCGGACGCTCGACAATCGCTGGCTCGCGGTCGGCGCGCTCGAACTGAAGTTCTGGGAAACGCTGTGCATGGCGCTGGACCGGCCCGAATGGGCGACGCGGCACTGGAGCCTCGGCCAGGCAATCGGCGGCCCGGACGCCGCCGCGCTGACGCAGGAGTTGGCCGAGCTGATCGTCAAGCGGCCGCTGGAGGAATGGGTGTTGCTGCTGGAATCGCTGGACTGCTGCGTCTCGCCGGTGCTGACGCCGGCGGAAGCCGCGCAGCATCCGCTGTTCAACCGCGAGGCGTACGCGGCGATGACCGAAGGCCAGACCGGAAACGATGCTGGCGACGATGATCGCCAGAGCGGTTAAGCGCTACCAAGGCTAAACGACGACCAGGCTAAGACTTGCCCAGACAGTCTGGGTGCGGAATCTGCGGCCCGCACTGATTAACTCTCCATCCAGGCAACCGGGCCACACTCCCGCCGTGCAAAACCTCAGCGCCGCACCGCCGTTTGACGCGGCAAAACCTGGCGCGGCGTTTTTTCGTCGTCGTACAGGACATGCTTGCGGCCTTCCACGTGACGGTTGATCGTTGCGCGCACTTCGGCGGCGGTAACATCTTCGGCCACCACCCGGCGCGAAATCTGCCCGGTCGTGTCGATCCACTCGACAATCCGGCAGGCACCACCCCAAGGCTGGCGAATCGGCTCGGAGACGCGGCAGCCGCGCACCTGCATGGGCCGCTCGGCCGCGGTTTCGTATGACTGTTTCAAGGCGCGATCCTTTTTCGGGCATCAGAAGGGATGCAATACCCTGCCAGCTTAGGAAAAAGGAATGTCGGGTAGGTTACAGCCAATATGGAGATATTTACTGGCCATTACGGACGGACAGGCGCCCGCAGGCGCCGGAACCCCATCTAGTCAAGCGTGCGGACCCGATCGATGGCCTGTTCGATCCGTTCCACCGCAACAACTTGTAAGCCTTCAATCGGCTGTTTCGGTGCATTGGCCTTCGGAATGACCGCGACCGAAAAGCCCAGTTTGGCCGCTTCCTTAAGACGATCCTGACCGCGCGGCGACGGCCGGATTTCGCCGGCGAGGCCCACTTCGCCGAATACGACCAACCCCTTGGGCAGCGGCTTGTTGCGCATCGAAGAATGAATCGCGAGCAGCACGGCGAGGTCGGCCGCGGGCTCGGTGATCTTCACGCCGCCCACCGCGTTCAGGAACACGTCCTGGTCGAAACAGGCGATGCCGGCGTGCCGGTGCAGCACCGCCAGCAGCATCGCGAGGCGATTCTGTTCCAGCCCCACGGCAAGGCGCCGCGGATTCGGCGCGTTGGCCGCATCCACCAGCGCCTGCACTTCGACCAGCAGCGGCCGCGTGCCTTCCTGCGTCACCAGCACGCACGACCCCGGCACGGATTGCTCGTGCTGCGACAGAAACAACGCCGACGGATTGGCGACGCCGCGCAAACCGCGCTCGGTCATCGCGAACACGCCGAGCTCGTTGACCGCGCCGAAGCGGTTCTTGATCGCCCGCACCAACCGGAACGACGAATGCGTGTCGCCCTCGAAGTACAGCACCGTATCGACGATGTGCTCGAGCACGCGCGGCCCGGCGAGCGCACCTTCCTTGGTCACGTGGCCGACCATGATGATCGTGGTGCCCGACTGTTTGGCGATGCGCGTCAATTGCGCCGCGCACTCGCGCACCTGCGCGACCGAACCCGGCGCTGAGGTCAGCGCGTCGGAATAAACGGTTTGAATCGAGTCGATCACCGCGACGTCCGGCCGCTGCTCGGCGATGGTTGCCTGAATTTTCTCGAGCTGGATTTCCGCCAGCAGTTGCAGCTCGCTCGCCTTCGAGCCGGGCTCCAGCAACGAAAGTCGTTGCGCACGCAACGCAATCTGCGCGGCCGATTCTTCGCCGCTGATATAAAGCGCGCGTTTGTCCGCGGCAATTTCCGCGAGCGACTGCAGCAGCAGCGTCGATTTGCCGATACCCGGATCGCCGCCGATCAGCACCACGCCGCCCGGCACGAGACCGCCGCCCAGCACACGGTCGAACTCGCTGACGCCGGTCGAAAAGCGCGGCACGTCGGACGCGTCGATATCGGCGAGACGCCGCACCGGCGCGCTCTTCGCGAGCGACTGGAAGCGATGCGTGGACGGCGCCTCCGCGACCGATTCCACCAGCGTGTTCCACGCATTGCATGACGGGCACTGCCCGGCCCACTTCGGCGACTGGCCGCCACATTCACTGCAGATGTACAACGTCTTCTGTTTAGCCACGCGCCCTTGCCTGTGTTGCTGTTCTTTGGATTGATGCGCTCGCTGGGGTCCTCGCTGAGCAACTCCAGCTCGCCGGGGACCTCACTGCGACCGTCTTTGGGATTGTCTTTGCACCGTCATTGAGACCGCCAGCACGGCGACCAGCATGCCAGCACGGCGCCCCGCACGTCAGTGCCGCGCCTTACTCCGCGCGCACCGGCACGCGCGGCGCAACCGCGCACATCAGCTCGTAGCCGATCGTGCCGCACGCCTGCGCGACGTCGTCGATCGGCAGGGACGTGCCCCACAGCTCGACGCGCGAGCCGACGTTGGCGGTCGGAATCGGCGTCAGGTCGACGGTCAACATGTCCATCGACACCCGTCCGACGATCCGCGTACGCACGCCGTCGACGATCACCGGCGTGCCTTCCGGCGCGACCCGCGGATAACCGTCCGCGTAACCGCAGGCCACCACACCGATGCGCATCGCGCCGCGCGCCTTGAACGCCGAACCATAACCGACCGTATGACCTTCGGCGAGCGTCTGCACGGCGATCAGTTCGGAGGCGAGCGTCATGGCCGGTTGCAGGCCAGTGCCGGCGATCGCGGCCGTCACGCCCGAGGGCGACGCGCCGTACATGATGATGCCCGGGCGGACCCAGTCGAAGTGGGCCTCGGGATGCCACAACGTGGCCGCCGAATTCGACAGGCTGCGCGCGCCGGCTATGCCTTGCGCGCCGCGCTCGAACGCTTCGAGCTGATGGGCGACGCCGCGTTCGCCGTCCGCGTCCGAGAAATGGGTCATCAACGTGATCTGGCCGACGCCCTGGCAGGCCCGCGCGCGCTCCCACGCGGAGCGGAATTTTTCCACCGTGTAACCGAGGCGGTTCATGCCGGTGTTCATCTTCAGCTGGATATTGACGGGCTTGGACAGCCGCGCCATTTCGAGCATGCGTAGCTGTTCGTCCGAGTGCAGCGCCGTGGTCAGGCTGTAGCGGTCGATCACGTCGATATCGGTCGGACGAAAAAAGCCTTCGAGCAGCAGAATCGGGCCGGCCCAGCCCAATTCACGCAACTTCACCGCTTCTTCGAGGTCGAGAAGACCAAAGCCGTCGGTTGCGCGCAAGCCGGGAAAAGCACGCGCGAGGCCGTGCCCATAGGCGTTTGCCTTAACCACGGCCCAGATCTTGGATTTTGGTGCGTAGCGCCGGGCGACGGCGAGGTTATTGGCGAGTGCGGCAGTGTGAATCGTGGCTGAGAGGGGGCGCGGCATGGGTAATTTTCGTAAAGACGCTTGCGAATCAGGAGCTTACAGGGCGTTTTCAGTGCTCGGCAGCCCGCTGGGCGGTGCGATCAAGGATTCTGCTAGTCCGAATCCAGCTATTTTCATGATATAAAGCCGTGCGCACAACCCATTTCGAACGGTATAAGCCCGGACGCTTTGCACACGGCCGGGGCGGACAGACCGCAGCGAGGACAGCATCGCATCAGATGAAAAAAGGTTTTTACACCATCATGGCCGCGCAGTTTTTTTCGTCGCTGGCCGACAATGCGCTTCTGATCGCTGCTATCGCACTGCTGAAAGATCTTCACGCCCCGAACTGGATGACGCCGCTGCTCAAGTTGTTCTTTGTGCTGTCGTACGTCGTTCTGGCCGCCTTCGTGGGTGCCTTCGCCGACTCCCGTCCAAAGGGACAGGTGATGTTCGTCACCAATACCATCAAAGTAGTCGGTTGCATCACGATGCTGGTGGGCGCGCATCCGTTGCTCGCCTATGGCATCGTCGGCTTTGGCGCGGCGGCCTACTCGCCGGCCAAGTACGGCATTCTCACCGAGCTGCTGCCGCCTGAGCGGCTGGTCGCCGCGAACGGCTGGATCGAAGGCACCACGGTCGGTTCGATCATTCTCGGCACCGTGCTTGGCGGCGCGCTCATCAGCCCGCACATTGCCGCACCGATCCTCAGGCACCACATCCCCACGGTCAACACGCCCGCTGAAGCGGCGATGCTGGTGATCATGGCCATCTACGTGATCGCGGCGCTCTTCAATCTGCGCATTCCCGACACCGGCGCGCGCTATCCGAAACAGGAACGCGGGCCGATCAAGCTGGTCACCGATTTCGCCGACTGCTTTCTCGTGCTGTGGCGCGACAAGCTCGGCCAGATCTCGCTCGCCGTCACCACGCTTTTTTGGGGCGCCGGCGCGACGCTGCAATTCATCGTGCTGAAGTGGGCCGAGGTGTCGCTGAACATGTCGCTTTCGGAAGCCGCGATTCTGCAGGCGGTGGTTGCAGTGGGTGTGGCGGTCGGTGCGATTTACGCAGCCTCGCGCGTGCCGTTGAGGAAGTCGCTGTCGGTGCTTCCGGTCGGCATCATGATGGGCATCGCTGTCATGCTGATGGCCTTCTATACACGCGATCTCTTCCCCACGCATTGGGGCCTGTATTTCGGCCGCGTGCATGTGCCGGGCTATCTGATAGTCGCGTATATCTTCCTGATGGTCGTCGGCGGCCTGTCGGGCTTTTTCGTCGTACCGATGAATGCGTTGCTCCAGCATCGTGGCCACGTGCTGCTGTCGGCGGGGCACTCGATCGCCGTGCAGAACTTCAACGAAAATCTCTCGGTGCTCGTGATGCTGTGCCTGTACGCCGTGCTGGTGTGGCTCGACGTGCCGGTCACGGCGGTGATCGTGCTATTCGGCACCTTCGTCTGCGTGATGATGTGGTTCGTGATGCGCCGCCACCAGGCGAATCAGCGCGCGTTCGACTCGGTCGCGCTGATCGGCGAGGTCAAGCACTGACCCGCGGCGGGCACTGTTCTTAGTAGTGCCCGCGCCTTCCCCCTTTTCTCGCTTTGCCATGACTCAACTCATTCCCAATGTGCTGACGATCGCCGGTTCCGATTCCGGCGGCGGCGCCGGCATTCAAGCCGATCTGAAGGCTTTCTCGGCGCTCGGCGCTTACGGCGCAAGCGTGATCACCGCGCTCACCGCGCAGAACACGCGTGGCGTCACGGCGATTCATGCGCCGGAGCCCGCCTTCATTACCGCGCAACTCGATGCGGTGTTCGACGACATCCGTATCGATGCCGTGAAGATCGGCATGCTGGCGAATGCAGGCATCGCGCGTGCGGTCGCCGATGCGTTGCGGCGGCACAAGCCGAAGCACGTCGTGCTCGACACGGTGATGATCTCGAAGAGCAATCACGCGCTGCTGCTGCCGGATGCGGTCGCTGCGGTGCGCGACGAGTTGCTGCCGCTCGCCGATCTGTTGACGCCGAATCTGCCGGAAGCCGCGGCTTTGTTGGGCGTGCAAGCTGCCGCTGACGAAGCCGGTATGGTCGAACAAGGCGAAGCGTTGCGTGCGCTTGGCGCACGGGCGGTGCTGATGAAGGGCGGCCATTTGAGCGCGGCGGACAGTCCCGACTGGCTCGTACAGGAAAGCGGCACGCTGCGTTTGGGCGGCCCGCGCGTGCCGGTGAAGAATACGCACGGGACGGGCTGCACGCTGTCGTCGGCGATTGCGGCACTGATTCCGCAGCGCACCGATCTGGCGAGCGCTGTCGCCGACGCCAAGCTCTATCTGACCGGCGCGTTGCAGGCGAGCGACCGGCTGGACGTCGGCAGCGGCGTCGGGCCGGTGCATCATTTTTATCGGTGGTGGTGAGGGGCTGAGACAGGGGGGCGCATGGCTATGCTACTTCCGCGCGTAGATCTGCGCCTGTTCTGGCCAATCGTCCGGCACGATGAAGCCGCGCGAAAGTTCTGCAACAGTACCCACGCCGTCGCTGGCGAACGCCGCGACCATCGTTGGTCCATGCTGATGTGATGTCTGTTCAGCAAGCATCTGTTGATCGACGAAAGCAAATCCTGCGGCCTGGGCTTCACCCTCTTTATGCCGCCGCGGCGCAAGCCATTCCAACCGTGGCAGCACGCGCCACATTTGCGCATGCGCCGCGGCAAAGTCTGTCCATTCGCTGCGGGTCACCCACCAGCCACGGCCATGCGACGGATCGAGCTCCGCCGGATCGACCGGCGTCTCGCCAGCACGATAGAACAGCCAGCCTTTGATGAACATCTGCGGCGTCCACGGCCCTGCATGACCGACCGATGCGAACTCTTCCCGTGCGCTCAACGGCAGTTGATGATTCAGCACATGCGCGAGCTTCAGATCGAAGCGGTCTTTGAGATTCGGGCCGACGTAGTCGGCCAGGCGCGCCACCGACCGCGTGGTCAACTGCGCACGGCTTTCGCCCGCATGCAGATAGCACTTCACCGCCAGCTCCCAATGCAGACGCGTGCCCTGCTGCGTCTGCACGAGAAAATCGCATTCACCGAGCGTGACGCCCGAGTGTCGCAACGGCACGCCAGCCGCGACCAGCCGCGCCGCTGGTCCATGTTGCAGGAACCATCCGAGCAGCCGTTCGGCGTAGCGGCCAAGACGCGTGATACGCGTCGCGGCGAGATCGCGGTGCAGGTCGGCCGGATCGGCGTCCAGCGCGCGTAACCAGTCGACGGTTGCATCAGCTTCCTGCTGCGTGTCGAAAGGACTGGCGAGCGCGCCTACCGGTGGTTGCGCGCGCAACAAATCGGCGCTCAGCAGCAGCCACGCGAGATCGCGCACGGCCGGTTCGCGCAATGTATCGAGCAGGTTCCCGAGGACCGCCGCGGATGTGCCGGGTGCGGCGGCGAAGCGCGCCGCCGGCCCGCTCGCGTCCGTCACTTGGCCGCGTTGGACGGCACGCCGCCCGCCGCGAGCCACGTGTCGCGCGCGAGGCACAGGTCCGCCCAGGCCTTCGCCTTGTCGGGCAGGCTGCGCAGCAGGTACGCCGGGTGATAGGTGACGATGACCGGCACGCCTTCGTATTCGTGCACGCGGCCGCGCAGCGACGAAATGCTCGCTTCGGTCCTGAGCAGACTTTGAGCGGCGAAGCGGCCGAGCGCGACGATCACTTTCGGCTTGACCAGCGCGACCTGTCGTTGCAGATAAGGCTCGCAACGCGCGACTTCATCCGGCTCGGGATTGCGGTTGCCCGGCGGGCGGCACTTGATCACGTTGGCGATATAGACGTTGCTGTCGCGCGCGAGCGTCAGCGAACGCAGCATATTGTCGAGCAGCTTGCCCGCCTGGCCGACGAACGGCTCGCCCAGGCGATCCTCGTTCTCACCCGGCGCTTCGCCGATCAGCATCCAGTCGGCGTTGCGATCGCCGACGCCGAATACCGTGTTCGTGCGTTTCTCGCACAGACGGCAGCGTTCACACGCGGCGACCTGCTCGCTCAACGCGTCCCAGTCGAGCGTCTGGATCGATGGGGGCTCGGGCGCCTCGCGGCGCGCTTCAACGGGAGCGTGGGCCGGCTGATCGTCGAACCATGCGAAATCGTCGTCGGGTGGAGCGTCGAACGCCGGCGGCTCGGGTGTACGAGCCTGCTGCGATGGCTGCCGCGCTACGGCCGGCGCCTGCATGCGTCGCTGCGGCTCCTCCGCCGGGGGAGCAAGGCGCTCGCCTTGTCGAGCTTCGCCGGTTCGCATCGCGGGCTGCGCAGCGTCCCAGCCATCCTGAGCGAGCGTGGACGACGATGGTTCACCCCCCGCCATCCGCGAATCGTCGCGACGCGCTATCTGATCCGCCGACCCAGCACCGCCCTGCTCGGCACCGGCTTCGACTGCGGGTTCCTGCGCCGCCGACATCCCGCGACGCACCCACAGCGGCGCGAGCCCGAACTCTTCCAGTACCGATTCATGCAGCGCCATCTGCGCCCTCCGTGGCAAACGAGAAACGCATCACGATGGCGTCCTCCCGGCTGCGATGCCGCGCCGGATAATAGTTTTTGCGCCGGCCGATCGACGCAAAGCCGAAGCGCTCGTAAAGCCGGATAGCCCGGTGATTCGAGGGCCGCACTTCGAGCAACAGCCCGTCGAGTTTTTCGGCGCGCGTAACGCGCACCGCCTCACGCAGCAGCGCGAGCCCGGCGCCGGCGCCTTGCGCGGCGGGCGTCACGCACAAATTGAGCAGATGCATTTCATCGACCACCGGCATCAGCACGCAATAACCGATCAGCGAGCCGGTTACGTGACGCATGCAGATGCCGAAATAGCCGTTGCGCAGCGAGTCGCCGAAATTGCCGCGACTCCAGGGGAATTCGTAGGCAATCTTTTCGATGGCCGCGACCTCGTCCAGATCGGCTTCGGTCATCGGCGACATATAACGGTCCGCCAGCAACACCCCGCTCATTGCCGGCCCTCACCTTGATCCGCTTCATGCGCCACCCTCGCAGCTTGCTCGGCCTTGGCGGCTTTTTCAGCGACGCGTTCCGCCGTAGTCTGGGCAACCTTGTCGCGAATGTATTCCGGCGCGGCCTGATCCGCGGGCACGGTGCGGCCGGCGCGAAACGCGCGCAACGCCGCGTGCGCGAGCGGCACAGCATGCGGCAGTGCTTCGCCGTCGACGGTTCGCGCAGCCGCGACAGCGGGCAGCCGCGCGCCGAAGGCCGCAGCAGCATTGCCCGCCAGGGTGAAGGGGACGTCGGGCAACACGAGCCGCTCCGGCGCGTCGAGCGAAGCCGCCTGTAGCGTGCGCCATTCGCCAAGGGCGGCGTCCCAGGCGTAGTCGGCCCAATAGATTTCGTCCATCCGGGCGTCGAGCGCGGCGAGCACGCGGGTCGCCGACGGATCGCGCAGCCGTGCGCTTTCCGCGCAGGCCAGCAGCGTGCTGACCGGCACGACCGGCAGGTTCAGGCCGAATGCGAGGCCCTGAGCAACGCCGGTCGCGGTGCGAAGACCTGTGAATGAGCCGGGGCCGGAGCCGAAGGCAATGGCGTGGCAGTCCGCCAGTTTCAGGCCGGCTTCGTCGAAAAGTTCGCGAATGGCGGGCAAGAGGCGCGTGCTGGAGACTGCGCCGGTTTGCTCGTGGCGCATCCAGATCCGGGGTTCGGCTTTGCCTTGGTCCGCTGTCTGGCTCGCCGCGCCGCCGACGGCGGACAGGAGCGCTACCGAGCAGAATTCGGTCGAGGTATCGAGAGCAAGAAGCACAGTTTGAGTCATGGACCGTATTGTAATCGGCACGGCGCGTGCAGATGCGGTTTTGGGTGTGCCTGCCGGGCGGGCAAGAATGTTTGGAATAAGCCCTCGGCCCCGCCGCCGCATGCAGTTGCTATGATCATCGGCCCAGCCAGAACCAACCCCGCCAGCCGGGCAAAAAACCACCATGACAGACATCAACGCGCAATTCGTGCAGGCCCAGGAAGATGCCAAGCAACTGCCCGAGCGTCCGGGCAACCTTACCCTTCTGCGCCTTTATGCCCTCTACAAACAGGCCATCGACGGCGACGTCCACGGCGACAAACCCGGTTTCACCGATATCGTCGGCAAATACAAGTACGATGCGTGGGCCGCGCTCAAAGGCACCGCGCCGGACGCCGCAAAGCAGCAATACGTCGAACTGATCGAAGCCCTCAAGAGCGGCACCGCCGCCTGAATCTGACCCTGCGGCTAAATCCGTCGCCGGAACGGCAGGCCGCGGCAGCCCCGCGGCCAAGTCCTTAGGTGTAGGCCCAGCGGGCCGACTCCTTAAGCCTATTCGGGCAGCCAAACGAAAGTTTTCCGCCAGGAAACTTCCTAACAGTGGCGCAGTGCAACAAAACCCTATACAATGCTGCCTGCGCTTCACTGCTTTGCCCGGCTTTCCTCTAGCGGCCTTTGCGGCGCAGCGCCTCGTAGCGTTTAGCTCCAATCCAGTTTAGAACCTGTCCCCTCCTGCCTAGCCCCCTACGGGCGATCATGTCCCAGGCTGGCGGCACGCCGTGTTGGCATGTCGCATCCGATACAGCTTCTAACGAAAAGCTCGCCTTCATTGTCGCGAGCTGCCCCCGTTTTTCGATTTGCTCGCTGCTTCTTTGCTCGCTGAATCCGACGACTTGGGTATGCCGATTGGCGCCGACGTTTTAATTCCCTGTGTACCAAGGATTCTCATGACTTCGAGCAATACCCCCAGCAGCCCGTTGAACGCCATCGCCGATCAAGCTCTCGGTTTCGCCGACGCTCCCGCACAAGCCGCAGTTGTTGCCGCTCCGGAAGCTGTCGCCGCAGAAGCCGCAGCGCCGACCGGCCCGTCGTTCGCGTCGCTCGGTCTCTCCGCGGATGTCGTCTCCGCCCTGACCGCCGCTGGTTATCAAAACCCGACTCCGGTTCAGCAACGCGCGATCCCCGCTGGCATCGCCGGCCGCGATCTGATGGTCTCGAGCCCGACCGGTTCGGGCAAGACCGCCGCGTTCATGCTGCCCGCCATCGAACGTTTTTCGCAACTGCAAAAAGCACAAGCCAGCCAGCCGCGTGAACCGCGTCCGGCTGACGGTGCCCGCACGCGCCGTCCGCAACCGGTTGCCCGTCCGACCATGCTGGTTCTGACGCCGACCCGCGAACTCGCGATGCAGGTCACCACCGCCGCTGCCACGTACGGCAAGCACCTCAAGCGTCTGCGCACCGTCAGCATTCTGGGCGGCGTCGCTTACGGTCAACAATTGATGCTGCTGGCAAAGAACCCGGAAATCCTGGTTGCTACGCCGGGCCGTTTGATCGACCACCTGGAACGCGGCCGTATCGATCTGTCGCAACTGCAGATCCTCGTCCTCGACGAAGCCGACCGCATGCTGGACATGGGCTTCATCGAAGACATCGAAACGATCGTCGCCGCTACGCCGGCTTCGCGTCAAACCATGCTGTTCTCGGCTACGCTCGACGGCAAGATCAGCTCGCTGACCGGCCGCCTGCTGAAGGATCCGGAGCGGATCGAGATCGTTCAACGCCTCGAACAACGCACCAACATCGCGCAAACCGTCCACTATGTTGACGACCGCGATCACAAGGATCGTCTGCTCGACCATCTGCTGCGCGACGAGGGCCTCGACCAGGCTATCGTCTTCACGGCAACCAAGATGGACGCTGACCAACTGGCTGGCCGTCTGGCAGACGCCGGTTTCGAATCGGCTGCCCTGCACGGCGATCTGCCGCAAGGCGCACGTAACCGCACGATCAAGGCTCTGCGCGAGCGCCGTGTGCGCGTGCTGGTGGCAACGGACGTCGCCGCTCGCGGTATCGACATCCCGGGCATCACGCACGTGTTTAACTACGACCTGCCGAAGTTCGCTGAAGACTACGTGCACCGTATCGGCCGTACCGGCCGTGCTGGCCGCTCGGGTATCGCAGTGAGCCTCGTGCACCATGCGGAACAAGGCGCGCTGAAGCGCATCGAGCGTTTCGTGCGCACCCCGCTGCCGGTCAACGTCGTCGAAGGCTTCGAGCCGCGTAAATCGGCTCCGTCGGGCGGTGGCCGTCCTGGCTTTGGCGGCCGTGGCCGTCCGGGCGGTGGCAACGGCGGTGGCCGTCGCTTCGGTAGCGGCAGCGGCGCAGGCAAGCCGGCTGGTAACGGCGGCGGTTCGCGCAGCGGTAGCGGCAATGGCGGCGGCTGGGCTGGCAAGTCGGCTGGCGGCGGTTCGCGTGAAGGCGGCTTCGGCGGCGGTTCGCGTGACGGTGGCTACGGCGCACGCCGCAGCGACGGCCCGCGTACGGCGCGTCGCGGCAGCTAAGCAGCGACTGCTTGGCAGTCATCAGGCAAGCCTACTTACGTGGCTCGTTTAGCGCGTAAGGCAGCCTGAAAAGACCCGGACGGCCCCGCGCCATCCGTCAGTCGAAAGAAACCGGTGCTCAGGCACCGGTTTTTTTTCGTCCACACTTTGGGCACCGGCGAAATTTCACGATGTGGAAAATTTTTTTGCGTCGTAAAAAATCGTGCTGCAAGGCACAACAGGGCCTATTGCAAGATGGAAAAAGACGTTTCTTAATGCGAAACGCGTGATGCAAGCATTTGATTTTTAACAAAAATAAATATTCGAAAAACGCTCCTTGGCGGCTATTGCGCGGCGATCGATTTGCCTAGACTCTTATATAAGACTTCACGAAACGAAACGCCTCAAACGGCCAGCCGCTTCGACGAAGACCGCAAGTTTCTTGCATGGGACCAGAGTAAGCGCTAAAGCGCCAACTCTGGTCGACAGAGTCACCTATCCATTACAGGCAACCAAGGAGCACACCATGTCGCGCGAACAACAAGCCAAGCAACTCCAACAGCAATGGGAAACCGATCCGCGCTGGAAAGGCGTGAAGCGTACGTACACGGCCGAAGACGTGATCCGTCTGCGCGGCTCGCTGCAAGTGGAGCACACGCTTGCCAAGCGCGGCGCGGAAAAGCTGTGGGAGAGCGTCAACAACGAGCCGTTCGTGAACTCGCTCGGCGCGCTGACCGGCAACCAGGCGATGCAACAGGTCAAGGCCGGCCTGAAGGCGATCTACCTGTCGGGCTGGCAAGTGGCGGGCGATGCGAACGTGGCCGGTGAAATGTACCCGGACCAGTCGCTGTACCCGGCGAACTCGGTGCCGCTCGTCGTGAAGCGCATCAACAACACGCTGACGCGCGCTGACCAGATCCAGTGGTCGGAAGGCAAGAACCCGGGCGACGAAGGCTATATCGACTACTTCGCCCCGATCGTGGCCGACGCGGAAGCCGGTTTCGGCGGCGTGCTGAACGCATTCGAACTGATGAAGGCCATGATCGAAGCAGGCGCCGCAGGCGTGCACTTCGAAGACCAGCTCGCTTCGGTGAAGAAGTGCGGCCACATGGGCGGCAAGGTGCTCGTGCCGACCCGCGAAAACATCGCCAAGCTGACCGCCGCGCGTCTGGCCGCCGACGTCTCGGGCACGTCGACCGTGCTGCTGGCTCGCACCGACGCGGAAGCCGCCGACCTGATCACGTCCGACGTGGATGACAACGACAAGCCGTTCCTGACGGGCGAACGCACAGTGGAAGGTTTCTATCGCACGAAGCCGGGTCTGGAACAGGCAATCTCGCGTGGCCTCGCCTACGCGCCGTACGCCGACATGATCTGGTGCGAAACCGGCAAGCCGGACCTCGAGTTCGCGAAGAAATTCGCCGACGCGATCCACAAGGAATTCCCGGATCAACTGCTGTCGTACAACTGCTCGCCGTCGTTCAACTGGAAGAAGAACCTGGACGACGCAACCATCGCCAAGTTCCAGCGCGAACTCGGCGCAATGGGCTACAAGTTCCAGTTCATCACGCTGGCCGGCTTCCACGCGCTGAACTACTCGATGTTCAACCTGGCGCACGGCTATGCCCGCAACCAGATGACCGCCTTCGTCGAAATGCAGCAGGCTGAATTCGCTGCGGCCGAAAAGGGTTTCACCGCGGTCAAGCACCAGCGCGAAGTCGGCACCGGCTACTTCGACGCCGTGACGCAAACGGTCGAGCGCGATGCATCGACGACCGCGCTGCACGGTTCGACGGAAGACGAACAGTTCTTCGACAAGAAGGTCGCTTAAGTACCCTGTGGTCTGATCGCGGGAACGGCAAGGCAGAAAAAAAAGCGGCTCCGTTAGAGAGCCGCTGTCAGGGAGGAGCAGCCATCAGGGCCGAAGCACGCCGGTCTGCCCTGATGGCTGGAATCTGGGAGAGATGGCGGTAGTGCAAACAAAGCCAGCACAACGCATTGTGCGGCGAGCATAGGACGCGCCGGCCTCATCGTCGGCGCGTTTTTTTTGCTATGCCGTTTTTTCCCGCGACGGGAATCGCGAGTGCGCACCTCAGCGGTACACGATGACTGGGATCTTCGTATGCGTCAGGACCCGCTGCGTCTCGCTGCCGATCAGCAAACTGCCGAGACCGCGTCGCCCATGCGATGCCATGAAAATCACGTCGCAGCCGCCCTGCTCGGCCGCTTCGATGATGCCGAGGTACGGCGCCGGATGCACGCTGGTACGACTGTCGAACGCGACGCCGACGCGGCGCGCGGCCAGTTCCACTTCTCTCAGGTGCACCTGCGCTTCACGCTCGCTGCGCTGCAGAAACTCGACCGGCGGCTCGATCACCACGTCGGAGAACGGCGAGTACGGATATTGCGGCAGACACGCGTAGGCGGTAACGCGAGCGCCGACGGCCTGCGCGAGATCGATGGCGCCGTCTATCGCTTTGCGTGACAGGTCTGAACCATCGGTCGGAACCAGGATGTGCCTGAACATGATGCCCTCCGTCGCCGGCTGCGTGCAGCGCGGCGTCAGCGTCCCACGAGGCGCGGCTTGAAAGCCGCTTCAATCGATTGTAGGTCGCAGAAACGCGGTCAAGGCCGTCGTGCGGGTCTGTCCGCATATCGGAAACCCGCTGCGCCGGTCCGCGTGGGAGTCGTGTGTGGCGGTTGTGCAGGACGGCATAAGGATCGTTGCGCCGGTCGCCGGTCACCGGGCCGCAGCCGCAACTCAGCCGCCCTCGCCCCAGTAATCAGGATGGCCGTACGTATGCTTGAGAAAGTCCAGAAACAGCCGGACCCGCAGCGGCAAATGCCGGCGCTGCGGAAAAACCGCATGGATGCCGATCGGCGGCGCGGCGAACTCGTCGAGCACGCTCACCAGCCGGCCGGCCGCGATGTCCGTGCCGACCTCCCACCACGAACGCCATGCGAGCCCGTAACCCTCGAGGCACCACTCGTGCAGCACGGCGCCGTCCGAGCATTCCATCGTGCCGGACACCTTGATCGACACGACCTTGTCGCCCTGCTGAAACATCCAGCCGCGCTGCTGGTTGGCGCTCGCGCCGAGCGCGAGGCAGTTGTGATGCGCGAGATCGGCCAGCGTATGCGGCGAACCGCGCCGGCTCAGATACGACGGCGAAGCCACGCACACGCGCCGGTTCTCACCGAGCTTGAGCGACACCAGCGACGAATCCGGCAATTCGCCGAGGCGCACAGCGCAGTCGAAGCCCTCGTTGACGAGATCGACCAACCGGTCAGACAGGTCGAGCGTAATGGATACATCCGGATGCGCAACGGTGAAGGCCGGCACCAACGGCGCAACATGCCGGCGGCCAAACCCGGCCGGCGCCGACAGCCGCAAATGGCCGCTCGCCTTCACGCCGCCTGCCGACACACTGGCCTCGGCGTTCTGCATGTCGTGGATGACGCGCTGGCAATCTTCGAGAAACGCCGAGCCTTCGAAGGTCAGCGTGATCTTGCGCGTCGTGCGCAGCAGCAGTTTGACGCCAAGGCGCTCTTCGAGCGCATCGATGCGGCGGCCGATGATGGCGGGCGCGACGCCCTCGGCGAGCGCCGCGGCGGACAGGCTGCCCTTGGCTGCGACGGTAACGAAAGTCTCGATCTGCTTGAAACGATCCATGGGGAGCGGAGCTGCGACGCCTCGAAGGATGTCCCCTTGGGGGCGTTGTGCAGGAAAGTGGTCGGTGCGCGTCAGATTAGGTGTATGAAAGTAAAAGATCAAGTGATGTTTAGCCTCTTTTTTAGCGTGGAGCATCACTAATACAATCCATCCTGACCTCTGATAGGAGTGCACGGCAATGTCGGCCACAACGACACCCTTCCCCAAAGCAGTGATTTTCGACGCGTACGGCACGCTTTTCGACGTGCATTCGGTGATCGCTGCCGCGGAGCAGATGTTCCCGGGCCACGGCGACGCGCTCTCGCAGTTGTGGCGCCAGAAACAGATCGAATATACGCAGTTGCGCACGCTCGCCGATCCTGCGGATGCGCTCGGCGCACATTACCGGCCGTTCTGGGACATCACGCTCGACGCCTTGCGCTTCGCCGCCAAGAAACTGCATCTGACGCTGGGACGCGCGGCAGAGAAGCGTCTGATGGACGAATATGCGTGCCTGTCCGCCTTTCCCGATGCCGTGCCCGCGCTGCGCCAGTTGCGCGACGCGCCTTCGGCGTCGTCCGGGTCCGCATCCGCGCCTGCGGGCGGCAAAGCCGGGGCAAGCGCAAGTTCAACAAGGCCCGGTCTCGCGATCCTCTCGAACGGCAATCCGCAAATGCTCGACATCGCCGTGAAGAGCGCCGGCATGACGGGCCTGTTCGACCATGTTCTGTCCGTCGACACAGTACGCGCCTACAAACCCTCGCCCGCAGCCTACACGCTCGGCACACAAGCCTTCAACGCAGAGCCGCGCGAGATCGTCTTCGTGTCGTCGAACGGCTGGGACGTGGCAGGCGCGGGCTGGTTCGGCTTCACAACTTTCTGGCTTAACCGGCAAAACGCACCAGCCGAAGAACTGGGCGTCATGCCGCATGGCGTGGGCGGAGGCATGAACGATCTGCTCGCGTTTCTGAAGTCCCTCGCGTCGCCCGGCCGCAATAGCGGCACGGGCAACACCGGCAATCCCGGTGGCAGCCGCACACGCCACAGCCCTGGCGCATGACGGCTACCACCAGGATCGCGCGACGCAATTCAACCGCATCTCAACATTTGCACCTTTGCAATCTGACCGACCAAGGAGAAACCATGGCGAATCCGCTGTCATCGCAATCATCGCTGTCGCTGCCGCTGCCGCAGGGCATGGAAATCACGGCTGAGATCAAGCCGGGCTATGAAGCGATCCTCACCCGCGAAGCGCTCGAACTCGTCGCCGCGCTGCATCGCACGTTTGAACCGCGCCGCCAGCAATTGCTGCAAGCGCGTGTGGAACGCACCAAACGTCTCGATGCCGGCGAGCGCCCCGATTTCCTCGCCGAAACGAAAAGCGTGCGCGAAGGCGACTGGAAGATCGCGCCGCTGCCGCAAGATCTGCAATGCCGCCGCGTGGAAATCACCGGACCGGTCGAGCGCAAGATGATCATCAACGCGCTGAATTCGGGCGCGGATTCGTACATGACCGACTTCGAAGATTCGAATGCGCCGAGCTGGGATAACCAGATTACCGGCCACATCAATCTGAAGGACGCAGTGCGCCGCACGATTTCGCTCGAACAGAACGGCAAGTCGTACACGCTGAACGACAAGATCGCCACGCTGATCGTGCGTCCGCGCGGCTGGCATCTGGACGAAAAGCACGTGACGGTGGACGGCAAGCGCGTCTCGGGCGGCATTTTCGATTTCGCGCTCTTCATGGTTCACAACGCGAAGGACCAGGTTGCACGCGGAACGGCGCCCTACTTCTATCTGCCGAAGATGGAGAGCCATCTGGAAGCGCGCCTGTGGAACGACATCTTCCTCGCCGCCCAGGAAGCCGTCGGCGTGCCGCGCGGCACGATTCGCGCGACCGTGCTGATCGAGACGATCGTCGCTGCATTCGAAATGGACGAGATCCTGTACGAGCTGCGCGAGCACAGCTCGGGTCTTAACGCCGGCCGTTGGGACTACATCTTCTCGGCGATCAAGAAGTTCAAGAACGACCGCGATTTCTGTCTCGCCGACCGCTCGCAGATCACGATGACCTCGCCGTTCATGCGTGCCTACGCGCTGCTGTTGCTGAAGACCTGCCATCGCCGCAACGCGCCGGCAATCGGCGGCATGAGCGCGCTGATCCCGATCAAGAACGATCCGGCCGCGAACGACAAGGCAATGGGCGGTGTGCGCTCGGACAAGGCACGCGATGCCGGCGACGGTTACGACGGCGGCTGGGTCGCGCATCCGGGTCTCGTGCCGATCGCGATGGAAGAATTCGTCAAGGTGCTCGGCGACAAGCCGAATCAGATCGGCAAGCAACGCGACGACGTGCTCGTCACGGCGGCCGACCTGACGGACTTCCGCCCGGAAGCGCCGATTACCGAGGGCGGTTTGCGCAACAACATCAACGTCGGCATTCACTACCTGGGTTCGTGGCTCGCGGGCAATGGCTGCGTGCCGATTCACAATCTGATGGAAGACGCCGCCACCGCGGAGATCTCGCGCTCGCAAGTGTGGCAATGGATTCGCTCGCCGAAGGGCAAGCTCGAAGATGGCAGCAAGGTCACGGCCGAGTTGGTGCGCGAGTTGTCGGCAGAAGAACTCCACAAGGTGAAGCAGGCAGTCGGCGGGGATACAAAGCCGTACGATCGCGCTGCACAAATCTTCGAAGAGATGTCGACGTCGGAGAAGTTCACCGACTTCCTGACGCTGCCGCTGTACGAGGAAATCTGAGTTATCTGAACGGCCTCAGGCACGAGCCTCATTTACGAGCAATAACGACGTCGTACCAGGCCCGCTTTCACCAGCCACGCAAGATGAAAGAGCGGCCTGGGTCGCAAGGCTGACCGACCGCGCGGCCCGACAGGCGTATGCCTGCCGGGCCGTTTTTTTATGTGCTCGCGAGGTGCTCGTTATGCGGTCGTTATGCTTGCGCCGTGTACTCGTGGTGCGCTCGCCGTGGGCTAGCTATGCCGCGCCTCAGCGCGTGCTGCGATACTCGACCCAATCGCCTGACCTGATTTCCGGGTGACCCTTCACCACATTGGGCGCGACCGGATAGAAGCGGCAGTTCACGACGTTACCGTCTACTTTCACTATCACTTCTCGCGCGAGGAAGCGATCTTCGACGCCGGGATACACCGCTTCGATCTCGTCGAGCACCGCCACCAGTTCATCGTCGATTTCGTAGACGTCGCCCGTGACGTCCACGCCCGCTTCGTCGACCACCAGGCCCGGATACAAGCCGAAGTCGAATAGATGGCCGCGCACCGTGGCCGTGCCGAGAAAATTCGGCGCGGCGATTTCGTTGCGCGCCGCAGCATCTCTGAGGTCGTTCACTTCACCGGCACGCAATGTGCCGTATACAAAAACGGTCTGCATCGTCGTTTGCTCTCCTTGATGATGGGTTCGGCTTGCCTCGGCTGTTGCCGGGGTTCAGTTCAACGACGTGCTCGCCACCAGCACGCCGTCGATATCCGCATAGATCCACTCGCCAGGACGTACCAGTGCGCCCGGCAATTGCACCGGCACGTCGCGCTCGCCGGTGCCGAGCTTCTTGCCGCGCCTTGGGCAGGTCGTCAGCGCCGCCACGCCGACATTGACTTCATTGAGCTCCAGCGCGTCGCGCACGCAGCCGTTCAACACGATGCCCGCCCAGCCATTCTGCTCGGCGATTTGCGCGAGGTTGCCGCCCACCAGTGCGCAACGAAGACTGCCACCGCCGTCGACGACCAGCACCCGGCCGGCGCCCTTCTCCTCGAGCGTGGCGCGTACGAGCGCGTTGTCTTCGAACACCTTTAGCGTTACCGCCTCGCCGCTGAAACACTCGGCACGGCTGAAGAGATGAAAGACCGGTTCGAGCACACGCAGTGTGCCCAAGGCCAGTTGGTCCTCGTGTGCGTCGCACAAGTCGGCGGTTGCAAAACTCATGACCTTCTCCTCGGGATCCGTGTACTCGGGACATTATGCAACGTTGACTCCGACGTAACACCTACAATGAGAGGCTCGCGGTGGTTTTGGGTCTGTGCCTTCGGGTCTGTGCTCTCGGGGTCCGCGCTTGATGGCTCTGTGCGTGAGCGCTGCCTGCTTGCGCGTTGTGCGTTTACACCCACTGCAGTTTTTGCGTTCCATCCATTGGATCGATCTTCAAGATGAATTCGTCCACTGACTCAGCCCTGTCGAGCCAGGTCCACTTCGCCGACATCCCACCCGAATTCCAGCCCACGCAAACGCACCCGATCCGCGTGCGCTCGCGGCTGATGCCGTCGGGCTGGCGCATCGCGCGACACACGCATGCATGGGCGCAGGTGGCCTACGCATCACGCGGCGTGCTGCGGGTCGCGACGACCGGCACGACGTGGATGGTGCCGCCATCCCGGGCGATCTGGGTGCCGCCGCACGTGACGCACGAAGTGGTCGCAGTCGAAGAAGCCTTTCTGCGCACGCTCTACATCACCGAAAGCACCGTCCCGGCCGGACTGGATACGCCGCGCGTGGTCGAAGTATCGGATCTGCTGCGCGAAGTCATCGCAGCGCTCGATACGCCAGGCATTTCGGCGACGCGCGAACAGTTGCTAGGCGCGCTCGCGTTAGACGAACTGACGCGTTCGGAGCCACTGCCGCTGTCCGTGCCGATGCCCAACGAGAAGCGTTTGCGCGCGTTGTGCGAGGCTGTGATCGCGGACCCGACGCACGGCGAGTCGCTCGAACAATGGGCGTTAAGCGCGGGGGCGAGTACGCGCACGATTGCGCGGCTGTTTCGTCAGGAGTTGGGCGTGAGCTTTTCGCAATGGCGTCAGCAGGCCATTCTCGCGCGCGCGATTCCGCTGTTAAGCCAGGGACGGCCGCTTTCACATGTGGCGCAAGAGCTGGGCTATCAGAGTCAGAGTGCGTTCTCGGCGATGTTCCGGCGAGCCTTCGGCGAAAGTCCGCGGGCGTTCATCGAGCGTGGCGCTGAACATCGTGTAGAGAGCGGGGATCGGGGCGGCAATGAGGCGGACGAAGAGACCGCGCAAAAGTGACGGCGTAAAGCGTAACCGGCAGCCACTCGCCGCAGTGCGTCAAACGCGCCGCGCCAGATGACGGATCGCCCCGAGTTGCGCCAGACGCGGCCCGGCCAGCTTGTACCCCTTGCGTTGGTACAGCCGCGCGGCAGGATTGTCGACAAACACGCGCAACTGCAACTCGCGCAGCCCGCGCTCGCGCGCCCATTGATGCGACATATCGAGCAGATACGTGCCGGCGCCGAGACGCCGATGCCCTTCGGCAATCTGCACGTCGCGGATATGCAGCGAATCGCCTTCCTGGGTGATGCGCAGCACACCGATCGGCGTGCCGTCCACTTCGAGAATGAAATTCTCCGACTCGCGCCAACTGCCGAGAAACAGATCGCCACGCCAGACCAGATGGTGCCGGCGATAGTAGCCACCCATGTTATTGCGAGTCAGCGCCTCGGCGAACTCGAAATCGTCCATGCTGGCCGGGCGCAGATGAAACGGTGACGGAGCTTCGGTTGGATCGAACATGGTGGAACGACGAAGATGAGTCGGGTCAACGGTAAAACAGGCCGCGCGCGCTGGCAATGGCTGTTTGTCCCGAGCATACCCGGACGATACCCAGGCGGACCGGCTGCGGAAATAAAAAAAGCCCACTTCTTTCGAAGTGGGCTTCTTAAAATCTGGCGGAGCGGACGGGACTCGAACCCGCGACCCCCGGCGTGACAGGCCGGTATTCTAACCAACTGAACTACCGCTCCAGATTTTTGCACCGTGGCTTATGAGCTTGGCTCATTCACCACCTGCACCGCTCATACTACTGACCGAGCGACGCCGATGTCCTGGCGTCCCCTAGGGGATTCGAACCCCTGTACTCACCGTGAAAGGGTGATGTCCTAGGCCTCTAGACGAAGGGGACAACGTACTGCTTACACCTTTAATGAAAAAGCCCGTTCAGGTTTGTATGAACGGGCTTTGTCTGGCGGAGTGGACGGGACTCGAACCCGCGACCCCCGGCGTGACAGGCCGGTATTCTAACCAACTGAACTACCACTCCAGTTTGCCTATCATGACTTGCGAGCGTTGGTTTTTTCTCTGCAAGCTGCGCTGCTTTACTACTACCAAGCGACGCTGATGTTTGGCGTCCCCTAGGGGATTCGAACCCCTGTACTCACCGTGAAAGGGTGATGTCCTAGGCCTCTAGACGAAGGGGACATAATCTTTTCAGATCTGTCTTTATCTTGCTGCTAATTGACGTTAATTTCGTTTCGTCAGCAGCAAAGACCGATATTCTAACTACGTTACAGCGGTTTGTGAAGTCTTTTTTGCTACAAGCTCCAGACTTCGGAACGACTTCACTCTGCTCTGATGGTGGAGGTAAGCGGGATCGAACCGCTGACCTCTTGCATGCCATGCAAGCGCTCTCCCAGCTGAGCTATACCCCCCTTGCAGAACAGAAACGAGATTTTAGAGGCCAATTTGCGCTTTGTAAATACCCTTTGCGCAATTGCATGCGACTTTTTTCGCAAGTCGCATGCAAACCCTCTCAATGCAAATGCGAACGCGCTTAAGCCAACGCTTTTTCGATACGGCTCACGACAACATCGCGGCCAAACAGCATCAGCACGCTGTCGATCGACGGCGTATGCGTGGTACCTGCCACCAGCAGACGAACCGGCATGGCCAGTTGCGGCATCTTCAGCTTGTGCGCGCCAAGCGTTGCCTTCAACGCCGCAGCGATCGCTTCCTTGGTCCACTCCACCGTTTTGAGCGAAGCGGCCAGATCGGCAAGCGCCGGACGCACGACATCCGTGACGTGCTGCGCGAGCGCCTCGGCTTCAGGCGCCGGCGTGCGATAGAACATCGCCGCGTTCTCGGCGATTTCCTTCACCGTCGACGCACGGTCCTTCAGCAAGCCCACCACCGACGTCAGATCGGCGCCCTGCGCAATGGCGGCTTCGTCGATATCCAACCCGGCGAAGAAAGGCTTTGCGAGCTCTGCAAGGCGCGCGTTGTCCGCTTCCTTGATGTAGTGCGCGTTGAGCCAGTTCAGCTTGTCGTGGTCGTATTGAGCCGGCGACTTGCCCAGATGTTCCAGATCGAACCATTCGACGAACTGCTCACGCGTAAAGATTTCCGCGTCGCCATGCGACCAGCCCAGACGCGCCAGATAGTTGACCACCGCTTCCGGCAGAAAGCCCGCGTCGCGATAACCCATCACGCTCATTGCGCCGTGACGCTTGCTCATCTTCTCGCCCTGCTCGTTCAGCACGGTCGGCAAGTGCGCGTAAACCGGCGGCTCAGCGCCGAGCGCACGCAGAATGTTGATCTGACGCGGCGTGTTGTTCACGTGATCGTCGCCGCGAATCACGTGCGTGATGCGCATGTCCAGATCGTCCACCACCACACAGAAGTTGTAAGTCGGCGTGCCGTCCGGGCGCGCGATCACGAGGTCGTCGAGTTCTTCATTCGAGATCTCGATGCGGCCTTTCACTGCGTCGTCCCATGCGACTACACCAGAGAGCGGATTGCGGAAGCGCAGCACGGGCTGCACGCCGGCCGGCGGCTCCGGCAAGACCTTGCCGGGTTCCGGGCGCCACGTGCCGTCATAGCGCGGCTTTTCGCCGGCCTCGCGTTGGCGTTCGCGCAGTGCGTCCAGCTCTTCCGTCGACATGTAGCACGGGTACACGAGCCCCTCGCCCTGCATCTGCTTGAGCACTTCGCGATAACGGTCCATGCGCTGCATCTGGTAGAACGGGCCTTCGTCGATATCGAGGCCGAGCCATTCCATACCTTCGAGAATGGCGTCGACCGCTTCGGTACTGGAACGCTCCACGTCAGTGTCCTCGATCCGCAGCACGAAGGTCCCTTTCATCTTGCGCGCGAACGCCCACGGATAAAGCGCGGAGCGAATGTTGCCGAGGTGGATGAAGCCGGTGGGACTCGGTGCGAAACGGGTACGGACGGAGGTGGTCATTAGCGGTTACTCGGAAGACAGGCGCCGGCGCCGTGGCGAACATTGCCAGTGAAGCGCGGCAGCGGACCGCGTCCATGCAGCAGAAAGCTGCCTTGCACAGACACGAAGGAAATAAATGCGAGAGCCGAATTATACCTTCCGAACACGCGATGCCTGCCCTCGTCCGAATGGCCATTGGCAGCGCACAAGACGCGCGGGAAGCGCGCCTCGGCAGGCCTGAGCGTTTCCTCTGCAACGTTTCATTACCGGACCGACGCGTGCCCGGAGCTTTGATTTATGATGTGCGCGCGCTGCGGGTGGGGATAGAACCACAGCGCATGGAATCACCAGCGGCAATTCCGTCCGTTTGACTATCCGCCTGATCGCGGCACCGGTTGCGCCGATCGTGCCGACTCTGCCGTTGCTGGAGAACCCGTTGAAACCGTCATCCCCTCGCCTCGCCCGTCGCAACTTCTCGTTGGCATGCGCCTCCGCGGTGCTCGCTGCCTGCACTACGACTGGCGGCAGCAAGACCGATAGCACGCCGGTCACCACCACGCCCACCGCCAACCCGCCACCACTCGACAAACCGCAGCGACCGATCCGCGTCGGCCTTGCACTAGGCGGCGGTGCCGCGCGCGGCTTCGCGCACATCGGCGTGATCAAGGCACTCGAGGCGCGCAATATCCAGGTCGATCTCGTGGCCGGCACCAGCGCGGGCTCGGTGGTGGGTGCGCTATACGCCTCGGGGATGAACGGCTTTGCACTGAACAAGCTCGCGCTGACCATGGACGAAGCGTCGATCAGCGACTGGGCGATGCCGTTTCGCACGCGCGGCTTCCTGCAAGGCGTCGCGCTGCAGAACTACCTGAATACGACGCTCAACAACCGTCCGATCGAGAAGATGGTCAAGCCGCTCGGCGTGGTCGCCACCGATCTGAAGACCGGCCAGCCGATCCTGTTCCAGCGCGGCAACACCGGCATTGCGGTGCGCGCGTCATGCAGCGTGCCGTCGATTTTCGAGCCGGTGAAGATCGGTGGGCACGAGTATGTGGACGGCGGCCTGGTGAGTCCGGTGCCCGCCTCATTCGCGCGCAAGATGGGCGCGGATTTTGTGATCGCCGTGGACATCTCGCAGCGCCCGGAAAGCGGCCTCACAGCCAGCTCGTTCGACGTGCTGATGCAGACTTTCACGATCATGGGCCAGACGATCAAGGCTTATGAGCTCGACAAGTACGCCGACGTCGTGATCAGGCCGAATCTGGCCGCGATGAGCGGCAGCGATTTCTCGCAGCGCAACGCAGCGATCCTGGCCGGCGAGGAAGCCGTGGCGAAGATGATGCCCGAGTTGCAACGCAAGATGGCCGCGAGCCGCGCCGCGGTGTAACCCGGCAGGATCGAGCCGGTTATACCGGCCGGGGCGCGGGAGCTGCAGTTGTCGTCACGCACGCAGCGCCTACCCAACCCGGCGTGCCACGCGGAAGATTCCGTGCCATATCGGTCAGCGCCCAAACGCAAAAAGCCTGCTTCGAACGAAGCAGGCTTTTTTGTCGCACCAAAACCGCCGGTGCGGGCTGAATCAGTTACTGGTTGCCGCCGATCGACGCATTCACGCGCTTACGCAGATCTTCGCCTTCCTGATAGGACGTCTCGATCCGGCGTGCACCAGTAAAGCGCTTTTCCCAATACCCGCTATCCATATCGTCGACGCGGATCGTGCTGCCCGTGGAAGGCGAATGCACAAACTTGTTGTCACCGATGTAGATGCCGACGTGCGAGAACGTGCGGCGCATCGTATTGAAGAACACCAGATCGCCCGGCTTCAGGTCGCTGACGCGAACCTTTTCGCCGACGCGGCTCATTTCCTCGGCGCGACGCGGCAGCGCCATACCGAGCGTGTCCTGGAACACGTAGCGAACGAAGCCGCTGCAATCGAGCCCCGAATCGGGCGTATTACCACCCCAACGGTAGCGAACGCCGATCATGTTCAGCGCGCCGACCACCACGTCGCCCGCTTTGCCGGCCATGCCGGACAGGAACGATTTGGCGCTGCCGTCGCTGTCAGGAGCGGCCGATTGCGAATTGAGGGGGGACAAAGAATTCGACCCGCTGGGGGTCGAATATGAGGCATTCTGATTAAAACTGCTTACTTCGTCGGCGAACGCGCCGGGAGCTGCTGCCATCAAGACGCCAATGAACATCCCGGCGACGACGCGCGTGCAAGCCTGGGTTAGGTTTCTGTGCTGCATTGGTCGGTATTTTTTGCCTAAAAATCAGTGGGCTACGGAAAAAAGTTTGGTCGATACTAGCCAGTAAGTATTCACGTGTCAAAACAAATAGAAAAATACAATCGAGACACGCACCCAATTGGTGAAAGAGTGCAAAATCAGTGATCAAGCGCCGCTTTCAGCAGCTTTCGGGTGTAAGGGTGCGCCGGTGTCGCAAAAATCTGCTCAACGTCGCCGCTTTCGACGATCGATCCATTTTGCATGACCGCGACACGATGCGCCATCGCCCCGATCACGGCCAGATCATGACTGATGAAAACGAAGCCGAGGTTGTACTTCTGTTGCAACCCGGCGAGCAGTTTCAGCACCTGCTGCTGGATCGACACGTCGAGCGCGCTGGTCGGTTCGTCGAGTATCAGGATGCGTGGTTCCAGCACCAGAGCGCGCGCGATCGCAATCCGCTGACGCTGGCCGCCGGAAAATTCATGGGGATAGCGGTACAGCACCGTGCGGTCCAAACCGACTTCGCGCAGGACCGACACCACCTTGTCGCGCTGCGCCTCCTGGCTCATTTGCGGCCGGTGCAGCGCAAGTCCTTCGCCGACGATCCGCTCGATGGTTTGCCGCGGCGAAAGCGAGCTGAACGGGTCCTGAAAGACAACTTGCATATTCGAGCGTAAGGCGGTTTGTTCGGCGCCGCGATAGCTGCCGAGCGCCCTGCCCTGAAACTCGATCTCGCCGTGCACCGTGCGTTGCAGACCGAGCAGGGCCATTGCCAACGTCGATTTACCCGAACCCGATTCGCCGACGATCCCCAGTGTCTCGCCCTGGCGCACCGACACGTTCGCATCGGCAACCGCGTGGAAGTGTCCCGAGCGAAACCAGCCGCTCACGCCCGGAAGTTTCGTTTTGAAATCGACCGAGACGTCGCGCGCTTCGAGCAGGACGGGCGAGATCGGCAGCACGGGGACCACCGTGCGCTGCGGGCGGCTCGCCAGCAGACGTTGCGTGTACGGATGCTGCGGCGACTCGAACACCTGCTCGACCGACCCGCTTTCCACGAGTACGCCCTGCTCCATCACCGCGATGCGTTGCGCGAAATGGCGCACCAGATTCAGGTCGTGCGTGATCAGCAGCACGGCCATACCGCGCTTCTCGGCTTCGTCGCGTTGCAGCTCCAACAGCAGCTCGACGATCTGCGCGCGGATCGTCACGTCGAGTGCCGTCGTCGGCTCATCAGCCAGCAACAGGCGTGGACGGCACGCGAGCGCCATCGCGATCATCGCGCGCTGCCGCTGACCGCCCGAGAGCTGATGCGGATAGCTGTTCACACGCTTGCCGGGCTCGGCAATGCCCGTGCGCCCTAGCAACGCCACTGCGCGCTTACGCGCCTCGTTCGCCGTGACGCCGTCGTGTACGACGATCGTCTCCGCAATCTGGTCACCGACCGTATAGAGCGGATTAAGGGCCGTCATCGGCTCCTGGAAGATCATCGCGATGTCCGAGCCGCGCATGCCGCGCATCTCACGCTCGCTTTTCGCAAGCAGGTCCTGGCCATCGAAACGAATCGCCCCGCTCACCTGCGCGTCGCTCAACAGACGCAGGATCGAGAGCGCGGTCACGCTCTTGCCCGAACCCGATTCGCCGACCAGCGCGACCCGCTCGCCGCGTTGAATCGCGAGCGTCACGTCGTTCACCGCGACCGTGTCACCGAAGGTCACGTGCAGACGATCGAGTTCCAGCAGCGGCTGCGTTATAGCCGGTTTTGCGTCGTTCTCCACCATGGCGCTCACTGGTTGCCTCCTGCACGCATGGCATCGGAAATGCGGGTGTCCAGCGCGTTGCGCAGGGCATCGCCCATGAACGTCAGCAGCAACAGCATCGCAACCAGCACGCCGAATGTGGACAACGAGATCCACCATGCGTCGAGATTCGCTTTGCCTTGCGCGAGCAGTTCGCCGAGACTTGGGGTCGGCGACGGCACGCCGAGGCCGAGAAAGTCGAGGCTGGTGAGCGCGAGAATCGCGCCACTCATGCGGAACGGCAGAAACGTGATCACCGGCGTCAGACTGTTGGGCAAGACGTGCCGCCACATGATCTGCCAGTTCGAGAGGCCCATCGCTCGTGCCGCACGCACATAATCCTGGTGGCGGTTGCGCAGAAACTCCGCGCGTACGTAATCGGACAAGCCAATCCAGCCGAACAGCGACAGCAGCACAATCAGCAGAATGAACCCCGGCTCGAAGATCGACGAGAAAATGATCAACAGGTAAAGCTCCGGCATGGCGCTCCAGATTTCGATCAGGCGCTGCCCGATGATGTCGATACGTCCTCCGAAGTAACCCTGCACGGCGCCCGCGGCAATCCCAAGCACGGTGCCGATCAAGGTCAGCACCAGCGCGAATTCCACCGACACGCGAAAACCGTACAGAAGACGCGCGAAGAGATCGCGACCACGGTCGTCGGTGCCGAACCAGTTATCGCGCGACGGCGGCGCCGGGTTCGGTGCCTTCGAGAAGTAATTCAGCGTGTCGTAGTAGTACCGGTTCGGCGGATACACGGCGAAGTTGCCCGGCGTGTCGAAACGATGCTTGATATACGGATCGAGATAGTCGGCGGGCGTCGGGAAGTCGCCGCCGAAAGTGGTCTCCGCATAGGTCTTGAACATCGGAAAATACAACTGCCCTTCATAACGCACCACAAGCGGCTTGTCGTTCGACCACAACGGCCCGGCGAGGCTCGCTGCAAAAGCCACGACGAAGATGATCAGACTCCAGTAGCCAAGACGCTGCTGGCGAAAACGCTGCCAGACGCGACGCGCGGGCGTGGGTGACACGAACGCGCGAGCCGGTTCGGTGCGCGCCGCCGCATCGGCTGAAAGACGGGCTCGATTCATCAGCGCTCCAGTTGTTCGAATTGGATGCGGGGATCGACCCACACATAGCAGAGATCGGAAATCAGCTTGGTCGCAAGACCGATCAGCGTGAACAGATAAAGCGTGCCGAGCACGACCGGATAGTCCCGCCGCACCACCGATTCGTACGACAGCAGGCCGAGTCCGTCGAGCGAAAACAGTGTCTCGATCAGCAGACTGCCGGTGAAAAACGCACCGATGAATGCCGCCGGGAAACCGACGATCAACGGCAGCAACGCGTTACGAAACACATGCTTCCACAGCACGCGCTTTTCCGACAAACCTTTGGCGCGCGCGGTCAGCACGTATTGCTTGCGAATCTCGTCGAGGAAGGCGTTTTTCGTCAGCATCGTGACGACCGCGAAACTGCCCACCACCGAGGCCGTGATCGGCAACGTGATGTGCCACAGATAGTCGACGATCTTGCCGCCAAAACTCAATTGCGCCCAGTTGTCTGAGGTGAGATTGCGCAGCGGGAACAACTGCAGGAAACTGCCGCCGCCAAACAGCACCAGCAACAGCACGCCCAATACAAAGCCCGGAATCGCATAGCCGACCAGCACGACGAGGCTCGTCGCGATATCGAAGCGCGAACCGTTGCGCACCGCTTTGGCGATGCCCAAGGGCACCGATATCAGATACGTCAGAAAGAACGTCCATAAGCCGATGCTGATCGACACCGGCAACTTCGAAACGATCAGCGACCACACGCTCTGGTGGCGGAAATAGCTCTGACCAAGGTCGAACGTCGAGAAGCGTTTGAGCATCAGGCCATAGCGTTCGAGCGGCGGTTTGTCGAAGCCATACAGCACTTTCAGTTGCGCGATCTGCTGCGCGTCGACACCGGTATGCGCGCGCAGGCCGAACGGCGCGCCATTCTCCGCGCCTTTGCGCAGCTCGTGCTGCATCTGCTCGACCGGGCCGCCCGGAACAAACTGGATCACGACGAAGGTCAGCGTCAACACGCCGAGCAAGGTCGGGATCATCAACAGCAGGCGTTTGAGGATGTAGCTCCACATGGCGTCGTTTCCGGTGCGAAGGCGGTGAATGAATGGACGCGTTCAGTGCGACGGTGCTTGCGGCGGTTGCGGCGGTTGCGGCTGGGCATACCACCACATCGACGTGATCCAGCCTTCCGCGCCATAGTACAGAGGCAGCGTCTTCGGCCAGGCGAGACCGCGCTTGAACGCCACCCGGTGCGAAGCGCTGTACCACTGCGGAATCACATAGTAGCCATGCATCAGCACGCGGTCGAGCGCGTGCGTAGCGTCGATCAGCTGCGCGCGCGTCTGCGCATGCACGAGCGCGCTCAGGATCGCGTCGACGGCCGGCGACTTTATCCCGATCACATTGTCCGAACCGTTGGTGTCCGCAGCCTTGCTACCAAAACGGTCGATCTGCTCCGAACCGGGCACCTGCACGTCTCCCATACGAATCGTGGTCGCATCGAAGTCGAATGCGTCGAGTCGCTTCTGATAGACCGCGAAGTCGGACGCTCGAAACCTCGCGGTGATGCCGAGCTTCTGCAGATTACGGACGAGGGTCGCGACGATCGGCTCAAACTGCGCGGACGAGCCGGAGTCGTCGAGTATCTCGAACTCGAATGGCTCACCTTTGGCATTACGCAGTGCATTGTCGCGATAGGTCCACCCCGCCTGCTGCAACAACGCGCGCGCTTGCAGCAGATTGGCGCGCAGCGAGCCTGGCGGATCGGTGTCGGGCTGCTTCGGCGGCAGACCGAACAAAGCCGGATCAAGTTTGGCGCGCCACGGGTCGAGCAGCGCCAACTCGCCAGGCGTTGGCATACCCTTCGCCTGCAATTCTGTATTGGCGAAGAAACTGTCGATGCGCGTGTACTGATTGAAGAACAGTTGCCGGTTCAGCCACTGAAAGTCGAGTGCGAGATCGAGCGCCTTGCGCACGCGGACGTCCTGAAACAATGGCCGCCGTGTATTGAGCACGAAGCCTTGCATGCCAATGCCGTTATGTTGCGGGAATTCGCGTTTGATCAACTCACCGCTATCGAACTTCTTGCCGACGTCGCGCCGCACCCAATTGCGCGCGATATATTCGACCAGTGCGTCGTACTCGCCCGCCTTGAATGCCTCGAGCCGCGCTGTGCTATCCGAATACAGCTTGTAGACGATCCGATCGAAATTGTTCATGCCGACCCGCACCGGCAACGTCGCACCCCAATAATTCGGATCGCGTCGATAGGCAATCGTGCGACCGTTCTCATACTGATCGATCAGATAAGGCCCGCTGGCGATCGGCTTCTCGAACGCCAACTGGTCGAACGCGATGCGGCTGCCGTCCGGCTTCATCCCCCACTTGCGCGAAAACACCGGCATGCCGCCCGCGAGCAGCGGCAACTCGCGATTGCGTTGATGAAACTCGAAGCGGATCGTATGCGGATCAACAACGACTGCGCGTGTGATCTCGCCAAAAAACGACGCGAATTGCGGCGCGGCCTGCGGGCTTTTCAGCGTGTCGAGCGAAAACTTGACGTCGTCCGCAGTAACCGGATCGCCGTTCGAAAAGCGCGCGCGCGGGTTGATGTGAAAAGTGGTCGACAGGCCGTCGGGCGCGATCTTGATGTCGTCCGCGAGCAGGCCATAGGCGGACGCCACTTCGTCGCTGCTGCCGATGGTCAGACTCTCGAACATCAGGTCGACGCCCGGTGCGGTGTTACCGCGCAGTGTGAACGGATTGAATTTATCGAAGCTGGTGAGCCGGCTCGGATTGGCCAGCACCAGCGTGCCACCCTTCGGCGCATCCGGGTTGACGTAGTCGAAGTGCTTGAAATCCGCGGGATATTTCGGCTCGCCGTATTGCGCGATCGCATAGACCGCCTGGGCCTCGGGCGCCGCGAGCAAACCGGCGAGAAGTGACACGCCGCACAGCGCAACAGCGCACGCCGAGCGCGAGGAGCGCGGCACAACCGGTAGACCGACACGCGATAGCCTATGAATCACGCTGCACCAAAGTGCACGAGGCGTTTGAACCCATCGCGAGCCAGTTGTCATAGGGGCCTTGTTGGTCAGTGGGCAATTGCGGCGTGAGGGAATTCTACCCAATAAACCCGCGCAGTCCGCACATCTCATCTGCAAGACATTCACGCGCGTGGTGCGCAAACCTCATTGGGAGAATTCATGGGCGTCCTCGCTGGCAAACGCATCCTGCTGACCGGCTTGCTCTGTTGACTCGGCGTTTTCAGCCCAGCCCGCAGGTTTCGCGAGCGCAATAACAAAACCGCCCTTTTTGGGGCGGTTTTTTCAACGCGGCAACTGCGTCAACTGTGGCTTTTTGATGGCTTAGTGCCAGCCACGACGATTGTCGTAGTGGTCACGGCCGTAATCGTAGCGGCCAGGGGGATGACGGCGATACCAGTCGTCACGCGCCCAGTAGCGGCGGCCGTCCCAGTAGCGGTCGCCGTGCCAGCCGATCACGATCGCCGGGCCGCCGTAGTACACGGGAGCCGGTTGATAGACGACGGGCGGCGGCGGGGGCGGCGGCGGTGCGTAGACCGGAGCCGGCGCCACGTAGACCGGCGCGGGAATGCCGATGTTGACACCAATGTTGAGCCCGCCGGCCATTGCAGCACCCGACGCAGCCAACCCGAGAACCCCGATCAGAAGTGGAACAAGACGTGCGGACTTCATTGATCACCCTTTTGAAGAATGTGTGTTGTTGGCCGAAATATAGCGCACGGCAGCCATCCGCGTATTTCAACTTTGTAATAACTGATGCACAAGATCGCATGGGTGCTCGCCTCGTTACGTCTCGTTACATTGGACGAAGGTTTGGTGAAAAAGTAGTGGCGGCGTAATCGAGCCGCCTTGTTGTTAGTCGCCCATCTGTCGGCAAGTTGCTCATCTTTCACCGCCCTCGCCGCGGCAGGGCGACTCTGGCCGCCGCTTTCGCACGCACCTGGTAATCCGGTCGCCGGCTTCACGATCCGCCTTGTGGCTGCGGCAATGGCGGCGCACTCAAATCAGTAGGATGTCGAAGCATTCTTGCGGCACGTAGCGGGCCTAACCTGACTGCAAAAACCGTCCGCTCCATTCGCCTCAATCGCCACTGCCTTCCCGTGCGTTCGCGCTGCGCCAGCAGGTGATTCATATCGGATCGCAAGAAGACAACGCGGCGCTGCCAAGCGTCGCCTCTCATCTCAGCAACCTCGCCACCTCTCCGCCGCGATAACCGCAGATCAACCACGCTCATTCGCATCGGCCGCCAAAACGAACATCGAATGTTCGAAAGAACATTCAAATAATATCCAGAAGTCACCGGTCGTCCGACCTCATCACCTTAAAAGCATGGTGCAAAGGCCAAATTCAATAGATATTTCAAGCAACTCAACCACTTAATCCATGGTTTTCCCTAGTATCCGGCCTCGCTACCAGTGATACGATGACTGACACTAAACGAAGATAAATGTTCGAATTCGCGCATGCCTGCCGTCCAGCGGCCAGTCAGCGGACACATTGGGTACGGAGACAGATTTTGAAAACAATCATTGGTTTGCGCTGGTGGATCATCGCGCTCGTATGCGTCGGGACGATCGTCAACTATCTGTCGCGCAACGCCCTCGGTGTGATGGCGCCTCAGTTGACGCAGTTGCTGCACATGAGCACCAAGCAGTACTCGTACGTAGTCGGTGCGTTCCAGGTCGGCTACACGATCATGCAGCCGGTATGCGGCCTGATCATCGACCTGATCGGCCTGAGGCTCGGCTTTGCGCTGTTCGCCTGCCTCTGGTCGCTGACGGGCGTGCTGCACGGTTTCGCGACTGGCTGGCTTTCGCTCGCAGCCTTGCGCGGACTCATGGGGTTGACTGAGGCCGTCGCCATCCCGGCAGGCATGAAGGTGGTCGCCGAATGGTTTCCCAATCGCGAGAAGTCCGTGGCCGTGGGCTACTTCAATGCAGGCACGTCGCTCGGTTCGCTGCTCGCCCCGCCGCTCGTCGTCTTCCTGTCGCTGAGATATGGCTGGCAAAGCGCGTTTGCGGTGACCGGTGCGCTCGGCTTCGTGTGGGCCGCCGCCTGGTATGTGCTGTATCGCTCGCCGGCCGATCACGCGCGCATCAGCGCGGCCGAGCGCGAGACAATCGTCAGCGGACAAACCCCTGGTGCGCCACAACGGCGCAGCATCCGCGAAGTGCTCCGCACGCGCCGCTTCTGGGCGATCGCACAAGCGCGCTTCTTCGCCGAGCCGGCGTGGCAAACGTTCAGCTTCTGGATTCCGCTTTACCTCGCAACGCAACGTCACATGGATCTGAAGCAGATCGCGCTGTTTGCGTGGCTGCCGTTTCTTGCCGCCGACCTCGGCGGCCTCTTCGGCGGCTACCTGTCACCGTTCCTGATGAAGCACTTGCGCATCCCGCTGATCGGCTCGCGCATCGCAGGTGTCGTGCTCGGCGCTTTCATGATGCTCGGACCGGCCTGTATCGGCCTCGTCGCGTCACCGTATCAGGCGATCGCGCTCTTCTGCGTGGGCGGCTTCGCGCATCAGATGATCTCGGCGCTCGTCAATACTCTTGCGGCCGACGTATTCGACCCCAGCGAAGTCGGCACCGTCGCCGGATTTGCCGGGATGTCCGCGTGGATCGGCGGCCTGGGCTTTTCGCTGCTTGTCGGCGCGCTGGCCGATACGATCGGCTACACGCCGCTCTTCGGCGCCCTCGGCGCGTTCGATCTCATCGGCGCCACGCTGCTGATCATTCTGATGCGCGGCGTCAAACGCGACGCACGTCCGCATCAAGTCGACAACAACGCCAGCCCTGCTGCGTGACCTCACTCGAAGACCCATCATGCGTTCACTGACGAATCTGAAGCACCCGCCGCTTTTTTCACTGTCTTCCCATGCCGGCAACCACGTCGTTCTTGCCGCGCAGGAAAACTGCCGGATCGAACTGTTCGTTCTCGCCGACGACATCATCCGCGTACTCGTGCTGCCGGACGGCGAAACGCGAGGTCCGCGTACCTGGTCTCTCGCGCCGGGCGCTGACGACGTTCCGCTCGAAGGCCGCGATCGCCGTGACATGAGCGGCTTTACGCCACCACCGTTCACGCTTTCAAGCGACGCCGGGCACGTCGTGGTCGAAACAGCGCGCATCCGTTTGACGGTCACGCTGGATGGCGGATTCTGCGCGTGGGACATCCTGCACGACTCGGCCTGGCATCGCGTGATGAGCGATCGGAAGACGCAGGCGTATAACTTCGGCTGGTGGGACGAGCGCGTGTACCACTACATCGAGCGTCGCAAGGACGAAATGTATGTGGGCCTGGGCGAGCGCGCCGGTTCGCTGAATCGCGCGGACCAGTCCTACGAAATGCGCAATATCGACGCGATGGGTTATAGCGCACGCACGACCGATCCGCTCTACAAGCACATCCCCTTCTACGTGACCTGGCAGCCGGAAAGCGCCACAGGATTCGGCCTGTTCTACGACACGCTCGCCGACTGCCGCTTCGATATGGGCCGCGAGCTCGACAACTATCACGGGCACTACCGGCACTTTGTCGCCGAGCATGGCGATCTCGACTATTACTTCATCGCATCGACGGGCACGCCCTTGCATGCAGTGCGCCGCTTTACGTGGCTGACCGGGCGTCCGGCCTGGATGCCGAAATGGGGACTCGGCTACTCCGGCTCGACGATGAGCTACACCGACGCGCCCGACGCGCAGCAGCGCATGGGCGAATTCATCGATCGATGCAGCGAGCACGACGTGCTGTGCGATTCGTTCCACTTGTCGTCGGGCTATACCTCGATCGGTCCGAAGCGCTACGTGTTCAACTGGAACCACGAGAAGTTTCCGGACATCGACGGCTTCGTGCGTGGCTATCTCGGGCATGGCGTGCGTCTGTGCGCGAATATCAAACCGTGCCTGTTGCAGGATCATCCGGCCTTCGACGAAGTGGCGCGCGCCGGTTTGCTGATCGCGTCGAGTGACGGCGATCCGGCGTGGGTACAGTTCTGGGACGAAGTCGGCGCATATCTGGACTTCACGAATCCCGCCACCATCGACTGGTGGAAAGCCCGCGTGAAAGACAGCCTGTTGAAACACGGTATCGCCGCAACCTGGAACGACAACAACGAATTCGAAATCTGGTCGCCCGACGCGATTGCCCAGGGCTTCGGCCAACCGTCTCCCGCACGCGAGGCGAAGGTGCTGCAAACGCAGTTGATGATGCGCGCGTCGCACGACGCACAGCGCGAATACGCGCCGGACCGCCGGCCATTTCTCGTGTCCCGCTCAGGCGGCGTCGGTATGCAACGCTATGTGCAAACCTGGTCCGGCGACAACTACACCTCGTGGGAAACGCTGCGTTTCAATCTGAAGATGGGCCTCGGACTCGCGATGTCCGGCGTGTCGAACAGCGGCCACGATATCGGCGGATTCTCGGGTCCGGCGCCGGGTCCGGAGTTGTTCGTCCGCTGGGTCGCCTTCGGCATCTTCCTGCCGCGCTTCAGCATTCATTCCTGGAACGACGACGGCACGGTCAATGAGCCGTGGATGTATCCCGAAGTCACGCAGCAGGTCGCGGCGCTGATCAAACTGCGCTACCGGCTGATTCCCTACCTGTACGAGTTGCTATGGCAATCGCACAGCGCGTACGAACCGGTATTGCGTCCGATGTTCGCGGAGTTTCCGCACGATCCGCGTTGCCTCGCGGATGGCGACGACATGATGCTGGGCTCGTCGATGCTGGTTGCACCGGTGGTGGAGGCGGGCCAGTCGACGCGCGACATCTATCTGCCGACCGGTGCACGTTGGGCGTCGTACTGGAGCGGCGAGGTGTTCGAAGGCGGCCAGACGGTGACGCTGCCTGCCCCATTCGAGCAGCCCGTGACCTTGCTTCGCGAGGGCAGCGTAATTCCGCTGAACATCGCTGAACAACACTTCGGCCGTCCCGCCGACGAACGTGCGTTCATTGCCGTGCCACACGTCGGCACAGGCATCGCTCGCGGCGGCTGCGTCGAAGACGACGGCGAAAGCGAAGCCTGGCGCACAGGCGCGCAAGGCCACTGGCAGGTCACGATTACAAGCGATGCGAGCACGCTGCGCATTTCGATCGTGCGGGAAGGCTGGGTCCAGCAGCCGCAGCAGGAAATTCGACTGTTCGTGCCGGCCAGCGAGGTGCGCGCGGTCGTCTGCCTCGACGGCGCGCTGGTGGCCGACCACACCGCCGACGGCTGGCGATGCCTGTCGATTGCCATCGCCCCCTAACCCAGCATGCATCACCGACCTGAAGACCAACGACCACCTATCCAATCCGGAGACCCGTTAGCCATGAACTCATTGAAGCGCGCGCGTACACGCGCACTCGTCCTCTCGTGCCTGCCGTTTGCGGGCATCGTGCTGTCAAGCGGCGCGTCGGCGCAAAGCAGCGTGACGCTGTACGGCGTCGTCGACAACGCGTTCACCTATGTCAGCAACCAGAAGGGACACTCCAACTTCTACATGAGCCAGGGCAACCTGCAGGCGAGCAAGTTCGGCCTGCTCGGTGCTGAAGACATTGGCGGCGGCACGAAGGTGATTTTCAGGCTTGAAAGCGGCTTTAACTCGCTGACCGGCGCACAGAGTAGCGCAGGCTTCATTTTCAATCGGCAAGCGTACGTCGGGCTCAACAACGACCGATACGGAACGGTGACACTCGGCCGCCAGTACACGCCCTACTTCCAGATGGTCGGCGCACTAGGGCCGACAGGCGTATTGACGGGCGCGACAGGTGCGCATCCGGGCGACCTCGACGCGCTCGACACCACGTTACGCCTCAACAATTCGGTTACCTATCTTTCGCCGAACCTCGCCGGTTTGCAATTCAGCGCGCAGTACGGCCTGGGCGGTGTGCCGGGCAGCGTGGCCAACGGCAGCCAATTCAGCGCGGCGGCCCGCTACGACTACCAGCCGATTGCGATCGCGGTGGGCTACGTGAAACTGAAAGACATCGCGACGAGCCAGGCGCTCGGCACCTACGCGGTCAACTCACCGGTCAACAGCGGCTATGCGACGGCACGCAGCGCGCAGTTGTTCGCCGCAGCGGCTCGCTACACCCACCAGGGCCTGATGGTCGGCGTGAACTATTCGAACGTACAGTACGCGCCTGGCTCCGGTTCGCTGTTCACCGGCGAAGGCGTGTTCAATACGTACGGCGTGATTTCCACATACCGGATCACGCCGGCCGTGACGGTCGGCGCCGGCTACAGCTACACGCAAGCGAGCAAAGCGAATGGCATCAGCGATGCAGCGCGCTATCAGCAGGTCTCGCTCGAGCAGACGTACAACCTCTCCGCCCGCACGACGCTATACGCACTGGAGGCCTATCAGCATGCGAGAGGCAAGACGCTGGTCGCGTCGGGCAGCACGGGCACGAGTATTACTGACGCAGTGGCTGTGGTCGGCGACTCGCAGAATACGACGCCGTCGTCAGGGCCGTCACAATTCGTCGGCATGGTGGGGTTGCGGCACGCGTTTTGATGCGGTCAGCGTGTTGCCTCACGCAAACCACGCACACGGTAGGCGGAAACCGGCTCAGTCTGCCCGTTCCCCCAGCTATGCCGGATGTACGTAACGACGTCAGCGACTTCCTGGTCACTGAGTGTCCCACGATAGGCAGGCATCGGATACGGCGCCGGCACCCCCTGAATCTTCAACGCACCGGTTCCGTTCAGGACGACGTTGATCAGCGAAGACGGATCCTTCTCCAGTGCGTTCGGATTGCCAGCCAGTGGCGCCAGCAGCGGAGCATAGCCTCGTCCCGTCACTCCGTGACAGTGCAGGCAGTAGGTCGCGTACGTCGCCGCCCCAAGCTGGCCTCCGGCCATCGCATGCGCCATTGCTCCCGTCGTACTGCCGTCGTAAGGTGCGCCATCACCAGAGCTGCGCGTTGGCCCAAGCGACTTCAGATAGTGCGCCATCGCGGCCCGATCCGCATCGCTCAGATACTGCGTGCTGTGATTGATCACATCGGTCATTGGACCAAATGCAGTCGCATGCCGGTTGGCACCGGTCCTCAGGAACAAGGCCACGTCTTCCTCGCTCCAGCGGCCAAGCCCGGTGTTGCTGTCGCCCGTCAGGTTCGACGCGAACCACCCGTCGAGCGCAGCACCGCCAAGGAATGCCGTACCGCGCTCATTGAGCGCCTTCTCCTGGAACGCGATCCCACGCGCGGTATGGCATGCACCGCAGTGGCCGAGCGTCTGGACGAGATAAGCCCCACGATTCCACTGCGCATCCTTGCCGGGGACTTCCTGATAGGGCGCATCGTCGACGAACAGCAGATTCCAGAACTTCAGCGGCCAGCGCGCATTCAGCGGCCACGGAATATCCGGCTTGCGGTTCGGTTGACTCACCGGCTGCACGCCGCGCATGAAATACGCGTACAGCGCATGGATGTCGGCGTCGCTCGTCCTCGCGTACGACGGGTACGGCATCGCCGGATAGAGATTGTGACCGTCCTTTGCGACACCCTTGCGCATCGCAGCGGCAAAATCCGCTTCCGAATAACGGGCGATGCCGGTCTCGGCGTCCGGTGTGATGTTGGTCGAATAGATCCGCCCCATCGGCGTGTTCATCGGCAGGCCGCCCGAGAACGGCTTGCCGCGTGCCGCGGTGTGGCAGGCAATGCAGTCGCCGGCCTTCGCGAGATACGCACCGCGCGCGATCAGATCGGCGTCGGCGGCTGGAGCCGCACTGGCCGAAACGGATAGCGCCAGCAGCGCGGCCCCTACCGCGATGGAGGCAAGACGGGACACACCCGTAGCAGGAATCGAACGCTTCACGATCATGCCCCTCATGCCGCGTTGAGCTGGTTGCCGACCGGCAGCGTACGCAGACGCTTGCCGGTCGCCGCGAAAATCGCATTGGTCACCGCCGGTGCCACCACCGCGGTACCCGGCTCGCCGATACCGCCCGACGCTTCGGTACTTTTCACGATGTGCACCTCGATCTTCGGTGCCTCGTGTATCCGCAGCATCCGGTAGTCGTTGAAGTTCCCCTGCTCGACCCGCCCGTCCTTGAGGGTGATCTCACCATGCAGCGCCGCGGTGATCCCGAAGATCAGACCGCCCTGCATCTGCGCCTCGATTGTGTCGGGGTTGATCACCTGTCCGCAGTCGACCACGCAGACCACACGATCGACGCCGACCTTGCCGTCGATCACGGTGACCTCCGCCACCGCGCAGAAAAAGCTGCCGAATGCGCTCATCACCGACACGCCCCGCCCAGCGTGAGTGCCCAGCGGCCGACCCCAGCCCGACACCCGTTGCGCCACCTCCAGCACGTTCTTCGTGCGTGGAGACTTGCCGAGCAGCGCGAGCCGATAGGCGACAGGGTCCACCTTCGCCAGCCCCGCCAGTTCGTCGATGAAACTTTCGGTCACGAACGTGCTGCGCATCGGGCCGACACCACGCCAGAAACCGGTCTGTACACCGCGCGGCTCCTGCCGCACGTAGTCCACCTTCTGATTCGGCAGGTCGTACGGAAGGTCCGACGCGACTTCAATCGCGTCGAAATCCAGGTTGTTCCTGAAGAGCGGCGGAGCGAAGCGCGCAACGACCGACGAGCCGACCACACGATGCGTCCATGCCACGGGTTTCCCATGACCGTCCAGGCCGGCCGAGATCCGGTCGTAGTAGCACGGCCGGTACAGGTCGTGCTGGATGTCCTGTTCGCGTGTCCACGTCATCTTGACCGGTGCGTCGACGTGCCGGCCGATGAGCAGTGCCTGCGCGATCGTATCCGGTTCAAGCCGGCGCCCGAAGCCACCTCCGAGCAGATGGTTGTGCAGTGTGATCTTCTCCGCCGGCAGGCCGGTGACGGCCATCGCCGCACCCATCGCCCGCGTCGGGCTCTGGGTGCCGACCCAGATATCGCATGCGTCAGCGCGCACGTGAACCGTGCAGTTCATCGGCTCCATCGGCGCATGCGCAAGGAACGGTTGCCGGTAGACGGCATCCAGCTTCTTTGCCGCGCCACGAAACGCCTGTTCGACGTCACCCTGATGGCGCGCAACCGCGCCGTCGCGATGCGACGCGCGCTCAAGGTCATCGAACAGCATTTGCGACGACAGGTCTGCATTTGCGCCCTCGTTCCATTCAATCTCAAGCGCGGCCGCACCGCGCATCGCCGCCCACGTATGATCGCCAATTACCGCTACCGCATTGTCGAGTTGCACCACCTCGCGCACACCGGACATGCGACGGGTGGCCGCGTCATCGACATGAGCGACCTTGCCGCCAACAACTGGACAGTTCACGACTGCGGCATACAGCATCCCCGGCACCTGGACGTCAATGCCGAACTTCGCCGTACCGTTGGTCTTCTCAACAGAATCCAGCCGATGCGCCCTCGTCCCGATGAGTCTGAAATCCTGAGGTTTTTTCAGCGTGACACCCGACACCAGTGCGTCGGTCACCGGCTCCTTCGCTGCCGCGTCGACGAGCGCACCATAGGCGAGCCGGCGACCGCTTGCAGGGTGGATGACCATACCCGCTTCTGCACGACACGACGCCGGGTCCACGCTCCATTGCCGCGCCGCCGCGTTGACCAGCAGCGTGCGCGCGACCGCGCCAGCCCGGCGCATGCGCTCCGAACTTGAGCGCACCGACATCGACAGACCAGTGGTCTGTTCGTGCATCAGCGGATCGGTATAGAGATCGGGATTGGCTGGTGCATGTTCGAGCGTGACCTGTGACAGCGGCACCTCCAGCTCTTCCGCGATCAGCATCGGAAACGCGGTGTAGATGCCCTGCCCCATCTCCACCTTCATCATCACGAGCCGGACCTGGCCTGCCTGGTCGATACGCACGAAGGCGTTCGGCGTGAATCCGCTGTCGTGCGGCACCCGTTGCACGGCCTTGCCCGCTCGCCGCTCCTCGCCATGGCCGCTCACGCTGAAGCCGAGCAGCAGCCCGCCCCCGGCAACCGCACTCACGGCAAGGCCCAGCTTCAGGAACTGGCGGCGTGCCAGCGGATCCCTGTCCCGTAGCGCCGGTTGCAGGCGCTCGTCCAATGATTGACGCGTCATCTCATACCTCCCGCGCCGCGCGATGGATTGCTGCACGAACCCGCACGTAGGTGCCACAGCGACAGACGTTACCTGCCATCGCAGCGTCGATGTCGCCATCGGTCGGATTCGGGTTCGCCGCGATCAGCGCCGCCGCGGCCATCACCTGGCCCGACTGGCAGTAGCCGCACTGCACGACGTCAAGATCCACCCATGCCTGCTGGACCTTCCGGCCCGCCGACGTTGCGCCGATCGCCTCGATTGTCGTGACGCGGCGGGTGCCCACCTGGGCCACCGGCGTCACACACGCGCGCGCCGGCTCACCGTCGAGATGCACCGTGCACGCGCCGCACTGCGCGATCCCGCAGCCAAACTTCGTTCCAGTCAAGCCGACGGTATCCCGTAGCACCCACAGCAGTGGCATGTCCGGGGGAGCGTCGACCATGTGATCCTGTCCATTGATATTGAGCGTGATCATCTGTCGATTCTTGTTGGAAAATCAGGTGTGGGGAATTCGCTGCGGGGAGCAGCGGTACGGGCATACGAGCCAAAACAGGGGCTGCAAACCAGCCGGCCGCGGCGTGTAAAGCCGGGCGTTCATCGGGACTGAAACACCATTCGCAGTCCTGAGCCAGACGACCCGCCGGTTCTACCGACGGGCCATCCTCAAACGATCAACCGTTGAGCTTCGGCGAAAGCAGGTCCTGCAGACCGATCGCGTAGTACATCTCGCGGCGCATCCGGTCCGCCACGCCATTGACGATCTCCGCGCCGTCCTGCGACGGATCCACGTGCACGCGGAACGGCCGCTTGCCGAACGGCAAACCCACTACGCGAACGATCTCCGCGGCGACCTCCGCCGGATCCGCATCCGCCGGCTCCAGGCTTGCCAGCCCCTTCAGCGCCTGATCCGTCACGCCAGCATACGGGCCGTTTTCGTATTCGGCCGCGACATGCGCATCGGCCGGCTTGCCCGAGTGCGCGAAGTGGTTCGTGCCCTTGGTGAACGCGCCCGGCACCATGATCGTCGTCTCGATGCCCCAGCGCGCCAGCTCCGTCGAGTACGACACCGCAAGCGCATCCATCGCCGCCTTCGCCGCGAAATACGGTGCGAGGAACGGCGGCGTGCCGCCGCGCGTGGACGACGAGCCGACCCACACCAGCAGCCCCTTGCCCTGCTTGCGCAGATACGGCAGCGCCGCACGGTTCACCCGCTGCGCGCCGAGCACGTTGACGTCGTACTGCTGGATCATTTGCTCGGGCGTAAACGCCTCGGCCGGGCCGAACACCATGTGACCGGCGTTGTGCACGATCACATCGAGACGACCGGAGTCCTTCAGGATGTGCGCAATGGCGTCGGCAACCGACGCCTCGGACTGCACATCCAGTTCGGCCGTGCGCAAATCGAGCGATTTTTCCTTCGACCACTGTGCGATTTCCGCGACGCGAGGCGCGTTGCGGCCCTGCGTTTCGCGCATCGACGCGTAGACGGTATGGCCCGCTTCGGCCAGCGCACGGGCCGTCATTAAACCGAAACCGGATGATGCGCCAGTCACGAGAATGGTGTACGTCATGAGTTATCTCCTGGATTCAATGTCCGACTACGGGTTGCGAAGGCTGGACCACCCGGACCCGGCCTGTTCCGGTGCGATCGCCGAAAATCGACCGGTAGAGGTCAATCCCGCTATCCAGATGTGTGCGGAATCCGAACTGCTGATCCAGCATTGCCAACATGTCGGCACGCTCAATGCGCATCACATAGCTGTGCTCGTTCGTCACAAACACACACGATTCGCCGTGCGCCTCAGCAGCACTGAACCACTTGCCCGGGTCCGCATGGCCACTTCTTACGGTGCGTCCGGCATGCTCGACCTGCCAACCACCGTCGAGCAGGATCCAGTACGGCGCATCCGGCTCGACACCGTGATCGCACGTTGCGATCACGGCACCGGCATCCGCTTCCCACTCGCGTGAGTGGTCGATCACCCACCGGAGCTGCGCCGTAGACAGTGCAGTGAAAAACGGCGTATGTCGCAGAAGGTGCAAATACGTAACAGAGGGTCTCATCGTCATCTTCTGTGCAGCGTCCGGCTCCCGCTTTCCGCCGCATGATGCCAATCCCAATACTGCGATCAGCGTCAGGATGGAGGTGGAGAGACGCAGGCGCCAACGCGCCGCGCCTCCCGGAGCCTGAAAGGTCACCATGTCAGGTTCCACTATCGGCTCGCCGGTACGTCAGGCAATGCCGCCGTTGGCACGCAGCACCTGGCCGTTCACCCATGCACCATCCGGGCCGGCAAGGAACGCCACCGCGTTCGCGATGTCTTCCGGTTGGCCCAGACGTTCGAGCGGCGGCATCTTCGAGAACTGTGCGATCTGCTCGTCGGTCTTGCCGTTCAGGAACAGGTCCGTTGCCACCGGACCCGGCGCCACGCAGTTCACCGTAATGCGACGGCCGCGCAGTTCCTTCGCGAACACGCGCGAGAACGCTTCCACCGCCGCCTTCGTGCCGTTGTAAATCGAGTAGCCCGGCAGGTTCAGCGCGAGCGTCGTGCTCGACAGATTGATGATCCGCCCACCATCGTTCAGGCGCGTCGCTGCCTCGCGCAGCATGTTGAACACGCCGCCAACGTTGATCGCAAACGTCTGCGCGAACACCTCGTCGGTGGTCTGCGCGAGCGGCACCGTCTTCAGGATGCCGGCGTTGTTCACCACCACGTCGATCTTGCCGAGTTGCTGCTCGACCGTTTCGAACAGACGGCGCACGTCTTCGACCTTCGAGACGTCGCCCTGAACCGCCACCGCCTTGCCACCGGCCTGTGCCAGCTCGGCGACGAGCTTGTCCGCCTCGGCGGAGCTCGACGCATAGTTGACCGCGACCGCGAAACCGTCACGGACGAGGCGACGCGCGATGGTTGCGCCGATGCCACGGGAAGCGCCGGTCACGATCGCGACGCCGGATTGATTTGCTGCACTCATCGAAAATCTCCTATTCAGGTTGAAACCTGAGCAGGATATTGACCGACATCGCGACAAAGATAATTAGCTATGTTTTGCCATCACTGTTTCATTTGCTTTAACTATTGACAAAGGAATCATACCGGTAAACACCGATACAAAAAACCCGTATTTTGATAATAATTGACAGTATGTGATTGTCCGATTAGCACAATTAGAGAAATATAGAATGACGCACTTCGTTACCGTCTCCACGGCGACGATCCCACCCGAAGGGCAGGCAGCCGAATGGGCTCGCACAATTAGTGAGCGCTTCAGCGAATGCTTCGATAAACAGCGTCGCCGTACCGCCAGCGGCGAACCCTTTACCGGCAGGATCGGTTACGCACGTATTGGACAGATCCAGTTATGCCGACTTGCCGCGCAAGGACATCAGGTAGAAAACGCGCCGCGAAGCAGCAGTATTCACGCCAGCCACTACAAGATCACCCTCCAGCTTGAGGGTCACTCTGACTTTGAGCAGGATGGGTTGAGGGCGAGACTGTCCCCCGGACAGTGGGCCATCTACGATACGGCGAGACCGTATCTGATGAGCGCGCCACATTCCATTCACGTGGCCATCGCAACCATTCCGAAGGAACTCGTTCGCCTCACGCTCGCCGAGCGTTGTGCGCTCGTGCAGCCCCTGACTTCCCTTAGCGGCGCAGGCCGTCAACTTCGACAGTACATCGTTGATCGCCTGGACGAACTCGAAATCTCGGCGGGATGTGACGCGGTCGAAACCGCCCCGTCAATTGAATGGGAACTGGCAAGCCAGATCAAGGTTGCCCTGCAGGACCAGATTGCCGAAACGAGAAGGAACCTGCACCCGAGGATGCTACGGGCTCGCATCGTGGAATACATCGAACAGAACCTGTCCGATCCGGAACTCACCGTTGACCGGATCGCACACGACCTGCACTGTTCGAAACGTTATCTGCACACGGTATTCGATACCGCGGACAACACGCTCGGGCGCTACATTCTGCAACTGCGACTCACGAACGTCTGTCGTGCCTTCAGCAATCCATCGCTGCAACAGTGCTCGATCACCGAGCTTGCGATGAAGTGGGGCTTCGTCAGCCCCGGCCATTTCAGCCGAACCTTCAAGGAAACGTTCGGCATCACGCCCCGCGACTACAGGGCGAGCGTGGCTCAGTCGATACCCGCCTGCTGACACAGGATATGTGCCGCCATCCCGCCGTCGCACGGGATGTTCACCCCGCGTATCCAGCGACTCCCCTCGCCGCAAAGAAACACCACGAGAGGAGCAATATCCTCCGCTTGTCCCGCGCGCTCCAGGAGCCGCATATCCTCCTCGGCACGCTCGCCGAGTGTCTGCAGGAAATCCTGGTGAATCGGCGTTTCCACCGGCCCGGGGCTGACGGCATTCATGCGGATCCCACGCGCGCGCCACTGCCAGCGCCTCTGCAGCGTCCACGTGATCAAGGCTTCCTTCGACAGGAAATATGCGCGCGCATCGTCGACCCCGTGCTGCGTGCAGAACGTCGCGACATCGTCGAGGCTGTCGACGTCGAGCAAGGCGCGCACCTGGTCGACCTGCTCGGCCCAGCCGAAACCGGCCAGTGAGCCCAGATTGACGATCGACGCGCCGTCGTTGAGCTTCGGCAGCAGCGACAGCGTCAAACGACGCAGGCCGACGAAATTCACCTGCAACACCAGCGCGCCGCCCCTGGTCGGCGGCAGACCCGCGATATTGCACAGTGCGTCCACGCCGCCCTGAATTTCTCCCGCGACCGCATCGATCGAATCCGCGCGCGAGAGATCGGCGCGGATGAACTGATCACACAAACCTGCCGTCGGTTCGTTGCGATCGACCGCGATCACTTTCGCACCCAACGACTTCGCTTCTGCGGCGCACGCTGCGCCAATTCCCGAAGCTGCCCCAGTTATCACTATGGTTTTACCTTGCAACGACATGCTCGTCATCTCCTTGAGTTGTCTCCCTGGCACCAACTCTGCGGCACCGGATGGCCCAACTCTATTCGCAGAACAACGCTTACGTCTTGCCTGAAAGTGCAGTGTTGGCCCGGCAGCAAATCTCCCTGGCGAAATTGCACTGTCAGGCAAGAGATCTCGCTGCCGTTCCCGTACATTCGGCGCCACAGTGTATTTCCAATGGAGACATTTAACTTGAGATCTGTCCAGTTGCTCATTGGGGGACGTGCGCAGCCGGCCGCGTCCGGCGCCACATTCGCGCGCATCAACCCGCAATCGAATCAGGCCGTCACGGAAGCATCCGCAGCCTGCGCAGAAGGCGCCCGGCTTGCCGCGGATGCGGCAGAAGCCGCCTTTGCCCAATGGTCCCAGACCGGCCCGTCCGAGCGTCGCGCCAGGCTCTTGCGTGCCGCAGACCTGATGGAACAGCAGGAAGGCCAATTCGTCGAGATCATGCAGGCGGAAACCGGCGCGACGCGCGTCTGGGCCGAGCACAACGTGTTCGCCGCGGCCGCGATCCTGCGTGAAGCCGCGAGCATGACTACCCAGATCAGCGGCGAAGTCATTCCCTCCGATGAAGGCCGCCTGTCGTTCGCGGTGCGCCAGCCCGCCGGCGTGGTGCTCGGCATCGCGCCGTGGAACGCACCGATCGTGCTCGGCACGCGAGCCATCGCGATGCCGCTCGCCTGCGGCAACACGGTGGTACTGAAGGCCTCAGAACTGTGCCCGGCAACCCACGCGAAAATCGCCGAGGTGCTGGTCGAGGCCGGCCTCGGCAATGGCGTGGTCAACCTGATCACCCATGCACCCGCCGCAGCACGTGAAGTGGTCGGCGCGCTGATCGAGCATCCGGCCGTGCGGCGCATCAACTTCACGGGTTCCACCCGCGTCGGCCAGTTGATCGCCGAGCAGGCCGCGCGTGTGCTCAAGCCGGTCCTGCTCGAACTGGGCGGGAAGTCCCCGCTGATCGTGCTCGACGATGCCGACCTGGAACGCGCCGTTCAAGCCGCGGCATTCGGTGCGTTCTTCAATCAAGGGCAGATCTGCATGTCGACCGAGCGGATTGTCGTTACGCCCGGCATCGCCGCCGCGTTTGTGCGACGCCTTGGCGACAAGGCCAATAGCATCGCCGTCGGTGATCCGCGCGTGAGCGACGCGCCGCTCGGCGCACTGGCCAGCGCCGCGGCCGGCGCGCGCATCAACGAACTGATCGACGATGCACTGAGCAAGGGTGCCGCCCTGGTGGCGGGCGGCAAGGCCGAAGGCGTGTTTATGCCGGCAACGGTGCTCGACGGCGTCACCGCGGACATGCATATCTACCGTGAAGAGACCTTCGGCCCGATCGTCTGCGTGCTGCACGCCGACCACGACGACCACGCGGTGACGCTAGCCAACGACACGGAATTCGGCCTGTCCGCCGCCGTCTTCAGCCAGAACATCGAGCGCGCGTTCTCAGTCACGAAGCGCATCCGCTCGGGTATCTGCCACATCAACGGCGCGACCGTCAGCGACGAACCGCAGATGCCGTTTGGCGGCACCGGCCGCAGTGGTTACGGCCGCTTTGGCGGCAAGGCCGGGATCGCGGAGTTCACCGAGCTGCGCTGGATAACGGTGGCATCCGATGCACCGCACTTCCCGATCTGATCAGCGAATCGCCAGCGGGCGAGCGCCATCAAGCGTTCGCCCGATACAAAAATCAAGCAAGGAGATAAACATGAGTATTCACGCAACCGACGCACGGGCGCACGCGCTGCAGGCGGGATGGACCCGCTTCGATCACGGCGCCTTCGAATGCACGGTCGTCACCGATGGTCTCCTGCATCTCGGGCCGCCACGCACCACGTTTCCGGAGGCCGACGTCGAGGAACTCGACGATCTGCTGATCCGTGCCTTCCTGCCCACCGAATCGATTGCGCTCGATCAGAACGTCCTGCTCGTCAACACCGGCGAACAACTGATCCTGTTCGACACCGGCGTCGGCATCAATGCCGATCTCGGCGTCAAGACCTTCGGACCGCTGACCGGCCAGGTGATCGCCAACATGCGCGCCGCCGGCATCGAACCCGAGGCAATCGACATAGTGGCGCTCACCCATACGCACCCGGACCATTGCTGGGGACTCGTCGATGACGACGACCGCAAGCTGTTTCCGAACGCGCGCATCGTGGTGAGCCGTGCCGACGTCGACTACTGGACCAATCTCGACAATATCCGACCGTCGATGTCCGACCACATGAAGGATCACTTCTACGGCGCGCACAAGAACCTCGCGCCCTACCGCGATGTAATCAGCTTCATTGAGGATGGCCAGGAAATCGTGCCGGGCATCCGCGCGCATGCCACGCCGGGCCACAGCCCCGGCCATACGATCTATGAAATTTCCAGCGAAGGCCAGACGCTCGTTTGCTGGGGCGATCTGTGCCATCACCAGGTGCTGCTGCTGCAACGCCCCGACTGGGCATTCCTGTTCGACTACGACAGTTCAGCCGCCGCGGCGACCCGCGTGAAGGTCCTCGACTGGATCGAGAAGAGTGAATACCAGGTGCTGTCGTATCACTTTCCTTTCCCGGGACGCGGCCATCTGCGGCGCAACGGCGGTGGCTACGACTGGTTGCCCTCGCCAATCCAGCTCGAACGCGCCTGAGCGCACCCTCATCCACATTACGGTCATCGCATCATGAACACACCCTACCGTTGCACCTGCGGCCTGATCGACGTACACGCCCACTGCCTGCCGCCCGCCTACCGCAAGGCGCTCGACGCAGCCGGCCTCGCCACGCTCGACGGCGGTTATCCGGTTCCCGAATGGACGCCGGAAAAAGCCACCGCAGTGATGGCGGAAAACGGCATCGATACCATGATGCTGTCGGTGTCCTCGCCGAGCGTCAGTTTCCTGCCCACGCGGGAAGCGCGCGTGCGTCTCGCGCGCACCATCAACGAAGATATCGCGCAGTTGCGGCGCGATCATCCCGGCAGCTTTGGCGGCTTCATGACCTTGCCGCTGCCGTACGTCGCCGAATCGCTGGCCGAGATCGACTACGCCTTCGACGAGCTCGATCTCGACGGCATCGTCATCGAAACCAATAGCGACGGCAAATATCTCGGCGACCCGTCGCTCGCGCCGATCTTCGACCGGCTCAACGAACGAAAGGCCACCATCTTCCTGCATCCGACCGCGCCGGCCTGCTTCTCGGCGGTCGGCCTGGGACGACCTGCGCCGCTCTTCGAATTCCCGTGCGACACGGCACGTACGGTGATCGACCTGGTGTTCTCGAACACCTTCAAGCGCTGCCCCGACATCAAGCTGATCCTGCCGCACGCGGGCGGCGTCCTGCCTGCGATCGCACACCGGATCGCACTGCTGTCACCCATGCCCGTGATGAAACCGCAGCCCAAGGCATCGGAAGAAGTGATTGCCGAATTCAAGGGTCTGTATTACGACCTCGCGATGTCCGCGAATCAGCCGGGTTTCGACGTGCTGCGCACGCTCGCGCCGATCTCGCAGATCCTCGTCGGCACGGATTTCCCGTTCCAGCCGGCCGCCAACGTGGCACGGAATATTGACAGCTTCCGCCGCCTCGAAGGCATCGATGCAGACGAGCACGAGGCGATCGCGCGCAATAACGCACTGCGCCTGTTTCCGCATTTCGCCGCGCGCCCGGCGAGCTGACGCGTTGCGTTCTTAAGCCATATCCGTCGTTCCTTGAAGTTGACGTATCCGCGGCGCCTGGATCGCTCCTGGCGTAGCGGAGGGTTTGTCGCGCCCGCGGCAGCCCGACACCGTACGAATGACGTCCCTCGGCGCGCCATTCGCACAGCAGAAAAAAGCGGCACCGATAGCCGACCCAGACACATAGGAGACAAACATGAATACCGTACTGGTAGACGATCTCATTGACGAGCGGCCCTTCGGCCTGTTCCAGGCCAGCATCTTCGCCATCTGCTTCCTGATCGCCCTGATGGACGGCGCCAACGTCCAGGTCATGGGTCTGAGCGCGCCCCTCATGGCCGTCGATCTGAAACTCACGCCGGCCCAGCTCGGCCCGCTCTTCGCCGGCTCCGAATTCGGCTTCATGATGGGCGCGCTGCTGCTCGGTCCGCTCGCAGATCGGATCGGCCGCAAGACCGTACTGGTTGCGTGTGCCTGGCTGTTCGGGCTGGCCTCGCTCGGCACCGTTGCCGCACCCGGCTTCGCGGCGCTGCTCACATTGCGCGTCGTGACCGGCATCGGACTCGGTGGCGCGGCGCCATGCCTCGTGAGCCTCGCAACCGAATACGTGTCGCAGCGCTACCGCGGACGGGTAGCTTCGCTGCTCTGGGCCGCGATGCCGGCCGGCGGCGTCATTGCCGGCTTCGCGGCAAGCGTCGTGATTCCTCAGTACGGCTGGAAGTCGATGTTCTACCTGAGCGGCATCGTGCCCATCGTCGCCGCGATCCTGGTGCTGCTCTTCGTTCCCGAATCGGTGCGGCTGCTGATCCTGTCCAACGCGCCGCAGCAGCGCATCGAGCGCATCATCAGGCGGCTCGCTCCGTCGCGTTCGTTCGGAGACGCGGTGCGTTACGCCACGCACGAGCATCAGGAAAAGGGGCTGCCGGTCAAACATCTCTTCATGGACGGCCGCGCGCCGTTCACCGCATTGCTCTGGCTCGCCTTCTTCCTCAACTTCCTCGCCTTGATCGCGACCCTGGCCTGGACCAGCACGCTGCTGCGCAGCGCTGCCATGCCGGTGGCAGACGCAGCGACGGTGATTGGCTGGAACAACGTGGGCGGAACCATAGGCGTTGCGATAGCCGGCGCTGTGATGGAACGGCTCGGCACCTATCGCTTCCTTGCACTGATCTACACCGTCGGCGCGATCGCGCTGGCCTTGACCGGCATCTGCGCGCCGCACACTGCTTCGGTCGCGCTGTGCTCGGGTCTGACCGGCCTGTTCGTGGGCGGCGCCACCTCGGGTCTGATCGCGATCGCGACGATCGCCTATCCGACCGCGATCCGCTCGACCGGTGTGGGCTGGGGACTCGCGGCCGGACGTTTCGGTGGCGCATCCGGTCCGGTCGTGGTCGGAGCTCTCGTCGCCGCCGGGTTCCCGGTCGCCCAGACCTTCATCGTGATCGCAGCTCCTGTGCTCGGTGCAGCACTGGTGATGCTGATGATGGGACGCCTCAACACCGTGCATGCAACGGATCGCGCCGAATTTGCCGCGCATTGAATCAAGGCCAGGGGACGAAGCCCCTGGCCAGCACCGATCAAACAAAAACAAGCGATATCCAGGAGACAAACATGTTCAAGCGAACGCTACTCATCTGCACCGCGCTGCTCGCATGCGACCAGGCATCGGCACAGGGCAGCATGACCATCTTCGGCATGATGGATGCCGGCATCACGTACGTGAACAATTCAGGCGGAAAGAACAAGTTCTTCTTCGACGACGGCAACTATTATCCCAACATGCTGGGCTTCCTCGGGCAGGAAGATCTTGGTGGTGGAACCAAAGCCGTGTTCGAACTCGTGAACCAGTTTTCACTCGCCAACGGCTCGACCATTCCTGACGCAGACGGGCTCTTCAACAGGACAGCCTACGTTGGCCTCGACAGCGGCACGCTCGGACGATTGACGTTCGGTACCCAGTATGACTTCATGAAGGACCAATTGCTCGAGTACGACGCGTCGCTCTATACAGGCGGTTTCTACAATTTTCGCGACGGCCCGTTTCAGGCGCTGAAGATCCCCAGCAACGCGACCGGATCATGGGATTTCGATCGCGTCGGCGGATCGTCGCGCGTGTCCAACTCCGTCAGGTACCGGTCTATCGACTATGGCGGATTTTCATTTGGCCTGATGTACGGCTTCGGCAACGTAGCCGGCGCCGTATCGACCGATAACACGGTCAGTGCAGCGCTGGAGTATAAGCGTGGCGGGTTCGGCATCGCCGCGGCCTACACCGACGTCAAATACCCGCAAATGGATAACGGCCATGAGGGGATTCGCAACTGGGGAGTCGGCACCAAGTACGACATCGGCAAAGTCCTCGCCAATGTCCTCTACACCAATACCCGAAACACCCTCACGGGTGCGGAGATCAATGCGATACAGCTCGGGGCAAACTGGCGTATCACCCCGGAATGGTCACTCGGTGGGAATTACCAATACATGAAGGGAAACGCCGAACTCTCCAGCAACAAGGCCCATGAAGTCACAGCATCGGTGATGTACTGGCTGTCGAAGCGGACAACCCTTTACGCGGAGGGCATCTACCAGCGCGCGATCGGCGGCAACGGTCCGGCAACGGCGTGGATCAACGGATTGCTCGCACCCTCCAGCACCGGTTCACAGATCCTGGCGCGAATCGGAATGGCGACCACTTTCTAGCCACCCGGGGCCATGCGCCCCGCCAGGCGCTAGAGCCAGCCCGCAGTCCGCGGGCCGCTGCGCACCGACACACGACCATCACGCATGACCCCATGAACAGAACGACCGTCGCCGATCCAGACCTTACCCAGGCGTGCCTGAACGGGCAGCACACCCTCACGGGCAGCGGGGGGCGAGGTCTGCGCACCCTCCTCGCCGCCTCGGGGCCTGCCGTCATCGCCTCCGTGGCCTACCTGGACCCAGGCAACATCATCACCAACCTGCAGGCAGGCGCACGATACGGCGACACCCTCCTGTGGGTCGTCCTCCTTGCCAGTATCGTTGCAATGCTGTTCCAGTCCATGTCAGCCAGGCTCGGAATCGCCACAGGACGCAATCTTGCCGAGATCTGTCGCGATGCGCTGCCGCGCCGCTACGCCATTGCCCTGTGGTTGTTCTGCGAAGCGGCCGCCATGGCCACGGATCTCGCCGAGGTACTCGGTGGCGCCATCGGCATATCTCTGCTTCTGCACATAACGCTGTTCGACGGGATGGTGATCACGATCATCGCGACCTATGCCCTCCTGCAACTCGAAAAGCGCGGATTCCGCCCGCTAGAACTCGTGATCGCCGGTTTCGTTGGCGTCATAGGGATGGCATACCTGGCCGAACTGACGATCATGCCGGTGAACTGGTCGTCCGTCTGGCGGCACTCCTTGCCTTCGCGCTTCGCCGATCACGGCGCGCTCAACCCTGCGGTCGGCATCGTCGGGGCCAGACAACGGCCCGTGCCACAGGGCTCACTTGAATACAGGATCCAGGTTAAGTGCAATGCTGTCGCCGAACGATTCAACCTGCCACCGGCCAAGATAGTCGTTATAGCTCACATGTACCAGTTGCACCGGCGAATTGGCCACCTTGACCCAGTAAGGACCGGCAAGGCCCGGTAGTGTGTCACGCCAGGCTTGTGCTCCCGCACCTCGTTGGGGTGCGGCCGCAAAGACTGTGTTCATATCCGTCATTTCCACCTCATTTCATTCATCGGGGCGATTGCGCCCTATCTCACCCAGCAAGACATCCCGGCACGCCAGCAACCTCTCCACGATTCGTGGTCGTCCGGCTGCCGCGACACGGACTGCCGGAGCCGGAACGGATACCGCAAAGCGCCCGAGGATGGTATCAACGCCGACAGCAAGGGACACAACACCGGGCGTCGTTTCGTTGTCGTCGACCGCATAGCCGATGCGCCTCACACGCTTCAGTTCCTTCAGTAGTTCGCCGCTGTCCGTCCCCTTGGCGTCTGGCAGTTGAAGCAGCATCAACGCCTCCTCGTCCGCACCGAGCGCCAGTAACGCCCTCCCGCCCGCCGTGGTCGCGAGCGGCAGGTTCGCCCCGACACGCGGCACCACACGCAGTTCCTGCTCGGCTACCACCACGTGAATGAACGCCAGCTCGCGGCCGCTGATCCGGCCGAGCGCCACCGTTTCACCAATATCGTCGCTCAGCGACTGCAGGTGCGGGGCCGCCACGGCTACCACGTCGGTATGCGGTTTGCCGACAAGCCGCAGGAACGCCGGCCCGAGCCGCACGCCATCAGCGCGCCCGGTGCGCACGAGCTCCTCGTCAGCCAGCGCCTTCACGATGCGCTGGATCGTGGAACGGGTAGATCACCCGCCTTCGCGATCGGCCCGACGCTCAGCCTGCCGGTCTTCGAAGGCGGACGACTGCGTGCCCAACTGAAGCTGCGTGAGGCACAGCAGCAGGAGGCCGCGCTCGCGTATCAGCGTACGGTGCTTGGCGCTTGGAACGAGATCGACAACACGCTCTCCGCGCTCTCGACGGAGCAGCAGCGGCGCACGAGTCTCGCGGCGAACGTTGCGCAAAGCGACCATGCCTTGCAGCTCTCGACGTCGCGCTACCAGGCCGGCGCCGACACCCGGCTCGATGCGCTCGCAGCGCAGCGAACCCTGCTCGCGGCAAAGCTCGAATGGATACGCAGCGATGCGGACGTATCGCTGAACGCAATACGTCTGTACAAGGCGCTTGGCGGTGGTTGGGAAGGTGCGGGCGACACCCCGCTCGCCGCGCGCTGACGAATCACGCTGTTGCGTCACATCACCGATGCAACAGCTCGCCTTTCCTTGATCGACCGAGGGGTATCGCACGATTGCTGCTCTAATTTTCCCGACCAGAACAGGGATGGGTCTGCCATGGGAGACGGACTTACCAGGAAATCCGTGATGGGCTAGCTGATGGGCTGAAAAAGAAAAAGCCCCGTAAGTCGTTGAACTTACGGGGCCTTGTCACCGCTTTTGGCGGAGACGGAGGGATTCGAACCCTCGATCCAGGTTTTGGCCCAGATGCTCCCTTAGCAGGGGAGTGCCTTCGACCTCTCGGCCACGTCTCCCAAACTTTCGGTTGCGCAGGGAGTCAGCGCAACGAAGCCAAGATAATAGCGGGCCGAACCGCGAAGGTCAATGTCTGCCGCACATTTTTTGTGCCAGCTTTGTCACTGACGACGCAATTAATTGACATTAACTTGCGTCACATTAGCCGGGCGTACCGCACACATTCAGAGATGAGGTGCTCTTGTACACCCCACCCCGCACAGCAAATTACGCTTGATCCAGTTCGAACGCCTTATGCAGCGCGCGCACGGCGAGCTCCATGTACTTCTCGTCGATCAGCACCGAAATCTTGATTTCGGAGGTCGAGATCATCTGGATGTTGATGCCCTCTTCCGACAACGTGCGGAACATCGTGCTCGCGATACCCACGTGCGAACGCATGCCGACGCCGACCACCGATACCTTCGACACCTTCGGATCGCCCAGCACCTGCTCAGCCTGCACATGGCCCTTCACCTGGCCGGTGAGGATGTCCATGGCGCGCTGATAATCGCCGCGGCCGACCGTGAACGTAAAGGCCGTTTTGCCTTCGACGCTCTGGTTCTGGATGATCATGTCGACGTCGATATTCGCGTCCGCCACCGGGCCGAGAATCTGATACGCGATGCCCGGCTTGTCGGGCACACCCATCACGGCGATACGAGCTTCGTCGCGCTGAAACGCGATGCCTGAGATGACTGCTTTTTCCATGGTCTCGTCTTCTTCAAAAGTAATCAGGGTGCCCGACTTCATTTCAGTGTCGAGCGGGATCAGCGGATCGGTCAGGCTCGACAGCACACGCGTCTTCACCTGATATTTGCCGGCGAATTCCACCGAGCGGATCTGCAGCACCTTGGAACCCAGGCTTGCCATTTCCAGCATTTCTTCAAACGTCACGCGATCGAGGCGGCGTGCTTCTTCCACCACGCGCGGGTCGGTCGTGTAGACGCCGTCGACGTCCGTGTAAATCAGGCACTCGTCGGCCTTCAATGCGGCAGCGACTGCAACAGCCGACGTATCCGAACCGCCGCGGCCGAGCGTGGTGATGTGGCCGTCAGGGTCGATACCCTGGAAGCCGGTGATCACCACTACTTTGCCCGCTTCGAGATCGCGCAGCACGCGCTCGCCGTCGATTTCGCTGATGCGCGCTTTCGTGAACGCGCTATCCGTTTTGACCGGCACTTGCCAGCCGGCATAGCTGACCGCGTCGACGCCGGCTTCCTGCAGCGCGATGGCCAGCAGTCCCGAGCTGACCTGCTCGCCGGTAGCGGCAATCATGTCGAGTTCGCGCGGGCTCGGCTGGCTCGTGATTTCTTTCGCGAGACCGAGCAAGCGGTTGGTTTCGCCGGACATTGCCGACGGCACGACGACCATCTTGTGGCCGGCCTTATGCCATTTCGCGACGCGCTTGGCGACGTTCTTGATGCGCTCGACCGAGCCCATCGAGGTGCCGCCGTATTTATGTACGATGAGTGCCATTGTCGTTCTGAACTGGAGGAGAAAACGCGCTGGCGCGCTGGAGACGACCGCACAAAAGCACAGGAGCGCAACGTCTTGTGAACGACGGCAAAGTGTGTGGCGGCGTAGATGCAGCGCGCGTGTAACACGCGCGGATTTGCCCGGGAATGATCGCTAGTGGCTTACCGGAAACGACGGATCACGCACGGAAACCGCAAAAGCGACGGCGAAATCGGGTCGGGCAAACAAGTTAAATTACCCGATCGAGCGCAAAAAGACAAGCCGAAATGGCCGTCGAATGATCCATATTACCGGCTGAAAAGGCGTATCCGGCGCGGTTTTGCGCCCTATTCCGGAGATTCACCGGATAGATAACCCGCCTGTCCGACTGGTCGGTCAGGCGATCAGCAGGTCGTCGCGCCAGATGATCCTGACACGCGGCTCGGCCGCATCGACCTGCTCGGGCAACGCTGTGCGGTTCAGGCCGAGCAAGGGCACGAACAGCAGGTCGCCGCCTACGTAAAGCAGCGGCACGTCACGCTTCCATGCCGGAATGCCGCGCTCCTGGAACAGGTTCTTCAGCGTGCGGCTCGGGCTGCCTGGTGCAGCGCTCGTACGCATCCGTTCGCCGCCACTGCGCGAACGCGCGCTTAGCAATGCCCGGCGCAGAACGCTGACGGGAAGCGTATCGTGATCGTCTGACGCTCCATCGACAATGCCGGAGGCATCGCCATCGGCAGCGGAATCGACATCAGAAGCGGCGGCGACAGCGACTGCGACAAACACAAAGGTGCCCCGCCATTGCGGCAAACGCCAGATCGCTTCACCCTGCCATGCGAGTTCGCTCACTGCGCGCTCAGCGAGCGCGGTTTCATCGGCGGGCTCACTGCTATCGCCCGCTTCCCAGTAGATCAAGCCGCGATAACTGCGCAACGCTTGCCCTGCATGATCGATACGCAGGCTATGGCCCTCGCCGGCTTCCCCGACTTCGCGCAACTGCCGCAAAACGTCGGTCAGACGCGCGGTCGATGCAGCAGCCAGACCCAGTGTGCGCATCCAGTAGCGCAGCAGGTTGAGCGCGCGATCGTCGTCGAGGGCGAGCAGCACATCATGCGATAGCGCGCGGCCATCATCGCGCACGGCTTCGTCCAGATCGATGCGCGCGAGATCGTCGAGCAGACGCTGCGCCGATGCCGCATGCGCGGCGGTGCGCGCGAGTGCGTCGCGAAAACCAGGAAAGTGGACGGCCAGCGCCGGTGTCACCTCGTGACGCAATGCGTTGCGCGCGTAACGGGTGTCCGCGTTCGATTCGTCGTCGATCCAGCGCAGATTCCGGGCGCTCGCATACTGCTCGAGTTGCGCTCGCAGCAGATGCAGCAAAGGCCTCACGCGCACCGAGGAGGCGCCTGCCGGCAAGTACTCGGGCGCCATCGCCGCAAGTCCCGCGAGGCCCGCGCCGCGCAGCAATTGCAATAGCACCGTCTCCGCCTGGTCATCCGCATGTTGCGCGAGCCATAGCGTGGGAACGGCGCGTGCTGCGCACATTGCGTCCAGCGCACGGTAACGCGCATCGCGCGCCGCGGCCTCGACACTCACACCCGCGTCACGCGGCACCTCGACACGCTGTGCCGCGAATTCAACGCCACGTTCCTGCGCAAATGCTTCGCAATGCGCGAGCCACTCGTCGGCATGCGCGCTGAGTCCATGATGCACATGCAGCGCGACACAACGCGACGCCCCCGCGACACGCACCACCGCATCCAGCAGCACACTCGAATCGACGCCACCGCTGAACGCCACCGCAATGCGCGCATTCGCAGGCAACGCGGACAGCGCAACGCCGACCGCCTCGAGAACGAGGCGGTCGGCGGGCGATTCGGCGGTGGGAGTCACGTCGCTAGCGCGTTACGCGCTGAAGGACGAAAGAGAACGCGCGCGGGCTTACGCACCCGGCGTCGTTTCCTTGAACTTGCCGTACGACATCAACCGTTCGAAACGGCGTTGACGCAGGTCGTTGATGCTCATGCCCTGGAACTGGCGCAGCGAGTCGGCGAGTGCACGGCGCAGCATCGCGGCCATGCCCTTCGGATCGCGATGCGCGCCACCGAGCGGCTCGTTGACGATCTTGTCGATCAGGCCGAGCGCCTTGAGACGATGCGCGGTCAGGCCGAGCGCTTCCGCGGCTTCCGGCGCTTTCGCTGCGCTCTTCCACAGGATCGACGCGCACCCTTCCGGCGAAATCACCGAATAGGTCGAGAACTGCAGCATCAGCACGCTGTCGCCGACGGCAATCGCAAGCGCGCCGCCCGAACCGCCTTCACCGATGATCGTGGCGATCAGCGGCGTCTTGAGTTCAGCCATCACGTACAGATTGCGACCGATCGCTTCCGACTGGCCGCGCTCTTCCGCGCCGATGCCCGGATAGGCGCCCGGCGTGTCGATGAACGTGAAGATCGGCAAGCCGAACTTCTCGGCGAGACGCATCAGGCGTTCGGCCTTGCGATAGCCTTCCGGACGCGGCATGCCGAAGTTGCGCAGCGCGCGCTCCTTCGTATCACGACCCTTCTGATGGCCGATCACCATGCACGCCTGGCCGTTGAAACGCGCGAGGCCGCCGACGATCGACAGGTCGTCCGCATAGTTGCGGTCGCCGTGCAGCTCGTGGAAATCGGTGAACAGCTCGTTCACGTAATCGAACGTGTACGGGCGTTGGGGGTGACGGGCGATTTGCGAAACCTGCCACGGGGTGAGGTTCGCGTACAGATCTTTGGTGAGCTGTTGACTCTTCTTGGACAGCCGCTCGATCTCTTCCGAAATATCGACGGCCGAATCGTCCTGCACGAAGCGCAATTCTTCGATCTTCGCTTCGAGTTCAGCGATCGGCTGTTCGAAATCCAGAAAGGTGGTCTTCATTGGTTGTAATCCTTGGACTTACCGGCAGCGCGTATTCTAACCGCGCTCGCCGATGTCAAAACCATTTCTCAACTATCGATTTTTAACAATTGATAGCTTTTCAAACGGCATCGCTTCTTTTGCTTTAGTAGTCGACCGGCAACGGATCGAGACTACGCCACATATACCAGGTGGCGACAGTGCGCCACGGCTCCCAGTTTGCCGCGACCTCACGCGCTTCACTGCGCGTAACCGGTTCGCCGCTGAAGTAATTGACGCTGATCGCGCGGATCAGGCCGAGATCGTCAAGCGGCAGCACGTCCGGGCGCGACAGATTGAAGATCAGGAACATTTCCGCGGTCCAGCGGCCAATGCCGCGGATCTGCGTGAGTTCGGCGATCACCGCCTCGTCGTCCATCGAGGTCCACTTGCCGACGTGCAACGCGCCCGACACGAAGTGCTGCGCGAGATCGAGGACGTATTCGGCCTTGCGCCTGGACAACCCGCACGCGGTCAGCTTGTCCTGACCGAGCTTGATGAACTGCTGCGGCACGAGCTTCGGACACGCCGCCTCGACTTTCGCCCAGACCGCCTGCGCGGACGCTACCGAAATCTGCTGCCCGACCACCGAACGCGCGAGCGTGACGAACGGATCGCCACGGCTTAGCAGATGCACCGGGCCGAACTTCGGGATCAGTTTCTTCAGGATACGGTCGCGCTTGACGAGGTCCGCGCACGCCTTGTCCCAATACGCCGGACGGGTGACTTCAGGCGTGAGGCCGCCGATCTGCGCCGGCACCGCGAGTTCAGCAACATCCGCGGCTTCCCCGCCCGCACTCGATGACGCGCGCGTCTTGCGAACGACTTCGCCTTCGTGAGTATCTCGCGCGAATTCTCGCACGTCGCCTGCGAGTTCGGCAGGCAACGCGCCATTGCTTTTTGCACGCGAGGTTTTGGCACGCGTCGAAACAGGCGCGTGCGCCGACGAGCCGTTCAGCGCGCGCTTGACGGTGGTCTTCTTCGCCGCCCCGGTCGTTGCCGTTGCTGCTGCACCCGCCGCGGCACGCGCGCCTGCCTTCGCCGCCACCCCGGCGGCTTTCGATGATGCATTCTTTACCGCGCTGCCGCCCGCGCGAGCCGACGTTCGTGTCGACTTTACCGCGGTTGCCGCGTTTGTTTGAGACGTGGCTCGTTTAGCCGGCGTCTTCGTGGCCGTTGCCATCCTGCCTCCTGCCTGGCGAGTCGATCAGAGGGAAGTACGAGGTGCGCTCACACGCGCCGCCACTCGGTCAACCCGCCGGGTTTGTCTTCAAGTGCAACGCCGGCCTCGAGCAATTCTGCCCGGATCCGGTCTGCTGCTGCATAGTCTTTCGCCTGCTTGGCGGCCACGCGCGCGGCGATCTTCGCTTCGATCGCGGCGGCGTCGAGCGCGCCTTCCGCGGCGGCGCCCGCAGCCCGCTGCAGGTATGCACGCGGCTCCCGGCCGAGCAAGCCGATCACAGCGCTCAGCGAGCGCAATTGACGGGCCAGCGCGGGATCGCGCGTGCGGTTCACTTCAGTTGCCAACTCGAACAACACCGACACTGCAACCGGCGTGTTGAAGTCGTCGTTCATTGCTGCCTGGAAACGCTGCGCATGCGCTTCGTTCCAGTCGAGTTCCGCACCGTCCGGCGTGACGTCTTTCAGCGCGGTGTACAAACGCGTCAGCGCACTGCGGGCGTCGTCGATATGCACGTCGCTGTAATTCAACGGCGAGCGATAGTGTGCGCGCGCGATGAAAAAACGCACGACCTCGGCATCGTACTGCGCCAATACTTCGCGAATCGTAAAGAAGTTGTTCAACGACTTCGACATCTTCTCATTGTCGATCTGTACGTAGCCGTTGTGCATCCAGTAATTGACGAAGGTTTGTCCGGTCGCAGCTTCGCTTTGCGCAATCTCGTTCTCGTGGTGCGGAAACTGCAGGTCCTGACCGCCGCCGTGAATGTCGAAATGCTCGCCGAGCAACGTGCAGCCCATTGCCGAGCATTCGATATGCCAGCCGGGGCGGCCGCGCCCGTACTTCGACTCCCAGCCAGTGTCGGCCGGTTCGTCCGGCTTCGCCTGTTTCCACAGCACGAAGTCGAGCGGGTCCTGCTTCGACTCGTTCGCGGCGACGCGTTCGCCGGCGCGCAGATCTTCGAGCGACTTGCCCGACAGCTTGCCGTAGCCCGCGAACTTGCGCACCGCATAGTTCACGTCGCCGTCGGCCGCCTGATAGGCGTAACCGTTCACCTCGAGCTTCTCGATCATGCCGAGCATCTGCGGGATGAAATCGGTGGCGCGTGGTTCCAGATCGGGCCGCTCGATACCGAGCGCATCCGCATCTTCATGCAAGGCTTTGATGAAGCGATCGGTCAACGATTTGATCGTTTCGCCGTTCTCCACTGCGCGCCGGATGATCTTGTCGTCGATATCCGTGATGTTGCGCACGTAGGTGACGTCGTAGCCGAGCGTGCGCAACCACCGCTGCACGATGTCGAACACGACCATCACCCGTGCATGACCGACGTGACAATAGTCGTACACGGTCATCCCGCAGACGTACATCCGCACGACGCCATCCTGCAGCGGCACGAAAGTTTGCTTGTCACGCGCGAGCGTGTTGTAGATGCGCAGTGATTCCATAGAGAACGGTGCGTGGGCCGAAAGAAATCCGCAATGTGTTTCGTGCTGTTTCGTGCATGAGGCGCCCCGCGAGAAGACGGCGGGTGCGTTCTGTGTACTGCAACACGCACAGCAGCAAACCGGTGCACCTGGTGCGGCGGTCAGGCTGCGTTCAAGGCGGAGACGACCACGAGTGGCGAAAAGACAGTTTGCGGTTCGACGGAACGCGCAGACCTTTTGTTAGAATGGGTCGGAGTATAACATCCAGACCCGAGCCTATGAAACCTTCCAGCGGCCGCGCGCGCAGCGCTGCGACCCTCGCCGCGACGGCATTCTGCGCCGTCGCCCTCACGGTCTTGCCGGGTGCTGCCGCGTACGCGCAGAAAGGCGCCGCGACCATGCCGCAGGGCCCCGCCGTGCGTGACAACACGCCGGAAATCGACGCGTCGATTGCGCAGAAGAACTGGGAAGCCTCGCTCACCCAGCTCGACGCGCGCATCGCCTCGAATCCGCACGACGCGCAAGCCAGGTTCAAGCGCGCCACCGTGCTCGCCCACCTGAATCGCGACGACGAAGCCATCACCGCGTTCACCGAACTCACGCAGCTGTATCCGGAACTGCCCGAACCGTATAACAACCTGGCCGCGCTCTATGCGAAGCACGGCCGTTATGCCGAGGCACGCGCCGCGCTCGAAACCGCGACCAAGGTGAATCCTGGCTACGGTCTCGCGTACGAGAATCTCGGCGATCTGTATCTGCGCATGGCGAACGAAGCCTACCGTCGCGCCCAGGGCCTCGGCAAAGCAAGCGCCACGACCACGCAGCGCCTCGCCGACATCCAGAAGATCGTTTCGCCGCCCAAGGGCAGCGCGCCGGCGAAAAAAGCCGCGGCGCCTGCCGAGGCCAGCGCCGCGCGCCCCACCGCGGACATGACACAAACACCGAGCTTCCAGTACGGCGGCGCAAATGGCTCGCTCGCCATGCCGCCCTACATGGCGCCGTCGCAGTAACACCGTCACCGTTTTCGGCAACACGTTTTTTCCAACCCTGAGGATCTTCATGAAATGGTTGATGTTGGCGCTCGGCAGCGCCGCCCTGATCGCAAACGCCCCCGCCTTTGCCCAGTCCGGTTCGCAGGCCGCGCACCCGTCCGTCCTCTTCAAGACCACGGAAGGCGACATCCGCGTCGAGTTGTATCCTGAGAAGGCGCCGAAAACGGTCGCCAACTTCCTCGACTACGTGAAGTCCGGCCAGTACAGCGGCACGATTTTCCATCGCGTGATTCGCGGCTTCATGATTCAGGGCGGCGGTTATACGCAGAGCTTCGCTGAGAAGCCCACGCGCGCGCCGATTCCGCTCGAAAGCCGCAACGGTCTGAAGAACGCCGCCGGCACGCTCGCCATGGCGCGCACCAGCGATCCGAATTCGGCCACGGCGCAGTTCTTCATCAACACGGTGGATAACGCCGGCCTCGACTATCCGAATCCGGACGGCAACGGCTACGCGGTGTTCGGCAAGGTCACGAGCGGCATGGACGTCGTGAAGAAGATCGAAGGCACGGCCACCACCACACGCGGCCCGATGAGCGACGTGCCGCAAAAACCGATCGTGATCGAATCGGCCACGGTGGTCGGCAAGTAAGCAATAGAGCAGGAAGCAGCACCAGGCACGCTGCACAGGAAATCAACCCAATCTACGCCCCCGGCGCGGCCCGTCGTCATCTCACTTCATGACGAACGGCCGCGCCTTTTACCCACCCCGTTCATCAAAGGATTCCATCATGGTTGAACTGCATACAAACCACGGCGTCATCAAACTCGAACTGGACGCTGAAAAGGCGCCGAAGTCGGTTGAGAACTTCCTCAACTACGTGAAGGCCGGTCACTACGACAACACGGTGTTCCACCGCGTGATCGACGGCTTCATGATTCAGGGCGGCGGTTTCGAACCCGGCATGAAGCAGAAGCCGACGGCTGAGCCGATCACCAACGAAGCGAACAACGGCCTGAAGAATGTCAACGGCTCGATCGCGATGGCTCGCACGAACGACCCGCACTCGGCAACCGCGCAATTCTTCATCAACGTGAACGACAACGACTTCCTGAACCACTCGTCGCCGACGCCGCAGGGCTGGGGCTATGCGGTGTTCGGCAAGGTGGTCGACGGCATGGACATCGTCGAGAAGATCAAGAAGGTCAAGACGGGTTCGAAGGGCTTCCATCAGGACGTGCCGGCCGACGACGTCGTGATCGAAAAAGCAGTGATCGTCGACTAAGCGTCCGATAAGGGCCAACGCGTTTGAACTGACATCAGGCACCTTCAATGCTGCAAGAAACACCGCTGCGAAGCGTCGCCGCGGGCGTGCCTGGCGAGGGCAAACGCCCGCACGCCGCACGCCCGTTTTTTCTCCTCTCCGATATTCATCTGAGCGAGGCGATTCCGCACACGGTCGCCGCGTTCGAACACTTCGTCCGCGTCACGGCCGAGCAGGCGGATTCGGTTTTCATTCTCGGCGATCTGTTCGAGTACTGGATCGGCGACGACATGCTCGTCGAGCCGTTCGTCGCGCGGATGGCGGCGTTGCTGCATACGCTGTCGGAACGCGGTATCGCGCTCTACATCATGCACGGCAATCGCGATTTTCTGCTCGGCAAGCGCTTCATGAAAGCGGCCGGCGCGATCTGGTTGCCCGATCCGTTCGTGATCACCGCGTTCGGCACGCGGATCGTGCTCGCGCACGGTGACGGCCTCTGCACCGCGGATCGCGGCTATCAATTTTTCCGGCGCTTTGCGCGCATCCGTTTCGCGCAGATGCTGTTTCTCGCGTGGCCGTTTCGCTGGCGTCAGGCGCTTGCGGAAAACATGCGCTCGAAAAGCGAGCAAGGCCGTTCGCGTCCGGTTTCGCCAAAGTATGACGTGACGCCGAAAGCCGTCGCTGCGTTATTCAAGTCGTCGAAAACGGCCACGATCATTCATGGGCATACGCATCGTCCGGCGCGGCATCGCGAGCCGGGCGGCACGCGCTGGGTGTTGCCGGATTGGGATCTCGATCACGGCGAGCGCCGTGGCGGTTATCTGCGGATCGATGCGGAAGGGATTCGGGCGTTGCCGCTGAACTGACTAGCGCTCCGCCACCGCGCCTTCCACCTTTCCTGCAATCGCGGCCGACAGGCGCCGCAGATCGAGCAGCGCCGCGTCGGCGCCTTGCAAGCCTTCCAGACTGGTTCCCAGCCGCTCCAGCGCGTCGACGATTTCGTCGATACGCTTCGATTGCGTGGCAGCGTGGTCGATCAGACCGTGAATCGCCAGCGATACCGGATCGTCCGCATTCGGCGTGATGCCGTAGGCGCAGAATGCGCTCTTTTCCGACACTGCCTTCGACTCACGCGCTGCGCCATTTGCCGATGCGCTCGCCGTGGCTACCACGGCGGCGGCTGCCGGGACAATGATCCGCGCCGGATTACCCACCGCCGTGCCACGCGCCGGCACAGGCTTCGTGACCACTGCATTCGAGCCGATCTTCGCGTCCGCGCCGATCGTAAAACCGCCAAGCACCTTCGCCCCGGCACCGACGATCACCCCGCGTTCAAGCGTGGGATGCCGTTTCGCCCCCCGCGTGAGCGACGTGCCGCCAAGCGTCACGCCCTGATAGATCGTGCAGTCGTCGCCGACTTGCGCCGTCTCGCCAATCACGACGCCCATGCCGTGATCGATGAACACACGGCGGCCCAGCGTAGCGCCCGGATGGATTTCGATGCCGGTCATGAAACGCGCCATCTGCGAGATGAAACGCGCGAGCCAGCGGCGTTTAGCCTGCCAGCATGCGTGCGCGAGCCGGTGCAGCACGAGCGCGTGCAGACCCGGATAACACGTGATGACTTCCCAGGCGCTGCGGGCGGCGGGATCGCGCTCGCGGATCGTGGCGATGTCTTCGCGGAGTCTCGTGAACATGGCAGGGACTAGGTTGTGGGGAAAAAGACCGCCTGCGTGAAACACCACGCACGGCGGATGCTTGCCGCATAGCAGATCGGCAGCTTTGCTTAGAACGGTTCGAGCGATTGTAGGGCGATTGCGCGAAACCTGCCGGAAGCCCACGCTGCCGGCAAGGTCGTAGATTGATGGGCACGCAGCCCTTAGGACGCGTCGTCGCCCGGCGGTTTGGTCTTCAGCAGAATATGCTTGGCGATGCCGCGCACGATATTCACTTCCTCGCGCTCCAGACCGGAACGCGCGAACAGGCGCCGCAAGCGGGACATCAATTTCTTCGGATTGGCCGGATCGAGAAACTCGAGCGCGACCAGCGCGCTTTCCAGATGCGCGTACATGCTTTCGATTTCGTCGCTTGCCGCCCGCGTGCCGACCGGCTCGCCCTGCCCGGCGACCGCTTGAGCCACCGCGGATGCTGCAGCCGTTGCCTCGCCCGCGGACAGATACGCCGTGCGCAATTCATACGCCAACACCTGCACGGCCTGCGCAAGATTGAGCGAACTGTAGGCGGGATTGGCCGGAATATGCGCGAGCGCGCTGCAGCGCTCGACATCCTCGTTCGACAGGCCCGTGCGCTCGTTGCCGAACACCAGCGCGATCTCGCCATGTATTGCCTGCTCGCGCGCGGCGCCCGCCGCGGCACGCGGCGTCCATTGCGGCGGCCCGTATTCGCGCAGCCGGGCGGTCAGTGCAATCGACCAATGCACGCCGCTCAACGCATCGGCAAGCGTCGGTACGACGTGCGCGGACGCCAGCACGTCGTCAGCGCCGCTCGCCATGGCGATGGCTTCCGGATCGCTTTGCACGTGCGGCACACGTGGCGACACCAGCACGAGGCGCGAGAAACCCATGGTTTTCAGCGCGCGCGCCGCGGCGCCGACGTTGCCGGGATGGCTGGGCTCGACGAGCACAAAGCGCGTCGACGTAAAACCGCCGCGCAGGTCCGCCACGGCGGGATCGGAAGAATGGTGGGTGTGGTCCACGATGAAACTCGGCAAGCTAAAGAACGCGTATGGTAGCGCCAACAGTGCATCGGCTCCGAATTGCGCGTGTCCGCCGCGCTAAAGCCGCGCAACTGGCCCGTCGCACGCCATGCCGGGGCAGCAAGCGCTGCCGCGGCGCCCCGACTCAGGTAAAATACCAATATTCGCGCCAGGTTTTCTCCTGTGAAAGGTCCGGCGCCTCGTTCTTATCCAATTCGTCTCCGTCGGCGGAATGCGCACCCGGTCCTTTACCGGACGTGCGTTCCGTGCTGTTTCCGCGCCCTTTGATGGCGCTCAATTAGCGCTCATCCCGCGCTCATTTACCGGTAAGCAGCCGTGCTGCCCCGGCACAAGGATCCAGTCTCATGCATCCCATGCTCAATATTGCTGTGAAGGCCGCGCGCCGCGCAGCCCAGATCATCAACCGCGCGTCGCTCGACCTCGATCTGCTCCAGGTCAGCAAGAAACAGCACAACGATTTCGTCACGGAGGTCGACAAAGCGTCTGAAGCAGCGATCATCGATACGCTCAAGACAGCCTACCCCGATCACGCCATCCTCGCCGAAGAATCCGGCAAGTCGGACAACGACTCCGAATATCAGTGGATCATCGATCCGCTCGACGGCACCACCAATTTCATCCACGGCTTCCCGTACTACTGCGTGTCGATCGCACTTGCGCACAAGGGCATCGTGACGCAGTCGGTGGTCTACGATCCGACCCGCAACGACCTGTTCACCGCCTCGCGCGGCCGCGGCGCGTTCCTGAACGACCGCCGCATCCGCGTCGCCAAGCGCGACCGCCTGGCTGACGGCCTGATCGGCACCGGCTTCCCGTTCCGCGAAAAGGACGGCCTCGAAGCGTACGGCCGCCAGTTCGCTGAAATGACCGAAGCCTGTGCCGGCCTGCGCCGCCCGGGCGCCGCCGCGCTCGATCTGGCGAATGTTGCCGCGGGCCGTATGGACGGCTTCTTCGAGCAAGGCCTGAATCCGTGGGACGTCGCCGCAGGCAGCCTGCTGATCACGGAAGCCGGCGGTCTGGTCGGCAATTACACGGGCGACTCGGACTTCCTGCACGTCGGCGAAATCGTCGCGGGCAATCCGAAGGTCTACGCGCAGATGATCCCGATCCTGTCGCGCTACAGCCGCACGCGCCAGCAATCGGCTTAAGGTTCAGGTCTCAGGTCTGGACTGGCCGGCTCGGTGCCGGCATCGGTAATACAGCATCGGTAATACCTAAAGCGGCTTCGGCCGCTTTTTCGTTGGCCCGCCTGCACCCGGCGGGCGTTCGTGCTACAAAGCGGAAGGCCGCGCCGGCACGCACGATCGCCGGCTGCGTTTTGCGCGCTTCTTGCAGCGCCCTGCTTCGCGTCAGATTTCCGCGCAGCTTCCGATCCGCTTCATGAAAAAAGGCTTCTACACAATCATCGCGGCGCAGTTCATTTCGTCGCTCGCGGACAATGCCCTGCTGATCGCCGCCATCGCCCTGCTATCGGTGATCCGTTCGGCCGCCTGGGTCACGCCGCTGCTGCAGATGTTCTTCACTATCTCCTACGTGTTGCTCGCCCCCTTCGTCGGCGCGTTCGCCGACGCGTTGCAAAAGCGGCACGTCATGTTCGTCTCCAACGCGCTCAAGGCGAGCGGTTGCCTGATGATGATCGCCGGCGTCCATCCGATGATTGCGTACGGCGTGGTCGGCTTTGGCGCGGCCGCGTATTCGCCGGCCAAGTACGGCATTCTCACCGAGCTCCTGCCCGCGGACAAACTCGTCAAGGCGAACGCGTGGCTCGAATCGGCCACCGTCCTGTCGACCATTGTCGGCACGATGGTCGGCGGCGCATTGATCAGCACCCTCGCCGACCGGTTCGTCGCGCATGCGCATCTGCCGCTGATCCGCTCTTCCGCCGATCTGGCGATGTTCGCGGTGATGGTCACGTATGCCATCGCGGCGGCGGTCAACATCTTCATTCCCGACACCGGCGCGCGTTATCCGAACCGTTTGAACGAGCCGAAGGAACTGGTCGGCGACTTCTATCATTGCTTCAACGTGTTGTGGGCCGACAAGCTCGCGCAGATCGCGCTGTGGGTCACGACGCTGATGTGGGGTGGCGCGGTCACGCTGCAATTGCTGGTGCTCAAGTGGGCGAACGTGAACCTTGGCCTGTCGCTGTCGAAGGCGGCGGTGATGCAAGGCGTGACGGGGCTCGGCATCGCCGTCGGCGCGGCGGCCGCGGCGGCGCTGATTCCATTGCGCAATTCGCTGCGCGTGCTGCCGATCGGCATCCTCACCGGCGCGGTCGCGATCGCTGTGGCGTTCTACAACCGGGACCTGTTTCCGGCGGGCGCCGGCATCCGTATCGGCTCATACGTGCTGCCGATCTACATCCTGCTCGCCTATCCGCTGATGATCCTGCTCGGCGCGCTCTCCGGCTTTTTTATCGTGCCGATGAACGCGATCCTCCAGCATCGTGGCGCGACCTTGCTCTCCGCGGGGCATTCGATCGCGGTGCAGAATTTCAACCAGAATCTGGCCGTGCTGCTGATGCTCGGGGCCTACGCGATACTGCTCACCGCGAAGATGCCCGCGCAATGGATCATTGTGGTGTTCGGCAGCTTCATCACGTTCATGATGTGGCTCGCAAAGCGGCGCAGCGCTGTGAATGAGCGCACGGTGGATATGCGGGCGCTCGTTGAAGAATGATGGCATGGCGAGAATCAGAATCGCCCGGGTGGCGTGAGAATCCGCATTGCGACACGTAAGCTGCTTTGTGGATTGGCCATCCGGCCAGGGTCCGCTCGCCGCGCTGGCGGGTTAAACTCACGCCCTGAACAGCTAACGCAAAAAGACACCGAGGATGGGCATTCAAACCGCAGCGGCCAATGACGTCGCACAACACACGCCGATGATGCAGCAGTATCTCCGCATCAAGGCGGATCATCCGGGCACGCTGGTGTTCTACCGGATGGGCGACTTCTACGAGCTCTTTTTCGAAGACGCGGAAAAGGCCGCGCGTCTGCTCGATTTAACACTTACGCAGCGCGGCGCGTCGGCGGGCAATCCGATCAAGATGGCAGGCGTGCCGCATCACGCGGTCGAACAGTATCTGGCCAAGCTGGTGAAGCTCGGCGAATCCGTCGCGATTTGCGAACAGATCGGCGACCCGGCCACGTCGAAAGGGCCCGTCGAGCGCAAAGTGATGCGCGTGGTCACGCCGGGCACCTTGACTGATGCAGCCCTGCTGTCCGACAAGAGCGACGTCTACCTGATGGCGCTGTGTGTCGCGCATAACCGTCGCGGCGTCGCAACGAGCGTCGGGCTCGCGTGGTTGAATCTGGCGAGCGGCGCACTGCGCCTCGCCGAAGTGGCGCCCGACCAGGTGGCCGCCGCGCTCGAACGGATTCGTCCCGCGGAAATTCTGGTGGCCGACGCGCCCGCCGACTCCGCGAGCTGGACGCCGCCGGTCAACGCCGGCGCCCTCACCCGCGTGCCGGTCTGGCACTTCGATATCGCCTCGGGCACGCAGCGTCTGTGCGATCAACTGGAAGTGGCCGGCCTCGACGGCTTCGGCGCGCACTCGCTGACAGCGGCATGCGGCGCGGCCGGCGCGCTGCTGCTGTATGCCGCGGCCACGCAAGGCCAGCAATTGCGTCACGTGCGCAGCCTGAAGGTCGAGTACGAGTCCGAATATATCGGGCTCGACCCCGCCACGCGCCGCAATCTTGAACTCACGGAAACGCTGCGCGGCACCGAATCGCCCACGCTGTGTTCACTGCTCGACACCTGCTGCACGACGATGGGTAGCCGCCTGTTGCGTCACTGGCTGCATCATCCCCCGCGCGAAGCTGCTGTGGCGCAAGCACGTCAGCAGGCCATCGGCGCATTGCTCGACGCACCGCTGGGCGCAGGCGTCGACACGCTGCGCGGCGCGTTGCGGCAAATCTCCGACATCGAGCGGATCACCGGGCGTCTCGCGCTGCTGTCGGCGCGGCCCCGCGATCTGTCGAGCCTGCGCGATACGTTCATCGCCTTGCCGGAGTTGCGCACGCAACTCGCGGCCGTTTCGTCCAATGCGGATTCGCTTGCGCGTATCGACGCGTCGCTGGAACCGCCGCAAGCCTGCGTCGAACTGCTCAAGCGCGCGGTCGCGCAGGAGCCAGCCGCGATGGTGCGCGACGGCGGCGTGATCGCCCGCGGCTACGATGCGGAACTCGACGAGTTGCGAGATATTTCGGAGAACTGCGGGCAGTTCCTGATCGACCTCGAAACGCGCGAACGCGCACGCACCGGCATCGGCAATCTGCGTGTCGAGTACAACAAGGTGCATGGCTTCTATATCGAAGTCACGCGCGGCCAGACTGATAAGGTGCCGGACGACTACCGCCGCCGTCAGACGCTGAAAAACGCCGAGCGTTACATCACGCCGGAGCTGAAGACGTTCGAAGACAAGGCGCTGTCCGCGCAGGAACGCGCGCTGGCCCGCGAACGCTCGCTTTACGACGCGTTACTGCAAGCGCTGCTGCCTTTTATCCCGGACTGCCAGCGCGTCGCGGCGGCACTCGCCGAACTCGATCTGCTGGCTGCGTTCGCCGAACGCGCCCGCGCACTCGATTGGGTCGCGCCGACGTTTTCACCGGATACCGGCATCGAAATCGAACAGGGCCGGCATCCGGTTGTCGAGGCGCAGGTCGAGCAATTCATCGCTAACGACTGCACGCTCACACCCGAGCGCAAACTGTTGCTGATCACCGGCCCGAACATGGGCGGTAAATCGACCTTCATGCGGCAGACCGCGCTGATCGCGTTGCTGGCATACGTCGGCAGCTATGTGCCCGCACGCCGCGCGGCATTCGGTCCGATCGATCGCATCTTCACGCGAATCGGGGCAGCGGACGATCTGGCCGGCGGCCGCTCGACCTTCATGGTAGAGATGACGGAAGCGGCGGCGATCCTGAACGACGCAACGCCGCAAAGTCTCGTGCTGATGGACGAGATCGGGCGCGGCACGTCGACGTTCGACGGCCTCGCGCTGGCGTGGGCCATCGCGAGGCACCTGCTCTCGCACAACGGCTGTCATACGCTATTCGCCACCCACTACTTCGAATTGACGCAGTTGCCCGCCGAGTTTCCACACGCGGCCAATGTGCACCTGTCGGCAGTCGAGCATGGGCACGGCATCGTGTTCCTGCATGCGGTCAGCGAAGGGCCGGCGAATCAGAGCTATGGTTTGCAGGTCGCGCAACTGGCCGGTGTGCCGAACGCGGTGATTCGCGCGGCCCGCAAGCATCTTGCGCATCTCGAACAGCAATCGGCGGCGCAACCCGCTCCGCAACTCGATCTGTTCGCCGCGCCCATGCCCATGCTGCTTGAAGACGCCGACGACGAACCCGGTCGCAAGCAAGCAGCAGCGGCGGCGTCGCCGGCCATGCAGGCACTTGTCGAACGTCTGCGCGCAATCGATCCGAACGATCTGCGGCCACGCGAAGCGCTCGATCTGCTGTACGAACTGCACGACCTGGCCGCCGCGCCGGATGCAGATCATTGACGCACACAGGCCCTCGCAGCGCCCGCGCAAACTTTGCGCGGCGCTGACCAACGCCCTCACGGTCACGGGCGGCCTCGTGTCGCTAGCGTCGCTTATGGTGCTCGTGGTGACTGCCCCGCTCGCGCACGCCGAAGCACCGCGCTTTGCCTTCGCGGTCATCGCCAGCACGATGCAAAGCCCCGCCGACGAAGCGCCCACGCAACGTCTGATCGATGCAATCGGCCGTGACCGCGACGTATCGTTCGTCGTCTACGACGGCAATCTGAAGGGCGCGAAAGAAGCCTGCCGCGATGCGCTATACGAACGGCGCCACGCGCTGCTCGAAACGTCGCGGCCCGCCCTCTTCTTCATTCCAGGCCAGCACGACTGGGCCGACTGCGGCACGGCTGAGGCCGGCGGCTTCGACCCGGTCGAGCGGCTCGATCAGCTCCGCCAAACCCTGTTCATCGACTCCACGTCGATGGGTCAGAACCCGATCGCATTGACGCGCGAGAGCGAAGTGTCGCGCTTTCGCCCGTTCCGGGAGAACGTGCGCTGGCAAGTCGGCGATACCGTGTTTGTCGGTCTGAACGCGCCGAGCCCGAACAATCATTATCTGACTGCGGGCGGCCGCAATGGCGAGTTCGAAGATCGCGTGATTGCCAATGCATTCTGGCTCGAACATGCCGGCGAATACGCGAAACGCCGCGACGCGCGCGCGATTGTCGTGTTCATTCAGGGCGACCCCGATCCGGAGCGCTACGAACGGCCCGACCGTTTCGCGTGGCTGCGCTTTGCGCGTAACACGCGCCGCGACGGTTTTCTGGAATTCAAACGCAGCCTCGTCAAACTCGCGCAGATTTTCCGCGGACCGGTGCTGGTGATTCATTGCGACGACGAACGCGCGAGCGCCGGCTTCGTGATCGATCAGCCGCTACGCAATGACAAGGGAATGCTGGTGACGAACCTCACACGTGTCGAGCTTGCGCCGCATGATCGTCTTAACCAGTGGATTCAGATTGAAGCGGATCTCGGCAAGAAACCGCCGTTCCGCGTGAGCGTGCGCGACGTGCCGAGGCAAATGCCAATGCCGACAGCGGCACCGGTGCCGCAGCGCGAAGAGCCAGCCGCTTCGATGCCGGCCGTACCGGCCTTAGGCCCCGCTTCCGAGTTGCCGCCGCTGTTGCAGACACCCGGGCAGCAGCAACCCGACCAACAGCAACACAGACCGACGGATGACGGCAACGGCGAGTATGGGCCTGCCATGTCCGGCCCGCCCGCCTCGACCGTTTTGCCACATGCACCGGGTGCGCCATCAGGCGCTCCCGGCACGCCCGCAAGCTCAGTGCAGCGTGGGCCCTGATTTGTCGTCTTCGGCTTCGTCGTCATCGTCATCGAGGACTTCGAGGCCGTCGGCGCCATGTGCGTGTTCGTGCTGGATTTCGTCTTCCGTAGCCGGACGCACGTCCTTGACGGTCAGCGCGAAACGCAGCGCCATGCCGGCGAGCGGATGGTTGCCGTCGAGCACGACTTTGTCTTCCGCCACGTCGGTCACCACGTAGACGAGCGAATCGAGGTCATCATCGCCTTCCTCCGGCGTGCCTTCGAATTGCATGCCGACTTCGAGCGGTTCCGGGAAGCGATCGCGCGGCTCGATCTTCACGAGATCGGGATCGTACTCGCCGAACGCGTCTTGCGGCTCGAGCTGGATCTGAGTCTCGAAGCCGGCCTCGTGGCCGTCGAGCTCTTCCTCGATCTTGGGGAACGTGCCATCATAGCCGCCGTGCAGATAGACCATCGGCTCGTCGCTTTCTTCAATCAGATTGCCCTGCGCATCCGATAGCTTGTAAGCGACCGACACGACGGTGTTCTTTGCGATTTTCATTCGATTCTCCAGAATACAACTCACATTATACGATGCCCAAGCGGCCCACTGACCACCCGGCCGACGCAGCGTCGGCACGGAATTCCTCACCGGCTTCAACGCCGGCTCGCCCTATTCTCCCGCCCTCGCCCGACACGCCCACGCCCTTGCTCGGCAATCTGACACCGTCCCAATTCATGCGCCGGTACTGGCAAAAGAAGCCACTGCTGATCCGCCAGGCGATCCCGAACGTAGAGGCGCCGCTGTCGCGCGAGGAGTTTTTCGAGCTGGCCGATCAGGACGAAGTCGAAGCGCGTCTGATCACGCACTTTCGCAACAAATGGCAACTGGAGCACGGCCCGTTCGCGCCGGATGAACTGCCGTCGGTCAAGCAGCGCGCCTGGACGCTGCTCGTGCAAGGCGTGGACCTTTACGACGATCGCACGCGTGCCTTGCTCGACCGCTTCCGCTTCGTGCCGGACGCGCGTCTGGACGACCTGATGATTTCGTATGCGAGCGATGGCGGTGGCGTCGGCCCCCACTTCGATTCCTACGATGTGTTTCTTTTGCAAGTAAAGGGCAAGCGGCGGTGGCGAATCAGTGCGCAGAAAGATCTGACACTCCAACCGGGTTTGCCGTTGAAAGTTTTACAGCATTTCGAGGCGGAAGAGGAATGGCTGCTGGAGCCAGGTGACATGCTGTACCTGCCGCCGCATATCGCGCATGACGGTGTCGCCGAAGGCGAATGCATGACCTGCTCAATCGGTTTTCGCGCCCCCTCAGCGGGCGAGTTGACCGCGCAGTTCCTCTATCATCTGGCCGAACGCGGCGACTCTGCCGCGCGGCCCGATGCGCTTTATCGCGATCCTCAACAACCCGCTGTCGACCGTCCGGCAGAGCTGCCCGCCGCATTGATTGAGCGGGTTGGTTCGATCCTTGCTGGCGTCAAGTGGAGTGAGCAGGACATTGCGTCGTTCCTTGGCACGTACCTCAGCGAACCGAAGCCGAGCGTCGTGTTTGATCCGCCGCAACGACCGCTCAATGAAGCCCGTTTCATCAGTCAGGCATCCAAGTCTGGCATTCGACTGGACCGCAAGACTAATTTGTTGTACAACCGCCGTTTTTTCTTCGTAAATGGAGAGGAAACGCCGTTTAATGGGGCCAAAAAGTGGTTGTTTGACCTCGCTGACCATCGGTGTTTGAGTGCGAAACGCTTTGTAACACTCTCAGACGATTCGTCGGTGACAGCACTGCTTCACGAGTGGTATTGTGCGGGCTGGATACAAGTGGGCGAGCTTGCGTAACTCTGCCCGCCTGTTATACCGTACTGTGAAATTTTGTATGAGAAAGACAACGTATTGACCCCGGATTTATGGATTGTCAGTACGAAAGTGCATATAATTTCCGCCCAAGCCGTAGGGAAGATTCTAGCTCGTCAAAAGAGCGTCTCCACCAGCGGCCCAGGTCGGTGTTGGAGCACATTACCGGTATTATTTTGCGCTGTTGCTTACCTTTAACCATAAAAGGACGTGATCATGAAGAAATCCCTCCTCGTAGCATCCCTGTTGGCAGCTGTGGCACTGGCTGCATGCAACAAGAGCAACGATCAAGCCGCTGCACCGGCTGCTAGCGACGCTGCTGCCGCTTCGGCACCGGCTGCTGCAGCTTCGGATTCGGCTGCTGCTGCTTCGGGTGCGGCTGCTGCTGCGAGCGATGCTGCTGCTTCGGCTACGGCCGCTGCTTCGGACGCAGGCGCTGCTGCTTCGGCTGCTGCTCCGGCTTCGGGCGCAAGCCAGTAAGCTGTCGCATAGGGTTCGCCTCTGGGCGAAAACTGCTCCAGGAAATCACCTCGATTTCCTGGACAGTAAAGCAAAACGCCACGGATTCAAATCCGTGGCGTTTTGTCATTTAAGCGCCGGTTTTTACAACGGCATTCACTTAATCGCCTGCTATTCAGCCGGCGTTGCGTTCTCTTCGAAGAATTCGCGCACGACTTCGATCTCACGTGTGCGTTTGAACGGCGGCAGGCTCTGCCATATACGGCGCCCATACGGTTTGTCGACGAGGCGCGTGTCGCAGATCATCAGCACGCCGCGATCGGTCTCGGCGCGAATCAGACGGCCTGCGCCCTGCTTGAGGGTAATCACAGCCTGCGGCAACTGATGGACGGCGAACGGGCTCAAACCCTTCTTCGTCAGCGCATCGAGACGCGCCGACAGCACTGGGTCATCAGGCGGCGCAAACGGCAGCTTGTCGATCACGACCAGCGAGAGCGCATCGCCACGCACATCCACGCCCTCCCAGAAGCTCTGGCTGCCCACCAGAATCGCATTGCCGTACGTACGGAAGCGATCGAGCAACTCGGTGCGGCTCGCGTCACCCTGCACGAGCAATGGATAGTCCCAGCCGCGTGCCTCAATGGTGTCGCGCAGTTTGGCCGAGATGCGGTCCACCGCGCGCAACGTCGTGCACAACATGAATACGCCGCCGCCCGATGCTTCGATCGCGGGCAATGCAGCGTCGAACACGGCGTCGGTGAACATCGGCGACGAAGGCTGCGGCAAATTGCGCGGCACGTACAGAAGCCCTTGCGTCGGATAGTCGAAGGGGCTCGGCAGCGTCATCGAGCGTTTTGCGTTCAGACCCATCTGCGCCGCGTAGTGCGTGAAGTCGCCGCGCACCGACAACGTCGCCGAAGTGAAGATCCACGCGCGCGGCACACCGGCGCGCTGCTTCGCGAAGATTGGCGCGACCGACAGCGGCGTTTCGTGCAACTGCACCGTATGCGCGAACACTTCGATCCAGCGCACCTTTTCGTTCGGATCGGCACGTTCGGCCTTGGCGTCCGCCGCGGCGGCGTCAGCGGCTGCGCGTTCGGTCTCAGTGGGCGGCGTGGTCCAGCCCGCGAGCACGCCTTGCAACTCACGTGCGCGGCGCAAACACGCCCCGATCGATTCGGCTCGCTCGGCCTGACTGGACAACGCGGACGTCAGTGCGTCGAGCTCGGCTTCCAGCGTTTCGAGCGCGGGGAATAGAGGATGATCGTCGGGCAACTGACCGATCGACAAGCGCACCGAGTCTTCCTTGAAAGCGAGCCGCACGTCACGCGCCGCGCGTTCGAGTGTCGAGCCGAGCTTCACCCAGTCGACCGATTCACGCGCATGACCCAGGCCCTCCGCCACGGAATCGCGCGCGAGCTCGAGAAATTGCGTGGTGGAAAGCGTCTCGCCGAAAAACAGCGTCGCGGTTTCCGGCAGTTGATGCGCTTCGTCGAAGATGACGGTGTTCGCCGTAGGCAGCAATTCAGCCATGCCGGTATCGCGCAACATGATGTCGGCGAAAAACAGATGGTGATTGACCACCACGATGTCGGCCTGCTGCGCCTCGCGGCGCGCCTGCATCACGAAGCACTCCTTGTAATGCGGGCACTCCTGGCCAAGACAGTTCTCACGCGTGGACGTGACCATCGACCACACTGCCGCCGTTTCCGGCACGCTCGCGAGTTCGGCCTTGTCGCCGGTGCGCGTGATCTTGGCAAAGCGAATGATGTCCTGCAGATACGAGGTTTCCTGGCGCGACGGCAGACGGCCGTTGTCCGCTGTGCGCTGCAGGTAGTAATGGCACAGGTAGTTCGCGCGGCCCTTGAGCATCGCCACCGATACCGGCACAGCGAGCGCGTCGCGCACGGTCGGAATGTCGCGCTGAAAGAGCTGATCCTGCAAATGCTTGGTGCCGGTGGAGACGATCACCTTGCCGCCCCACAACATGGCCGGCACGAGATACGCATAGGTCTTGCCGGTGCCGGTGCCCGCTTCCACGATCAGCGTGTTTTCGCTGCCGTCGAGACCGTTCGATTCGTCGTTTTCGGGGGCAACAGTTGCAGCCTCCGCGCCTGGCGATTGCAGACGCCGCGCCGGACGCTTTTGCGCCTCGAACATTGCGGGCTCGGGCATCGCGCGGCCCGACGCTTCCATGGCCGCCGCGACGGCGCGCGACATCTCGATCTGCGACGCGCGCGAACGATAGCCGTCAATCTGACGGGCGAGCAGGCCGTTGTCGGCGAAGATATCGTCCAGTTCGGCGACGCGGCGTGGATTCAACGACGCGGAGAGCGCGGACGCGGAAGGACGCGGCGCCGGTGTGCCGGCCACCGGAGCGCCGGCCGGAGCGTCCTCGCCCGCCGTGGCGCGTGGTGAAGTTTCAAGCGGTGAATTCAAGGCAAGCGTTTCCTGCAAAGTCCGGCGCGCGCGGCGCGACCCGGCACCTGCCAGGGCGCGAACTCAGGCGCGTGCGTCCGGTTCGAGCTGCAATTGCAGCAAGATGATGGTGTCCTTGACTTTGAGTTTGCGCTTTTTCAGGCGCTGCAACTCGAAGTCGTCGATGCCGGGCTCTTCCGACATTCGGTCGATCAAGCGATCGAGCCCACTATGCTCCGATTCCAGTTGCAGAATACGGTCGCGCAATGTGTCTGCGGTGATGACGTGATGTTGATCGCGCATGCTCGCCTCCGCTCGTAAGCGGCACGGGCTGCGTGTGCAGCCCGATGCCTGAGGTTGCTGTCCGGCTTAAAACGCGTTACGGCGACTACTGCCTGGCTACTACCCTACCAGAACCCGCTACAGCACACCTACTGTTGTTCCTGTTGCTGCTTTCGCTGTTCTTCAAGTTGCTGTTGCTCTTTCAACTGGTCCTGACGTTTCTGCTCGGCTTTCTCGGCCGCCTGCTTCTGACGAGCCTCGACGTCGGCCTTGTGTTGCGCCGCGTCGGCCTGCTTCTTCTCGAAGGTCTGCTGCTTCTCCACCCGCTCCTGCGCCTTTTGCGCGCCCTGCTGACGCGCCTGGTCGAGCTTGCGCTGGAAGTCGCCCTGCTTCTGATCGTATGCCTGGCTGTTGGCTGCGGCTTGCGACGGACTGATGCCGCGCTGCGCCTGATCCAGCGCGTGCTGTTGTTGCTTCTGCTGATAGGCTTGCGCGTTGGCGCTGCGTTGCGGCGCCTCGGCCGCGCGCTGCGCCTGGTCGAGCTGGTGTTGGCGCTGCTTGTCTTCGTAGGCTTGAGCGTTACGCGCGTCGTCAGCGGCACGCTGCGGCGCGCTGGCTTCGTCCTGGGCGCGTTTGAGCGCTGCCTGCTCGTCACGCTGGCGGGCGCGCTGGACACGCTGTTCGCCGTCTAGCGCGAGCTGTTCCTTGCGAATATCGGCCTGCACCGAACGCATGCTGTCGCGCGCCTTGTTCAGACAGTGGTTGACAAAGAACTTACTGTAGCAATCGTGTTCGGCGACCGCGTAACGGTAGTTGTTTTCCTCAGTGCGCTGATCGAGAACTTTCTGCCGCGCTTCGAATGCGCTGTCAGACGATGCCGCGTTATCGGCATTGTCCGCGCCCGTGGCGTTCAGGGTGCTCGTTGTGCCCGAAGCGGCTGCCGGCGCCAGACTGCTGGCGGCCACAAGCGGCGCTGCGGATTGCGCTACGGCCGGCGCGGACACCGCCAGCGAAGCTGCCATGACGCACGACGCGCACGAAGCGAAAAACATCCCATTGGACGGAAGCGCAGACCTGAACAGCGACCGCAACGCCGACATGAGCGATGTAAGCGGCGAGCGCGACAAACGCGGCGTCAGAAAAAGCGGTAATTGTGACAAGCGAGAGACCAAGCGGGAGTCCAGGCGGTTGAGGGACAAGGAGGTTGGCAACGTCGTAATTGGTCAACGGAACATGCCCGAAATTCTATCACCCTGCGGTTGAGCCCTTTTGCATTTATGGCAAAATGCCCCGCTCCAGCAACCTGGTCGCAGCGCGCACGCCCAGCGTGCACCGGCGTGCCCGACGTGGGCCCGGCGCGCGTCTGGCATGTACTTGGCATGTGCCGCTACCGCGCGACCTTTGATTGAGCAGCAGGAACACCAAGACCTTATGACGGAAACCGTAGCACTCAAGATCGTACAGCGCATCGCCGCCGAACTGTCCGTCCAGCCGCGCCAGGTCGCGGCCGCGGTGCAACTTCTCGACGAAGGAGCGACTGTTCCGTTCATCGCCCGCTACCGGAAGGAAGTGACCGACAATCTCGACGACACGCAACTGCGTAATCTCGAGGAGCGCCTGCTGTACCTGCGCGAGCTGGAAGACCGGCGCGCCACGATCATTGCGAGCATCGACGAACAGGGCAAGCTCACCGACGAACTGCGCGCCGCGATAGAAGGCGCCGACAGCAAGCAGGTGCTGGAAGACCTGTATCTCCCCTACAAGCCGAAGCGCCGCACGCGCGCGCAGATCGCCCGCGAAGCCGGTCTGCAGCCGCTCGCCGACGCGCTGCTGGCCAATCCCCTGCTCGACCCGCAAACCGAAGCCGCCACCTACGTGGACGCCGAGAAAGGCGTCGCCGACATCAAGGCCGCGCTCGACGGCGCGCGCGACATTCTCTCCGAACAGTTCGGCGAAACCGCGGATCTGCTCGGCAAGCTGCGCGATTACCTGTTCAACCAGGGCGTGGTGTCGTCGAAAGTGGTCGAGGGCAAGGAAAACGCGGAAGAAGAAAAATTCCGCGATTACTACGATTATGCGGAAACCATCCGGACCGTGCCGTCGCATCGCGCGCTGGCTTTGTTCCGCGGCCGCAATGCAGGCGTGCTGATGGTCAAACTGGGTCTCGGCGAAGAACTCGACGCGCAGGTGCCGCACCCGGGCGAAGCGTTGATCGCCCGCCACTTCGGCATCGCCAATCAGAACCGCCCGGGCGACAAGTGGCTCGCCGACGTGTGCCGCTGGTGCTGGCGCGTGAAGGTGCAGCCGCATATCGAAAACGAACTGCTGACCAATCTGCGCGACGAAGCCGAACATGAAGCGATTCGCGTGTTCGCGCGCAACCTGAAGGACTTGCTGCTGGCAGCACCCGCAGGACCGAAGGCCGTGATCGGGCTCGATCCGGGCATGCGCACCGGCGTGAAAGTCGCGGTGGTCGATCGGACCGGCAAGGTGCTCGCCACCGACGTGATTTATCCCCACGAGCCGCGTCGCGACTGGGATGGCTCGATTGCGAAACTGGCGCGCATCTGTGCACAGACGCAGGCTGAGTTGATCAGTATCGGCAACGGCACGGCGTCGCGGGAAACGGACAAGCTTGCGAGCGAACTGATCGCGCGTCATCCGGAGTTCAAGCTGCAGAAGATCGTCGTCTCGGAAGCCGGCGCGTCGGTGTATTCGGCCTCCGAACTCGCGGCGAAGGAATTTCCGGACATGGACGTGTCGCTGCGCGGCGCCGTGTCGATTGCGCGCCGTCTGCAGGATCCGCTCGCGGAATTGGTGAAGATCGAGCCGAAGGCAATCGGCGTCGGCCAGTACCAGCATGACGTGAATCAGCGCGAACTGGCCCGCTCGCTCGACGCGGTGGTCGAGGATTGCGTGAACGCGGTCGGCGTGGATGCCAATACGGCGTCGGTCGCGTTGCTCGCGCGCGTGTCGGGTTTGAACGCGACGCTGGCTCGCAACATCGTCGACTATCGCGATGCAAACGGCCCGTTCCCGTCGCGCGAACATCTGCGCAAGGTGCCGCGTCTGGGCGACAAAACCTTCGAACAGGCCGCCGGTTTCCTGCGCATCAACAACGGCGAGAACCCGCTCGACCGCTCGTCGGTTCACCCGGAAGCGTATCCCGTCGTGGAACGCATGCTCGCGAAGATCAGCAAGCACGTCGGCGAAGTGCTCGGCAATCGCGACGCGCTGCGTGGCCTCTCGCCGGCCGAATTCGTCGACGAGCGTTTCGGCCTGCCGACCGTGCGCGACATTCTGCTGGAACTCGAAAAGCCGGGCCGCGACCCGCGCCCCGAGTTCAAGACCGCGACCTTCCGCGAAGGCGTCGAGAAGGTCAGCGATCTGACGCCGGGCATGGTGCTCGAAGGCGTCGTGACGAACGTGGCGGCCTTCGGTGCGTTCGTCGACATCGGCGTGCATCAGGACGGTCTGGTGCACGTGTCGGCCATGTCGACGAAGTTCATCAAAGACCCGCACGAAGTAGTCAAGGCCGGCCAGATCGTCAAGGTGAAGGTGCTGGAAGTCGACGTGAAGCGCCAGCGTATCGCGCTGACCATGCGTCTGGACGACGAGTTCGGCGCGGCGGCCGCGCAGCGCAGCGGTGGGGGCGCCCAACAGGATCGTGGCGGTTCCGGCCGCTCGGGTGGCGGCGGTGGCCGCGGCGCGCAGCAACAGCGCTCGCGTGAGCCGGAAGCAGGCGGCGCAATGGCCGCGGCATTCGCCAAGCTCAAGCAGAAGTAAGCGGGTTCGTCAGCGCGTGATTCACTCACGCACTGACGTCCACGAGACGAAGCGGCAAAAAAAAGCCCACGCAATTGCGTGGGCTTTTTTTATCTCCTATCGCTTGCCGCGCCTTCGCATGCAAGGCGCGTCCGAACCTCGATCCATCGCGTCAGATCTCGATCTTTGTCCCCAACTCCACCACCCGGTTGGCGGGAATGCTGAAGAAGTCGGTCGGCTTGGCGGCGTTCTGGTGCATCCATGCGAACACACGTTCGCGCCACACCGACATGCCCGGCAACTGCGTTGGCACAACCGTTTCGCGAGCCAGGAAGAAGGACGTGTCCATCATCTCGAAGGTCATGTCGTGCGTGCGACCGACCTCGAGCAGCACCGCCTTCACGTCAGGCGTTTCGTTGAAACCGTACGCCGCCTTGACGAGGTACAGGCCACCATTGAGATCCCTGACCGTCACGCGATCCGCGTCATTTACATACGGAATATCGAGCGTCACGAAGGTCAGGAAAATGGTGCGCTCGTGCAGCACCTTGTTGTGCTTAAGGTTGTGCAGCAAGCTCACCGGCACGAGCGAATCGCTGCCCGTCAGATAGATCGCCGTACCCGACACGCGATGCGGCGGATGCGCGAGCAAGCCCTGCAGGAACGGCATGAGCGGAATGCCGTCAGCGGCCGTGCGCTCCTTGACGATCATCCTGCCCTTGAACCACGTCATCAGCAGGAAGAACAGCAACGCGCCGATGCCGAGCGGCAACCAGCCGCCCTCTTCGACCTTCAGCAGATTGGCGCCGAAAAAGCCTAAGTCGACCACCATGAATACGCCGATGATCATCGCCACGAGAAGCTTGTTCCACTTCCACACCTTGACCATCACGACGCAGGCAAGGACCGTAGTGATCACCATGGTGGCCGTCACCGCGATACCGTAGGCGGCGGCGAGATTATCCGAACTCTTGAACGCGATCACGATGCACAGAATGATGAACAGCAGCATCCAGTTCACCACCGGCACATAGATCTGACCGATCGCCAGGTCCGACGTGTGCAGGATCTTCATGCGCGGCACGTAGCCGAGCTGGATCGCCTGGCTCGTCAGCGAATAGGCACCGGAAATCACTGCCTGTGACGCAATCACGGTCGCCACCGTCGACAGCACCACGAGCGGCAGCAACGCCCAATCCGGCGCGAGCAGGAAGAACGGGTTTTCGATCGCCTTCGGGTCATGCATCAGCAGCGCGCCCTGGCCGAAGTAGTTGAGCACCAGCGAGGGCATCACGAGGCAGTACCACGCCATCCGGATCGGTTTGGCGCCGAAGTGACCCATGTCGGCGTAAAGCGCTTCGGCGCCGGTCAGCACCAGCACGACCGAGCCGAGCACCACGTAGGCCTGCAACACATGCGCTGCCATAAAGGTGTAGGCGTAATACGGGTTCAGTGCGCTGATCACGTTCGGCGACTGAATGATGTGCCACAGACCCAGCGCGGCGAGCACCAGGAACCACAGCACCATGATCGGACCGAACAGGCGGCCGACGGTGGCCGTGCCGTGCCGCTGAATCCAGAACAGCAGCACGAGAATCACCATGGTGAGCGGCAATACCAGATGAGACATATTGGGCGCCGCGATCTCCAGACCCTCGACCGCCGAGATCACCGAAATAGCGGGCGTAATCACCGCGTCACCATAGAACATGCAGGCGCCGAAGATGCCGAGCATCATCAGCAAGCCGGCCGCTTTCGCCTTCTGGTCGACAGAGCGCAGCGCCAGCGCCATCAGCGCGAGAACACCGCCTTCGCCGTTGTTGTCGGCGCGCATTACGAACAATACGTACTTGATGCTGACCACGATCACGATCGCCCAGAACAGCAGCGAGATCACGCCCAAAATCGATTGATCGGTCAGCGGAATGCCATGTGACGGGCTGAAAGCTTCTTTCAGAGAGTACAGCGGGCTCGTGCCGATATCGCCGAACACCACTCCGATCGCGGCAATCGCGAGGGAAGGCAGAGGCTGTTTGTGCACGTGATTGTTATCTGTCATAGACGCGAGGAAATCCGTTCCCTGAGCGGAAAAAACGACCGCTATTCTAAACTGCCCGCCTAGCGCCGCCCGGCTTGTTGTGGATACACCACGTGGATGGTCCGCGCAGTGTAGCACTGCGATTTGGGCGCGTCTGCTGCGTCAGGCGTTTCGCCGGCACAGCATGGGCGTTTTGCAAGGCGCCGTTCGCAGAGCACATACGGCGGACATATAACGCGCCATAAAAAAACGGAGCCCAATCGGGCTCCGTTTTGCAGGCACTGCACGGGATACGACGCGATACACAAGACGTCGTAGCGTGCATCACGTGCCCGACGACTCCTGGTCCTGCTGCATGCCGCGCTTGATCCACGCGCCGAGGTTATGCGGACGAACCGTGTCCCACTCCTCGAACGGCTGGTGAATCCACGGATTGGTAGGCAAATACTGCACATGGTAATCAGGCTTCACTTTCGAGCAGCCCTTGTACCAGAGTACCGCCGAGCGCACCGCGGTGATCGCCGGATAGCGTTCTTTCAGATGCTGCTGCACGCGTGCCAGCGTCACGCCCGAATCGACCAGATCGTCGACCAGCAGCACGTTGCCGTGCAACTCGCCGCGCGTCATCGTGATGTATTGCGCGATGTCGAGCTCGCCCTGCTCCGTGCCTGCCGCCTCACGATACGAACTTGTGGCGAGAATCGCCAGCGGCAGATCGTAAATACGCGAGAGCTGGTCGCCGACGCGCAAACCACCGCGCGCGAGGCACAGAATCTTGTCGAACTTCCAGCCCGATTCGTGCACCTGCAACGCCAGCAGTTCAATCAGCCGGTGATATTCGTCCCAGCCGACCCACAGGTTCTTGTCGTCGTTGCGCGGATCTTTCATCGCAATCATGGGTACACCTTGCACCATGGCTTAAACCTTGAACGGATGACGAAGCAGAATCGTTTCGTCGCGATCCGGACCGGTCGACACCATGTCGATCGGAATGCCCGCGACTTCCTGCACACGCGTCAGATACGCACGCGCGGTGGCCGGCAACTTGTCCCATTCCGTGATGCCGACGGTGCTTTCCTTCCAGCCCGCGAAGGTTTCGTACACCGGCACGCAACGCGCGACTTCCGACGCGCCACGCGGCAGCAGGTCGACGTTCTTGCCGTCGACCGTGTAGCCGACGCACAGCTTCACTTCGTCGAGGCCGTCGAGCACGTCGAGCTTGGTCATGCACAGACCCGACACGCCGTTGATCTGGATCGAGCGGCGCAGCGCGGCGGCGTCAAGCCAGCCGGTGCGGCGCGGACGGCCGGTGACCGAGCCGAATTCCTTGCCGACCTTGGCGAGTTCCAGGCCGATCGGTTCCTGACGCGCGGCGTTATCCGCGTCGTACAGTTCGCTCGGGAAAGGGCCCGAACCGACACGCGTGCAATACGCCTTGGTGATACCGAGAATGTAGTTCAGCTTTTGCGGACCGACGCCGGCACCCGCGGTAGCCGCACCGGCCACGCAGTTGCTCGACGTGACGTACGGATAGGTACCGTGGTCGATGTCGAGCAGCGTGCCTTGCGCACCTTCGAACAGCAGGTTGTTGCCTGCGGCATTTTCGTCGTACAGACGACGCGACACGTCGGTCACCATCGGCTTCAGACGGTCGGCATAGCTCAGCATCGTGTCGAGCGTTTGCTGGAAGTCGACCGCGGCGACGCCCAGGTATTGCGTCAGCACGAAGTTGTGATAATCGAGATTTTCACGCAGACGTTCGGCGAAGCTCTCCGGCTCGAACAGGTCCTGCACGCGCAAACCGCGGCGCGCCACCTTGTCTTCGTAGGCCGGGCCGATGCCGCGGCCGGTGGTGCCGATCTTGCTCGCGCCGCGGCGCGCTTCGCGGCCCTGGTCGATGGCAATGTGGTACGGCAGGATCAGGGTGGTGGCTTCGGAAATGAAGAGGCGATTCTGAACATCGACCCCGGCGGCTTCGAGCTCGCCAATTTCCTTGAACAGCGCTTCCGGCGACAACACGACGCCATTGCCGATGTAGCACGCGACGCCGGGATGCATGATGCCCGACGGAATCAGACGCAAGATGGTTTTCTTGCCGCCGATGATAAGCGTGTGACCGGCATTGTGACCGCCCTGGAAGCGAACGACGCCTTGAGCGTGGTCCGTCAGCCAGTCGACGATCTTGCCCTTGCCTTCATCACCCCACTGGGTCCCCACGACGACGACGTTGCGCCCGGGGTTCACATTCACTGCGCTGGCAGACATGTTGTTTCGTAAGCTGGTTAAAAACGTATTCTACCTATGTTCGCGGAACCTTCCGAATTTTTCCGTTTCCGCTCAACGGTATGCACGTTATGGTGGGTATAGGGAAAATAGCGCGGCGAGTGGCCGCGCCGGGTCCGGCGACGCTTTGGACGCCTTCTGAAATGCCCTTGGGATGCCCCTCGGGCGGTCTATCGATTCGTGCTCAGGAACGGGGTTCGACGACCCACGCGCCGTTGCGCTCGACCAACACGCGGTCGCAGGCAAATTCGTCCAGATCGTGCTCGTGACCAGGAAGCGCCTGGATCACCACTTCACCGGCATCGCGCAATGCGGCGACGCTCACGCGCAGCGCGTCGTCATGTTGCCACGGCGCGAGAATCGCGCTGCTGCGGGCCTCAACGGGCGAAATGCGAGCGACTTCGCGCAGATCGAGCGAGAAGCCGGTTGCCGCGCGCGCACGGCCGTAGGCCTGGCCGACGTGGTCATAACGGCCGCCGCGCGCAACCGCGTTCGGTACGCCGTCCACATACGCCGAGAACATCACACCGCTGTGGTACGCATAGCCGCGCAAATCGGCCAGGTCGATCATCACTTCGGCGCCGTCCACCTGGCTCGCGAGGAATGCGAGGTCGTCGAGCGCGCGGGCGATAGCCGGTGCGTTCGGCAAGCGTGCACGGGCTTCGTCGAGCACCGAGGCGTCGCCGTAGAGCGTGGGGAGCGAGCGCAAGGCGTCGCGCGTAACCGGGGTGAGATTGGCGGTCAGCTCGACGAGGCGCGGCACATCCTTGCCGGCCAACGCGTCGTAGAGCGATTGACCCAGCTCCGCAGCAGCAGGCTCCGCTTCGATCAGCGCGGCGAGCACGCCGGCATGACACAAATCGAGCCGCACTTTCGCGAGGCCGGCCAGACGCAGCGCGTCGAGCATCAACTGCTGGATTTCCAGATCCGCTTCGAGACCGGCGTGACCGTAGATTTCCGCGCCGATCTGGATCTGCTCACGTGTGGCGTGCAGGCCGCGCGGACGCGTATGCGCCACATTGCCGGCATAGCAAAGACGCGTCACGCCCTGACGATTCAGCAGGTGCGCGTCGATACGCGCGACCTGCGGCGTGATGTCGGCGCGCAGACCGAGCGTGCGCCCGGACATCTGATCGACGAGCTTGAATGTGCGCAGATTCAGATCGTGCCCGCCGCCGGTAAGCAGCGACTCGAGGTACTCGAGCAGCGGCGGCATCACCATCTCGTAGCCATACGAGCGGAAACGGTCCAGCAAATGGCGCCGCAACTCTTCGATCTTGCGGGCTTCCGACGGCAGCACGTCGGCGATATTCTCGGGAAGTAACCAGGTCGACATCGATACAGTCCTACGACGTTGAACACGGCGGCTGGGTGCGCCGGTAAGTGTGTGTGAATGGCGGGCGACGGCTCTATTCTGGCGGCTGTCGCGGGTATAGGAACGGCCCTTAGCGGCCCTTCGTAACCCTTCGTGGCCCCTTTTGCCAGCTTCCTGGCCCGCGCCGCTGAACGCTCGCTGTTGCCCCGCCACTGATGCCGCGCATATGGCGGACCAACGCAACGGCGCGCAGCGGCGGCGCCATGCAGCGCCTTCAGGTCACGATAAACAGCAGGATCAACCCGAGCACCATCACGACCAGCCCGCCGACGCGAATCTGATGCGGGGGCCGTTCCGCTATTTTACGGAACGTGTCGCGCCAGGCGCTCGGAAAAACGAAGGGAAACATCCCTTCGATAATCAGCATCAATGCGATCGCGAGCAGTAACGAGCCGGCTATGTCCATGCGAATGAAGGGGCCGCGATGCGGATGCCGCGGCGTTCCGGTTATCAGTGTTTGCGCGGTGCCGCGGGAGCGTCCGGGGCGGCGCCGCCGGTCGGGCTACGCATGAAGCGGAAGAACTCGCTGCTCGGGTCGACCACGATCACGTCGCCTGGTTTGAAGGTGTTCTTGTACGCCTGCATGCTTTGATAAAACTGGTAGAACTGCGGGTCGCTGCCATATGCCTCGGCCGCGATTTCCGCTGCCTTGGCATCGCCCTCGCCCTTGATGGTTTGCGCCTGACGATAGCCGTCCGCGAGAATCGCCTGTTGCTGGCCGACGGCATCCGCCTTGATCTGGTCGGCCTCGGCCGTGCCCTTCGCACGTTCGTCGGTCGCGGCCTGCTGGCGTGCGGCGATCATCCGCTTGTAGACGGAGTCGGCCATCGCGGCCGGGAAATCGACGCGCGTCAGTTGCACGTCGAGCACCGAAACGCCCAGCGATGCCGCGGCTTTGCTCATCGTGCCGCGCGCTTCATCAGCGACGGCTTGTTGCTTTGCCAGCGCATCGTTCAGCGTGACCTTGCTGAACGCGTCGCCGAGCGCGCTACGCGACAGCAGCGCCAGGCGGTCCGCCAGACTTTGCACGTCGCCCCGCGTTTCGGCGAGCAGCTTCAGCGGATCGGTTACACGGTATTTGATGACCGGGTTGGCCAGCAGGTCGGTTTTGTCCGACGTGACATAACGGTCTTCATCTGGCGCGTCGAGCGACTGGATCCGGTTATCGACAAGCGTGACCGTTTGCAACGGCGGCGGCAGCTTCACGTGCAGGCCAGGGCCGAGCAATTCGGGCGCGGTGTCGCCATGCGAGGACAGCACAGCCATATGCCGCTGGTCGACCACGAATACCATCGACGATGCGGCAAACAGCACGATGACGACGGCAACGACGAGCGCAATGATCTTGTTCATGATGTGCGCTCCTTATTGAACGTCGTCTTCGCGCATACGGCTGCGGAAGGAGTCGCGTGAACGCAGTGCATCGCTGCTGGCGGCGGCCTGGCTGGCAGGCGTCGCAACCGCGGCGGGAGCGGAAGCAGCGGCCGGTGCGGTGGTGCTGCTCGCGGCTTGCGGCACGGCAGCGCCCGACGTAACGGCAGCGCCGGAAGCGGCCGCAGCAGCGTCGGCAACGTGCTGCCGGGTCTGCTCGACCAGCTTGTCGAGCGGCAGATACAACACGTTGTTGCCGCTCTTGCTGTCCACAAACACCTTGGTCGTATTCGAATAGATCTGCTGCATGGTTTCCAGGTACATGCGCTCGCGAATCACAGCGGGCGCTTTCGAGTACTGCGCGTAGACCTGCTTGAAGCGCTCGGCATCGCCTTGCGCCTGGGTCACCGTCTTGTCGCTATACGTTTTCGCTTCGTCGACCTGATGCGCCACATCTGCTTGCGCGCGCGGCAGCAGCTCGGCGGCATAGGCCTGCGCGTCGCGTTTGGCGCGTTCGTTGTCCTGACGCACTTTGGCGGCATCGTCGAAAGCGGCCTGCACCTGGTCGGGCACCTGCACACCCTGGATCGTCACACCGGTCACGGCGAGGCCGGACTGGTATTCATCCAGGGATTGCTGAATCGACGCCATCAGTTGCTGGCGAATTGTTTCGCGATCCTGATAGAGGATGTCACTGGTGCTGCGCGCACCGACGATGCTGCGCACCGCCGCCTGTGCGGCCTGCATCACGCTCTGATCGGGATCGATGCTGCGGAAGAGATAGTCGGTCGGCTTGCTCACCTGGTACTGCACGGCAAAGCGCACGTCGACGATATCGGCGTCGTGCGTGAGCATCGACGCGTCCTTCACGTTGGCGAGGTGCACCACGTTGTTACGGCCGATCTCCACCTGGCGAATCTGGCCGATGTTGACGAGCTCGTGCGCTTCGAACGGATACGGCAGGCGCCAATGCACACCCTGCCCCGCGGTGTAGCGATACTTGCCGAACTGCATCACGACGCCGGCCTGGCCATCCTGCACGACAAACACGCCGCTGCCGAGATAGATCGCGATCAATACGCCGATCACGATGCCCACACCAATGCGCGCGCCGCGACCGTTGTCCGGACGGCCACCGCCTGTGCCGCCACCCTTGCGGCCGAACACCCGGCTCAAACGGCGGTTGAAATCGCGCCACATCTCGTCGAGATCGGGCGGGCCTTCACCGTCCTTGGCCGGCGGCCGCTTGGGTTCGTTGGGTCGTTGGCGTTCGCCATTGCCGTCGCCCCGGCCCCAGCGCGGATCGTTCAGTGAAAGCATGGCGCGCATGCGCAGCCAGATACTCCGCTCGTTGTAATCGTTCACCTGTGTTCGTTCACCAGAGTAGACAGCGGGTCAGTGCAATTGGAGCGGGTCAGTGCCCGAGTTCTGAGACCTTGCGGTCCTCGCGTGGTGCTGCCGACCGGTCTTCTTCCGAAAGATCGACCAGCGGATCGGAGAGAGGTTCGGCAGTAGCGATTTCAGCGATGGCAGCGCGCAATGTATCCAGCCCTTGCCCCGTGCGCGCGCTCAAAAAGACGCGCGAAATATTACCATACTCATCCCGCTCGACCGCGTCGCCACGGGCCGCCAACTCCGGCACGGCGTCGATCTTGTTGAACACCAGCACCTGGCGGATCGTGTCCGCACCAATTGCGTGCAACACCTCGTTCACCTGATCGATCTGATCGAGCCGTACGGCGCTCGACGCGTCGACCACATGCAGCAGCAGGTCGGCGTGGATGGTTTCCTCGAGCGTGGCGCGGAAAGCCGCCACCAGTTGGTGAGGCAATTCACGGATGAAACCTACCGTGTCGGATACCACCACCTGGCCGGCTTCGTCGCCGAGATAGACACGGCGGGACGTGGTATCCAGCGTGGCGAACAGCTGGTCGGCGGCGTACGCCTGAGCCTTCGTCAGCGCATTGAAGAGCGTGGATTTGCCCGCGTTCGTGTAGCCGACGAGCGACACGGACATCGTCTGATTGCGGCTGCGCGCGCGGCGCTGCGTGCCGTGCTGACGGCGCAGTTTTTCGAGGCGGGTCTTGAGCGCCTTGATGCGCTCGCCGATCAAACGGCGGTCGGTTTCGAGCTGCGTTTCGCCAGGGCCGCGCAAACCGATACCGCCCTTCTGGCGTTCAAGGTGGGTCCATGCGCGGATTAGCCGCGTCGATAGATACTGCAACTGCGCGAGCTCCACCTGCAGCTTGCCTTCATGGCTGCGGGCGCGTTGCGCAAAAATATCGAGAATGAGGCTTGTGCGATCAATCACGCGGCGGTTAAGCGCCTGCTCCAGATTGCGCTGCTGCGCAGGCGCCAGAGCGTGATTGAAAATGACGAGTTCGATGTCGTTCGCCTCACAGGCAAGACGCAATTCTTCGGCCTTGCCACTGCCGACAAACATCTTGGCATCGGGACTGGACCGGCGCCCCGTGAGGGTGACTAAGGGATTCGCGCCCGCGCTTTGCGCGAGCAGGCTGAGTTCTTCCAGACTGGCTTCGAAATCGATCTTACCGAAGTCGATGCCGACAAGCGCTGCATTGATCAAATTGGAGGGTATCAAAATAAGGCGGCCGGGAGTAATCGCCAACGGGCGACGCTACGCCGGCCGCGGACGGGGATTAGGACTGTTCGGAATCCGGGTGGAAATTCACCGGACGGGCAGGCACGACAGTAGAAATTGCGTGCTTGTAGACCATCTGGGTGACCGTATTCCGGAGCAACACGACGTACTGGTCGAACGATTCGATGTTCCCTTGAAGCTTGATGCCGTTGACCAAGTAGATCGACACCGGCACGTGCTCTTTACGCAGTGCGTTCAAAAACGGGTCTTGTAACAATTGCCCTTTGTTGCTCATAGCAAACTCCGTATTTTTTTGCAGGTTGACTGAATTGACGACGAAGAAAAAGAGATCCGCCGTCAACCGCTACACTATAGCCGATTTTCATTTTTGCGCGAGCGGGCCGGCCTCGCGGCCAAACCCAACACACACGCGGGTTTCAGCCTGGATTTAGCCTTTATCCGCGTAAGGGTTCGTCGACGATCTGAACTCTATGCGCAATGGAGTCCCAGTCAGCTTGAAAGTTTCCCTGAAGCGGTTTTCTAGGTAGCGTTTGTACGTTTCGGTGATCGCATCGAGCGCATTGCCGTGAATCACGATGATCGGCGGATTCTGTCCGCCCTGGTGCGCGTAACGCAGTTTCGGGCGCACCGGACCGCGTCGGCGCGGCTGCTGGAATTCCACTGCCTCGATCAGCGCGCGCGTCAACTTCGGCGTCGGCAGCTTGGCCATGGCGGCGGCGTAGGCGTCGTCGACCGAGCGCATCAGCGGGCCGATTCCGGTTTTTTCCGCGGCGGAAATGAAGTGGAATTTGGCGAAGTCGAGAAATTTTAGTTTGCGCTCGATGTCGGCCTTAGTGCGCTCGCGCACATGCGAATCGAGCCCGTCCCATTTGTTCACGCCCACCACCAGCGCGCGGCCCTGCTCCACCACGAAACCGGCAATGTGCGCGTCCTGTTCGGAAATATCCTGCTGTGCGTCAAGCAGCAGGATCACGACGTTCGCGTCCGAAATCGACTGCAGCGTTTTCACCACCGAGAACTTCTCGATCGCTTCGAACACCTTGCCGCGGCGGCGCAAACCAGCCGTGTCGATCAGCGTGTAGGGCTTGCCCTGACGCTCGAAGTCGACGTAGATCGAATCGCGCGTCGTGCCCGGCATGTCGAACGCAATCACGCGCTCTTCGCCCACCAGCGCGTTGATCAAGGTCGACTTGCCGACGTTCGGCCGGCCGACGATCGCGATCTTCACGCCGTGCGCCTGTTTTTCCTCGTCGCTCTCTTCCGGCTGTCCGGCGTACGCGACACCCAGCGCGTCATTGATCATTTCGGTGACGCCGTCACCGTGTGCCGACGAAATCGCGCGCGGGTCGCCGAGACCGAGTTCGTAGAAGTCGGCGGCCACCGTGCTGTACTTCATCCCCTCCGCCTTGTTGACGACGAGGAAGATCGGCCGGCCGGTCTTGCGTAGGTAGTCGGCAATCGTCTTGTCCTGCGGCGCGAGACCGTTGCGGCCATCGACGATGAACACGACGACGTCCGATTCCTCGACCGCCTGGCGGGTTTGACGCGCCATCTCGTGCAGGATGCCGTCTTTCGCGACCGGCTCGAAGCCGCCGGTATCGACGACCAGATACGGCCGGTCGCCGGCGCGCCCCTCGCCGTAATGGCGATCGCGGGTGAGACCGGGCAGGTCGGCAACCAGCGCATCACGCGTGCGCGTGAGACGGTTGAATAGCGTGGATTTCCCCACATTGGGGCGCCCAACCAGGGCAATAACGGGTTTCATCAGATGTTGTTCACGGTGAAACGCGGGATCGAAATCGACGGCCCGCGTAGCGACGCCATGCGGCCGCTACACGGCAGCCTTTGACGAAAATTATCACGAATTCGGCCAGCCCCGGATGTGCTGTCAATATGCGCACCCGGGCGGACGGGGGTTTGGCTGTATGGGGCGGCGCCAGTGGGCCGCCAGCTTCAGTCTTTCTTGCTCAACGGCTCACACGCCGGTTCGATACGATTCTCTGCGGTATCGACCAGGATGCCGTCGAAGGTGGCGCCGCAAGCAGCCACCGATGGCCACATGGGCCGTTTCTGATCCGACTTGCCGGACCAGCCAGTCCGGCGGAATATTTCTGGTTGCCCAGCTATACAACAAAAACGCGTGCGGCCGGCGAAGCCGGCCTGCACGCTTGACGACGCTGGACTGTCAATAGCCTGCGCGATCAGCGCGGGCGGTAGCCGTACAGGTCGCCGTCGTGCGTCAGCACGACCAGCGTTTCGCCGGCCAGCACCGGCGCTGCGGTAATCGGGCTGCCATCGGTTTTCACACGGGCCACGAGCGTGCCGTCGTCGCGCGACAGGAAGTGCACGAAACCCTGGTAGTCACCCAGCACGGCGGCATGACCCAGAATGAACGGGACGCTGAGTTCGCGATTCTTCAGCTTGTCGTTCTTCCACAGCGTCGCGCCATTGCTGACGTCGAACGCCGACACCACCGACCAGTCGTCGGCCGCCACCACAGCGCGGTCATCCTGCGCGAGACCGCTCGTGCTCGAAAACGCCTTTTCCCACACCGCGCGGCCGGAGTTCGCGTCGAAGCAGCCAATCTGACCCTGGAACGTCACCGCGCAGGTTTCCGAGCCAAGCAGCGTGGGCGGGCCCGTCACGTCGTTGATGCGCTCCACTTCCGTTACGCCCTTCGGATACGACACCGGGGTCTGCCAGTAGTTGTCGCCGGTCTGCAGGTTGATCGCAGCGAATGCGCCGCCCGGGAAGCCGGCCAGCACCGCCGCGTCGCCCGCGAACGTCATACCAGAGGAAACGCGCAGGTTGAGCGGCACCGCGCGGTTGCGATAATTCCACTTCTGCTCGCCAGTTTGCGCATTGAACGCGACGATCTGACCGTCGACCGTGCGCACCACCACGAGGCCGTTGCCGACCAGCGGCGGCGAGATGATTTCGCCAGGCGCCTTGGCGGTCCACAATTGTTTGCCGTCCGCGCCGAGCACGTAGACATCGCCCTTCAGGCCGCCAACCGCCGTGAGCGTGCCGTCGCTGCCAACACCTGCCGACAGATCGTCATGCAGCTTGACGCGCCAGATGTCCTTGCCGGTTTGCGCGTCGATCTTCGCAACCGAGCCGTTCGCGCCCGCCGCATACACCGCGTTGCCGACCGCGACCGGCGAGAACAGGTAACGACCCGCCTTGCCGACGCTCGTCTTCCACGCCTGCTGCACGTCGAGCACGGGTTTGAACTCGGTGAGCGGCGTGGGCTCGCGGCGCTCGTCTTTCGTGGATGAGCAAGCCGCCATGGTGAGCACGGTCATCGCACAGGCAACGGGCACAGCGTAACGTTTCAGCAGATTCATCGGTGGACGAAGCATTCAGGAAATGAGTTAAAGGAGACCGGTTGGTCGTATCATGCGGCGCGCTGCATGCGGCGATTAGCCGCCCAGCGCGTCCAGCTTGAACTGAATCAACTGGCGAGCCGAGCTATCGTTTTTCGACAGCGAGTCGAGGGCAAGCTTGTAGGCCGCGCGCGCATCGTCACGCTTGCCTTGGGCGGCGAGCAGATCACCGCGGCCGTCCGCCACAATGCCCTTGAACGCATCGGACTGCGGTTCGGCGAGCAGTGCGAGGCCCTGGTCGTAAGCCTTGTCGTCGAGCAGCAGCGAAGCCAGACGGAGCTTGGCGATCTGCTTGAACTCGTCGTCTTTTGCGTGATCGATGGTCCATTGCAACTGGGCCTTCGCGGCAGCTTCGTCACCCGCGGCGTACAGCGCCTTGGCGGCGCCCAGCGCGGTCATCTGCGCATACGCGGTGCGGCTGAACTTGTCTTCCATATCGGTGGCAACGCGCGTGATCTTCGCCTTGTCACCCGATGCAACGGCTTGTTGCACCTGGTCATACAGCACCGCGGCTTCCGCGGCCTGGCGCCGTTGCCAGAAATTCCAGCCGTTCCAGCTAGCGGCGGCAACCAAGGCCACCAGCACGATCCACGTGGTTGCATTGCCCCACTGCGTCCACCATGCCTTCAGACTTTCAATCGATTCTTGTTCGTCGTGGTAACTCATCGCCCGGCGATTTCCTCTTTCTTGATACGTGTGCGTGTCGAGCCAAGGGGCTCGACGACATCGCGATCAGTCGTCGCCGTCTTCGGCGGTTGCAACCATCGCATTGATTAGAAATTCGGTCAAGTCTTCGGCGGGCACGTTATGTTGCTCGTTTTTACCGCCGTTAGAACTTGTATCACGGAGCGGTTTGACGCCGACCGTGCCGTTCGCAATCTCGTCTTCGCCGAGGACCACCGCGAATGCCGCGCCGCTCGCGTCGGCACGCTTCATTTGCGACTTGAAGCTCGCCGTCTGACCGTCCGCGCTGCAATGCAGGATCACGTCGAGACCCGTGTCGCGCAAACGCTCGGCGATGATAAAGGCCTGTTCGCGCGCCGCGTCGCCCTGATGGACTACGTATACGTCGCAGCCTTCGTCTTCCGGTACGAGCTGATCTTCTTTCAGCAGCTCGAGGATACGCTCGACGCCCATGGCCCAGCCGCATGCGCCCGTCGGCTTACCGCCAAGCTGTTCGATCAGCGGATCGTAACGGCCGCCGGCCGCGACGGTGCCTTGCGCGCCGAGCTTGTCGGTCACCCATTCGAACACGGTCAGATTGTAATAATCGAGACCGCGCACGAGGCGCGGATTGATCGTGAACGGAATGTTGTTCGCCTTCAGAATGCGCTGCAGGCCTTCGAAGTGCGCGCGCGATTCTTCGCCGAGAAAATCGATCAGCTTGGGTGCGTTCTGCGCGACTTCCTGCATGGCAGGATTTTTCGTGTCGAGCACGCGCAGCGGGTTCGTGTACAAACGGCGCTTCGCCTCTTCGTCGAGCACGTCCATGTGCTTTTCGAGGTACGCGATCAACTCGACGCGATGCGCCGCGCGCTCTTCCACGAGACCCAGCGAATTGAGCTCGAGCTTGATGCCCATCAAGCCGAGGTCGTCCCACAGACGCTGACACATCATGATGATTTCAGCGTCGGCGTCCGGACCGGCAAAGCCCAGCGCTTCCACGCCGACCTGATGGAACTGGCGATAGCGGCCGCGCTGCGGACGCTCGTGACGGAACATCGGGCCGATGTACCACAGGCGCTTCGGACCGTCGTACAGCATGTTGTGCTCGATCGTCGCGCGCACCACAGCCGCCGTGTTTTCCGGGCGCATCGTCAGATTTTCGCCGTTCAATGCGTCGGTAAAGCTGTACATCTCTTTCTCGACGATGTCGGTCACCTCACCGATACCGCGCTTGAACAACTGCGTATGCTCGATGATCGGCGTACGAATATTCTGGTATCCGTACGAGCGCAGCATCGACTTGACGGTCGCTTCAAAAAATTCCCACAGCCCGGCGTCCTGCGGAAGGATGTCATTCATGCCCTTCACACCGGACAACTTTTCGAGCTTTTTCTTCTGTTCAGTCATCTGTCTTCGATTGGCGGTATTTAGTTGAGTGCTTCGGCGCGGCCATAGCGGCGCTCGACGTAGTCACTCACGATTTGCTGGAATTCTTGCGCGATGTTCTCGCCGCGCAGCGTCTTGACCTTCTCGCCGTCGATGAACACCGGCGCGGCCGGATTTTCGCCCGAACCCGGCAAGCTGATGCCGATATTCGCCTGTTTCGATTCGCCCGGACCGTTGACGATGCAGCCCATCACCGCGACGTGCATCTTTTCGACGCCAGGATATTGATCGCGCCACACCGGCATCTGCGTGCGCAGATAGGTCTGGATTTGCGACGCCAGCTCCTGGAACAGCGTGCTGGTGGTACGGCCGCAACCCGGGCACGCGATCACCATCGGCGTGAACGAACGCAGGCCCATGGTCTGCAGAATTTCCTGGCCGACGATCACTTCACCCGTGCGCGGGCCACCCGGTTCGGGCGTGAGCGAGATACGGATCGTGTCGCCGATGCCTTGCTGCAGCAACACCGACAACGCAGCGGTCGACGCCACAATGCCCTTCGACCCCATGCCCGCTTCGGTCAGACCCAGATGCAGCGCGAAGTCGCAACGGCGCGCGAGTTCACGGTACACCGCGATCAGATCCTGCACGCCGCTGACCTTGCAGGACAGAATGATCTTGTTGCGCGGCAAGCCGATTTCGACCGCGCGCTCCGCCGAGCCGATCGCCGACTGGATCAACGCTTCGTACATCACGCTCTGCGCTTCCCACGGCGTGGAACGCGCGGCGTTTTCGTCCATCATCTTCGCGAGCAGGTCCTGGTCGAGGCTGCCCCAGTTGACGCCGATCCGCACCGGCTTGTCGTACTTCACCGCCGCTTCGATCATCTGCGCGAACTGCGTGTCGCGCTTCGCGCCGTGGCCGACATTGCCCGGATTGATCCGGTACTTCGACAACGACTCCGCGCACGCGGGGTAATCGCGCAGCAGCAAATGGCCGTTGTAATGAAAATCGCCGACCAGCGGCACCGACACGCCCATGCGGTCAAGCTGCTCGCGGACAGCCGGCACGGCCGCCGCCGCTTCCGGCGTGTTGACCGTGATACGCACCAGCTCCGAACCGGCTTGCGCCAGTTCCTTGATCTGGATCGCCGTGCCGATCGCGTCCGCGGTGTCGGTGTTGGTCATCGACTGGACGCGCACGGGCGCATCGCCGCCGATGGTGACGAGCTGGCCGCCCCAACGGACATCGACTGCGTGCGACTTGCGCCGCGCAGCGTGGCCGCCGAACACCGGCTCGTTTGAAACGATCTTGCTACTGGATTGGGATTGAGCTTCGGATTGCATCGAAAAACCCATTTACGCCGCATGCGCCACAAAAAAGACGTAGCGCCTGAATTGAAAAAGCGCCGCGAACCGGTTGGCCGCGACGCATACCGTATCTATCAAGGCAACGCGAAGCGCGCCACGTTACCCTTGGCTGCCGAATATTTGGACGGATCGACTGGCTGACCATCGAGCGTAAGCGACTCGAGACCCGCCTTGTTGCCGACCGTGACCTTGAAAGGGGCCGCGCCCGTTACTTCCTTCGTATCGCCTGCGTGCACGAGGCCGGAGAACACTTCCTTGCCGTCCTTGCCACGCACGCTGAACCAGCTGTCCTGCGTCACCCGCAACGCGATGATCGCCTCACCCGCGGCCGGCGCCGCCGTATCTGCTGCGGCCGATGCGCCTATCGCGGCGACCACTGGCGCGCTCGCGCTTTGCGCCGCCGCCTGGACCTGCGAACCGGCCTTCGGCGCGACTGCTGCCGTGACCGCCGGAGCGGAAGATGGCGCCGCACCGGTCGCCAGCGGCGCGGGCATCGGCGTAGCCGACGCTGCGTTATCCACCGCAGCCTGAGTTCCCGGGGCCGAAGCAGCGTCTTCCGCGGTTGCCTCGGAACCTGCCGGCTGACCCTGTGCCACCGCGCCCGATGCGCCGGTCGCGCCACCCGCGGTGCCGTTAGCGCTCGCCTTCAATCGTGCGAGCCACGCCGACGAATCACCGCCATTGGTATGCCACATGCCGAGCGCGATCACCGCGACGACCACCGCTGCAATGCCCCACAGCCACGAGCGGCTCTTTTGCCCACTGCCGCCGAGCGACAGCGATACGCGACCGCGCGGCAAATCCTTGCCCGACGACGCCGGCATCGACAGATCCGGCGCGGGCACACCCTTCTCGCGGCGCAAAGCCTGCGTAAACGGCGTGGGATCGGCGCCGAGCATCTTCGCGTAGCTGCGCACCACGCCGAGCGCGAAGGTCGTGTCCGGCAAATGGCTGATGTCGCCCGATTCGAGCGCACGCAGCTTGGTGACGGAGACCTTCAGGCGCGCTGACACGTCTTCGATCGTCCAGCCCTTCAGTTCACGCAATTGGGTCAAGCGCGCGCCAACTGCCGCCAGGGAATCAAAACTCGCCGGGCCCGGCTGCTCAACAGGCTGCACCACCGCCCGGGCGACTGGTGCCGGATGGCCTTCGTTTGTATCTGTGTCCTGCGGCTGCGGCTGCGGGTGCTGCGGCTCACTCATCCCAAATCCTTTCGCGTCGATTCTTTTTCACTCGTGCAACCCGGACGGGCCAAAGCCTCGCGCCCGAATCGCAGACCGTTTATAACAAAATGCGCGGCCTTGTGTGCCGCTTCCGATCGCTTCTGCAAACTTTCTTTTCAATCGCGGATGGCGTGGAGCATTTTCGCGCGCCCGGATCGCTTTCCTCCGAACGCTCGCGCCCCACTATCTCGCGCGATTACACGGCGCGCACCTCGATAATCTTCGCCGCCTTCCCGGTGCGCTCAGCGAGGCGCGTGCGGTCTTTCACCGCACCGGCCAACTGACCGCAGGCAGCGTCGATATCATCGCCGCGTGTCTTACGCACTGTGGTGACGACGCCCGCGTCCATCAACACTTGTGCAAACCGTTTGATCTGTTCCGGCTTCGAGCGGATGAGGCCCGATTCAGGGAACGGATTGAACGGAATCAGGTTGAACTTGCACGGTACGTCGCGTGTAACCGCCAGCAATTCGCGGGCTTGCGCTTCGCTGTCGTTCACGCCGTCGAGCATGCAATATTCGAACGTAATGAAATCGCGCGGCGCGACTTTCAGATAGCGCTGGCAAGCGGCCATCAATTCGCGCAGCGGATACTTCTTGTTCAGCGGTACCAGCATGTCGCGCAGCGGGTCGCTCGGTGCGTGCAGCGATACCGCGAGCGCCACCGGCAGATCGGCGCCAAGCCGGTCCATCATCGGCACGACGCCCGAGGTGGACAGCGTGACGCGGCGGCGCGACAGGCCGTACGCGTTATCGTCCAGCATCAGGCGCATGGCGGGCACCACCGCGTCGTAATTGAGCAGCGGCTCGCCCATACCCATCATTACCACGTTCGTGACGACGCGCTCGCCTTTGCCGTCACCGCCCGTGGCGCGCCCACCGTCCGTGCCGCGCGTCGCGCGCAGCGCGAACTCGGCCATACGCAACTGGCCGATGATTTCGCCGGTGGTGAGATTGCGGGAGAAACCCTGTTTGCCGGTCGAACAGAAACGGCAGTTGACCGCACACCCGGCCTGCGACGACACGCACAGCGTGCCACGCGTTTCTTCGGGAATGTATACGGTTTCAACCGCGTTGCTGTTGCCGACGTCGATCAGCCACTTGCGCGTGCCGTCGGTCGAAATATTGTCGCTGACGATGCCGGGCATCGTGATCGTTGCGCGCCCTTTGAGCTTTTCGCGCAAGGACTTCGCCAGATCGGTCATGCCGTCGAAATCGGCAGCGTTGTACTGGTGGATCCAGCGCTGCAATTGCTTGGCGCGAAACGGCTTCTCGCCCAGGCTGTCGCAGTAGGCGACAAGCCCTTGGGCGTCAAGGTCGAGAAGGTTGACGGTGGGACTGCTCGTCATATCGAATCCTGCCATTTCAGTGCGAGACTACGTTCATGCAACAAGCTGCATGAACGCAATGCCGTTCGCGCCCATTCCTGCTGCTTTACCTTACTACTTTGCCGGGCTGTTCGTGCGGATTCGTGCGACAAATCCAACGGCAGCGCACGAATCGCGCGGATCGCGCCTTACAGGTCAAGCGCGCTCAGACGCGCTCAAACCTGCCCATACCCGCTTAACGCGAGTAGACGTTCACTTGCGGGAAGAAGAACGCGATTTCAACTGCAGCCGTTTCAGCGGCGTCCGAACCATGCACCGCGTTAGCGTCGATACTGTCAGCGAAGTCAGCGCGGATCGTGCCCTTTTCTGCCTTCTTCGGGTCCGTTGCGCCCATCAGGTCGCGGTGCTTCAGGATCGCGTTTTCGCCTTCCAGCGCTTGCACGACCACCGGGCCCGAGATCATGAAATCGACCAGGTCCTTGAAGAACGGGCGTGCAGCGTGCACAGCGTAGAACTTCTCTGCGTCAGCGCGCGACAGGTGGACCATGCGCGAAGCCACGATCTTCAGGCCAGCGTTTTCGAAACGGCTGTAGATCTGACCGATCACGTTCTTGGCCACTGCGTCCGGCTTGATAATCGACAGGGTGCGTTCGATCGCCATAAAAACTCCAAAAAATTAAGAGGTTACAGATTCAAATGAATCCGCTATTGTAGCACGTTCCCGTGTATGATTGCGATTGAACCCTTACAACATTGAAAGACTCCAAGCAGGAGTTTCTGAATACTGGTAGCGTAGGTCGTGTGGACATTTTCCGGGTATTGAAACTCCCTGCCACCGCGCCAATCTTAGGGATGAACACCCTGCGACTGGCGGCAAGCATTCCGGCCGGCGCTGCACTACCTGACGCACCACCTGCTGCGCAACCCGCGGCACAACCATTACGCAACACGCTTCTGAGGTAAGGAGAGACCATGAACGATCATCCGTATAGCTTTGGCCGCAATGGCGCAGTCAGCACGGTCGAAACGCGCAACCGCGTACTACGGAACACCTACTGGCTGCTCGCACTGTCCATGATTCCGACCGTGCTCGGCGCATGGGTGGGCGTGGCAACCGGCTTCTCGCTGTTCGCCGCCACCAGCCCCGGCATGAGCATGCTGGCGTTCTTCGCGATCGCCTTCGGCTTCATGTTCGCCATCCAGAAAACCAAAGACAGCGCCATCGGCGTGTTCGTGCTGCTCGGCTTCACGTTCTTCATGGGCCTGATGCTGTCGCGCATCCTGAGCTTCGTGCTCGGTTTTTCGAACGGCCCGTCGCTGATCATGCTCGCCTTTGGTGGCACTGGTGTGATCTTCGCCTCCATGGCAACGATCGCCACGGTCAGCAAGCGTGACTTCTCGGGTCTCGGCAAGTGGCTGTTCATGGGCGTCATCGTGCTGCTGCTGGCTTCGGTCGCCAACGTGTTCCTGCACCTGCCGGCATTGATGCTGACGGTGTCGGTGCTGGCCATCGTGATCTTCTCGGCCTACATGCTGTTCGACGTCCAGCGCGTCGTGAATGGCGGTGAAACGAACTACATCACCGCTACCCTCGCGATCTATCTGGATCTGTACAACGTGTTCGTCAACCTGCTCGCGCTGCTCGGCATCTTTGGCGGCAACCGCAACTAAGTCTGACGCAAGGCGCGGCGCCTGAAACGCCGGCCTTGAAGAAAAAGCCCATGGCGAGCGATCGTCATGGGCTTTTTTCATTGCACTGCCGGCATGTCAGCGGTGAATCGCCGGACATGGCGATGTCAGATGCCAGGCAATCAGAGACGGATCACAAGCTCAGCCAGGCGAAGCCTTCATCCTGAGAAGCGACCACCACTTCGGTCGGCGCGGCGCCCAGCACACCCGCCATGGCGGCCTGCGCCAGTTCCGGCGTGTTGTTCTGCTGGCTCAGATGCGCGGCCACCAGATGGCGCAAGCGCGAACGGTCGAGCGAGGCCAGGATTTCAGCCGCGGCTTCGTTGTTCAGATGCCCGTGATTGCCGCCGATACGCGCCTTCAGCGATTGGGGATACCGGCTACCCGCCAGCATTCGGACATCGTGATTGCATTCGAGCACAAGCGCGTCGCAGCCGCTCAGCACCGCGCTGATGTGCGGCGTGGAAGTGCCGACGTCCGTCAGCACGCCAAGCCGGCTCGCGCCGTTGGAGAGCACGTACTGCAGCGGCTCGCGGGCGTCGTGAGGAACGGTGTAAGGGAGGATGCTGAGGTCGCCGATCGCCACCGCTTCGTCGCCCCACAGCACCTGCAGGTCGACGTCGGCTTCGTCGGCACCCACCGCGCGAGCGGTGCCCCAGCTCATGTACAACGGAATTGACCACTTGCGCGCCAGCGTCAGCGCGCTGCCAATGTGGTCGCTGTGTTCATGGGTAATCAGAATGGCGTCGAGACCCTCGACGCTCGCGCCGAGCCGCGTCAGACGTCGCTCGACTTCCTTGGCCGAAAAGCCGCAATCAAGCAGAACGCGCGTGGTGGTCGCGCCGCTTTGCGCTTCCACCAGCAAGGCATTGCCTTCACTGCCGCTGCCGAGACTGGCGAAGCGCACAGCCCGCTTAGTTCAGTTGCGCGTGCAGCAACGTCACGATGCGCTGCGCGTCGGACGAGTTATCCACCTGCCCGTTCGCGTCCAGCACCGCCACCTGCGTCACGGTGTCGCCCTTCGAGCGCACATTGACGAGGAATTCCTGACCCGGCTTCTTCGACGAATTGCCGCTGTAGAACAGCTTGCCGAAGAGCCCTTCCTTCTTCAGCTCCTGCATCGAGTCCGCGTAACGCACGTAGTAGATGCCTTTCGCGCGGTCGCGGTTGTCGACCGTGAAGTTGGTACGGTCAAGCGCGAGACCCACGCGCAGCCATGCCCGGTCGAACGATTCCTGCAGGTCGAGCGTCGATGCGCCCGCGCTCTGGTCGATCGTGGCCGGCGCGGTAGCCGAACGCGCATCGGTCAGGAGCTGCTTCGATTGTGCTTCGGTCAGGCCGAACTTCTGCATCAGCTTGGTCAGGAACAGCGCTTCCAGCGCCGGATCGCGCGGACGCTCTTCCCAGCGCGACGACGTCTTGTCCTGGCCCGTCAGCATTTCTTCCATCGCGCTATGCGTGATCGAGATGTCCGTCGTCTCAGCCGGCCCGCGCGACACGAGCGTGCGGAAGCTGTCACGAGTACCCGACGAGTAAGCGAAGTCGATCACCTTGCCGACCGTGCGACGGAACCAGTCGTCCGGGATATTGGCGCGGTTTTCAGCCCAGTCGGTGGTCATGATGCCCGTGGCCGGCGCATCGGTTTTCAGCGCGAAGCCGTTTTCCTGCCAGAACTCCTGCAACTGAGGCCACAGTTGTTCCGGCGTGCGGCCGTCGACTACCAGCCAGCGACGATCGCCGTCACGCTCGATGTGCATGCCCAGCGGGTCTTGCGCATTCGGCTGGCCTTCGGTGGAATTGCCTGCGGCGGTGACCGCGCGTTGCTGCGCGCCGCCCAGCGCCAGGTTGGCCGGCGGCGCCACGTAGCGCTGATCGGTCGGCGTGGTGCTCAGATCGCCCGGAACGGCGAGCGGCGGTGCGCTGCCCGCGCCCTTGTAGTTGACGCGGTCGGAGGCGAACCAGTCGTTCAGCGTGTCACAGCCGGCGAGCGTTACCAGGGCAAGCGCCAGCGCCGCCATGCGGGTTGCGTGGAGGGAAAGTGCGGAACGTTTCATGAGGTCCTTCGTGATGCTGGAACGCGGTGCCTGGTTCTGTGTGCCGGGAACGTGGGCTGGATCGACGTCGGTTAAGGGAATGCCGGTGGCAGGCTTTCTTGAGCGCTGGGGGTGCGGGTTTGAGCCCGTTTAGCCCAGCAGACCCGCATCGCGCAGCGCGCCGCGCACAACTTCGTGGTATTGCGCGTCGAGCGGCGTGAGCGGCAGGCGGATTCCGCCCTGCACACGACCCAGTTGCTGCAACGCCCATTTCGCCGGAATCGGATTCGACTCGATGAACAGGTTCTTATGCAGCGACAGGAGTTTCAGATGGATCTCGCGGGCGGTCTTCGCGTCCGCGGCAAGCGCAGCTTTGCACAGATCGCTCATGGCGCGCGGCGCGACGTTCGCGGTGACCGAAATATTACCGTGGCCGCCAAGCAGCATCAGCGCGATCGCCGTGGGATCGTCACCGCTGTAGATGCCGAAATGGGCGGGCGCCGACTTGATCAGGTGCGCGGCGCGATCGATATTGCCGGTCGCTTCCTTCACACCGATGATGCCCGGCACCTGCGCGCAACGCAGAATCGTTTCGTTGCTCATGTCCGCGACCGTACGGCCCGGCACGTTGTACAGGATCACCGGCAGATCGACAGTTTCGGCGATCTTCGCGAAGTGGCGATAGATGCCTTCCTGGGTCGGCTTGTTGTAGTACGGCACGACCTGCAGCGTGGCGTCCGCGCCGACGTCTTTCGCCTGCTGCGTGAGCTCGATGGCTTCGGTGGTGGAATTGCCGCCCGAGCCCGCGATCACCGGAATCCGGCCCGCTGTGTGCTCGACTGCGGTTTTGACCATCAGCACGTGTTCTTCGACCGACAGCGTGGCCGACTCGCCGCTCGTGCCGACCACGACCAGTGCGTTCGTGCCCTCTGCGATATGCCAGTCGATCAGTTTGCGAAACGCCGGCAGATCGAGGCCGCCGTCTTCGAGCATCGGAGTAATGATGGCAGGGATGCTGCCGCGAATCTGAACACCGCCAGTGCTGCTTTGATTGCCGTTAGTCATGAAACGCCATGAATTTGATCAGGTAAACCGCGATTGTAGCGGATTAGCCAGCCAGCTCGTAACAACGCGGGGGTGCCGCCTCTGCACGCTCGGCTGAGCGATCCGTCTCCATAATTGCGCATATCCGCTGGACGTAAGCCGGGCGCGGCTGCGCGAGAAATCCGTCTTGAAATGCGACCACACGGAGGTGGCCGCGCACCACCTCGAGCAGCTCGCCGGGTGCAAGCAAAAACGCCGGGTTAGACGGTTTGCCGACCCTTTCGTTGCCTTGCGCGAAGGTCTCGTAAACCAGTACGCCGCCGGGCGCGAGCGAGCGCAAAAGCTGCTGAAACAGCGGCCGGTGCAGGTAGTTCGTGACCACGATCGCGGCGAATTTCGCGTCCACAGGCAAGGGCCATGCGGCGCCTTCGATGTCAGCCGCGAGCGTGGTAATGCGCGGATCGTCGCGCATCAGGTCCAGCGCAGCCGCATCGCGGTCGAGTGCGGTCACCGGATGGCCCAGCGATGCAAAGAACCGCGCATGCCGCCCTGCCCCCGACGCCACGTCGAGCACCGCGCCGCCCGGCACGACCAGATGCGCCCAGTGGCGCACCCAGCGCGACGGTTCGCCGTTTCCGTGCGAGGGACCGTCCGACGTGGCAACCGAAGTGCTCATCGCTTCAGTGCCGCGCTCAGTTGTACGACAGGCCCATCGCCTCACGCACGTCGCGCATCGTTTCCGTGGCGAACTTGCGGGCCTTGTCGCAGCCGTCGGCGACGATCGCGCGCAACAGCGACGGATCGTCCATGTACTTCTGCGCGCGCTCGAGCATCGGCTGCTGCTCGCGCAGAATGCCTTCGATCACCGGCTGCTTGCACTCGAGGCAACCGATTCCTGCTGTTCGGCAGCCCTTCTGCACCCACTCGTGCGTGGCTTCGTCCGTGTAGACCTGATGCAGTTGCCACACCGGGCACTTGTCCGGATCACCCGGATCGGTGCGGCGCACGCGTGCCGGATCGGTCGGCATGGTGCGGACCTTCTTCGTGATCGTTTCCGCGTCTTCGCGCAGGCCGATCGTGTTGCCGTACGACTTCGACATTTTCTGGCCGTCCAGACCCGGCATGCGCGACGCTTCGGTCAGCATGGCCTGCGGTTCGACCAGGATGATCTTGCGCGATCCTTCGAGGTAGCCGAACAGACGCTCGCGGTCGCTCATCGACAGGCTCTGCGATTCCTGCAACATCGCCCGCGCCTGCTCGAGTGCTTCGTCGTCGCCTTCCTGCTGATAGGCGTTGCGCAGCTCGTGATAAAGCTTGGCCCGCTTGCCGCCCAGCTTCTTGGCCGCTTCATTCGCCTTCTCTTCGAAGCCCGGTTCGCGGCCGTACAGATAGTTGAAGCGGCGCGCGATTTCACGCGTCATTTCGACGTGCGGCACCTGGTCTTCGCCGACCGGCACGAGCGAGCCGCGGTACAGCAGAATGTCCGCCGCCATCAACACCGGATAGCCGAGGAAACCGTAGGTGGACAGGTCCTTGTCCTTCAGCTTTTCCTGCTGCTCCTTGTAGGTCGGCACGCGTTCGAGCCAGCCGAGCGGCGTGCTCATGCCGAGCAGCAGCGCCAGTTCCGCATGTTCGGGCACCTTGCTCTGGATGAAGAGCGTAGCCTGCGCCGGATCGATGCCCGACGCGAGCCAGTCGATCAGCACGTCCCACACGTTCTTTTCGATCACTTCGGGCGTTTCGTAGTGCGTCGTCAGCGCGTGCCAGTCGACCACACAGAAGAAACACGGGTATTCGGACTGCAGCCGCACCCAGTTTTTCAGCACACCGTGATAGTGGCCGAGGTGCAGCGACCCGGTGGGCCGCATGCCGGAGAAGATACGGTCTGGGAACATGGTTATTTAGAAAAGCGAAACAAGTGGAGTCAGAATTGCGGTAATCGCACCGTAGCCGAGCGTCACGAGCGGGCTCAGCCAATAGCGCGTGAGCGTGCCCGTCATGACGAGCGCCATCACGATGAAAAAGCCGTACGGTTCGAGGCGCGACAACGCGATCGATTGCCGTGGCGGCAACAGCGCCATCAGCACGCGGCCGCCGTCGAGCGGGGGCAGCGGAAACAGGTTTAGCACGCCGAGCACGAGGTTCACGCCGACGCCGGCTGCCGCCATGCGCGTGAAGAAAGGCTCGTCAACCCCACCCACAGCAAGTGCAACGCCGATCAGGCCCCACACCAGCGCCTGCACGAAATTGCAGCCCGGTCCGGCGGCCGCGACCCACAGGCTGCCCCAACGCGGATTGCGCAGATTGCCGAAGGCGACCGGCACGGGCTTCGCGTAACCGAACATGAACGCGCCGCTGGTGGCGAAGTACAACAGCAAGGGAATCGCGATCGTGCCGAGCGGATCGATGTGCCGCATCGGATTAACGGAAACGCGGCCGAGCACATACGCGGTATTGTCGCCGAGCCAGCGCGCGACGTAGCCATGCGCAGCTTCATGCAGCGTGATTGCGAAAATCACCGGCAACGCGTAAACCGCAATGGTCTGTATCAGGGAAGAATCCATAACTCGCTATTGTAACAACGCGATTGCGTGCGTCTGTCCGCTTTCACTCATGCCGTCTCTTCGAGACCGAAGGGCGCGAGAGAACCGCGCCCTGGCCGCACCAGCACTGGTTCGGCGCCGGTCAGATCGATCACGGTGGACGGCTCGCACACACACGGGCCGCCGTCGATCACCAGGTCCACCTGTTTCTCGAGCCGTTCGCGGATTTCTTCCGGGTCGTTCAGCGGCTGGGTTTCGCCCGGCATGATCAGGGTGGAGCCGAGCAGCGGCTGGCCGAGTTCTTCGAGAATGGCCAGCGTGATCGCGTGCTCCGGCACCCGCAGGCCGATGGTCTTGCGCGACGGGTGCGACAGGCGGCGCGGCACCTCTTTGGTGGCCTGCAGCACAAAGACGTAAGGGCCTGGCGTGACCGATTTGATCAGGCGGTACTGCCGGTTGTCGACCATCGCGAAGTTCGACAGCTCCGAGAGATCGCGCACCAGCAGCGACAACAAAGCCTTCTCGTCGAGTCCCCGAATGCGCCGCAGGCGCTCGACCGCGTCCTTGTCGTCGAGGTGGCAGGCGAGCGCGTAGCTCGAATCCGTCGGCAACGCGACGACGCCGCCGTCGTTGATGATCTGCACAGCCTGTTTGACGAGACGCGGCTGCGGGTTATCCGGATGAAGCCGAAAGTATTGGGACATTTTGACTAACGGTGGCTACGGGTGATGACGGACGAAAAAGCAGACGAACATCGGACGGAAGACCAGGCGGAAGATCGGGCGAAAGCACGTCCCTCGGACGGGGACCGTCGCGCATATCGTGCCGCCGCGGCACGGCGCGCGATCACAGCCAGCGTTCCCAGACGGGCTTGAGATCGGAAGGCAGCGGCGGCAGCGTGCCGAGATCGACACGGCCTTCGCCGGGTGCATGGAAGTCTGAACCGCGCGAGGCTTCGAAGCCGAAGCGGCGCGCGACGTCCGCGTATTCGCGGTACTGATCCGTCGTGTGGCTACCCGTCACGACTTCGATCGCTTTACCGCCGAGGTCGATGAATTCGGCGAAGAACGCGTCGAATTCGACCGGCGAGTACGCATAGCGCCCCGGGTGCGCGATGATCGCCTCGCCGCCGGCGGCCTGAATCCAGCCAACCGCGTCCGCCAGTTTCGCCCAGCGATGCGACACGTAGCCGGGCTTGCCGTCGCCGAGATAGCGGGTGAACACGTCCTGAGTTGAACTGGCGTAGCCGTTTTCGACCATGAAGCGCGCGAAGTGCGTGCGCGAAATCATGTCCGGGTTCGAGACGTATTTGAGCGCGCCTCGATAGGCGTCGGGGATGCCGAGCGTGGCCAACTGCTCGCCAATGGCTTCGGCTCGCGCGGCGCGGCCGTTGCGGGTTCGCGCGAGGCCGTCGATCAGGATCGAGCTGGTCGGATCGACACCGAGCCCGACGATGTGCACGGTGCGAGACGCCCACGTGACCGAAATCTCCACGCCGTTCAGGTAGCCCATGCCGAGCGCCTCAGCGGCGCTGCGCGCTTCGTGCTGGCCGCCCAGTTCGTCGTGGTCGGTCAGCGCCCACAGTGTCACGCCGCCCGCGTGCGCGCGGCGCGCAACATCGGCCGGCGCGAACTGGCCGTCGGAAACGGTGGAGTGGCAATGGAGGTCAGCGTTCATCTTTGTCTTGAGAAGGTTCTGCACTCATTTTACTGCAACGCAGTAAATGGCCGCAGCGCTATCTCGAGATAGTGACCCGCGCGCCGAAACCCTTTTGCAAGGTTCAGGCGCAGAAGCCCTCGATCAGCGCGGCTACCTGCTCGGGCTGATCGTGATGCACCATATGCCCCGCTTCGTCGATGATCTTCTCGCGCCAGTTCGGAAAAGCCTGGAAGCGCGCCTTGAACTCGTCGAGCGGAATCTCGCCGGCAATCTGTGCGAGCGTGGGCGAGTTGGCGGCCTCGACGTGCAGCACTTTCGCGGTGACCTTGCGCCATACGGCCATCACTTCGTCGAGGCGATACAGCGTCGGCCCGCGCAGTTTGTGCGCCGGATCGGCGAGCAGCATGAAGCGCCCTTCTCCGTCCGGCTTGGACCAATGCTGAGCGAGGAACTCCGCGCGCGGCGGAGCGAGGCGCGGGTTGGTCTTGATCAGACGGCCGGCAACATCGCCCAGCGACGCGTAACGCTTCAACTGCGGCGGATCGCGCAACTCATCGAGCCAGTTGCGCAGACGCTTGGGCGCTTGCGCCGAGTGCGACGGCGCGAGCCCGAAGCCTTCCAGATCGACCACGCGCCGAACCCGTTCCGGTCGCACGCCCGCATACAGGCAGGCGATATTCGCGCCCATGCTGTGGCCGACCAGATTGACTTCGCCGGTCGGTGCATAGTGGTCGAGCAACGCGTCCAGGTCGCCGAGGTAATCCTGGATCCAGTAGTTGCCGCCACCGCGTTCGGCGACCGGCCAGTCCGACAGGCCGAAGCCGCGCATATCCGGCGCAATCACCTGCCAGTCGCCGCCCAACGCGTCGACGACGAACTGGAACGATGCCGCCACGTCCATCCAGCCGTGCAACATGAAGAGCATCGGCGCATCCGGATTGCCCCAGCGCCGCACGTGCAGACGGATGCCGCGCACGGCGACGAATTCAGACCTGGATGTATTCATGAACGGCGCGCCCGAAAAAAGAATGGTCGTTCGATTATAACGAGATAGCCGGACGATGCGTGGCGTCCGGCTATGGAAAAAGGCTTCAGTTACCCGAGGCTTGGGTGGTCGGCGGGGCCGGCTGCTCAGCGTCGAGGCCAGCCAGAGCAACCAGCGCGGCCAGTTCGGTTTCGTCAAAACCGGCGTCGCGACGCGCCTCGAAATTGAACGGACCGCGTAATTTCGGTGCGTGATACTGGTCGGCAAGGCGCGTGTAGGTGGCGTGCGGATCGAGGCCGCCAGCGTCGCACAGATGGCGGAACCAGCGGTTGCCGATCAGCACATGACCGATTTCGTCGCGCAGGATCACGTCGAGAATCGCTGCGGACGCCTGGTCGCCCGCCTGCTGCAGGCGGGCGCGGATCGGCGGCGAGGCGTCGAGGCCGCGTGCTTCGAGGGTGCGCGGCACCAGTGCCATGCGCGCCAGCACGTCGGCACGGGTGCGCTCGCACATGTCCCAGAGGCCGTCGTGCGCGGGAAAATCGCCGTAGACGTGGCCGAATTCCGCAAGCCGCGCGACCAGTAGCGAGAAGTGATGGGCCTCTTCGGCGGCGACTTTGAGCCAGTCGGTGTAGAACGCGGCGGGCATGCCGGCAAAGCGCCAGACGGCGTCGAGCGCGAGGTTGATGGCGTTGAATTCGATGTGCGCCAGCGCGTGCAGTAAGACAGCCCGCCCTTCGGGCGATTGCATGCTGCGGCGCTTCAGTTTGCGCGGATCGACCAGTTCGGGACGGGCGGGACGACCCGGCAGGTCGGTCGGCTCGGCGAGTTCGAGGTCTGCGGAGCATGCGAGGCTGCCTTCGAACACCGCAGCGTATAACGCGCGTGCCGCGGCTGCCTTGGTTGCCGGGTCGACTTCGCGCAATGCGGCCAGCGCTGCGGTGCGCGCGCAGTTCGCGCGATTCGGGCAATGCTCAGGATTCGTCGACATCGGCAGAGCGGGCAGAACAGACGGAGCAGCGGAAATCATGGCAACCAGATTGGCAAAGAGAACAGCAACAGGCAGGACGGAAGGCGCGACGGTTGCCAAAGCTGGGCGCCGGACGGCTTACGGCACCGTCGAGCGGCCCAAGCACACAACCGTTTACAATACTCGATTCGACCATCTCGCGCGCCTATGGCGCGGGGCCGGCAGGACAACCCGGTTCACCAGGGCTTTTTCGGGCGCTTCTTTGGCGTTTGGCTTTAGCGCCCTCAATTAGCTGCCCCATTTCGTAACCGGTTTCGCAGCCCCGGCCCGCCCGCACAGCGTGTAGCGACCGATCAAGAGGAGACAGCGTGACAATTTACAAGCTTGGCGAAGCAGCCCCGACCATCCATGAAAGCGTGTTCGTCGCGGATTCGGCGAACATTATCGGCAATGTGACGCTCGAGGAAAATTCGAGCGTCTGGTTCGGCGCGACGCTTCGCGGCGACAACGAGCCAATCACCCTTGGCGCCGGCAGCAACGTCCAGGAAAACGCGGTGCTGCACACCGACCCGGGCTTCCCGCTGACGATCGAGCCGAATGTGACGATCGGCCACCAGGTCATGCTGCACGGCTGCACGATCAAGGAAGGCTCTTTGATCGGAATTCAGGCCGTGGTCTTGAATGGAGCGGTAATCGGCCGCAACTGTCTGGTCGGAGCGGGCGCCATCGTCACCGAAGGCAAAGTATTTCCCGACAATTCGCTGATTCTCGGCGCGCCCGCCAAAGTGGTGCGCGAACTGACCGAGACGGATATCGCCAATATGCAGCGCGGCGCGGCAAGTTATGCCGAGCGCCGCGAATATTTCAAGGCGCAGCTCGTGCGTATCGGCTAGTCAGCCGGGCGCGCGGCGCGCACGGCGCAGCATCAGGCTGCGTCATTCGACCGAGGAAAAGTTGTGAGCGACCAGTTGCAAAAATTCATGTTCAGCGCGGCGCCGGTGCGCGGCGAGATCGTTTCGCTGCGCAATACGTGGCAGGAAGTGCTGACGCGCCGGGACTATCCGGCGCCCGTGCGAACGATTCTGGGCGAAATGATGGCCGCGTGCGCGCTGCTTTCCGCGAACCTCAAGTTCGACGGCACGCTCGTCATGCAGATTTTCGGCGACGGACCGGCCAAGATGCTGGTGGTGCAGTGCAGCTCCGACCTGTCGATGCGCGCCACCGCCAAGCTCTCCGGTGAAGCGGGCAATACGATCGACGACACCACCTCGATGATCGAACTGGTCAACGCGAGCGGCCATGGCCGTTGCGTGATTACGCTCGACCCGCGCGACAAGCAACCCGGCCAGCAACCGTATCAAAGTATCGTGCCGCTCTCGGGGGTGGACGGCCCGCTCAAGTCGATGTCCGAAGTGCTCGAGCACTACATGCATCACTCGGAGCAGCTCGACACACGCCTGTGGCTCGCGGCGAACACCGAGCGCGCAGTCGGCATGCTGCTGCAAAAGCTGCCGGGCGACGGCGGCATCGTCCCGCATCCGGGCGATCTGGATGCGGACACGTGGGAGCGCGTCTGCACGCTCGGCGGCACGATGTCGCAAGACGAGCTGCTGAAAGAAGAACCGGCGACGATTTTCCGCCGTCTGTTCTGGCAGGAAAATGTGCAGCATTTCGAACCGGCAACAACGCGCTTCGAATGCAGCTGTTCGCGCGAAAAAGTCGGCGCGATGCTGAAGATGCTGGGCCGCGAAGAAGTGGACGGCGTGATCGAAGAGCGCGGTCACGTCGAGATTCATTGCGAATTCTGTAATCAACGGTACGAATTCGATCCGGTCGATATAACGCAACTTTTTGTCGCGAATGCGCTCTCACAAGGCGTGACGCCGGCGGCCGACCAGCGGCACTGAAGCGGCCAGGCGGCGGCGCATTACACCTGCGTTACAGCAGTAAAATGACGTGTCGCCTGCTGCTTTTCTGGGGCTTGGGCGGCGCGTTATCGTCGATCGCTGTGTTGGATCTCGGGTTGTGCGCGTTGCGCATGTTTTGCTTAGGCATCCGACCGATGGAGATCAAAAATGAACACCCCTACTTCGCTAAAGCATTGCATGCGCTCGTTCGCCGTGCTGACGGTCATCGCCGGTAGCGTCGCGCTTACGGGTTGCGTGATGGACCCGCCGGGTCCATCACCGATTTATAGCCGCCTGCCGGCCGACCAGTCTGGCATGACAAGCACCGCCCGGCCGCTCACGCCTGAAGAACGCGAGCGCTATGACGCGATCGACCGTCAGGTGCTGTCCGATCAGAATCAGGCCATTGCTGCCGAGAACGCGGCTCAGGCGTACTCACGTTATTACTCGCCGCCTGTCAGCGTCTACGGCAGCTATTACGGCGGGGGTTGGGGGCACGGCTGGGGTACGGGTGTCGGCGTAGGCTACTCGCCGTATTGGGGCTGGTAAGCCGAAACGGGCACGCCCCAAGGAGAGGCTCAACGATACGGCGATTGAGAGGGATGCCGTTCCTATTGCAGCGCCGATAAAAAAGCCGCCCCACGGGCGGCTTTTTTGTCTTTCTACGCGCTTTTGCGTTCGCTTTTCCGTTCGTTTCTGCGTTCAGTTTCGCGTCGGCCTGCGAGTCCAACCAGCCCGAATAAACTCAGTGTGCCGGCTTCTTCTCTGTCGCCACCTTGCCGCCATGCTTGCGATCCGGCTTCGCACGCGACTCCGGATTCGGCACCATATGCAGCGGCGCCGCCGACACCACACCACGCGTAGACGTGGTAACCGAAGGTGTGTTCGCAGCCGGCAACGGCGCGTTCGGCGCAACGAACTGCACGAACACTTCGCTGTCCTTCACCATGCCCATTTCGTAACGCGCCCGCTCTTCCACCGCGGCCGTACCGCTCTGCAAATCCTGGACCTCGCCCTGGATACGCTCGTTGCGCAGCTTCGAGTCGGTGTTCTTCTGCAGTTGCTGCGCCAGTTGCTGCTGCAACTCGTGCACGCGCAACCAGCCGCCGTGCCCCCACCAGAGCGGGTACTGGATGAGCGCCAGCAGAACGATCAGGACAGCAGTGACAAGCCGCATGAAGTAAGCACAATAAATACACGCCGCCCTGCGCTATACGCAGGGCGGCGGGGTCAATCAGAAACGAAAGGTAACCGGTTCATCGGTCGGCGCTAGCGAACAATCCATTTAGCGCAGATTGTAGAACGCCGACTTGCCCGGGTAGCTGGCGATATCACCGAGGTCTTCTTCGATGCGCAGCAACTGGTTGTACTTCGAGATGCGGTCCGAACGCGACAGCGAACCCGTCTTGATCTGACCGGCGTTCAGGCCGACCGCGATGTCCGCAATCGTCGAATCTTCGGTTTCACCCGAGCGGTGCGAGATCACGGCCGTGTAGCCGGCGCGCTTCGCCATTTCGATCGCCGCGAAGGTTTCCGTCAGCGTACCGATCTGGTTGATCTTGATCAGGATCGAGTTGGCGATGCCCTTCTCGATGCCTTCCTTCAGGATGCGCGTGTTGGTGACGAACAGGTCGTCGCCCACCAGTTGCACCTTCTTGCCGAGCTTGTCGGTCAGAATCTTCCAGCCGGCCCAGTCGCTTTCGTGCATGCCGTCTTCGATCGAAACGATCGGGAACTTGTCGGCGAGGTTCGCCAGGTAGTCAGCAAATTCCGTCGACGACAGTTGCAGGCCTTCGCCAGCCAACTGGTACTTGCCGTCGTGGTAGAACTCGCTCGCTGCGCAGTCGAGCGCGAGCAGCACGTCTTCACCGGCGCGGTAGCCAGCCTTTTCGATGGCTTGCAGGATGGTCGACAGGCATTCGTCGTTGCTGCCGAAATTCGGCGCGAAACCGCCTTCGTCGCCCACGGCCGTGCTCATGCCGCGGTCGCTCAGGATCTTCTTCAGCGCGTGGAACACTTCAGCGCCGCAGCGCAGTGCTTCGCGGAACGTCGGCTGGCTGACCGGTACGATCATGAATTCCTGGATGTCCAGGCTGTTGTTCGCGTGCGCGCCGCCGTTGACGATGTTCATCATCGGCACCGGCAGTTGCATCGCGCCTGAGCCACCGAAGTAGCGGTACAGCGGCAGGCCGGCTTCTTCAGCAGCGGCCTTCGCGACAGCCATCGACACAGCCAGCATCGCGTTCGCGCCGAGGCGCGACTTGTTGTCCGTGCCGTCGAGTTCCAGCAGGGTCTTGTCGAGGAAGGCCTGCTCGGAAGCGTCGAGGCCCATGATCGCTTCGGAGATTTCGGTGTTGATGTGCTCGACAGCCTTCAGCACGCCCTTGCCGCCGTAACGGCCGGCTTCGCCGTCGCGCAACTCGATCGCTTCGCGCGAGCCCGTCGATGCACCCGACGGCACCGCAGCGCGGCCCATCGTGCCCGACTCGAGCAGCACATCGCATTCGACAGTGGGGTTGCCTCGCGAATCGAGAATCTCTCGACCGATGATATCTACGATAGCACTCATGGTTTCCTCAAGAAATGACGTTGAATTCTTTACTGTGAAACTGCACCGGGCGCTGTGTCGATCCGGAGTTAGCGCTTTAGCTGTCGACCAGAGTTAGCGCTTTAGCGCGCTACTCTGGTCCCATGCAGAGCACTCCCCAGCAAACTACACGCACCCCGATGCTTTCGACGACCATTGCGTGCATTCGCCGCGTGCCGACTGAGCCGACCGGGCCAATTATGCGCACCAATCGTGACACCCCGCGAACGCCTGAATCAGTTGAAATCGCTTTCGAGGAACGGCGCGCGCTTGACGGCCTGATCGAGCGTAACCAGCGTTTCGAGCAGATCGGCCATGCGATGCAACGGCACCGCGTTCGGGCCGTCCGACTTGGCTTCCGAAGGCTTCGGATGGGTTTCCATGAAGAGACCCGCCACGCCCGTCGCCACGGCGGCGCGCGCCAGCACCGGCACGAATTCGCGCTGACCGCCCGAGCTCGTGCCCTGCCCGCCCGGCAACTGCACCGAGTGGGTGGCGTCGAACACGACCGGCGCGTTGGTTTCGCGCATGATCGCAAGCGATCGCATGTCCGACACGAGGTTGTTATAGCCGAACGACACGCCGCGTTCGCACGCCATGAAGCGGTCTTCCGAGAGACCGGCTTCACGCGCCGCATCACGCGCCTTGTCGATTACGTTCTTCATGTCGTGCGGTGCGAGAAACTGGCCTTTCTTGATGTTGACCGGCTTGCCCGAACGCGCGCAAGCGTGGATGAAGTCCGTTTGACGGCACAGGAAAGCAGGCGTTTGCAGGACGTCGACCACCGACGCAACCTGCTCGATCTCGTGCTCGGCGTGCACGTCGGTCAGCACCGGCAAACCGAGCTGACGCTTCACTTCCGACAGAATGCGCAAACCTTCGTCCATGCCCAGACCGCGGAACGACTTGCCGCTGCTGCGGTTGGCCTTGTCGTACGACGATTTGTAGATGAACGGAATGTTCAGCTTCGCGCAGATTTCCTTCAGCCGGCCCGCCGTGTCGATCGTCATCTGTTCGGATTCGACGACACAGGTGCCCGCGATCAGGAAAAACGGCTTGTCGAGCCCGATTTCGAAATCGCCCAGTTTCATGCTTTCTCCCCAACTTCCGCCGCCACGCGCGGCTGCTGATGCGCGAGCGCCGCTTCGACGAACGACTTGAACAGCGGATGGCCGTCACGCGGCGTGGACGTGAATTCCGGGTGGAACTGCACGCCGACGAACCACGGGTGCATGCTGCGCGGCAATTCCATCATTTCCGGCAGATCTTCACTCGGGGTACGGGCGCTGATGATAAGGCCACCGGCTTCGAGCTGGGGCACGAAGCGGTTATTGACTTCATAACGGTGACGATGGCGTTCGTTCACATCCTTGCCATAGATCTCTTCGGCCATCGTGCCGGGTTTGATCGGGCAACGTTGCGAACCGAGGCGCATCGTGCCGCCCAGATCCGATTCTTCGGTGCGCTTCTCGACCTTGCCTTCACGGTCGTACCATTCGGTGATCAGTGCGACCACGCGGTTCTCGGTGTCTTGATCGAACTCGGTGCTGTTCGCATCTTTCAGACCGACCACGTCGCGGGCGAATTCGATCACGGCCAGTTGCATGCCAAGGCAGATGCCGAGATACGGCACCTTCGCTTCGCGTGCATAGCGGATCGCGGCCATCTTGCCTTCGGTGCCGCGACGGCCGAAGCCACCCGGCACGAGCACCGCATCCAGATGCTTGAGGCTCTCGACGCCTTGCGTCTCGATCTCTTCCGAATCGATGTACTCGATGTTGACCTTGGTCGACGTATGCATCGACGCATGGCGCAACGCTTCGATCAGCGATTTGTACGATTCGGTCAGATCGACATACTTGCCGACCATGCCGATCGTGACTTCGTGCTTCGGGTTCTCGAGCTTTTCGACGAGGTCGGACCACATCGTCAGATCGGCCGGCTTCGGCGTGAGCTTGAGCTCTTCGCAGATGATCGCGTCCAGACCCTGGTCGTGCAGCATCTGCGGAATCTTGTAGATGCTGTCGGCGTCCCACACGGAAATCACCGCATCTTCCGGCACGTTCGAGAACATCGAAATCTTCGCGCGCTCGTCGTCCGGAATGCGGCGGTCGGCACGGCACAGCAGCACGTGCGGCGAGATGCCGATTTCACGCAGCTTCTGCACGCTATGCTGGGTAGGCTTGGTTTTCAGCTCGCCTGCAGTGGCGACCCAGGGCACCAGTGTGAGGTGCACGAAGCACGCGCTGTTGCGGCCCATGCGCAGGCTCATCTGACGTGCGGCCTCGAGGAACGGCAGCGATTCGATGTCGCCCACAGTGCCGCCCACTTCGACGATGGCGACGTCCGGCTCACCGCACGTCGCGGAAGCCGCGCCGCGTTCGATGAACGCCTGGATTTCGTTCGTGATATGCGGAATGACCTGCACCGTCTTGCCAAGATAATCGCCGCGGCGCTCCTTGCGGATCACCGATTCGTAAATCTGGCCCGTGGTGAAGTTGTTGGCCTTGCGCATCTTCGTGCTGATGAAGCGCTCATAGTGGCCAAGGTCGAGGTCAGTCTCCGCTCCATCTTCCGTCACGAACACTTCGCCGTGTTGAAACGGGCTCATCGTGCCGGGGTCGACGTTGATGTAGGGATCGAGCTTGAGGAGGGTGACTTTAAGACCGCGCGATTCGAGGATCGCGGCGAGGGAAGCGGCGGCAATACCCTTGCCGAGGGAAGATACTACGCCGCCGGTGACGAAAACATATTTGGTCATCGCTGGATGCTCGCGGGAAAAACGGATTATACCGTAAAGCAGGGTCTCAACCCAGCAAAATCCGAGCGACATCTATACGTGCCGATGCTACGGCGGCAGCGATTGCCGCGCGCCGATCATGCACCGTTTATTTGCCCCGACAAGGCGTGCAGTCAGGCGCGCCGCTCCAGTTCGCGCAGCATCCGCTGCACCGCGCGCGCGGTTTCGAGTGGTTTTTCCATCGGATACAGATGGCTGCCTTCGATCCATTCCACATGACCGCCGGTCGCGCGGCGAGTGGCGTCCAGACCCGCCTGGCGCACCTCCTTTGAACGCGTGCCGGCGATGAATCCCACCGGCACCGGGGCGCCGTGCGCAAGGCGGGGGCCGAGCGTATGCGGCAAGGTCTTGTAGATCTGATACTCGGTGCGCCGGTCGAAAGCGAGCGAACGGCCGCCGTCGAGCGAGCTCTGCGGGATGCCGAAGTCGATGTAGTCGGACAGCATGCGCTCGTCCCAGCGCGCGAACGCCGGCTTTGAGTGGAAATGCCGCCATGCTTCCTCGCGGCTCGCCCACTGCGTGCGGCGCGTGCGGGTGGCCGCCGCGGGCGACAGGCGCTCGTCGAGTCCGGTCCATTGCGACACGCGCAGCATGCTGCTGCGCCAGCCCGCGATTACCGGCGAATCGAGCATCACCACGCCCCTCACCCACTGTGGCTTTTTCAGTGCGGCCATCAGCGACAGATAGCCGCCCAACGAATGGCCGATCAGCCACACCGGCTGCTCGTACGACCGGCCGACGTCGTCGAGCAGTTGCTCGACCAGATGCGGCCAATCCTGCGTGACGGGATATCGCGCGTCGTGACCGATGCGCTCGATCGAGCGCAGTTCATAGTCGTCGGCGAGTTCGGCGAAGATCGTCCGGTAGGTCGACGCCGGAAAACCGTTCGCGTGCGAGAAGTGGATGATGTTTTTCAACTGCGGCGATCTCCGTTCTGTTTTGGCGCGCCGGATTGGCTCCTGACTTTTCGTGCAGGCTCCAGACCCCGCGGCGCGTTTGTTCTATCTGTACGGCAGGCAATCCATCAGCGATCCATCCAGTAGCGGCGCTGCGTGTCGCGATAGCGTTCGAGCGTCAGTGCGGCGCCGTTCAGGTCTCGGCCGCCGCTTGGGTTGCTTCCCGGGCTGACACCCGCACTGGCTCGCGCGCTTTCCTCGGGCCCGATGCCCGCACTGATCCCCATGCGTCCCTCGGGTCCGATGCCCGGGTTGAGACCCGAGTCGAAATCCGGGCTGACATCAACGCGCACCGCGCCGTCCGCATCGCTGCGTCCAAGCTCGATGTGCCGTGCCTTGTAACGCTCGAACACACCCGCGTTCGGATGATGAAATCGGTTGCGATAGCCTACCTGAAATAGCGCGACGAGCGGCTCGATAGAGTCGAGGAACGGCTCGGTCGACGAAGTCTTGCTCCCGTGATGCGGCACGACCAGCACCTGGGCGCGCAACGCGTCGTGATCGCGCGCGAGCAGGATGCGTTCGACCGATGCTTCGATGTCGGCCGTCAGCAAGGCGGTTATGCGTAATGGCGTCGGTTTAACATTTCCGGCCGACGCGCTCTCCGCAGCAGGCACCGTGCTCACCCGCAACACGCAGCAATGCGCATTCGGCTTACCCTGCAGCGGCCCGGCATCCGGCCAGAGCATTGCGAACTCGACACCGTCCCACTGCCAGCGCTGCCCCGCCGCACAGGGCAACGTATCAGTGCCGTGTTGCCTTGCGTTCGACCACAACGGATTCGCCGGCGCCAACGCCGCCACCATTTGGCGCACCTCGATCGCGTCCAGTACAGCCGGCGCGCCGCCCGAATGGTCGGAGTCGGCGTGGCTGATGAGCAGCGTATCGAGCACCGCGACGCCATGCGCCTGCAAAAACGGCACGACAACCCGTTCTCCCGCATGCGTCGATTCCGGTCCCGGTCCGGCGTCGAACAGCAGCGCATGGTGCGCCGTTTCGACCAGCACCGAGGTGCCTTGCCCGACGTCGAGCGCCGTCAGACGGAAGGTGCCATGCGGCGGACCGGGCGGCGCAGGCAGCAGCAGCGGCAGCCAGGTGAGCGGTGCAGCCCAGCGCAGAGGCCAGCCGTGCGGCGCCAGACACCAGAGAACGCCGACCGCCGCCGCGGCAAGGGTCCACGCGTCCGGCTGCGGCAATCGCCAGAGCGTCCATGCCGGGCCGGACAGCATCTGCAGGCCTGCGGCGAGCAGATCGAGCAAGGTGTGCGCGGCGCGAAAGGCGTAGGCATCGAATGGCTCGGGCAACGCGACGCCCGCCAATACCGCCGGCGTCACCAGCAGACTCACCCATGGAATCGCGAAGGCATTCGCAAGCGGGCCGATCAGTGGAATCTGCGCGAACCAGTAGACGGTGAGCGGTGCAAGCGCGACCGTCACCGCGAACTGCACATGCGCCGCGCTGCGCAGGCGCTCACCGAAAGCGCGAACGCGACGACACAGACCGGACCAAAGGCGCGAGAGCCTTGTCGGCGTCACGGCCCCTTCCCCCTCTTCGTCACGGCGCTGCTCATGATCCTGCACACGGGGCCGTCCCGACATCGCGAACAAAATTGCCGCCACCGCGCAGAACGACAGCCAGAATCCCGCCGACACCACCGCCCACGGATCGATCAGCAGCACCAACCCCAACGCCCACGCCAACACCACCGATCGCGCGACGTTGCGCCCGCTGATAAACGCGAGCGCCACCACGCCAGCCATCCACAATGCTCGCTGCGCCGGCACATTGAAACCGGCCAACGCCGCATGCAGCCCGGCGAACAACGCGCCGCCCGTCACCGCGACGACCTGCGCGGGTACCAGCAAGGGCCAGTTGCGGCCGATGAACCCCGAACGCCGCCACACCGCACCGGCGAGCCACGCCGCGAGGCCCGCGACAAAGCCAATATGCAAGCCAGAAATCGCCACCAGGTGACTTGTGCCGGTGCCGCGCATCAACAGCCAGTCGGCCGCGCTAACTTCGTCCTGCGCGCCGATGGCGAGCGCCACTACGATCCCACGATGTGGCGCGTCGGCGAGCACCGTGCCGATGCGCGCCCGCAGCGCGGCGCGCCAGCGATCGACCGTCACGCCTACGCCACGCGCGTTGCCCGGCAAACGCGCGGCGTGAGCCGGTGCGCTCACATAGCCGGTGGCGCGTACATTGCGCGCCAGCAAGCTGGCTTCGGCATCGCGCACGCCGAAGTTCGCATTGCCATGCGGCCGTTTGAGCCGCACAGTCAGACGCCAGCGCGCGCCCGGTTCGAGCGACGGCGCAGGCGCATCTTCGGCAATCCACGAAAGTTGAATCACGCGAGGAAAAGCGGCGATCGGCACATCAACCGACTCGACTTCGAAGAGGAAACGCGCGCCCTTTTCATCGCGTGACGGCAGACCCTTGATACTGCCGACGACATCGATATCGCGCCCTTCCCAGGCGCTCGGCAAGCTCACCGCGAGCCGGGTCTCAGCGCGCCAGGCGGCGTAGCCGAAGCCCACACATAAAGCCGCAATCCACACCGCGCCCCAGCCGACGCCCGAACGAAAGCGTGCGCTGAACAAGACGCGTCTCACGCGCGAATTTGCAACCGCCGCACGCGTGTCCGCAATCACAGAAGCACCGCAGCGCAATCCGCCCGAAGGACCGCTGCACACTTCGCTCGAGGAATCGCAGCACACCCCGCCCGGCGAGTTGCCACAAACACTGTAGGGAGAGTAGCCGCGCACTTCCCCTGAGGAACCGCCGCACACTCCCTCCGAAGAACCGCCGCCCCCTTTGCCAGCAGAGCCGCGGCGCAATCCCCACGCCGCTATAAGTATCGCAACGCTCGCCAACAGCACCAGCGCGCACCACCCACCCCAATCCGGCAACACCGCCTGCCGCTGCAGCCAGATCACGCCCAACGCAAACCCGCACCACCATGCCCGCATCCGCCCTCCGCCCCTTCCGACCAGCCATCGCCGAACGGCGCAACGCACGGCGAGCAGACGTCAGCAAGCCCGCCAGGCATGTGTTCCGCCCGGCGCGAATCACTCAAACCATCGCGTTCAATTATGCAGAGGAAAGTGCGAGCCGCGGCAGCGCGGCGAGCGCGTTAGCCGTTGTGCCTAGGGCGGCTTCGTCGGCGGTCATGCCGCGCAGTTGCGCGAGCCCCGCGCCGATGGCCGGAATCTGATCCGGCGAGTTGCGCTGTTTGTACATCCAGGAAGGGGCGATGTCCGGCGCGTCGGTCTCGACGACCAGCGCGTCGAACGGCAATTGCTCAGCAAGACGGCGGATTTGCCGCGCCCGCTCGAAGGTCAGATTGCCGCCGAAACCGAGATGCATGCCCTGGTCGATATACGCCTGAGCCTGCTGGAAACTACCGTTGAAAGCGTGTGCGATGCCGCGATGAATCTGATGCCGCCGCAGCCCTTTGATCACCTGATCCTGCGATTTGCGCACATGGCAAATCACCGGCAGATCGAATTCGCGCGCCAGTTGAAGTTGACCGTTGTAGAAGAACTGCTGGCGCGCATCGTCGAGACCTTCGACGAAATAATCGAGGCCAATCTCGCCGATGCCAACGAACAGCGGATCGTCGAGACTCGCCTCGATTTCCATGCGCAGCAGGTCGAGATCGCGCTCCTCAGCACCCGGCGTGAAGAGCGGATGGATGCCCAGCGCATACGCGCCACCGTCGATGCGGTGCGCGAGTTCACGCACCGTCGTGAAGTTCTCGCGACCGATCGCGGGAATCACGATACGCCCTACGCCGGCTTGACGCGCCGCATCGGCGACTTCGGCGCGGTCGGCGTTGAATTCCGAAGCGTCGAGATGGCAGTGCGTATCGATCCACATGGCGCGCCTCGCTAGTGACAGAGGTGGCGGAGCATCGCTCACGTTCCGCGCGGTGCTTAAACCGGCACCGGCGGCTCTTCGTGCAATACGCCGTCGCGCAACCGCATGATCCGGTCGCAACGTCCGGCCAGTTCCGGATCGTGCGTGACAATCACGAAGCTCGTGTCGAGCGTTTGCGACAGTTCGAGCATCAGGTTGAACACCGTGTCGGCGGTGCCGCCGTCCAGATTGCCGGTGGGTTCATCAGCGAGTACGCAGGCGGGCTTCGTCACCAACGCCCGCGCAATCGCGACACGTTGACGCTCGCCGCCCGACAGTTCACCCGGACGATGCTTCGCCCGATGCCCCATGCCGACGCGCTCCAGCACCGCGAGCGCTTCGCGCCGCGCGGCCTCGGTCGTCATGCGGCGAATCCGCAGCGGCATGGCGACGTTGTCGAGCGCGGTGAATTCCGGCAGCAGATGGTGAAACTGATACACGAAACCGAGCGCGCGATTGCGCAGGTCGTTGCGCTCGCGCTCGGAGAGCTTCGTAAAAGGCTTGCCCATCACCGAAACATGACCGGCACTCGGATCGTCGAGGCCGCCGAGCACATGCAGCAGCGTGCTCTTACCGGAACCCGACGCGCCGACAATCGCCAGCTTTTCGCCGCGCCGGACATTCAGTTGCGCGTTGTTGAGGACCTGCACATTGAGGCCGCCCTGCACGAACGACTTCGAAATGCCGGTCGCTTCGAGCACATAGGGATGCAGCGCGGTGTCTTCAGGGGCCATGGATACGCTAGTGGAACGGTCATTCATAGCGCAGTGCCTCCGCAGGACGGACTTTCGCACCACGCCAGCTCGGATAGAGGGTCGCCAGCGCCGACATCGCAAACGCGATGATGCCGATCCGCGCCACGTCGGCGGGAATCAGTTCAGACGGCAGTTCGCTGATGAAATACACGGACGGCGGCAGGAACTGCACGCCGAGCAGATGCTCGATCATCGGCACGAGCCACGGAATGCTCCACGCAATCAGGCAGCCGAGCGCGACCCCGGTCGCCGTGCCGATAAAGCCGATCGTCACGCCCTGCACCACGAAAATCTTCATGATCGAGCCGGGCTGCGCCCCGAGCGTGCGCAGAATCGCGATGTCAGCCTGCTTGTTGGTCACCGTCATCACCAGCGACGACACCAGATTGAACGCCGCGACCGCGATGATCAGCGTGAGGATGATGAACATCATGCGTTTTTCGATCTGCACCGCCGAGAACCAGGTCTTGTTCTGCTGGGTCCAGTCGCGAATATACAAATCGCCGGACAGGCTGCGCGCCAGTTGGTGCGCGACCTCCGGCGCCCGCTGCATATCGGTCAGGCGCAGCCGCACGCCGGTCGGCGCCGATAGCCGGAACAGCGCCTGCGCGTCCTTGATGTTGATCAGCGCGAGCGTGCTGTCGTACTCGTAATGCCCCGACTCGAAGATGCCCACCACCGTGAACTGTTTCAGCCGAGGCAGCATGCCGGCGGGCGTGATGGTGCCTTCGGGCGCGACCAGCGTGATCTTGTCGTTGACCGTCACGCCGAGATTGGTGGCGAGGTCCGCGCCCAGTACGATGCCGAAGTCGCCCGCCACGAGGTCGGTCAGCTTGCCGCCCTTCATCTCCTTGCCGATGTCGGACACTTCAGGCTCGAGCGTCGGCTCGACGCCACGCAGCGCCACGCCGCTCACCGCGTCCTGACGCGTGAGCAACGCCTGTGCTTCGACATACGGCGCCGCGCCGATCACTTCCTTGTTCTGGCGCGCTTCCTGGGCGGTCAATTGCCAGTTGGGCATCGAACCGGTCGGCGAAAAGATTTCGACGTGCGCCAGCACCGATAACATCCGGTCGCGCACCTCTTTCTGGAAACCGTTCATCACGGACAACACGACGATCAGCGCCGCGACGCCGAGCGCGATGCCCGACATCGACACGAGCGCGATGAAGGAAATGAAGCCGTTACCGGTCGTGCGTTTGCCGGCGCGGGTGTAGCGCCAGCCAATCTGCCATTCGTAGGGAAATTTCAAGCGAATCCTTTTCTGCGTTCTTCGTCTGCTCGCGGGCCTTGTGCCGCGCATGGCGGCGGCAGCTTGCGGCTGTCGCGCCTGTCATGCGGCCCGAGCGTCGTGATCATTGGTGTCGCCGCAACCCGGATGGTTCCGGTATGACGTTCCGGTGCGCTCCTGTGCGCCAGGTCCTCCCCCGCCACCGAAGCCATCGCCCCGTCGCTGCCGCCACTACCGTCAATCAAGCGCGAAGTTTGCCATACAATGCCGCGAACCCACGCAAAGGCCTTGCACGCTGGGCTCACGGCAGACGCAGCGGCCTCACGGCGCAACGCTGCCCGCCCGCCGTCTTGCGCAGACACTCGCCCTAACTCAGGTTGTAGCGGCGGCGCAGATCGTTGATGATCCCGGCCGCCTCGCTGGCTGCAACGTCGCGCACTTCCGCATCCTTACGGTCGCGATGCAGATGGGTGATATCCCAGTTGCAGCCGTCCTCGTCCTCGACGGTCTCGTGGAAACCGGTCGGGATCCAGCCGGCCGTGGCCGGATTGGCGTCGAGCGCCTGCACGACCAATGCAAGCAGTTCCTGCTCGGTTTTCAGTTCACGCGACATGTCGGTCTCCCTCGTCATGGGCGCGGTGCCGCCGCGCGCGGCTGCTGCCATCGGCAAGGCTCGGATGGGGTGCCCGAATCCGCCGATATGGTCTGAATACTCGCACTCTTTGCCCTACAATGCGCAGCATCATGCACGCCAACCGTCTTCATCTTCTCCTGCCCTTCGCGCTGCCCGCCGCAGCGGACGCCTCCACCGCCCTGCACGACATCCAGAGTCCGGCTCTCGACCGGCTGATCGCCCGCGCGACGCTGGTCGAACGGGTGATCGGTGAAGATTTTCAGCGCACGCTGCCGCACGAGCGCTGGGTGGCGCGCCAGTTCGGCGCGCTGCCGAGCGGCGCGGCGGCCGCGGACGAAGCGCCGCTTGCCCCGTACATGCTGCGCGCCGACGGTGGCGAGCCCGGCACTGCGACGTGGGCCTGCGTACAACCGGTGCACGTGCGCATCGCGCACGACCATCTGGTGCTGATCGATCCGGCCTCGCTCGAACTGTCCGACGACGAAGCCAGCGTGCTGCTGGCGGTCGCCCGGCCGTTGATCGAGGAACTCGGTGTGCGCATCGAAGCGCCGAAGCCCGCGCGCTGGTACTTGTCGGGCGACGGCTTCGGCACGCTGGCAGGGGCGTCGCCGTTGCGCGCGAGCGGCCGCAACATCGAAATCTGGCTGCCGCACGAAGCGCATTCCGGCGACCGTTCACGCGCCTGGATGAAGCTGCAGAACGAAGTCCAGATGGCGTGGTTCGAGCATCCCGTCAATGAAGCGCGCGAGGCGCGCGGCCTGCCGGCTGTCAACTCGATCTGGTTTCACGCGCAAGGCGCGGCGCAGCCGGTCAGGAGCCCGTTCGCGCGGGTGTTTTCCGACGCGGCGGCCACGCGTGGCCTCGCCATGACGTCTGGCGTCCAGACCGCGGCGCCGCCGGCGTCGTTTGCGGCGTTCCAGGCCGCTACTGCGGCGAACGGCGCGTCAGGCAACGCGTCGGTTGGCGCGTCCGCCGAGACACATGCCGACGGCGCCACGCTGGTCGAACTCGATCCTTTCTCCGCGCCCTACATCGAGCAGGACTGGGCGCGCTGGAACGACGCTTTCGCCGCATTGCAAGCCGACTGGTTCGAACCCGCATTGCAAGCGCTGCAATCCGGCCATTTGAACGAACTCGCCCTGACGCTGTGCGGCGACACCGGTTCGGTGACGCTCACGGTCACGCGCGGCGATCTGCGCAAATTCTGGCGACGGCGCGTGTTCGCGTCGCTGTTTATCGAATGACCTATCGAATGATCCACGGCCTTTCCGAATGACTCGAATCGTTACGCGCGCCTCGTCACCCGTCGACGCCGAAGTCCTCACCCGCCACGGCCTGCATCCGGTGCTCGCGCGCCTGTACGCCGCGCGCGGCGTGTGCATGCCCGATGAAATCGAAACCGGTCTCGCGCGGCTCGTGCCGCCCGCCGGGCTCAAAGACTGCGAAGGCGCCGCCGTGCTGCTCGCGGACGCGATCCAGAACAAACGCCGCATGCTGGTGGTCGCCGACTACGACTGCGACGGCGCCACCGCCTGCGCGGTCGCGGTACGCGGCCTGCGCATGTTCGGTGGTCAGATCGAATATCTGGTGCCGAACCGCTTCGAATACGGCTATGGCCTCACGCCTGAGATCGTCGCACTGGCCGCCCGCAGCGCGTCGGGCAAGCCGGAACTGCTGATTACGGTCGATAACGGCATCGCCAGCGTCGATGGTGTGGAAGCGGCGAACGCGCTCGGCATCGACGTGCTGGTCACCGATCACCACCTTCCCGGCGACGAACTGCCGGCGGCCCGCGCGATCGTCAATCCGAACCAGCCGGGCTGCACGTTCCCGAGCAAGTGCATCGCGGGCGTCGGCGTGATGTTTTATGTGCTGCTGGCATTGCGCGCGGAATTGCGCCGCCGCGGCGCCTTCAACGACGATTTCCCCGAGCCGCGGCTGGACGGCCTGCTCGATCTGGTCGCGCTCGGGACGGTGGCCGACGTGGTCAAGCTCGACGGCAATAACCGCGTGCTGGTCGCGCAAGGACTGCAGCGGATCCGCAAAGGCAAGATGCAGCCGGGCATCGCCGCCCTCTTTCGCGCGGCCGCGCGCGACGCCCGCAGTGCATCGGGCTTCGACCTCGGTTTCGCGCTCGGGCCGCGCCTGAACGCGGCCGGCCGCCTGTCGGACATGTCGCTCGGGATCGAGTGCCTGACCACCGACGACATCGGCCGCGCATGGGATCTCGCGCAGCAGCTCGACACGATGAACCGCGAGCGCCGCGAAATCGAAGCCGGCATGCAGCAGCAGGCGCTCGAGGACCTCTCGGCGATCAATCCTGAGGGCGCGACCACCATCACGCTGTTCAATCCGAGTTGGCACCAGGGCGTGATCGGCATCGTCGCCGGACGGTTGAAGGAGAAATTCCACCGGCCGTCGTTCACGTTCGCGCTTGCCGACGACAGCGGCCAGCTCGTCAAAGGCTCGGGCCGTTCGATCTCGGGTTTCCATCTGCGTGACGCGCTCGATCTGATCTCGAAGCGCGAGCCGGGCCTGATCGTCAAATTCGGCGGCCACGCGATGGCAGCGGGTCTGACGATGGCCGCCGCCGACGTGCCGCGCTTCACCGCCGCGTTCGAGGCAGTGGGCCGCGAATGGCTCTCCGAAGAGGCGCTTTCGCGCACGGTCGAAACCGACGGCGAACTCGAAGACGCCTATTTCACGCCGCAATTCGTCGAAATGCTCGACGCCGCCGTATGGGGCCAAGGCTTCCCGGCGCCAGTGTTTTCCGGCGAGTTCGACATCGCCTCGCAGGCGCTGGTGAAAGACAAGCATCTGAAACTGCAGTTGGTGCGCGGCCGCCAGCGTTTCAACGCGATCTGGTTCAACCATACGGACACGCTGCCCGCGCGCACCACCGTCGCCTACCGGCTCGCCAGCGACACGTGGAATGGCGTATCGCGGGTGCAATTGATCGTCGAGCACGCGGCGAGCTGAAGCGCGCACGGGCCGTCGCCGCCTCGGGTCCACGCCGCGAAATTTGCGCGCAATGCTTGCGCCGGCTACCCATGGCCGCGTGTACCGCAGCTTGCCCGGCATCGCTCGAAAGCACCGAAAATCACCGCAAAATCAACCCCAAACCCGCGCCGGATCGCTCACAAGCCTCCGGCGCGGGGCGCCGATCGGCTATAATTTCCCCTTTTTACGAAGCTATAAAAGATCGACATGGAAGCGGAACGTCTCAACGCGATCGAAGCCTCTCTGGCGGACCTGCGCACGCGCGCAGACTCGCTACGGGGGTATCTTTGACTACGACGACAAAGCACTGCGTCTAATCGAAGTCAACCGGGAACTCGAAGACCCGGACGTCTGGAACGACTCGAAGCACGCCCAGGCCCTCGGCCGGGAAAAGAAACTGCTCGACGACGTCGTCGGCAAGCTTACGTCGCTCGACAACGACCTGCGCGACGCGCAGGACCTGTTCGAAATGGCCCGCGAAGAAGACGACGAGGAAACCCTCATCTCGTGCGAAACGGATGCCCAAGGGCTCGAGCAGCGCGTCGCCGACATGGAATTCCGCCGGATGTTCGCGAATCCGGCCGACCCGAACAACGCCTTCCTCGACATTCAAGCCGGCGCCGGCGGTACCGAAGCGTGCGACTGGGCGTCCATGCTGCTGCGCCAGTACCTGCGCTACTGCGAGCGCAAGGGCTTCAAGACCGAAGTGCTGGAACAGACCGAAGGCGACGTCGCGGGCATCAAGAACGCCACGATCAAGATCGAAGGCGAATACGCCTATGGCTTTTTGCGCACCGAAACCGGCGTGCACCGCCTCGTGCGCAAGTCGCCGTTCGATTCGTCGGGTGGCCGCCATACATCGTTCTCGTCGGTGTTCGTGTATCCGGAAATCGACGATTCGATCGAAGTCGACATCAATCCGGCCGATCTGCGCATCGACACGTACCGCGCGTCCGGTGCGGGCGGTCAGCACATCAACAAGACCGATTCGGCCGTGCGGATTACGCACATGCCGTCGGGCATCGTCGTGCAGTGCCAGAACGATCGTTCACAGCACCGCAACCGCGCCGAAGCCATGGCCATGCTGAAATCGCGCCTGTACGAAGCGGAAATCCGCAAGCGTCAGGCCGAGCAGGACAAGCTCGAAGCCGGCAAGACCGATGTGGGCTGGGGTCACCAGATCCGCTCGTACGTGCTGGACAACAGCCGTATCAAGGATCTGCGTACCAACGTCGAAATCAGCAATACCAAGAGCGTGCTCGACGGCGACCTCGATCCGTTCATCAGCGCCAGCCTGAAACAGGGCGTCTAAGCGCAACCGGCGCGGCATGCCTGACATCGTCGCGCCGTATCTTTGCACCTTTGTTATAGCGCCTGAGGTTTTTACTGACTGGCCACCCGCATGCGGACCATCCTGGTGCGGGCCACCGAATACCAAACCATCATGACCGAACCGACCCAGCCGAATGCGGCCCAGCCTAATGTCACGCCCGAGGTAGACGACAACAAGATCATGGCCGAACGCCGCGAAAAGCTGCGCGAACTGCGTGAGCAAGGCGTCGCCTATCCGAACGATTTCCGCCCCACGCATCACGCCGAAGATCTGCAATCGAAATACGCCGAAACCGACAAGGAAGCGCTCGAAGTCAATCCGCTCGAAGTCGCGATCGCCGGCCGCATGATGCTCAAGCGCGTGATGGGCAAGGCGAGCTTTGCAACCGTGCGCGACGGTTCGGGTCAGATCCAGTTCTTCATTACGCCCGCCGACGTCGGTCAGGAAACGTACGACGCCTTCAAGAAGTGGGACATGGGTGACATCGTCGCGGCACGCGGCGTGCTGTTCCGCACCAACAAGGGCGAACTCTCGGTGCGTTGCACCGAACTACGTTTGCTGTCGAAGTCGCTGCGTCCGCTGCCGGACAAGTTCCATGGTCTCGCCGACCAGGAAATGAAGTACCGCCAGCGCTACGTCGACCTGATCGTCACGCCGGAAACGCGCAAGACCTTCGTCGCGCGCACCAAGGCAATTTCGTCGATCCGCAAGTTCATGTCGGACGCCGACTTCATGGAAGTCGAAACGCCGATGCTGCACCCGATTCCAGGCGGCGCGGCGGCCAAGCCGTTCAAAACGCACCACAACGCGCTCGATATGCAAATGTTCCTGCGCATCGCGCCGGAACTGTATCTGAAGCGCCTCGTGGTCGGCGGCTTCGAGCGTGTGTTCGAGATCAACCGTAACTTCCGCAATGAGGGCGTGTCGGTCCGCCACAATCCGGAATTCACGATGATCGAGTTCTACGCGGCGTACACCGATTACAAGTGGATCATGGACTTCACCGAGCAGCTGATCCGCCAGGCGGCGGTCGATGCGCTCGGTAGCGCGACGATCAGCTACCAGGGTCGTGAACTGGATCTGGCCAAGCCTTTCCTTCGTTTGACGATCAGCCAGGCGATCCAGAAGTACGCGCCGCAGTACACGGACGCACAACTCGGCGACGACGCATTCCTGCGCACGGAACTGAAGAAGTTCGGCGTGGATGCGTCGCAGCCGCAGTTCCTGAACGCCGGCGTCGGCGCCTTGCAACTGGCGCTGTTCGAAGAGACCGCTGAAGCGCAATTGTGGGAGCCGACTTTCATCATCGACTACCCGATCGAAGTGTCGCCGTTGGCGCGCGCGTCGGACAAGTTCAACGGCATCACCGAGCGTTTCGAGCTGTTCATCACGGGCCGTGAAATCGCCAACGGTTTCTCGGAGCTGAACGATCCGGAAGACCAGGCCGCCCGCTTCAAGAAGCAGGTTGACCAGAAAGACGCCGGCGACGAAGAAGCGATGTTCTACGACGCCGACTACATCCGCGCGCTGGAGTACGGCATGCCGCCGGCCGGCGGTTGCGGCATCGGCATCGACCGTCTGGTCATGATGCTGACCGACAGCCCGAGCATTCGCGACGTAATTCTGTTCCCGCATCTGCGCCGCGAAGACTGATCGTTGCGTGGTTTGCAAAAGAAAAACGCCTGGCTCGATGTTGGGCGTTTTTTCTTTCGGTGCGTGAAAAACACCGCCTGCTGTAATCTGACGGTTTGTAACCATCGGTAAAAGGCGCATATTCGCCGCCGGGCCGCGGTTTTCTTAAGTTGCTGTGGACCCGCAAGAAATCAGGCACCCCGCCGCGCTGCGCGCGCTTTGACGCGAAAGCGCCGCGATGATTGCCCGAAAATGGTTACAAATTGAAACCCTTCCGGGATCGAATTGCCCGACACTCAGTCTCAATAACAGTCGACTCTGCTCCAGACGGAGGCCAATATGGACAATCCAGATACCAAACCCACGCAACAACGTCGTCTTCATCCGCTCGTCGCTACTGCCGCGGGCGCAGTAATCATCGCCAGCCTCGCCGCGACAGCGGCCGTCACGGGCCTGTTCCCGAGCGCGTCGAGCAGCGGCGCGCAAACCGATCAGACCCAGGCTGCGCAAGTGGCCACCCAACCGGGCGTGGTCGATTCAGCGGCGCCGGCAAACCCGGCCGCTCAACAGGCAGCCGCGCAGGCCGAAGCGCAACAGCAGGCAGCGCAGCAACAGGCGCCTCAACGCGCCCCGGCGCCAACGCAGCAACAACAGTACGCTCAGCAGCAACAGGCGCAACCGGCACCTCAGTACGCCCAGCAGCAACAGGCCCGACCGGCACCGCAGTACGCCCAGCAACAGCCGTCGCAACCTGCCTACTGCTCGACCTGCGGCACAGTCGAAGGCATCTCGGCGGTACGTCAGGAAGGCCATGGCACGGGTATCGGTGCGGTCGGCGGCGCAGTGGCCGGTGGCGTAGTCGGCAACCAGTTCGGCAGCGGCAACGGCCGCACCGCGATGACGGTGCTGGGCGCCCTCGGTGGCGGCCTGGCCGGTAACTCGGTTGAAAAGCACATTCGCAGCACGACGTCCTATTCCGTGCGGGTGCGGATGGAAAACGGCAAGACGCGCTACTTCACGTATCACGAAGCGCCGCCGTTCCAGCAAGGCCAGCGCGTGCGGGTCGAAAACGGCACGCTCGTAGCAAGCTGACCGCTGACAGCCTGAAGATTCTCCAGGCGTTAAAAAAGGCGATTCCAATGGAATCGCCTTTTTCTTTGCCGCAGCCGGAGCGGAATCAATCTCGCCCCGCCGCCAGCGAACAACCGGGCATACTGCTCGCTCAGTAATCCGCGTCTTCAATCCATGCAGCCTGAATCGCTTCGAGGATCTTTTCGTTCGACCGGTTAGGATCGTCGTCGAAACCTTCCAGCTCGGTGACCCAACGGTGCAAATCGGTGAAGCGCACCTGTTGCGGATCGATGTCCTGGTGCTTGTCAGTCAGGGCCATCGCGATGTCTTGCGTATCGGTCCACTTCATGGCTGCATCCTCCAGTTAGTGATTTTCCTTCGCGTGATTGATCGAGTAGCGCGGGATCTCGACAACCAGATCCTGCTCGGCCGGCACCATCGCCTGGCACGACAGACGCGAGGCCGGTTCGAGCCCCCACGCCTTGTCCAGCAGATCGTCCTCGTCTTCCTCGGACGGCGTCAAGGCGGCGAAACCCTCACGCACGATCACGTGACAAGTCGTGCACGCGCAAGACTTCTCGCACGCGTGTTCGATTTCGATGCCGTGTTCGAGCAGGCTGTCGCAGATGCTCTTGCCGGGCACGGCATCGATCACCGCGCCTTCCGGGCACAGTTCGACGTGGGGCAGCACAACGATTTGAGGCATACATTTTCCGTTTGGGTCTGCGGCACGGCGGCCGCAAACAGGCTCCGTACCATTTTACTGGCGCTGCGCGGACTTTTTAAGTCCGCGCAGCGCGATTCATTGCCGGCTGGCGCGCATCGCGCAGCCACGCCGCAAGACGCTCAGATCTCGTCGAGCTTGCGGCCGGCCAGCGCACGGCGAATGCCTTTGTTCATGCGGCGGGCGGCAAATTCGTCGGTGCCTTCGGCGAGCGCTTTGGTCGCGGCTTCGATCGCGTCGGCGTCGTCGCTTGCCGCGATGTTGCGCAAGGCGGTGAGCAGCGTGTCGAGTTCGGCGCGTTCGCTGTCGTCGAGCAATTCGGCGTCGGCGGCGAGCGCCGCGTCGGTGGCTTCGACGAGACGGCGCGCTTCGACTTGCGCTTCACGCAGCGCACGCGCGCGCATGTCGACTTCGGCGGTCGAAAAGCTCTCTTCGAGCATTCTGGCGATGTCGTCGTCGGCGAGACCGTAGGACGGTTTGACCACCACCGACGCTTCCACGCCCGAGCCCTGTTCACGTGCGAACACGGACAGCAGGCCGTCCGCGTCGACCTGATACGTGACGCGAATCCGCGCCGCACCGGCGGCCATCGGCGGAATGCCGCGCAGCTCGAACCGCGCGAGCGAACGGCAATCGTTGACGAGCTCGCGCTCGCCTTGCACGACGTGGATCGCCATGGCCGTCTGGCCGTCCTTGAAGGTCGTGAAATCCTGCGCGCGGGCGACCGGAATCGTCGAATTGCGCGGGATGATCTTCTCGGTCAAACCACCCATCGTTTCAACGCCCAGCGACAGCGGAATCACGTCGAGCAGCAGCCAGTCGTCGCCGTCGGCGCCACGGTTGCCCGCGAGCAGATCGGCCTGGATCGCCGCACCGAGCGCGACGACCTGATCCGGGTCGAGGTTGATCAAAGGCGGCTGGCCGAAGAACGACTCGACCGCACGGCGGATCACCGGCATGCGCGTCGCGCCGCCGACCAGCACCACGCCTTCAATGTCCTTGGTCGCAACCTTGGCGTCGCGCAGCGCTTTCTTCGTGGGCCCAAGCGTCCGTTGAACCAGCGCCTGAGTGATGGCCTCGAAAGTGGCCTCGTCGACCGTCAGATCGATCTGAGTGCCGTTCGAGAGCGTTGCCTGTACCTTCGCATTCGGCGCGCCGGACAACGCCTCCTTGGACACGCGTACGCTGTCGAGCAGCAGGCGGACGTCTTCCGGTGCGAGTGTTTGCGGCGCGATGCCCGCCTGCTCCAGCACGTGGCGATACAGGGCATGGTCGAAATCGTCGCCGCCGAGCGCGGAATCGCCGCCCGCCGCGAGCACTTCGAACACACCCTTGGTGAGCTTCAGAATCGACAGATCGAAGGTGCCGCCACCGAGGTCGTAGACCGCGTAGAGACCTTCGGAACCGTTATCGAGGCCGTAGGCGATCGCGGCCGCAGTCGGCTCGTTCAGGAGACGCAGCACGTTCAGGCCGGCCAGACGCGCGGCGTCTTTGGTCGCCTGGCGCTGCGCTTCGTCGAAATACGCAGGCACGGTAATGACTGCGCCGACCAGTTCGTCGCCGAGCGTGTCTTCGGCACGCTGGCGCAGCGTCGCAAGAATTTCCGCCGACACTTCGACTGGGCTCTTCACGCCGTCGACGGTACGGATCTGCACCATGCCGGGCGCGTCGATGAAATCGTACGGCGCGTTTTCGGCGCCTTCCACTTCCGCCTTGCCGCGGCCCATGAAGCGCTTGACCGACACGATCGTGTTGCGCGGATCGATCGCGGCTTCAGCCTTGGCCGTGCGGCCGATACGGCGGCCGCCCTTTTCCAGGTAACGGACAACCGACGGCAGCAGCGCATAGCCGTCTTCGTCGGGCAGCACGTCAGGCACGCCGCTGCGCACGGCGGCGACAAGGGAATTGGTGGTGCCGAGATCGATACCGACCGCCAGACGCCGCTGATGGGGCGCCGGCGCCATGCCGGGTTCGGAGATTTGCAGTAAGGCCATCTGGATCTTCTCGGGGCCGCTGGGCCCCGTCCTGAATTTTCGCGTTGCTGGATGTAATGCTACGGCTGCTATCGCTACCTGTTCATGCACGGCGCCGACTCGCGCCGCTACGCCGGACCGCTAGTTCTCGAGCCGCTCGATCTGCGTGCCGATTTCCGACGCCACCCGCTCGATGAACATCAACTGCCGCACCGCCTCGCCCGCCGCCTGATTCGCGCCGCTGTCGAGCAGCGCGCCGAGCTTGTCGAAACGCATCCGCTCTTCGTCGCGCAGTTCAGCGAGCAAGGCGTCGAGCGCGTCGACGTTCTTCGCCGCGGCCGCGTCTTCAATGCCTTCGCGCCACTCCATCTGCTGCATCAGGAACGCCGGCTCCATCGCCGTATTGTTCTGCGCGCCGACGTCGATGCCGCGCAGATGTAACAGATAGGTCGCGCGCTTCAACGGATCGCGCAGCGTCTGATAGGCCTCGTTCGTACGCGTCGCCCATTGCATCGCGATGCGCTTTTGCGCGTCGCCGGCCGCCGCAAAGCGGTCCGGATGCACTTGCGCCTGCACGGTGCGGTAGGCGTGATCGAGTGCCGCTGCGTCGAGCGCGAATTGCGCCGGCAGATCGAACAGGTCGAAGTGGCTGTCGTTCAGCGAGGCCATCGGATAAAAGGAGTCCGTTCAGGAAAGCGCACCGGAGTGCAGGCTAAAAACGCGGATCGAAAGCGCCGTGGAGACTCACCGGCGGATTTAGCGGCGCATTCAGCGACTAAATCAGCCGAAAAGTGCCAACCCGGACGCGCGGATCAAACTAAAAAGGCGGCACGCGCCGCCTTTGATCCGCTGCACGCGGAGTGAGCCGATTTACACGCGGAACGATTCGCCGCAACCGCACTCGTCCTTCACGTTCGGGTTGTTGAACTTGAAGCCTTCGTTCAACCCTTCGCGTGCAAAGTCGAGTTCGGTGCCGTCGATATAGGCGAGGCTCTTCGGGTCGACAATGATCTTCACGCCGTTGCAATCGAACACTTCGTCTTCGGGCGCGAGTTCATCCACGTACTCGAGCTTGTAGGCCAAACCCGAGCAACCCGTGGTGCGCACGCCCACGCGCAGCCCGACCCCCTTGCCGCGGCGAGTCAGATACTTCTGGACGTGCTGTGCTGCCTTTTCGGTCAACGTAATTGCCATAGCGTTTCTCATTGCGCCGCGCGCGTTCGTCACTCCTGTGCCTACTGACGCGCTGCTACCCTGCCTGCTTCAAATATCGCTCATGCCGGACGGTGTTTCTTGCCCGCACCGCCCGCTTCGACTCACCCAAATGAGCACTCAACCGCGCGCTCGACTGCCGCTTACGCGTGTTGCTTGTCGCCTTCGACGACTGCTTCACCATGGCGTTGCTTGTAGTCGGCGACCGCTGCCTTGATCGCGTCTTCCGCGAGGATCGAGCAGTGGATCTTCACCGGCGGCAGCGCCAATTCTTCGGCGATCTGCGTGTTCTTGATCGACATGGCCTGGTCAAGCGTCTTGCCCTTCACCCATTCGGTAACGAGCGAACTCGACGCAATCGCCGAACCGCAGCCGTACGTCTTGAACTTCGCGTCTTCGATGATGCCGTCCGCGCCCACGCGGATCTGCAGCTTCATCACGTCGCCGCAAGCCGGCGCGCCGACCATGCCCGTACCGACCGCATCGTCGTCTTTCTCGAAGGAACCGACGTTGCGCGGATTTTCGTAGTGGTCCAGAACCTTTGCGCTGTAAGACATGATTACACTCCTTGTTTCGTTTCAACCTGCATTCGTTGCGTTTTCGACGATAAGCGCGACGCTAAGCGTTGGCGCGTCAGTGCGCAGCCCACTTGATCGTCGAAATATCGATCCCGTCCTGGTGCATTTCCCACAGCGGCGACAGATCGCGCAGCTTCGAAATTTTGGTCTTCAACAGGTTGATCACGTAATCGACATCCTGCTCCGTCGTAAAACGGCCGACGGTAAAACGGATCGAGCTATGCGCCAGTTCGTCGTTACGGCCCAGTGCGCGCAGCACGTACGACGGTTCCAGCGAAGCCGACGTACACGCCGAACCCGACGACACCGCCACGTCCTTCACTGCCATGATCAGCGACTCGCCTTCGACGAAGTTGAAGCTGATGTTCAGGTTGTGCGGCACACGCTGTTCCATGTCGCCGTTCACGTAGGTTTCTTCCATGTCCTGCAGGCCGCGCAGCAGACGGTCGCGCAGCATGCGAATGCGCTCGTTTTCCGTTGCCATTTCTTCGCGTGCGATGCGGAATGCTTCGCCCATGCCGACGATCTGATGCGTGGCCAGCGTGCCCGAACGCATGCCGCGCTCGTGACCGCCGCCGTGCATCTGCGCTTCGATACGGATACGCGGCTTGCGGCGCACGTACAGCGCGCCGATGCCCTTCGGACCATACGTCTTGTGTGCCGAGAACGACATCAGGTCGACCTTCAGCTTCTGCAGGTCGATCTCCACCTTGCCGGTAGCCTGCGCGGCGTCAACGTGGAAAATGATGCCCTTTTCACGGGTGATCTCACCGATCGCCTCGATGTCCTGGATCACGCCGATCTCGTTGTTCACCGACATGACCGAGACCAGAATCGTATCCGGGCGCAGCGCGGCCTTGAACTTCTCGAGGTCGATCAGACCGTCGTCCTTCACATCCAGATACGTGACTTCGAAGCCTTCGCGTTCGAGTTCACGGCAGGTGTCGAGCACAGCCTTGTGCTCGGTCTTCACCGTGATGACGTGCTTGCCCTTACTCTTGTAGAAGTGCGCCGCACCCTTGATCGCGAGGTTGTCCGACTCCGTTGCGCCCGAGGTCCAGATGATTTCGCGCGGATCGGCATTCACCAGCGCGGCGACGTTCTCGCGCGCCTCTTCGACCGCACGCTCCGCGTCCCAGCCATACGAGTGGCTACGCGATGCGGGGTTGCCGAACTGCTCGCGCAAGTACGGAATCATTTTGTCCACCACGCGCGGATCGACCGGGGTCGTCGCGCTGTAGTCCATGTAAATGGGCAGGTGGAGAGTGTCGTTGTTCATCAATTGCTCCGGGGACGTCATTGCTCTGGCTTCTGGTTTCCTGATCAGGCTGCGGTGCGTTCAGATTGCCGCGCCTAGGAACCGGCCATGTTGAAAACAGAATTCGGCCCTTTCGGCACGACGCGGGCGGGTTCGACCGCCGGCGCCTCGTTGCGCCGGTCGCGCAACACCGCCGGCGCAGCACCTTCGCGCGAACGCTGCTGATCGACCAGATCTTTCAGGGACACCGAGTCGAGGTACTCGACCATTTTCTGGTTCAGCGTGGACCACAATTCGTGCGTCATGCAGTGGCCGTCGTGCTGTTTGGTGCCCTCGCACGAGCCCTTGCCGCCGCATTGGGTGGCGTCGAGCGGTTCGTCGACCGCGATGATGATGTCGGCGACGGTCACGTCTTCAGCGCGGCGGGCCAGATTGTAGCCGCCGCCCGGTCCGCGCACGGACTCGACGATTTCGTGACGACGCAGCTTGCCAAATAGCTGCTCGAGATAAGACAGGGAGATATGTTGGCGCTGGCTGATACCCGCAAGCGTCACCGGGCCCTGCTCCTGGCGCAGTGCCAGGTCAATCATCGCCGTGACGGCGAAACGGCCTTTCGTGGTGAGTCTCATATGGTGTGGGAACCGCAATTCTCGACAAGTTTGGTCAAGTATAAATACATGACTGAATTAGTCAAGTATCCCTACCGTGATTTGGGTCATTTGCTTAATTGCTGGATAAGCCGGCCCAAACCTCGCCGATGACCCGCCGGTCTTACGTAATCAATTGGGGACGCAGCGCTGCGATCAGTCCGCGGCAGGCTGCTTCACATTGATCCAGTACCTGTTCGAACCCTTCGGCGCCGCCGAAATAGGGGTCGACGACTTCGCGGGCACCGCCCCAGCGCCCGTCCGCCTCAGGCACGAATTCCATCAGCAGACGGATTTTGTCACGCTGCTCCGCCGGACAAATCTGGCGCAGCGCGGCGACGTTTTTGTCGTCCATTGCGATCAGCAGATCGAAACGCTCGAAGTCGGCTGCCGCGACCTGGCGTCCGCGCAAGGCGGCCAACTCGTAACCCCGCTGTTCGGCCGCATGCTGCGCGCGGTCGTCAGGCGGTTGGCCGATGTGCCAGTCGCCCGTGCCGGCGGAATCGATCAGAATGCGCTCCGCCAGCATCGCCTCGTCGACCAGACGGCGCATCACGCCTTCCGCGGTCGGGGAACGGCAGATGTTCCCAAGGCAGACAAAGCAGACGGACACGGTTTTCATCAGAGGCTTTCGGACGCTCAACGCCCGCGGATCGGCAGTTAGGAAACGGTGGCGCGATTATACAAAGGTCGACCAGATCGCGCCGGAGGCTACGCGCGCTTAAGACGCTTAAGATGCTTCGGCCACAGGCATTGCCGTCACGGCGTGCATGGGTTTGGCCGGCAACGTCGTCGTGTTGTCGACCATGCCATACGAGACGGCGCGCGCCAGTTCCGCGGTCAGTTGATCAGCAGCGAGCGGGGCCTGCGAGGAGCGCGAAGCCGCGTCGCCACAAATGTGCAGATAGGCTGCCGCAGCAAGCGGCACGACGATGGCGAGGGGCCAGTACACCGATATTGTCTTTTTCATGATGTGGTTTCTTCCGATTAGGGGCTTATGAGTTCGTGACCCACTATGCCCAGTCCAAATGCTATAGGAATTTACAATCGGGAAAAACGGGCTGGCGCGAGATACAGCGTTGCGCTGGATGGAACAGTCCATTAACTGGTCTGCCTCTGCCGCGTACGACGCTGACCTGCGTCATGGCATGAAAAAGAAATCCTTACAAACACATACAAAGCCGGCGCGACGGTTAGCGATAATAGCTGTCTTACAGACATGAAATCTTCGCACTGGTCCTTCCAATGAAACGTATTGCTCCCCTCGTCGGCTTCACGGTCGTTGCTGCATTGCTTGGCGGCTGCGCGGTCTATCCGGACGGCACTCCAATGGTCGGCAACGGCTATGGCGGCGGTTATAGCGGCTATGACGGTTACGACGGCTATGCCACCGGCGTGCCGGTTGTGCCGCAAACCAACGTCTACATGGGTTACGGCAATGACTGGGGTCCGGGTTACTACAACGGGCCGGGCCGCTATTACGGGCCGGGGCCCGGCTATCGCGGCTACCCAGGCTATCCGGACCGGGGACGGCCGAATAACGGCAACGATGGAAACAACGGTAACCGGGGAGACAACGGTGGCTGGCATGGTCAGCCGAACGGCGGCGGGCAACATGGGGGACCGCCGCCTCAAGGTGCGGTTGGCGGGCCGAGAGGGCCGAGTGGATCTAACGCGCCACGGCCAGGAGCAGGCAGCCCGCCGCCCCCTCCGCCACAGCAGGCAGGCAACAGCGGTGGACGCGGCAATGGTGGCAATGCGCAGGCCAGAAGCAATAACGGCCGCCAGCCAGGGATGACGGATCATTGATCCGGCAGGGAATGGCGTGAACGTAGGCGCAGTCTCGCGTTACGCCTCCCGCATCAGCCGCGCAAACCACAACGACTGTGCCGCTCGCTCAACCAATATGGCTGCGTTGCGCGGCGTACAACTCCCTGAACGTGCGGCCGACCGGTGCCGGCATATCGCGCGTATTGGTCCAGCCCGCTCCACCTAGTGGCAACCTGGCAATCGAACGATTTCGCCCGCCCATTCTTTCCAGCACGCGAACCGCCAGCTTGGTGAAGAGCGCATAAGCATCCGGGTGCAACGCGAGGAAACCCCACACTGCGAGCCCTGCCCGCTCGCGCCACGGCCTCAGATGCCGCTCGACCTGCTTCTCGCGGAGCTTGCGCAGCAGATCGGATAACGGAATGCCGACCGGACACACGCTGTTGCACTCGCCGCACAACGTCGCCGCCTGAGGCAGGTCCAGCGCCTTGTCGATCCCGACGTAGCTCGGCGTCAGCACCGATCCCATCGGCCCCGGATAAACCCACCCGTAGGCATGACCGCCCACCTTCTGATACACCGGGCAGTGATTCATGCAAGCGCCGCAACGGATACAGCGCAGCATCTCCTGAAAGTCGCCGCCGATCAGCCCCGTGCGCCCGCCGTCGACCAGCACCACGTACATATGCTCGGGACCGTCCTGATCGCCCGCGCCGCGCGGCCCGGTCAGCACCGAAAAATAGTTGGACGTCGCCTGACCGGTTGCCGAGCGCGGCAGCAGACGCATTGCCGTCGCGAGATCTTCCAGCGTGGGCAACACCTTTTCGATGCCGGTCACCGCCACATGCACGCGTGGCATCACGGTGCACATGCCCTCGTTGCCCTCGTTCGTGACCAGCACGACCGAACCCGTCTCCGCCACTACGAAGTTGCCGCCGGTCACACCCATGTCCGCCGTCATGAAGTGCGGACGCAGCATCTCGCGCGCTTCGCGGGTCATGTCGGTGATCTCGGTCAGACGCGGCCGGCCATGCGTCTTCGCGAACAGGTCGGCAATCTCGTCCTTATCCTTATGGACGACCGGCGCGATGATGTGGCTGGGCGGCTCGTTGTCGTTGATCTGGAGAATGTATTCGCCCAGATCGGTCTCGATCGATTGCACGCCCATCTGCCCCAGCACCTCGTTCAGACGCATTTCCTCGGTGACCATCGACTTGGTCTTGATCACCTTCTTCACCTCGTGCCGGCGCGCAATATCGCCGACGAGACGCGCGGCCTCCTGCGTCGTCTCGGCGAACAGGACCGTGACGCCGCGCCGGGTCGCCTCACGTTCGAAGGTTTCGAGCCAGACGTCGAGATTTTCCAGCGCGCGATTGCGGCGCTCCTTCAGCGCGGCGCGGGTGGCGGGAAAATCGATCGCGGTCATGGCCGCGGCGCGGGCCGACACGAACTTGGTCGACAGCTTGGTCAGGTTCCGCTGCAGACGCTGGTCAGCGAGTTTCTGGCCCGCGCGGGCCTTGAAATGCATCGATTGGACTTGCATGGCGGCCTTGAGCGTATTCGGATGAAAGCGCGAATGAAAAACGCGAGTGAAATGCGCTGTTGAAGTGCGCGAGCTAAAAGCGAATCAAATGAACGAGTGAAGCGCGCGAAATGGCGGGCACCGAATCCACTGCGCGGTTTGGGCGCTGCGAAAATCGTTACGCGTCGCCGGCCAGCACCTGGGCAATGTGCAGCACGCGCGTGGCGGTATCGCCGGTGCGCCGCAAGCGGCCTTCGATATTGAGCATGCAGCCGAGGTCGCCGAGCACCACCGTGCCGGCGCCGCTCGCGCCGATATTCGCGCATTTCTCGTCGACGATTGCCGTGGAGATGTCGCCGTACTTGATCGCGAAGGTGCCCCCGAAGCCGCAGCAGCGCTCGCAATCCTTCATTTCAGTCACCGCCACGCCCACCTGCGCCAGCAGCGCGCGCGGCTGCGTTTTGACGCCAAGTTCGCGCAGCCCCGAACAGGAATCGTGGTACGTCACCTGGCCCGTGAACTCACCCGGCTGCAATTGAACCTTGGCCACATTGACAAGGAAATCAGTCAACTCGAACACTTTGGCGCGCAACCGGCCGAAGCGGTTCATCAACTCCGGATCGTCGGCAAACAGGTCGCCGTAATGCGCGCGGATCATGCCGCCGCACGAACCGGACGGCACCACGACATAGTCGAACTGTTCGAATTCACGCAGGGTTTTCTCGGCCAGATCGCGCGCGATGCGCCGCTCCCCCGAGTTGTACGCGGGCTGCCCGCAACAGGTTTGCGCGGGCGGCACCACCACCTCGAAACCGGCGCCTTCGATCAGCTTGATGACCGAAAAACCGATCTCCGGGCGCATCAGGTCGATCAGGCAGGTGACGAACAATCCGACTCGCATGAGCCCTCCTTCGGGAAAACGTCCCTGATTATCCGCTGTTTGCCGCACAATACCAACGGCCGGAAGGCATAGGACGAATGCCACGTCAAATTGGAATAGGCGTTCCAACTGCTTTCCATCTTTTCACAATACGGGATACAATCAATCTCCGCTGTTTGACGCGTCAACCGATTCCTCCCCATGAGCGATACGAACCCGGATCCCAAAACGTCGATCCAGGTGATCGAACGCATGATGCGCTTGCTCGATGCACTCGCTGCGCATAGCGACCCGGTCAGCCTGAAAGAACTCGCCATCCGCACGGAGCTGCACCCGTCCACCGCGCACCGCATCCTGAACGACATGGTGATGTGCCGGCTGGTCGACCGGTCGGACCCCGGCACTTACCGCCTCGGTATGCGCCTGCTCGAACTGGGTAATCTGGTGAAGGCGCGGCTGTCGGTGCGCGACGCGGCGCTCACGCCGATGCGCGAACTGCACCGCCAAACCGGGCAGACAGTGAACCTGTCGGTGCGCCAGGGCGACGAGATCGTCTATATAGAACGCGCCTACTCCGAGCGCTCCGGCATGCAGGTGGTGCGGGCGATTGGCGGGCGGGCGCCGCTGCATCTGACCTCGGTGGGCAAGCTCTTCCTCGCCGCGGACGAATCGACCCGCGTGCGGGCCTATGCCACGCGCACCGGGCTGTCCGGCCACACGCAGAACAGCATCACCGATCTGACCAAGCTCGAACGCGAGTTGTCGCACGTGCGCCAGCAGGCCTGTGCGCGCGATAACGAAGAACTGGAGTTGGGCGTGCGGTGCATCGCAGCGGGGATTTACGACGACACCGGCAAGCTGGTTGCGGGCCTGTCGCTGTCAGCACCGGCGGATCGCTTGCAGGACTCGTGGTTGGGGCAGCTCAGCCAAACGGCGCTGCTGATTTCCGAGTCGCTGGGTTATCGCCCTCAGACGCCGCAGGAGCATACGCATCCCCAGCACGCCTAAGCGGGTGGTCGCGCGTCCCCCGACTCAATAAAAAAGCCTCGCATCTGCGAGGCTTTTTTCTGGCCGGTTCGAAAACCGGCCGGCAGAGTAAGCTAGCGCGCTTCAGGTGCCCGCGCCGCTGGCATCCGCGCTGGTAATCCGCGGTTGATCGCCACCGTTATCGAGCCACGTGCGCAGACGCGTCGCGTCCGCAAAGCGCGAGTACTTACCCGACGAGTCAAGCAGCACGATGATCATCGGGCGACCGTGAATGGTCGCCTGCATCACGAGACACTCGCCCGCTTCGTTGATAAACCCGGTCTTTTGCAGACCGATGTCCCACGTCGGGTTACGCACCAATGCATTCGTGCTGTTGTACGCCAGCGAACGCTTGCCGGTGTACACCTCGTAGCTGTGGTCGGTCGAGAACTTGCGGATCATCGGATACTGATACGCCGCATTGACCATCTTCACGAGGTCGCGTGCGCTCGAGACGTTCTGGCTCGTCAAACCCGTGGGGTTTTCAAAGTGCGTGTCGGTCATGCCGAGTTGCTTGGCCTTCGCGTTCATTGCCGCGAGGAACGCCGGACGGCCGCCCGGGAAATAACGCGACATCGCCGCGGCTGCGCGGTTTTCCGAGGCCATCAGCGCGATATGCAGCATGTCTTCACGCGAGAGCACCGAGCCCACTGACAGACGCGAGCCGGTGTTCTTCTCGTAGTCGCGGTCTTCGTCGGTGACTTCGATCTGGTCGGTCATCGGCTCTTTCGAATCGAGCACGACCATCGCGGTCATCAGCTTGGTGATCGACGCGATCGGCACCACGGCGCGCGAATTCTTGTCGAACAGCGATTCGCCGGTGTTCTGATCGATCACATAGGCAACGCTTGAACGCAGCATCAGCGCGTCCGGCGTGTCATGCAGACCGAAAGCCTGGCCGACGGTAGGCGGACGCGGTTCGTACGCGACGCGGCGCATCACCGAGTGGTGACGGCCGTTCGACGAGTACGTCACGCGCTTGCGCTTGACGCTTGTGCGCGGCGCGTCGTCACCGGCGGCAGCGGCCACGTTCGCAGCAGCGCCGTTGGCGGCCTTCTTGCTCGACACTTTGTCAGCGGGGGCCGCGGCGGGCTTTTTGGCCGCTTTCGCGTGTTTGGAGGTTTTTGCCGTGGTGGCGGGCGTGGCGGCAAAAGTGATGACAGGCGTGGCGAACGCCGCTGCGATGACCATGGAGGCGGCCACCGACAGAGCGGTGCTGCGAGCCGCGCCGTGGATCACTTTTAGCGACGAAAACATGTCGGTTTTCATGGGTGTTCAGTAGGGAGCGGCGAGAGGTTTCCGCAAGTGTAGTAAAACAACGAAAAATTAGCAATTTGAAGCACTTATACGCGCTCCTTAAACCGGCTTGTAAGCTCCGATCGCAAAAACACAAATAAGTGCCGCGTTTCGATCGAAAAAAACGATCGCCAACGCGCTTCGCCTCGCCTTTGCCGCCAAATGCAGGAATCGAACCGATTCTTTCAGCATAACGGCAATTTCGAGACAACCTTGATCAGGGGAAATACGGTCAGAGCGCAGGCATGTAAAGCCTTGCCGGCGCACCGGAACGTCGAGCGGGTACTGCTGCGGGCTGTTAAACACCTGCTGGAGACCGCCAACGCGCATTCGACCGGCATAGAGCATTAACGTTCCGTGACACTTTCTGGTTTACATCGGAATGGGCAATCGACGGGTTTTTTGTCAAATGTCGATTTGCCCTTCCACCCGCGCCGGACCTCATCGCGCGGTCAAAATCTCTCCTGAAATCGGTAACAAATGCGGATTTATCCTGCACCAGTGCGGTGCGACAGACAAATCAACTTGCGTCAAACGAATGTCATGCCCACTGCATAACATATTGTTTTATCAGTAATTTCTTAACATTGTGCGACGCACAAAAAACACTTGACATTCGTTAACACCATCCTAAAATGGGAACCATTGCTGCGATGCACAAAACATCGCGGTCCGGGGAGACGATCTGAGAGCGTCTCGCCACCAACCCAATGCGGTCCGCACAGACAGACCGCGATCCAGGAGCGTAAACCATGACTCTGCTGACCCCTGAGCAATTCGCTGCAGCCCAGAAAGCCAACTTTGAAACGCTGTTCGGCCTGACGACCAAAGCATTTGAAGGCGTCGAAAAGCTGGTTGAACTGAACCTGCAAGTCGTGAAATCGACGCTCGCGGAAAGCCAGGAAAATGCCCAACGCGCACTGTCAGTGAAGGACGCGCAGGAACTGCTGGCACTGCAAGCTAGCCTCGCACAGCCGGTGGCTGAAAAGGCGCTGTCGTACGGCCGTCACGTGTATGAGATCGTTTCGGCAACGCAAGGTGAATTCACCCGCGTCGCAGAAGCCCAATTCGAAGAGCAAAACCGCAAGGTCCAGTCGCTCGTCGAAAACGTTGCGAAGAATGCCCCGGCCGGTTCGGAAACCGCCGTCGCCGTGCTGAAGTCGGCAATCACCGCCGCCAACACCACTTACGAAACGGTCCACAAGGCAACCAAGCAAGCTGTCGAAATCGCCGAAAGCAACTTCAATGCAGCCGCAACGGCCGCATCGAAGGCAGCATCGCAAGCCGCTGCACAAGCATCGCGCTCGGCAAAGAAGGCAGTCTAAGTTTCAAGCCGCACATCACGCCGGCCCCGCCTCACGGCAGGGCTGGCGCGATTGCAGCAACAACATGCAAGCAACAGCGTCGTGCCGTTGCCGCTCACACGGTTTCATCTGGCCGAACGCTCCGATACGTTGAATAGCGTATCGTTTGCCCGGCGAAAGGCCGGGATTTTTTTTCCCGCCGCCTGAGACGCGCGGCGCATGTCGCATGCGTTGCTTCGCGTCAAACGCTCTACGCTGCTTGCTGCATAAGAAAAACGGCGCGCCCTTTGCGGGGCGCGCCGTTTTTTTGCATCCGCTTCCTCGAACCCGCCTGCATGCAGGCGGGTTCAGCAGCATTACTTCTTTTTCTGCGGCGGCAAGTCGGTGCAGACGCCTTCGTACAACTCTGCGGCCATACCGATCGATTCGCCGAGCGTCGGATGCGGGTGAATCGTCTTACCGATATCCGTTGCGTCCGCCCCCATTTCGACTGCGAGGCACACTTCGCTGATCAGGTCGCCGGCGTTCAAACCGACGATCCCGCCGCCGATCACGCGGTGCGTTTCTTCGTCGAACAGCAGCTTGGTGAAGCCTTCGTCGCGGCCGTTGGCGATCGCGCGGCCTGACGCTGCCCACGGGAACACCGCCTTGCCGTACTTGACGCCCTCGGCCTTTAGCTGATCCTCCGTCTTGCCGGCCCACGCCACTTCCGGATCGGTGTAGGCCACCGACGGAATCTGCAGCGCATCGAAGTACGCCTTCTCGCCGTGAGCCACTTCAGCGGCGACGTGAGCTTCGTGCACTGCTTTGTGCGCGAGCATCGGCTGACCGACGATATCGCCGATCGCGAAGATATGCGGCACGTTGGTGCGCATCTGCTTGTCGACGTCGATGAAGCCGCGATCCGTTACAGCCACGCCTGCATTGTCCGCGCCGATCTTCTTGCCATTCGGCGACCGGCCGACGGCGACCAGCACGAGGTCATAGCGTTGCGCTTCGGCCGGGGCCTTTTCGCCTTCGAACGACACGTAGATGCCGTCGTCTTTCGCTTCCGCCGCGGTGGTTTTGGTCTTCAGCATGACGTTGGCAAAACGCTTGCTGTTGTACTTCTCCCAGACCTTGACCAGATCGCGATCCGCGCCGGCCATCAGACCGTCGAGCATTTCGACCACGTCGATCTGTGCGCCGAGCGTGGCGTAGACCGTCGCCATTTCGAGCCCGATGATGCCGCCGCCGACCACCAGCATGCGCTGCGGAATCTGACGCAGTTCGAGCGCGCCGGTCGAATCGACCACACGCGGATCTTCCGGAATGAACGGCAGCTTCACCGCTTCCGAGCCTGCGGCGATGATCGCCTGCTTGAACTTGACGACCTTCTTGCCGCCTTCGGTCTGCACTTCCATGTGATACGGATCGACGAACGAGCCGGTACCCGTCACGACTTCGACCTTGCGCATCTTGGCCATGCCGGCGAGACCGCCGGTGAGCTTCTTGACGACACCCGACTTGAAGTCTCGCAGCTTGTCGAGATCGATTTGCGGCTTGCCGAACGTGATGCCATGCGCGCCGAGCGCTTCCGCTTCGTCGATAACGAGCGCCGTGTGCAGCAGCGCCTTCGAGGGAATACAACCGACATTCAGACAGACACCGCCGAGCGTGGAATAGCGTTCGACGAGCACCGTCTTCATGCCGAGGTCGGCCGAGCGGAACGCAGCCGAGTAACCGCCGGGACCCGAACCGAGCACGAGCATGTCACACTCGATATCCGCGTTGCCGGAGAAGCTACCGGCTTGCGGCGCGGGCGCTGCCGCTTTGGACGCAGGCGCAGGCGCCGGTGCAGGCGCTGCTGCCGGAGCGGGCGCCTTCTCAGGCGCCTTAGCCGGCGCTGCGTCCGCAGACGTTTCAACTAGCGCGATGAGCGTACCTTGCGAGACTTTGTCGCCGGCTTTGACGCGTACTTCCTTGACGGTGCCGGCGGTATCGCTCGGCACTTCGATGGAGGCCTTATCGGACTCGAGCGTCATCAGCGCCTGCTCCTTCTCGATGACATCGCCCGGTTTGATATTGACTTCGATGACATCGACGTCCTTGAAGTCACCGATATCCGGCACTTTTACTTCGACGAGACTCATAGTGTCCCCTTCTCTTATTGATCGTGATGAGACGAAGAACCAAAAAAAAGCAGCCTAAAAGCCGGCAACGCGGCGAACAGAAACTTCCTTTGCTGTCCGCCCAAGGACGCGCCTTTCTTTTGCCTACTTTTCTTTGGAAGACAAAGAAAAGTAGGTGCCGCCCCGCACAGGGGCAACGCTAATAGACCACTAAGAAAGCAGGTTCTACAGAAGGACGCGGATAACAGACAAAACGAACCAAACCCGCGCCCCGGGCAACCGTCATCCGATCAAAGAATCACACGCCGAAAATCGGCAAGAATCGCACCCAGATACGCATTGAACCGCGCCGCCGCAGCACCATCAATCACCCGATGGTCATACGACAACGACAGCGGCAGAATCAGACGCGGCACAAACTGCTTGCCATCCCAAACCGGCTTCATCGCGCCACGCGACAAACCGAGAATAGCGACTTCAGGCGCATTGATAATCGGCGTGAAGTTCGTACCGCCAATACCGCCAAGAGAAGAAATCGAGAAGCAGCCGCCTTGCATCTGATCCGGCTTCAGCTTGCCGTCACGCGCCGCCTTCGACAACTCGGTCATTTCCTTCGCGATATCGATCAAACCCTTCTTGTCCGCATCGCGAATCACCGGGACGACCAGACCATTCGGCGTATCGGCAGCAAATCCAATATGGAAGTACTGCTTGAACACCAGGTTGTCACCGTCGAGGCTCGCATTGAACGTCGGGAACTGCTTCAAGGCAGCAACCACCGCCTTGATCACGAACGCCAGCATCGTGAACTTCACACCGGCCTTTTCGTTTTCCTTGTTCAACTGCACGCGCAGCGCTTCGAGATCGGTGATGTCCGCTTCGTCGTTGTTCGTGACGTGCGGAATCATGACCCAGTTGCGATGCAGGTTCGCACCCGAGATCTTCTTGATGCGCGACAACGGCTTCGGATCGACTGGGCCGAACTTGGTGAAGTCGACCTTCGGCCACGGCAGCAGATTCAATTCGCCGCCACCCGCGGCAGCCGGCGCAGCAGCACCTGCCGGTGCAGCGCGTTGACCCGTCATCACACCCTTGATGAAGCCGGTCACGTCCGCTTGCGTAATACGGGCCTTCGGCCCCGTGCCCTGCACCTGCGTCACGTCGACGCCGAGTTCGCGCGCAAACTTGCGCACGGACGGCGAAGCGTGGCTCGCACGGCGAGCGCCACCCTCACCAGCCTGGATCAGCGGCGCTTGTGCAAGCGCTGACGGCGAAGCCGGCGCGGGCGAAGGAGCAGCCGGCGCATCCGACGGCTTCTCGAGCACTTCCTGCTTGGCAGCAGGTGCGGCAGCCGCAGCCGGTGCAGCCGCGCCATCCGCTTCCAGCACGACGATGACCGAGCCTTCCGACACGTTATCGCCGACCTTGACCTTCACTTCCTTGACGACGCCGGCGGCCGAGCTCGGCACGTCCATGGTCGCCTTGTCGGATTCGAGCGTCACCAGCGACTGCTCTTTCTCGACGCGATCGCCGACCTTCACCGCGACTTCGATCACGGGGATGTCTTTGTAGTCGCCGATATCCGGCACTTTGACTTCTTGCAGACCACCGCCGCTCGCAGCCGGCGCCGAGGCAGGCGCAGCAGCCGGGGCCGCTGCGGGAGCCGGTGCAGCGGCAGGCGCCGGAGCCGGAGCAGCCGCGCCCGCGCCATCCAGCACGACGATCAGCGAGCCTTCCGACACGTTGTCGCCAACCTTGACCTTCACTTCCTTGACGACGCCGGCGGCCGAGCTCGGCACGTCCATGGTCGCCTTGTCGGATTCCAGCGTAACGAGCGACTGCTCTTTCTCGACGGTGTCACCCGCCTTCACCAGCACCTCGATCACAGGAATGTCCTTGTAATCGCCGATGTCCGGCACCTTGACTTCGATCGCTTGACTCATTGTTAGTGTCTCCTGGGCCGCGCACGCCGCCCGCTCCTGTCGATCAGGAGCAGGCGCGCACGCCGTGGCACACGGGGAATGATGCCTTAGACGGTCATCGGGTTGGGTTTGGCGGGATCAAGGTTGTACTTCTTGAGCGCCTCGGCGACGACCTTGCGTTCGATCGTGCCTTCATCTGCCAGTGCATTCAACGCGGCAACCGTGACCCAGTAGCGGTCGACTTCGAAGAAGTGACGCAGCTTTTCGCGCGTGTCCGAACGGCCGTAGCCATCCGTGCCCAGCACGACGAACTTCTGCGGCACGAACGCGCGGATCTGCTCGGTCAGCGCGCGCACATAGTCGGTCGAAGCGATGACCGGACCTTGTGCATCCTTCAGCAGCTTCTCGACGTGCGAGACCTTCTTCTCTTCCGTCGGATGCAGCAGGTTCCAGCGCTGCACTTCGTGACCTTCGCGAGCCAGTTCGGTGAAACTCGGCACGCTCCACAGGTCGGCAGCGACGCCCCAGTCGTTCTTCAGCAGATCAGCAGCGGCGATCACTTCGTTGAAGATCGTGCCCGCGCCCATCAGTTGAACGCGCGGTGCCTTCTTATCAGCATCGGCCTTCCTGAACGAGTACATACCCTTGATGATGTCGGCCGCTACGGCATCGCCCTGCGGAATCGCCGGGTGCTCGTAGTTCTCGTTCATCACCGTGATGTAGTAGTACACGTCTTCCTGGTCAGCAACCATGCGACGCAGACCGTCCTGCATGATGACTGCAAGTTCATAACCGAACGTCGGGTCGTAGCTGATGCAGTTCGGCACCGATGCCGCCCACAGGAGCGAGTGGCCGTCTTCGTGTTGCAGACCTTCGCCGTTCAGCGTCGTGCGGCCAGCCGTGCCGCCCAGCAGGAAGCCGCGCGAACGCATGTCGCCCGCCGCCCATGCCAGATCGCCGATACGCTGGAAGCCGAACATCGAGTAGAAGATGTAGAACGGGATCATGATCTCGCCGTGCGTCGAGTACGACGTCGCGGCTGCGATCCAGTCACACATACCGCCAGCTTCGTTGATCCCTTCCTGCAGGATCTGGCCGGTTTCCGATTCGCGGTAGAACATCAGTTGGTCGGAATCTTCCGGCACATACTTCTGGCCTTCCTGATTCCAGATACCGATCTGGCGGAACAGGCCTTCCATACCGAAGGTACGCGACTCGTCCGGCACGATCGGCACGATGCGCTTACCGAGCGCCTTGTCTTTCAGCAAGATGTTCAGGATCCGCACGAACGCCATCGTCGTGGAGATCTCACGGCCTTCGCCCGTGCCCTTCAGCAGCGGCTCGAACGCGTCGAGCGCCGGCACCGGCAGCGACTCGGCTTTCTGACGACGCGCCGGCAGATAGCCGCCGAGGTCCTGACGGCGAGCGCGCATATACTCGAGTTCCTTCGAACCTTCTTCGAACTTGAGGTACGGCACGTTGACGAGGTCTTCGTCGGGGATCGGCAGACGGAACTGATCGCGGAATTTCTTCAGCTGATCGACATGCAGCTTCTTCTGCTGGTGGGTGATGTTCATCGCCTGGCCGGCTTCGCCCATGCCGTAGCCCTTGATCGTCTTCGCGAGGATGACGGTCGGCTGGCCCTGCGAGTTCGAAGCTTCCGAGAACGCTGCGTAGATCTTGTGCGGATCGTGGCCGCCGCGGTTCAGGTTCCAGATGTCTTCATCGGACCACTCGGCAACCAGCGCCTTCAATTCAGGCGTATTGAAGAAGTGTTCGCGAACATACGCGCCCGACTCCGACTTGTACGTCTGATATTCGCCGTCGACGACTTCCATCATCCGGCGCATCAGTGCGCCCGACTTGTCGCGTTGGAACAGCGCATCCCAGCGGCTGCCCCAGACGACCTTGATGACGTTCCAGCCGGCGCCGCGGAATTCGCTTTCGAGTTCCTGGATGATCTTGCCGTTACCGCGCACCGGACCGTCGAGGCGCTGCAGATTGCAGTTGATCACGAACACGAGGTTGTCGAGGCGTTCGCGACCGGCCATGCCGATTGCGCCGAGCGATTCCGGTTCATCCGTTTCGCCGTCGCCGAGGAAGGCCCAGACCTTGCGGCCTTCGGTCTTCGCAATGCCGCGCGCCTGCAGGTACTTCATGAAGCGCGCCTGATAGATCGCCATGATCGGGCCGAGACCCATCGAGACGGTCGGGAATTGCCAGAAGTCCGGCATCAGCCACGGGTGCGGGTACGACGAGATGCCCTCGCCGCCCACTTCCTGACGGAAGTTGTCGAGCTGGTTCTCGGTCAGACGGCCGAGCAGGAACGCGCGCGAGTACACACCCGGCGACGAATGGCCCTGCACGAACACGAGGTCACCACCATGTTCAGCGGACGGTGCGTGCCAGAAGTGGTTGTAGCCGACGTCGTACAGCGTGGCGGCCGACGCGAACGAGGCGATGTGGCCGCCGACGTTCGTGTCCTTGCCCGCGCGCAGCACCATGGCGATGGCGTTCCAGCGCGTGTACGAGCGAATCCGGTGTTCGAGGTCCTGGTCACCGGGAATCGGCGCCTGACGCGAAACAGGAATCGTATTGATGTAGGGGGTATTTGCAGAGAACGGCAGATGTTCGCCATGTACGCGGGCGAATTCGATCTGTTTCTCGATGAGGTAGTGAGCGCGATCGGGGCCCACAGCAGAAATCACGCCATCCAGCGCTTCCAGCCATTCGCCGGTTTCCTGGGGATCGTCGTCTTTTTCAGCAGCGACATATTTCATGACTTCGTCGGGTACAGCGGACATGCTCGTCTCCTGGATATAGAGGAACGCTCTTTGAACAGACGACGCGGACGAAGCACGACCGCGGCAGCTTCGGCCGATTGTAAAAGGGGTCCCGACGTCCGCGCAACAAAATTTTCGAATTACGAGATCGATTCTCATAATGCGGAAAATTGTTGCGGCGCAACCTGATTTGACTGCCGATCGACGGATACGTCGGCTAGTTTGCGCCGAATAACGGTTCTTTCAGCGCTTTTTTGCGCCATTTGCTAGTGACTCGCTGCGCTACAATGCCACGCATGTTGACCGAACGGCTTTTCGCTCGCTCGGCGCGCACCGCTGGTTCGCCGGCGGATTCGACGCCGTCCTCCCGCTGGCACCACGGACCGTGGTGGTCGAACTCCTATTTGCTCACGCCGCTGCTGTCGATCCTGGTTTTCCTGGTCGTCATGAGCCTGATTCTGTGGAGCCTGAACCGGCGCGAACAGCAGCAACAGGAAGACACGCTCTACCGTAACGTCGCGTGGGCGCAGCAGCAGATCCGCCTGTCCATGACGGGCGCGCAGGAACAGATTCAGGCCCTCGCCCGCGATCTCGTCGCCGGCCACGCCGATCCGCATTCATTCCAGGTGTCCACCACGGACATCATGCAGGGGCATCCCGAGATCCTCTACATGAACTGGTACACGAGCCTGCAGCAGCCGCGCTGGCCCAATACCGCACTCCCCGTGTTCGGCCAGCGTCTCGCCAAGCCGAACGACGCGCAGATGGACGAGGCCGTCAAAGCCGCCTTCAACGAGGCGCGCAATACGCGCCGCCAGGTGTACTCGCCGCTGATCTACGACGACCTCGGCAACGGCTACATCACGCTGCAGACGCCGGTCTACCGCGACCGCGACTTCCTCGGCACGATTGCCGCCGTGTTCTCCGTGGAAGGCATCCTGAAGCACGACATTCCGCCCGAGTTGTCGGCGAAATACAAAATCTCGATCATCGACGTGAACAACCGCGAGTTGACCACCACGTCGACCCGCCCGCGCCTGCCGCGCGACATGTTCTACGATCTGCCGCTCGACCCGCCGGGCCAGGGCGTCTCGGTACGCGTCTACGCGTTCCCGCAGATGACCAACTTCACCAACAACACGCTGGTCTGGCTGGTGGCCGGCCTGTCGTGCTTCGTGTTGTGGAGTCTGTGGAGTTTGTGGAAGCACACGCGGCAACGTTTCGAGGCGCAGCAGGCGCTCTACGCCGAAGCCTTCTTCCGGCGCGCGATGGAAAACTCGGTGCTGATCGGTATGCGCGTGCTCGACATGCACGGCCGCATCACTCACGTCAATCCGGCCTTTTGCCGCATGACCGGTTGGGACGAAAGCGATCTGGTCGGCAAGAACGCGCCGTTCGCTTACTGGCCGCGCGACGCCTACCCTGAGATGCAACGCCAGCTCGACATGACGCTGCGCGGCAAAGCCCCCTCTTCGGGCTTCGAATTGCGGGTTCGCCGCAAGGACGGTTCGCTCTTCCATGCGCGCCTCTATGTGTCGCCGCTGATCGACAGCTCGGGCCGCCAGACTGGCTGGATGTCGTCGATGACCGACATCACCGAACCGAAGCGCGCGCGCGAAGAGCTCGCCGCCGCACACGAACGCTTCACGACCGTGCTGGAAAGTCTCGACGCCGCCGTGTCCGTGCTGGCCGCCGACGAAGCCGAATTGCTGTTCGCCAACCGCTACTACCGCCACCTGTTCGGCATTCGCCCGGACGGCCATCTGGAATTGGCGGGCGGCGGGTTCGATAGCGCACAGGCGTCGTCCGATTCGATCGATATGGTGGATGCCTATGCGGGTCTGCCGGCTGCCGCGTTGACCGAAAGCACCGCCGACGCGCAGGAAGTCTACGTGCAAAGCATTCAGAAATGGTTCGAAGTACGCCGCCAGTACATCCAGTGGGTGGACGGCCACCTCGCGCAAATGCAGATCGCGACCGACATCACCACCCGCAAGCAGGCTCAGGAACTCTCGCGCCAGCAGGATGAGAAGCTGCAGTTCACCAGCCGCCTGATGACGATGGGCGAAATGGCCTCGTCGCTCGCGCACGAACTGAATCAGCCGCTCGCCGCGATCAATAACTATTGCTCTGGAACCGTGGCACTGGTTAAATCCGGTCGAACGACGCCTGACAATCTTCTGCCCGTGCTCGAGAAAACCGCCCAACAGGCAGTGCGGGCTGGCATGATCATCAAGCGCATTCGCGAGTTCGTGAAACGCAGCGAGCCGAAACGCCAGGCTACGCGCGTGGCCGATATCGTCGCCGATGCCGTGGGTCTCGCCGAACTCGAAGCGCGCAAGCGCAAGATTCGCATCGTGACCGATCTGCGCTCGCGCCTGCCGGTGATTTACGTCGACCCGGTGCTGATCGAGCAGGTGCTGGTCAACCTGCTGAAGAACGGCGTCGAGGCCATGCACGATGCGCGTCCGAATGCGGTCGACCCCGTGATTCGCGTCGTCGTGCGACTGGAAAGCGGGTTTGTCTGCATCAGCGTCGTCGACCAGGGACCGGGTGTCGACGAAGCGACAGCCGAGCGTCTGTTTGAACCGTTTTACAGCACCAAGTCCGATGGTATGGGCATGGGGCTGAATATTTGCCGTTCGATTATCGAATCGCACCGCGGCCGTCTGTGGGTGGTCAACAACGTCGAATCTGACGGCCACATCACAGGCGCCACGTTCCATTGCAGTCTGCCTATTGGAGAGCCTGACGGCCCGAGCAACGGCGGGTCAGAGGCGCCGACACCACAAACCGTTACGGGAGAGCTATGAACAGCCCAGTCACCACACAGGAAACTGTCTTTGTCGTCGACGACGACGAGGCCGTGCGAGATTCGCTGCGCTGGCTGCTGGAGGCGAACGGCTACCGCGTGCAATGCTTCTCCAGCGCCGAGCAGTTTATCGACGCATGGCAGCCGCATACGCATCCGGGCCAGATCGCTTGTCTGATTCTCGATGTGCGGATGTCCGGCATGAGCGGGCTCGAGTTGCAGGAACGCCTGATCGCCGACAACGCGTCGCTGCCGATCATCTTCGTGACGGGCCACGGCGATGTGCCGATGGCTGTGTCGACGATGAAAAAAGGCGCCATGGACTTCATCGAAAAACCGTTCGACGAAGCCGAACTGCGCAAGCTTGTCGAGCGCATGCTCGACAAGGCGCGCAGCGAAAGCACCAGCGTGCAGCAGCAACGCGCTGCGGCAGAACGTCTCGGCAAGCTGACCGCGCGTGAACATCAGGTGCTCGAACGCATCATCGCCGGCCGCCTGAACAAGCAGATCGCCGACGACCTCGGCATCAGCATCAAGACGGTTGAAGCGCACCGCGCGAACATCATGGAAAAACTCAACGTCAACACGGTCGCCGACCTGCTGCGACTTGCGCTGTCGAACAAGCCGCAACCGGCGCAATAAACTTAACGACCGTGGCACAGCCCGCGGCTCGCTATTGCGGTTCAACGGCCGGACTGTCGACTAGTCCGGTCTGTTCCATTCCCCTCTCCTCCCTTCTCCCGCTTCGCGACAGCGACGCGCGGCATGGCTCGGCACATCCGCTAATCATTACGCATTACTCAGCAAACGCTTACGCTGCGCAGCAATAACTTCTTTCCTCTGACAAGATTGACAAGCTTCGCTGCGCCCCTTAATTTACAAAGAACTCCTCAACAGGAATCTTTGATGCCCGATGAACGCAGAACAAGTGTGCTGTCGTTGTCGTATGCGGCGTCGCCGTGCGGCGCAAATCAGTTAAAGCGGTTCGGCCGCATTGCTGAGGCATCTGTCATATCGAACGGTTCAAGCGAAGCTGAGCCGACCTTTATTCGCTTCCTTCTCCATTCCATCGCGCCGAAGCAACGCAGCATGCGCTGCTCATCGACTTCGCGCGTCTAACGCAGCCGGGAGGATTTCATCGTGAAACGATCCGGAACACACCGTTCGCGTGTGTTGCTTGTTTGCGCCGCACTTGTGGGCGCGCCACTCTTCGCCGGTCTGGCCATGCCGAGTGCGGTCTATGCGCAAAGCGCCGCGAAGATGTCGAACCAGCAACTCGATTCGCTGACCGCGCCCATCGCGCTCTATCCCGACGCACTGCTTGCGCAGGTGCTGATGGCCGCCACCTTCCCACAAGACGTGCAGGCCGCGGCCGCATGGTCGAAAGCAAACTCGAAATTGCAAGGCGACGACGCCGTCAAAGCGGTCGCGTCGGAGCCTTGGGACCCGAGCGTGCAGTCACTCGTCGCCTTCCCGCAGGTCCTCGCGACGATGGCGTCGAAACCCGATTGGGTCTCGCAACTCGGCAACGCCTTTCTGGCCCAGCCAAACGACGTGATGGACTCCGTGCAACACCTGCGCAAACAGGCTCAAGCGGCGGGCAATCTGAAAACGAGTTCACAGCAGAAGGTCGTGGTCGAGCAAAGCACCATTCAGATCGTGCCGGCCAATCCACAAGTGGTCTACGTGCCGACCTATAACCCGACTGTCGTCTATGGGACATGGCCCTATCCGGCCTACCCGCCCGTGTATGTGCCGCCGCCGCCCGGTTATGCAATCGCAACCGGTTTCGCTACCGGCCTTGCGTTCGGCGCCGGTGTCGCGGTTGCCAATTCGCTGTGGGGCGGCTTCAACTGGAACACGCACGACGTCAACATCAACGTGAACCATTACAACAACATCAATGTGAACAACCAGATCAACGTGAATAGCAGCACGACGAACTGGAACCGCAACACCAACGTCAATCGCAACGTCAACAACACCAACGTCAACCGCAACGTCAACAACACGAACGTCAACCGCAATGTCAACAACAACCTCGGCAGTGCGCAGCACGATGCCTATCGCGGCCGTGACGACGCCGCCCGCGCCCAGGCGCAGCAGACCTTGCAGAACCGCACCGGCCAGAACCTGAGCGGCAGCGCGAGCCAGCGCGTGCAAGGGATCCACCAGGGCGGCACGCAGAACGCCGATCTGCAAAACCGCGCGCAGAACGCCAACCGCGATAACGCGTTACGCGGGGCCGGTGACGGGAACACCGCGCGGCAGGACACGCAGCGCGGCGAGGCGAGCCGCAACGCGGCCGCGAACCGTTCCAGCAACGGCGCCTCGGCGCCAACGGCGGCGGTCAGCAACGCACGGGCGCCAGTCTCAGTGCAAACGGCGGCGGAGTCCAGCGCGGCGGCGGTGGCGGCGCTGGTGGCGGCAGACTGGGCGGTGGCGGCGGTGAGCGCCCCCTCGGCCGCAACCGTTGAACGATCAAGAGGAGTCCCTGATGATTCGCTTATTCCCACGCGGCGCCTTGCGCGCCCACGTTCTGACACTCGCCGTCGCCCTCGGCACGACCGGCACCCTGCTGGTGGCGCCGGTATTGCTGCTCGGCACGACCGCCGCCCACGCGCAGGCGATCTATCCCACTGCCGACGAAGCAGCCAGTGCGTTCGTCGACGCCTTGGCCCGCAACGACGAAGGTGCGCTCAAACACGTACTCGGCAACGATTTTCATCGCTACATTCCTTCCGAAGGAATCGGCGAGGACGACATCTACCAGTTCCTCGGCGCTTGGTCGAAGGGGCATCAGATCATCGAGGACCCAGCGAAGAGCAAGGGTCGCGCAACCGCGCATCTGGCGGTCGGCGACAGTGGCTGGACCTTGCCGATTCCGCTCGTGCAAGCTGGCAAGGGTTGGCGTTTCGATCCGCCCGCCGCGCAGGACGAGATGCTGACACGCCGCATCGGACGCAACGAACACGCGGCGATCCTCACCTCGCTCGCCTACCTCGACGCACAAAACGATTACCACAACCTGACCCAGCACTACGCACAGCGCTTCGTCAGTACGCAGGGCCAGCATGACGGCCTGTATTGGGCGACGGCGCCCGGCGAAACGGAAAGCCCGCTCGGACCGCTCGCCGCCACCATGCCCAACGGCACCCTGCCGAAAGAGGCCTACCACGGCTATCACTACCGGATCCTGACGGCGTAAGGTGCGCACGCGAAGGGGGGCGCGCAGAACTACGTCGAAAACGGCGTGCTGACCGAAGGGTTTGGTCTGATCGCCTCGCCGGCCGAGTACGGCAAGACCGGCGTGATGAGCTTTATCGTCAATCAGGACGGTCAGGTCTATCAGAAGAACCTCGGGTCGCAAACCGCGCGTGCCGCGGCCGCCATTAAATCGTTCGACCCGGACGATAGCTGGCAGCCGGTGCAGGAGTAGCGGGAGAAGTCGCTCGACGGTTGGAGGCATCGCGGATTCCGGCGCGCCCGCTCACCCGGAATCCGTACATGGCACGCCATGCCGGGCCGGTATAATGTCGGACTTTGCAGCGCTGCTTATCTCTGATTCGCGCCGCACGCTTTTCACGTGCCGACCCGTTTCCGGTGAAAAGCGCCATCGCACGTGCCGCGCACGCGCGCCTGCGCCCTGCTCCGCTTTCCAAACCGCCCATCTCGACCGACCATGACTGCCAAACTGATCGACGGCCTAGCCCTTTCCAAGTCCCTGCGCGCCGAAGTCGCCACGCGCGCCGCAGCCCTCACCGCCCGCGGGCATCAGCCGGGCCTCGCCGTGGTGCTGGTCGGCGACAATCCAGCGAGCGAAGTCTATGTGCGCAACAAGGTCAAGGCGTGTAATGACAACGGCCTCGGTTCGTCGTTCGACCGCTATCCGGCCGATCTGCCGGAAGCCGAACTGCTGGCACGCATCGACGAACTGAACCACGATCCGCGGATTCACGGCATTCTGGTGCAACTTCCGTTGCCGCCGCATATCGACAGCCACAAGGTGATCGAGGCGATCGCCCCGGAAAAAGATGTCGACGGTTTTCACGTTGCCAACGCCGGCGCGCTGATGACCGGCCGCCCGCTGTTCCGCCCGTGCACGCCGTACGGCGTGATGAAAATGCTGGCGGCCTACGAGATTCCGCTGCAAGGCGCGAATGCGGTGGTGATCGGCCGCTCGAACATCGTCGGCAAGCCGATGGCGCTGCTGCTGCTCGAAGCGGGCGCGACCGTCACGATCTGCCATAGCAAGACGCGCGATCTGGCTGCCCACACCCGCAACGCCGACGTGGTGGTCGCCGCCACGGGCCTGCGCAACATTCTCACGGCAGACATGGTGAAACCGGGTGCGGCTGTGATCGACGTCGGCATGAATCGCGACGAAGCCGGCAAGCTGTGCGGCGACGTCGATTTCGCAGGCGTCAAGGAAGTGGCCGGCTACATCACGCCGGTGCCGGGCGGCGTCGGTCCGATGACCATCACGATGCTGCTGGTCAACACGATCGAAGCCGCCGAGCGCGAAGCGGCAGCAAAGGCGTAACGCTGATGGCTCATGCCGGCGAAGTGATTTCGCCGGCATGCAAACCTTCAAACTCCGGCGTCAAACCAGGGCAGCAAGTGCCGGTGGCAGACATCGGCGCCAAACAGGACACTCACCGCGTCGCTATCCCCGCGCCAAGCGTCGTTGACCGGCGCGCAAGACGCTCGCGGCACCACCTCAGCACCGGCCGCTCAACGAAGTGCCACGACAGCGCCGCGCACAGCACGATGAACGGCGCGGCGATCAGCACCGCCGTCACATGGCTCAACTGCGGCGCGATATTCGCGACGCATTGCTGCACCATGAAGCCGTACAGATAAATCCCATACGAGTAGTCGTGACGCGGCACGAAGCGCCGCAGGAGCGGCGTCGCGCCCACCCACAGCACGCCGTATGCGAAAGCCAGATAGAACAGCGGTTGAGCGCCCGCCGTGTCGCGGAACACCAGAAACACCATCGCCAGCGCGAGCGCGGTCAGGCCGTTGATATCGAGCCGTTCGCGCCAGCCGTACAGCAGCATTCCCAGCATGAAAAACGGTTCCGGCCAGAACGAATAGCCGCCGGGCGTTTCGCTGAAGTCGCGCAGGCCGATCTGCAGATGCGGCAGATGCACGCGCAGAACGAAGGCAGCGCACCCGAGCGCCGCCGCCAGCGCCACGCCGCGCGCGCTAGACAGCAACCCCAGCATGCCGGTCACCATCACGATCAGATAGCAGCGCACTTCGAGCGGCAACGTCCACAGCGGCGCGCAGACGTCGACGGGAAAGCGGTTGTGTTCAAACACGCCAGGCAGCGCCCAGCCGGTTTTCAGCACGATGGTGGAAAAGTTGTCGAGGTTGGCCCACGTCATGCCGGAGGCGAAATAGTCGCGCAGCGGCAGCGTCGTCAACAGCGGCCCGAGGATGAACACCGTCACCAGCGAGCCGCCCGCCACCGCCGGCCACAGGCGCGCGATGCGCAACGCGGCGAAACGAGGCACCGAACGTTGCCGGTCGAAACTGGCGGTCACCAGCATGCCGCTCAGCAGAAAAAACGCATAGACGCCGAGTGCGCCGAAACCATCGAAGCCGAGCGCATTCTGGACCCAATCCGTCGTGCCGTCGGGTGCCTGCAGCAGATACGAATGGCCATACACCACGGCGATGGCGGCAAGGAGCCGCACGAGATCGAAGTTGTTACCGTTGCGCGATAGAGCGTGCGAAAGCGGGTTCATCGATACCTCTTACAGAAAGCGTCACTAACGGGTGCAGACACGCCAGAATGCGGCATGGCAGCAATTTGCACCGTTCGCTTTCCCACAGAGCGTCGCGGCACAGCGGGAGCGGTTCAAGCAGCGGCAACCAGCTAGCGCATTGCCACCGTCTGAACCGCATTCCGGATTCGCTCCTCCGGGCACAGTCACGCGACATCTGATAATTTGTCTACCGACGGATTGGAATCGGCGCGCCCTGCCCCAATAATGTCCCTATGGAGTGTCATTGGGGCGCCATCGCGCGCCCGTCGATGCACCGATTACCCGTTCACCCGCGTCAGACAGGAAGCCTTATGTCCACTACCCCCTCGAAGCACGACAATCCGCTCCTCGATTTCTCCGACCTGCCGCGCTTTGGCGAAATCCGCCCCGAACACGTCACACCCGCCCTCGATATCCTGCTCACCGATGCGGCCGCCGCGGTCGAACGCGCCGCCCAGCCCATTACGCCCGCGTCTTGGGCCGATGTGGTCGAGCCGGTCGAACGCGCAACCGAACCGCTGTCGCGCGCCTGGGGCGTGGTCGGCCATCTGAACGCCGTGGCGGATACGCCGGAACTGCGCGCCGTGTACGGCGAGAATCTGCCGCGCGTCACCGAGTTCTGGTCGAGCGTCGGCCAGAATCTCGCGCTCTATGAGAAGTACAAGGCACTGCACGCCAGCAGCGATTTTTCGTCGCTGACCGGCGAGCGCAAGAAGATCCTCGGCAATGCGCTGCGCGATTTCCGCCTCTCGGGCGCGGAATTGCCGGAAGACCAGAAGCCGCATTTCGCCGAATTGCAGGAAAAGCAGGCGGGGTTGTCGAAAGCGTTTTCGGATCACGTGCTCGACGCAACGAACGCTTACGCCTATCTCGTCGAAGCCGGCGATGAAGCGCAACTGGCCGGCCTGCCCGAAGACGTGATCGAAGCCGCGAAGGAAGCAGCCGAACGCGAGGGCAAAACCGGTTACAAATTCACGCTGCACTTCCCGTCGTATTTCCCGATCATGCAGTACTCGGAAAATCGCGCGATGCGCGAAACGATATACCGCGCGTATGTGACGCGCGCGTCGGAACTCGGTCCGGAATACGGCAACGGCAAGCCGGAATGGGACAACACGGCCGTGCTCGCCGATCAGTTGAAGCTGCGCGCCGAAGAAGCGCACATGCTCGGCTACAACAACTTCGCCGAAGTCTCGCTCGCGCCAAAGATGGCCGAGTCGCCGGCGCAAGTCATGGCCTTCCTCGAAGACCTCGCCACGCGCGCGCGCCCGCACGCTGAACAGGACTGGAAGGAACTGCGCGAATTTGCAGCGAACGAACTCGGCATGGCCGACCTGCAGCCGTGGGATATGACGTTTGCCGCTGAACGTCTGCGTCAGAAGCGCTATTCGTTCTCCGAGAATGAAGTCAAACAGTACTTCCCGGAAGACACCGTCTTCAAGGGCCTCTTCAAGGTCACCGAAACGCTGTTCGGCGTGCGCATCCGTCGCGACGAAGCAGCCGTGTGGCATCCGGACGTGCGCTTTTTCCGCGTCGAGAATCAGGACGGCGGCCTCGTCGCCCAGTTCTATCTCGATCTGTATGCACGCGAAGGCAAACGCGGCGGCGCATGGATGGACGATGCGCGTGGCCGTCACAAGCACACGCACGGCAGCGTGCAAACGCCGGTGGCGTATCTGACCTGCAACTTCTCGGCGCCGGTCGGCGGCAAGCCCGCCTGCTTCACGCATGATGAAGTGATCACGCTGTTCCACGAGTTCGGCCACGGGTTGCATCACATGCTCACGCGTGTGGATGAACTGGGCGTGTCGGGCATCAACGGCGTCGAGTGGGACGCGGTCGAACTGCCGTCGCAATTCATGGAGAACTTCTGCTGGGAGTGGGACGTATTGAGCGACATGACCTCACACGTCGACACCGCCAAGCCACTGCCGCGTGATCTGTTCGACAAGATGCTCGCAGCGAAGAATTTCCAGAGCGGTCTAGGTACGCTGCGCCAGATCGTGTTCTCGATGTTCGACATGCAACTGCACACCGGTTTCGATGCGTCCGGCACGAAGAACGCCACCGAACTCGCGAGCGAGATCAACGAGCGTTTCCACGTCGTGCCGCAAGCTTCGTTCTCGCGTTGGCCGAATACGTTCAGCCATATTTTCGCGGGCGGTTATGCGGCGGGCTACTACAGCTACAAGTGGGCTGAAGTGCTGTCCGCCGATGCGTATGCGGCGTTCGAAGAAGCCGCACAAGCCGCGAGCGGCAGCGTGCTCGATCAGGCAACCGGCATGCGTTATCGCCAGGAGATTCTGGAAGTGGGCGGCAGCCGTCCCGCGATGGAATCGTTCAAGGCGTTCCGCGGCCGCGAGCCGAGTATCGATGCGCTGCTACGTCACAATGGCATGACGCCTGCCCCGACGCATTGAATCTGGCATTGAATCTTGCGTTGAAGCATTCGGCGGCGTTGTAGATAAACGCCGACATCGGCTAAAAATCCGGTGATTGAACTGCACCCCGCATCGTTGGATACCCGTCCAACGATGCGGGGTGTTTTTTCATGAGCAAGCACCTGCATTTTCCATTCGCGCGTATGTCGCGAACGGTGCACGGCGGCTAACCGCGATGCAATTTGAAATCCACCTCGGCAGGACGCCCTTCCAGCGACAACGCCGCGCGCGCAGCAGGCGCGCGGCTCACCACCTTGCCGCGACTCACCACCGCGAGCCGCGCGGCGCGCAAGCGGATCGCTTCGACCGGGTCGCGTGCGTCGAGCAGCACGAGATTCGCCGCGCAACCCGGCGTGACGCCGTAGCCTTCCAGTCCGAGAATACGCGCGGCATTCACCGTGACCGCGTCGAAACACGCATGCATACCGTCGACGCCCGTCATCTGCGCAACATGCAAACCCATGTGCGCAACTTCTAGCATGTCGCCCGAGCCGAGGCTGTACCACGGATCCATCACGCAGTCGTGGCCGAACGCGACGTTGATGCCCGCTGCCATCATCTCCGGCACACGTGTCATGCCGCGCCGTTTCGGATACGTGTCGCTGCGACCCTGCAGCGTGATGTTGATCAACGGATTGGCGATCGCCGCGACGCCCGACTCGCGCATCAGTGGTAAGAGCTTGCTGACGTAGTAGTTGTCCATCGAATGCATCGAAGTCAGGTGCGAACCGGCGACGCGCCCATGCAAGCCGAGCCGGTGCGTTTCGGCTGCGAGCGTTTCGATATGGCGCGACATCGGATCGTCCGATTCGTCGCAATGCATATCGACGCGCAAGCCCTGCTCCGCCGCGAACTCGCACAACATGCGCACGGACTGCGCGCCGTCGGCCATCGTGCGTTCGAAATGCGGAATCCCGCCGACCACGTCGACGCCCATCGCAATCGCACGCTTGAGATTCTCGAATGCGCCGGCGCTGCGCAAGACGCCGTCCTGCGGAAACGCGACCAGTTGCAGATCGAGATAAGGCGCGACGCGACGCTTCACTTCGAGCAGCGCCTCGACCGCGAGCAAGCGCGGATCGCACACATCCACGTGGCTGCGAATCGCCAGCAGACCGCGCGCGACAGCCCAATCGCAGTACTGCAGCGCGCGCTCGATCAGCGCCTCCTGCGTGAGGTCCGGCTTCAGTTCGCCCCACAGCGCGATGCCTTCCAGCAAAGTGCCCGACGCGTTCACGCGCGGCAGACCGTACGACAGCGTCGCGTCCATGTGGAAATGCGGATCGACGAATGGCGGCGTGACGAGTGACCCGGCGGCGTCTATTTCTTCGTGCGCGCTCGCGGCCAGATTCGGTTCGACGGCGACGATACGGCCCGCTTCGATGCCGATGTCGACCGGCTGTTTGTGCTGCTTGTGCTGTGATGTGGCGCCCGGCGGCAGCATCGCTCGGCGGATGATTAGATCCATGATTCGCTCCCTGTTGACCGCTCTTTGACTGATTGCGATTCTATCGGCGTCAGAAATTGCGTGCCGGCGTTTTAGCAAGACGCCGTACCGGCGGGCGGAAAGCAATCCGTACCGGCTACGAATGACAACGCCCGCCTATACTCGACTTTCCACACGTTCGATGCCCGGCATTCGACACGCAACCGCCTGCATCATCCACCAACGGAGCAAGACCATGAAAACCATCGGCGTGATCGGCGGAATGAGTTGGGAGTCGTCCACCGAGTACTACAGGCTCCTGAACCGCCGCGCCAAGGCGCGCCTCGGCGGCCACCACAACGCCCGCAGCCTGATGCTGACGGTCGATTTCGCGCCGATCGAGGCCAACCAGCGCGCCGGCAACTGGACCGCGCTCGGCGATCAGCTGGCCGACGCCGCACGCCAACTCGAACGCGGCGGCGCCGACCTGGTGATACTGGCGACCAACACCATGCATCGCGTGTATGAATCGATCGAACAGGCGATCGGCGTGCCCTTCCTGCACATCGCCGATCCGACCGGCAACGCGCTGCGCGCCGCAGGAATCACGCGGGTGGGCTTACTGGGTACGCGCTATACGATGGAGCAGACGTTTTACACAGGGCGCTTACGCGAACGCTACGACCTCGAGACGCTGATTCCCGATGAAGCCGAACGCGCGGATGTGCACCGCATCATCTACGACGAACTGTGCCACGGCAAAGTGAATGACGCCTCGCGTGCGGTATATCAACGTGTGATCGAAGCACTTGCCGCGCGGGGTGCGCAGGCGGTGATTCTCGGCTGTACGGAAATCACCTTGCTGATCAAGCCGGAAGATTCGGCGCTACCCGTGTTCGACACGACCGCATTGCATGCGCAAGCGGCGGTGGACTGGGCGATCGAGTCGGAGTGAATGCAAGCGCGCGTGGCGCATGCACGCATGAGAGCAGACGGCAGAAGTTAAAAAGCCCGCGTAGCTTGCGCTAGCGGGCTTTCAACAATGCTTGGTTGCGGGGGTAGGATTTGAACCTACGACCTTCGGGTTATGAGCCCGACGAGCTGCCAGACTGCTCCACCCCGCGTCAGAGAAAAAGAGTATATAGGGCCGTTCGCGAGACGTCAAACAATCGGATCAAATAATTTCAAATGAGGTGCCCGTCGCGTGTCCACACTCGTGCAGCAAGTGAATGCGGCGCATGAGCAGGCGACTCAGAGATCCTCGACCGTCGCGCCGTCCACTTTGCCGTCGATGATGTCCGCGCCGTACTGGCTCGCGCTGCGTTTCGCCACGCCGAAATCGGAGAACGTGGACGGCAGCACCAGACGAAACACGCGGCTTGCCTTCGAGCCGCTGATCGCGCCCGGCCGGCATACACGTACCGCCACGTCGTAACCTTCGGCATGACGCTTGTGACCGTCGAACTTGTCGAACTGCCGCGAAAACACCAGCGGATGCACTTCGAAGTCCTTATAAAGGGCTGGATATAGTTGGGCCATGATGCATTCCCGATGCGCGTAAAGGTGATCCCACTATACGCCGCGGCATGACGGCGTCGGGCTTTTATTTTCGACGGCCGCCGGGGCAATTTTCACCGTCGCTCGCCTCGCGCGATAAGATGCGGGACTATCGGAATCGCCCCGATCCTGCCAATCCGAATCCGGGTCGCCAGACGGGTCGTCGCTGAAGCAAAAACAAAGCGGAACGCGGGGTCAGTGCCCCACAAAGCCTTGCCCAGCAAGAATGTGAGAACTTTATGAAAATCGCCACCTGGAACGTCAACTCCCTCAAAGTCCGCCTGCAGCACGTCACCGACTGGCTCGAAACCAGTCACGCGGACGTGCTGTGCCTTCAGGAATTGAAGCTGACCGACGACAAATTCCCTCGCGCCGAACTCGAAGCAAAAGGTTACCGGAGCTGGTTCGCGGGCCAGAAGACCTATAACGGCGTCGGCATCCTCGTGCGCGAAGGCCTGAACGTCGACGAAAGCAGCATCGTGCGCAATATCCCCGGCTTCGAGGACCCGCAGCAACGCGTGATCGCCGCGACCGTCGAGGGCGTGCGCATCATCTCCGCATACTTCCCGAACGGCCAGGCGCCGGGCACCGACAAATTCGCCTACAAGCTGAGCTGGCTCTCCGCCCTGCACGACTGGATCGCGAGCGAAATGGCGGTGTATCCGAAACTCGCGCTGCTCGGCGACTACAACATCGCGCCGGAAGATCGCGACGTGCACGATCCGAAAGCATGGGAAGGCCAGAATCTGGTGTCGCCCGAAGAGCGCGCCGAGTTCGTGCGGCTGGTCGAACTTGGTCTCATCGATGCGTTCCGTCAGTTCGAGCAGCCGGAGAAAATCTATTCGTGGTGGGACTACCGGATGATGGCGTTCCGCCGTAACGCGGGGATGCGTATCGACCATATTCTGCTGTCGAAAGCGCTTGCAGAAGCGTGCTCGGCCTGCGATGTCGACAAGGTGCCGCGCAAATGGGAGCAACCGTCGGACCACGCGCCGGTGGTCGCCCAGATCGACTGAACGCGCGGCCCCAAGCGGGGCCTCAGCAAGATCAGAGCGGAGCGGCAGCCGGCCTCTGTTTCAAAAGCCTACGCCGGCCCGTTCAAACAGCGCCACAAGAACTCGAACACCATCGCATCATGCCCGGCCTGCTCCAGCTCATCGGAGCCGCCGTGGCCCCCTTCCGTGTTCTCCCGATACCAGACCTTCACTGCGCCCAGCGCCTGCATGCGCGCGGCCATCTTGCGCGCGTGTCCGGGGTGCACACGATCGTCAGCAGTCGACGTGGTGAACAGCACCGGCGGATACGCCACGTCCGCACTCACGCGATGATAGGGCGAGTAAGCCGCCAGCACGCGTGCTGCGTCGGGTTCGTCCGGATCGCCGTATTCATCGATCCATGACGCGCCCGCGTGCAGCAGGTGATAGCGGCTCATGTCGAGCAGCGGCACCTCGCACACCACGGCGCCGAATAATTCGGGTCGCTGCACCATGCTCGCCGCGACCAGCAGGCCGCCGTTGCTGCCCCCCTGAATGCCGAGTTGCGCGGCGCTGGTCACGCCTGTGCTGATGAGCGCCTCGGCCACCGCGATGAAATCGTCGAACGAGCGCTGCCGATGCTCGCCCTGCGCCGCCGTATGCCACTGCGTACCGAACTCGCCGCCACCGCGAATATGCGCCACGACGTACACGCCACCCCGCTCGAGCCAGCCGATGCCCGGCCCGGTCAGATAACCTGGCAGCAACGGAATCGCGAAGCCGCCGTAACCGTTGAGCAAGCAGGGGCGCGCTTGCTCCTGCGCTTGCTCGTCCGTTTGCTCATGCGTCCGCTCGTACACTTGATCGCGCGTCTGCTGCGCGGTCTGCGTCGTCTGCTCTTGCGCAGTTTGTTGCGCAACCCGCGGTCCGATCACGGTGTACGGCACCCGCGTGCCGTCCGCGGACACCGCGTGCCCACGCGTCACCGCGAACGGCGCCGCATCGAACTGAGTCGGCCAGCGGTCGAGCAACGTCCAATCGGTCAGGTCATTCTGGGCAAGATCGGTGAGCCAGTACGCAGGCGGTTGCAAATAGTCGTCGGTATCGACAAACACTTCATCGTTCAGCGTCGGCTCGATCGGTGAGACGTCGGCTTGCACATCGTCACGCGACGGAAAGAGGCGTTGATGCCATTGCCAGGCTTGATCGGCCGCTTGCGACGGGGTCCACAGCAAGGTCTTGCTCTGCACATCTTCCAGGTACGACACGATCAGGTGATTGCGCGTGTGTGTCCACTCGCAGGCGGAGGTTTGCGATGTCGGTGTGAAAAGCGGCACCACGTCACGCTCGCCACGCAAGAATGCGGCTTCGCGGATCGCCAGTAACGCGCCGCCCGGATAGCGCACGCCATTGCAGTCCCAATCGAGGCGCGGCTCGAGCAGCAGCCAGCCTTGCCAGCCGCCGACCGCGACGTGCGACGGCACGTCGTACTGCAGCCAGGCGCTCGCGCTATTGGTAACGCTGCCTGCATTAACCGCATCAGCGGGATTGCGCTCATTGGCCGCGTGGGTCACACCGGCGGCATGGGTCGCGTCCGCAGCGCCATCGGTGCCATCGAGGTAGTACGTATACGAATCGAAGAAATCGACGCTGCTCACCACCGTGTGGCGCCGCTCGATCGGATCGTAGTGAGCCTCCACACCGATGTCGCCAAACGCCCCTTTGAAGACCACCGGCGCGTCGGTCAGTGCGCTCCCTCGCGTCCAACGCCGCACTTCGCGCGGATAGCCAGAGCGCGTCAGCGTCTTGCGGCCGTTGTCCCAGCCGACATAAAGCGTGTCCCGATCGATCCACGAGGCCGTGTGCTTGCCGCCCTTCGCAATCACGAAGCCGTCGTCGACAAACCGTCGCGCGTCAATGTCGAACTCGCGTACCACCAGCGCATCCGAGCCTCCCGGCGACAGCGTGACCAGCGCGCGATCGCCATCCGGATAAAGAATGTCGAGTTCGGCGCAGACCCATGGCGTGCCTTCGGCTGCACCAAGCGCGTCGAAGTCGAGCAGGTTCTGCCAGACGGGTGCGCCACTGCGCCAGGCCGCCCACGTCGTGCGCCGCCAGATGCCTTTGGGATTGCGCTCGTCCTGCCACAGATCGTAGGCCCACTCCTTCCAGCGATCGGGGACGACCGGACGCTCGCGCGGCAGATAAGCGTCGGCAAGCCGCTGTTTGAGCGACTCGAATTCCGCGCTGCTGCACCACGCGGCACGCGTGCGGGCGTTCTGCGATTCGACCCACGCGAGCGCGTCAGGGTCGTCGAGCGCTTCGAGCGACAGAAAGGGATCGGAAGAAAGCGGCCAGGAGAAAAGAGCGGGAGAAGCGGGCATCGTCGGCTGTCGAATGAAAACAGCGTCGATTATGCCTTGCGGGAGCCGGAGAGCCTTTGACGCTGCGCGCCGGAGCGGCTGACGGTACAGCCGACGAAGCTGTCCATGCGGCGGTGCCTGCGGGATTGCCCAGGAGCCGACCTAACGGGGCAGCCTAAGTAACAACTGCCGGGGCGGCTGACAAACCGCCCCGGCTAACCGCGCAAACCTCAGGGCTCGAGATTGAGCTCCTGAATCTTGCGCGTAATCGTATTGCGGCCAATGCCGAGCCGCTCCGCCGCCTCTACCTTGCGTCCGCGCGTGAAATCCAGCGCCTCGCGAATCACCGCCGCTTCGAAGCGGCGCGCGAGTTCATCCATGACGTCGGCCGCATTCTCGCGCAACATCCGCGCGACTTCGGTGCGCAAGCCGCCTTCCCAGGCGGCGACGGTGGTCGCGACAGGCATGCCGGCAGCGCTGGCCGGATGAGTGGCCGCGCTGATGCCGTTGATCGGCGCGCCGCCGGCGAGCCCTGCTTCACCCGCACCGATCACGCCGTTGCCACCGCCCGCGAGATCGGCCACGCCGACTTGCGTGGGGCCCAGATCGGGCGGCAAGTCCTTGATCTCGATGGTCTGCGCCGGCGCCATCACCGTGAGCCAGTTGGCAAGATTCTCCAGTTGACGCACGTTGCCCGGAAACGGCAGCGATGCCAGATAAGCGAGCGCCTCTTCCGACACACGCTTAGGCTCCACGCCCAGATCGCGCGCACTCTTTTGCAGGAAGTGGCGCGTAAGCAGCGGAATATCTTCGCTACGCTCGCGCAAGGCCGGCAAACGCAAGCGGATCACATTGAGCCGGTGATACAAATCCTCGCGGAACAAGCCCTGACGCACGCGCGATTCGAGGTTCTGATGCGTCGCGGCGATCACGCGCACATTGGCGCGCAACGGATTGTGACCACCGACGCGATAGAACTGCCCGTCCGACAGCACCCGCAACAGGCGCGTCTGCAGATCGAACGGCATGTCGCCGATTTCATCGAGAAACAGCGTGCCGTTCTCGGCCTGCTCGAAGCGCCCCTGGCGCATGGCCTGCGCGCCGGTAAATGCTCCGCGCTCATGACCGAACAATTCGGATTCCAACAGATCCTTCGGAATTGCCGCCGTGTTAAGCGCGATGAAGGGACCGTTCGCGCGTGGGCTATGTCGGTGCAACGCACGCGCGACCAGTTCCTTTCCGGTGCCTGATTCGCCGGTAATGAGCACGGTGGCCGCGGAATGCGACAGCCGGCCGATCGCGCGAAACATGTCCTGCATCGCCGGCGCCTGGCCGAGCATTTCCGGTGCATCGGCAACGCGGTCGTCCCACGTCTGTTCGCCGCGCATGCTTTCGTCCACCGCGCGACGGATCAGCTCGACTGCCTTGTCGACGTCGAACGGTTTGGCGAGGTATTCGAATGCCCCGCCCTGGAATGCGGCGACCGCACTGTCCAGGTCCGAGAACGCCGTCATGATGATGACGGGCAGGCCCGGCACCTTGTCGCGGACGGTTTGCAGCAATTCGAGGCCGGAGCCGCCAGGCATCCTGATGTCGGACACCAGCACCTGCGGGCTGTCGTGATCGAGCGCGGCCGATGCCTCGCGCACGTTCGCGAAGCTGCGTGTCGCGAAGTTTTCGCGGGCGAGCGCTTTTTCAAGCACCCAGCGAATCGATTGATCGTCGTCTACTATCCAGATCGGCTTCATATAGGTCGTTCAGAAGTCTTGAGATACATATGTTTAGCAGTCGAGCGGCAGCAGAATCTGAAACTCGGTGTGGCCCGGCCGGCTTTCCACTTCGATCAGCCCGTCGTGCTGTTGCACGAAAGTCTGTGCGAGCGTCAGGCCGAGACCGCTGCCGTCCTCGCGCCCCGACACGAGCGGATAGAAAATGCGGTCACGGATTTCTTCGGGAATGCCTGGCCCGTTGTCAGTGATATGCAAGTCCAGTGCCAGCTTACATAAACGTTTCGACACGGTGATCTTGCGCGCAATGCGAGTGCGCAATTCGATGCGCGCATCGCCTTGCGAGATGCGTTCGCGCAAGGCTTCGGCAGCGTTGCGCACGATGTTCAGCAACGCCTGGATCAGTTGCTCCTTGTCGCCGCGCAGGTCCGGCACGCTCACGTCGTAATCGCGCTCGATCGTCAGACCGCGCGGAAACTCCGCGAGAATCACCTGGCGCACGCGCTCGCACACTTCATGAATATTCACGTCGCCGACGATATGCGGATGACGGTGTGGCTCCAGCAGGCGATCGACCAGCGTTTGCAGCCGGTCCGATTCCTTGATGATGACCTGCGTGTACTCGCGCAACTCGTCGCGCTGACGCTCGCCGAGTTCGAATTCGAGCAGTTGCGCCGCGCCGCGAATCCCGCCGAGCGGGTTCTTGATCTCGTGCGCGAGATTGCGGATCAGTTGTTTGTTGACCGCCGTGAGGTCGTTGATGCGTTCCTCGCGGTCGGTGCGGATATGCCGCTCGTTCTCGAACAGTTCGAGCAGCACGTAGTCTTGCACGCTCTCCAGAAAGCCGACGATCGCATGCACATGCAGCGGCTCGTGGCCCGGACGCTCGAGTACGGCGTCCAGATGCGTCGCGTGAAAACGGTGGGCGGCGATCGCCGAAATGGTGGCGAGCAGTTCGTCCGCATTCGAGAAGATGTCCGGCCACGCCATCTGCGTCAATTGCTTGCGCGAGAGCTCCAGCATCGACTCCGCCGACGGGTTCGCAAACACCACGCGCAACGTGCGTTTCTCCAGCACCAGCACGACCGTCGGCAATGCCTCGAAGCCCGGCAGCAAACCGGAACCCACAAGCTGAGCGTCGTCCGACAGCGTCTGCTCGTGCCCTTTCCTTGCCTTCATCAGATTCTTCAGAACCATCTTGCAGTCTGGCCGATAGGAGATGGTGATCAATCAGGTGTACCGCTTATTGTCCTGCCTGATGCGCTACTTCATTGCCCCTGCGCCGCGAACGCTGCGAATGGACTCATTCGCGCCTAACAAAAAAGGGACGGCGCCGCCGTCCCTTCGTGACCGATCGCGAGCGTCGGGCAAAGCGCTTCGCCGTTTGAAGGGCGAAGCGCCATTGCCGCTTACAGCGAGTAGTACATTTCGAATTCGATCGGGTGCACCGACTGACGATAGCGTTGCAGCTCGCCCGTCTTCAGTTCGATGTACGCGTCGAGCATCGAGTCCGTGAACACGCCACCGCGCGTCAGGAATTCGCGGTCCGCGTCGAGTGCGTCAAGCGCCTGGTCGAGGCCGGCACACACGGTCGGGATCTTTGCATCCTCTTCCGGCGGCAGGTCGTACAGGTTCTTGTCGGCCGCTTCGCCCGGGTGAATCTTGTTCTGCACGCCGTCCAGACCCGCCATCATCAGCGCGGAGAAGCACAGGTACGGATTCGCCATCGGATCCGGGAAACGCGTTTCGATACGGCGGCCCTTCGGGTTCGACACGTGCGGAATACGGATCGATGCCGAACGGTTGCGAGCCGAGTAAGCCAGCTTCACCGGTGCTTCGAAGTGCGGCACGAGGCGCTTGTACGAGTTCGTCGACGGGTTCGTGATCGCGTTCAGCGCGCGAGCATGCTTGATGATGCCGCCGATGTAGAACAGCGCGAATTCCGACAGACCTGCGTAACCGTTGCCTGCGAACAGGTTCGTGCCGTCTTTCCAGATCGACTGGTGAACGTGCATGCCCGAACCGTTATCGCCGACCACCGGCTTCGGCATGAACGTAGCCGTCTTGCCGTACGTGTGCGCGACGTTCATGATGATGTACTTCATTTGCTGCAACCAGTCGGCGCGTTGCACCAGCGTCGAGAACTTCGTGCCGATTTCGTTCTGGCCCTGGCCCGCGACTTCGTGGTGATGCACTTCGACCGGGATGCCGATCTGTTCGAGCAACAGACACATTTCCGAACGGATGTCCTGGAACGTGTCGACCGGAGCGACCGGGAAGTAGCCGCCCTTCGTGCCCGGACGGTGGCCGGTGTTGCCGCCTTCGAAGTCCATCGCCGACGACCACGGTGCTTCTTCCGAACCGATCTTGACGAACGTGCCCGACTGGTCCGTGCCCCACTTGACCGAGTCGAAAATGAAGAATTCCGGTTCCGGACCGAAGAAGGCCGTGTCGCCGAGGCCCGTGCTCTTCAGGTACGCTTCAGCGCGCTTGGCCAGCGATCGCGGGTCGCGTTCATAGCCCTTGCCGTCAGCCGGTTCGACGACGTCGCAGGTCAGGACGAGGGTCGACTCTTCGTAGAACGGGTCGATGAAGGCGGTGTTCGCGTCCGGGATCAGCAACATGTCCGATGCTTCGATGCCCTTCCAGCCGGCAATCGACGAACCGTCAAACGCATGGCCGCTTTCGAACTTGTCTTCATCGAATGCCGACACCGGCACCGAAACGTGTTGCTCTTTGCCGCGCGTGTCGGTGAAGCGGAAGTCGACAAACTTGACGTCCTCGTCTTTGACGAGTTGAACGACGTCGGCCACGGATTTACTCATAACCTATCTCCTGATTAACGAATTCGGCGGATTCAGCCGCCGCCCAATCTAGCTGACCCGTCCCGGCGCGTCCACCCCTCTATCGTTGAGGATGAACATAAAAGCCTGCTGGAACAAATCGATCGGCACCAATAAAGCAGCTTCTGTGCCATGTATGCGCCAACCCGGCGCAGAACCACACTGCGCGCGCGTTTGCGGGGAATGGGCGCACCGAACAGCATGCAGCCCTCAAATCTTTACACTGCGCAACGCACCGAGTTAGTGCATTCACAAAATCAGCAACGGGTGACGCCTCTATTTTGGTGCATTCTGGAGAATATGCACCACTATTGAGCGCACGTCTCCTTGCTTCGTGCGGACGGGACGCCGTCTCTGAACCGCATGCGCGTCGCACGCCGCGCGCTAGAATGTTCATTTGGTCCGACGGAGATTTGCGCTCATGAGCACGCTCGAACAGTTGTACGCCCAGGCGGACAAGCGCCGCACCGAGAGCCAGTTGCCCTATGCGGGCGCGATATCGCCCGCCGAGGCGTTCGAACTGCTGCAACTCGATCCGCGCACGCGTCTCGTCGACGTGCGCACCCGTGCCGAACTCGATTGGGTCGGCCGGCCGGTTATCGGCGACGGGCAATACGCCCACGTGGAATGGACGCGCTATCCCGGCGCCGTACCGAACCAGGAATTCCTTCAGCAACTGAGCCACATCGCCTCGCCCGATGCGCCGGTGCTGTTTTTGTGTCGCAGCGCCGCGCGCTCGAAGCTCGCTGCGATCGCCGCTACCCAAGCCGGCTTTACCAAGGCGTATGACCTGCTGGAGGGCTTCGAAGGCGACAAGGACGGCCAGGGGCATCGGAAGACGGTGTCGGGCTGGTGCTTTCGCGGGTTGCCGTGGATCGGCGCCTGATTGCTGATTCGCAGGGGCCTTCGGGCGATGGGCGGGACAATCAGACGCATCGTCCGCGCTGCATGTGACAGGCCGATGATGCGTTGAGTTTTCAGTCAGGCACGGGCGCAAGCGCGCCCGAAGGAAGGATGGCGTGCGCGGCGATCAAACGGCGGCACGACCAGGCTCAATCACTACTCAAGCGCGCGGTTTAGCCGCAGCCGCCTCCGGCTCGACGATATCGCCGCCCAGCAGGTGCACACCTTCACGCAGCTTCACAAAAGCCGCCGCCACCGCTTCCGGTTCGCCCTTCACACCGAGATCAATGTGATGCCGCGCATACACGCCGCCGCGCTCCGCATCGCCTACGCTCGGCAGGCTGAACACCCGCACACCCGGAAAATCGTGTTCGATCTTTTCCATCAACGGCGTCACCCGCGACTCCGGCAGCTCGAACACCAGCAGTGACTTTTCCGCGTGCGGCATCGCGTGATGCAGATGTGCATACTGCGTATCCAGCACCCACTCGATCATCGGCCACGCCATCACCGGAAAGCCCGGCACGAAGTAGTGCTGCTTGATCGAGAAGCCAGGAATCTTGTTGTAGCCGTTGGGAATGATCGACGCGCCCTGCGGATACGTGCCCATGTTCAGACGATGCCGGTTCTCAGCCGAATTCGGATCGAGCGGCGTTGCGGCGTTCGCCGGATACATATCGCGGATACGCTCCTGAATCAGCTTCGCCGCTTCCGGATGCAGTTCGAGCGGCACGCCGAGCGCGGCTGCCGCGCACTGGCGGGTGTGGTCGTCCGGGGTGGCGCCGATGCCGCCCGTGGAGAACACGATGTCGCCCGAGGCGAACGTGCGTCGCAGCGTCGCCGTGATGCGCTCCGGCTCGTCGCCGATGTATTCCGCCCAGCCGAGCGCCAGCCCGCGCGCGCCCAGCAATTCGATGACCTTCGGCAGATGCTTGTCGATACGTCTGCCCGACAGGATTTCGTCGCCGATGATGATGACGCCAAATGCCATTGCCGCCTCTTTCGCTTTGTCAGTAATTCAGTAGGGAACCGGCGCCGCGTGCCGCGGGCCGTGCTCTTCCGCGCGCATGCGTTGCAGTGCGCGCAGACAGTAGTAGCCGAACCACAGCGCCGAAAATACAAGGATGAACGCGTAGATCCAGATCGTCACCGCGGTGATCACGGGAAACAGCACGATCAGCCATACCGACGACGCCCACAGCAGCGTCGGCAGCGAACCCAGCAGCCCACTCGCGATGCCGATCAACAGCAGCGGCAACCGGAAGCGCCGCACCAGCGCGCGCCGCTCGTCACGCGTGGCATGCAGCGCGAGCGCGTCGTAACTCATCACGCGATACGTCAGCCAGCCCCACAGCAGCGGCGGAATCAGCGCGAAGAACGGCGGCACCAGCCAGAGTGGCAACGTGACGACCAGCAGCACCAGACAAACCACCGTGGTCCACAATGCGTGGCCCAAGCTACCGTACCACGTTCCGCCGCGGCGCATTTCAAGGCCGGGGAATTGCCGCGCCGACAGAAAGCGGATCACCGCCGGCATCGACAGCGTGGCGATCAACAGCAGCACCGTGACGACGATCAGCGGAATCGCCATCGCAATCACGATGAACGGCGCGATCGCCGTGTGCAGCGCCGAAAAGCCGAGCCAGTCGAACAGATGATAAAGCGTGACCGTGAACGACCAGCTTTCGAGCCACGTGCGCGTGGCGCCGATCAGCGTCTGCCAGGAAAACCACAGGATCACGCCCCACCCGACCGTTGCCGCCAGAAACGGCAGGAAAGTCAGCCAGAGCATGCGCGGGTGGAGTGCGCTTGCAAGTGCGCGCCCGAACGAGCGCAACAGATCATTCATGCGAGCCAGTGCCGGTGAACGAAACGATGGAATGAAGGAAATAGCGCGGCGAACCGGCGAAGGGTCCGGTGAACAGACCGAAATGCAGACCGGAAAACGACTCAGGAACGTGCGCGCAAACGTGGACAGGATAAACCACGTGACGCGCCGCCGGGGAAACCGGCGGCATGAGAAGAAGACGAATGCTCAGACCGCAGCGGCGTCGTTGCCTTCGGCGCGGCGCTTCGGCGAAAGCCGCCCGGCGATGCGCACAAGAGCGAGCCAGTGCTGCGCCCAGAAACCATCGCCATAGCGGCGACCTTCGAGTTGATCGCGGATGCCAGTGGGCTCCATTTCGCGGCTCCACGATACGCTGCGGAACAGCATGTCCCACCATGGGAACAGCACGCCGAAGTTGCAACCGTACTTCAACCCTTCGTGGCCATAGCCGATTGCATGATGCCGGCGATGGAAAGTCGGGCTGACCAGCAGGCGCTCGCCGAGCCAGCCGAAGTACAGACGGATGTTCGCGTGCTGCACGCTCTGCGCGAGGTTCGTGATTGCCACCAGCACGACGAATTGCGACGGCGGCACGCCGATCACCAGCGCGATCGATGCGAAAAACGACGCCTGCAACAAACTGTCGAGCAGATGGTTACGGTCGTCCGACCATAGCGACATCTGCTGCTGGCTGTGATGCACTGCGTGCAGTTCCCACCAGACGCCGAACCGATGTTCCCAGCGGTGGTACCAGTAACCAGCGAAATCGAGCACGACCAGATACATCGCGAACGTGACGAGCGGCTGCGTAGTGACGCCCGGCCACAGATTGTCGAATTCGATATTCGCGATGTTGTGCAGACGCAGCCAGGCCTGCACGTTGTCGAACAACGGCTGCAGCGCGAAGAAGAAAAACAGGTTCAGGATGCCGAGCTTGACGATCCATGTGTAGATCACGTCGACGCGCACCGCCTTGCGGTTTTCCCATCGCTCGACCGGGCGCAGCGCCTCGAGTGGGCGCAGCACCGCGTACATCGCCAGCACCTCGAAGACGCCGACGATCACCCAATACAGGCTGTCGAAAGTGTCTTCGTCGTAGTCCATCAGATTGAAGCGGAACAGCAGCGGCTGCACCACGTCGACGTACAGCAACGTCTGCACCGTTGAGACGAAGCTGTCGAGCGAAGAAAAAATCAGATGGAACATGGTGCTGGCCTGTTACTTCATTTCTGGCGGTTCGCTGATAACAGCGTCAAGCGCCGTTCGGCGCCGTGACCGGCGCGCGATTGAAGAAATAGATACCGTGCGGCGAACGGCCGACGGCAATCGTCTGGATCAGCTTACGCGTGTTCAGGTCGATGATGCCGATATGCTTCGCGAAACGGAAGGTCACCCACAGATAGCGTTTGTCGGCGGACAGTTCCATGTCGTCCGGCCCCGGCATCAAGCCGGTGATGTCGCCAACGTTGGTGAGCGTATCTTCGTCGATGATGCTGATCGTGCTCGCAACGCGGTTCGACACCGCCACATGTTTGCCGTCAGCCAGCGAACGGAAGTTGTGCGCGCCCTTGCCGGTCGGGATCGTCTTGACGATCTTCTGATTGCGCCAGTCGACCACGGCGACGTAGTCCGCCCCGGTCATGCCGATCAGCAGGTACTTCTCGCCCGGTGTCATCCACAGGCCAGCCGGCACCTTGCCGACCTTCATCTTCCACTTGACGGTTTGCGTGGCCAGATCGATAGCGGCCAGCTCGCCCGAAACCTGCAGCGTGACGAAAACCGTCTTGCTGTCATTGGTGAACGCCATGTGGCTCGGCATCACCGCAAGCGGCAGACGCGAGGCCAGCGTCATCTGGTTCTTCTGGCTGTCGTAATGATAGATGTCGAGGCGGTCCAGACGCAGCCCGGTGGTGACGAGCCACTTGCGGTCGGGCGAAAAACCGATCTGGTACGGATCCTCGATGTTCTCGACCCAGCGCTGAACCTGGCCCGATTTCGGATCGACGAACATCAGGTTGTTCGACACCGAGTTGGCGACGATCAGCGACGAATTGTCCGGCGTGGCCATCAGGTGGTGGGGTTCTTTACCCGTCGGCACCGTGCCGACGACCTGATGAGTGGTCTCGTCGATCAGGCTCAGCGTGGCTTCGCCGGAATTGAGCACGATCACGTTGTTGGCGTGAGCCGCCGGAGAAAAAAAGCCTGCGGCGGCGACCAGCGCTGCACCCGCGGCGAACGTGGCAGTCAAGCCGGGAAGAAAAAATTTACGCATGAAAACTCACTTCGGAGAACAACCGTCATTGTAGAACGTTTGCTGTGACCAGCGGTTGACGTGGATGCGGGTGCGACGCGCGGAAAAGCGGAAACCAGGCGGGATGCGGGCACGACACTGTCAGCATATTCCGCTGCACTGCCGACATAACGCCGGCTTCATGTAGGAAATCCTTATTCGATTTTCACAACGCCATTATTTTAATCAAATCAATGGATCATTACATTCTTACATTTTTAAAATTCGCATAAGACAAATAAAGACAATTCTTTATATTTCCTAATTTTATACATTTGGATATCAATTAATCAAAATAAATTACAAACAATTATTTATTTTCAACCGTTTAGGAATTGGCTTATTCCACCTCTCCCCCGCCACACCTGACAATCCCGCCGATCATCACCCATGCACTTAATCCTGCGGACTCAAGAGCGTAAAGCCGGCGATTCGAACGCGCGAAAAAATCAGCAGGACACGGAAAACGGATACCGGAGAAACCGCGGTCTATATGTTCTTATTTTGTGCGCGACATACCAGGGCGATGACGCCTTATTCGAATCGCCGCGCTTTCATCTGCAGTCCGCGCATGCAATAACCGCGGAGTTACTTAAATAATGAACAAGATTTACAAATCGGTTTGGTGTGAAGCGACGGGAACGGGGGTGGCCACGTCGGAAACGGCCCGGGGGAAGACGAAACGCGGGACGTCGCGGAAACAGGCGTTGGCACAGGCTGTGCTGGCTGGTGCTGTTTTGCTGGGAGGGGTGTCAGGAGCGTATGCGGGGAACGCTGACATTTATTTCGACGCCACATCACTAGTCCCGGCTGGAGATCACGACGCAAGCGCTAGTCAACCAGGCGCTATCGCGGCAGGCGCGAATGCCGTCGCGTCGGGTACAGGCTCCTCCGCGTTCGGTTATGGGGCCAATGCGACTGTCAACGGCGCCAGCGCGTTCGGCTATATGGCAGAGGCTAAAGCCAAAGCAGCGTTTGCCGCCGGCGGTGGAGCGCTAGTCGACACAGGGGCGGAATACAGTACGGCCGTCGGCAACATATCCACGGTCAGGGGAATCAACTCGACGTCCATCGGCGCCTTTTCGGAAGTGGACGGCGCCAACTCCGTTGCAATTGGCTATAAGGCCACTGCCACTAGCGACAACAGCATCGCGGTGGGCAACATGGCCGACGCTAGCGCCGACGGCTCCGTCGCATTGGGCCAGGGTTCGATCGCCGATCGTACTAACACCGTCTCTGTCGGTGCAAGCGGCGCAGAACGTCAAATCACCAACGTCGCAGCCGGCACTGAAGCTACGGACGCCGTCAACCTGAGCCAACTGAATGCGGCCGCCGCTAACGCCTCGCGCTATTTCAAGGCAGGCGGCGCCAATGACGGCTCGGACGACGCCACCGCAAACGGCGACCACTCGGTCGCGATCGGCGCCTACGCCAACGCTTCCGGCTACGCGTCATTTGCAGCCGGCACCTCCTCGTGGGCACAGGGAGACAGCAGCACGGCCGTCGGCACCCTCGCCACGGCAGCAGGCGACGGCTCGACGGCCCTCGGCTACAAGGCGAATGCCGTCGCGGTCAATTCGGTCGCGCTGGGCCAGGGCTCGGTCGCCGATCGTGCTAACACCGTCTCTGTCGGTGCAAGCGGTGCAGAACGTCAAATCACCAACGTCGCAGCCGGCACAGAAGCTACGGACGCCGTCAACCTGAGCCAACTGAATGCGGCTGCCGCTGACGCCTCGCGCTATTTCAAGGCAGGCGGGGCCAATGACGGCTCGGACGACGCCACTGCAAACGGCGACCACTCGGTCGCGATCGGCGCGTACGCCAACGCTTCCGGCTACGCGTCATTTGCAGCCGGCACCTCCTCGTGGGCACAGGGAGACAACAGCACGGCCGTCGGCACCCTCGCCACGGCAGCAGGCGACAATTCAACGGCCCTCGGCTATCAGGCAAATGCCAGCTCCGCCAACTCGGTCGCCCTGGGCAACGGCTCGATCGCCGATCGCATCAACACCGTATCGGTCGGTTCAGCGGGCGCAGAACGCCAGATCACCAACGTTGCAGCCGGCACCGCCGACACCGACGCCGTCAACGTTGCCCAGTTGAAAGAAGTTACGTCGCAGACCGACGCCAAGCTCGACGGCGCCGTGATGTATGACAAGAACGCCGACGGCAGCGTCAACAAGAACAGCGTCACGCTCGGCGGCGATGCATCCAGTGGTGGCACGATCATCCACAACGTCGCCGACGGCGTGGACTCAACCGATGCCGTCAACGTCGGCCAACTGAACACGGCAATCGGCAACGCTGTGCAGAACATCACGGTGAATCCGAACGTGCCGTTCTTCAGCGCCGACGGCAATGTCGGCACAGAAGGTGCACAGGCCTCGGGCACGCATTCGGTCGCTGTGGGCGCCAACGCCAACGCCACCGGCACGAACGCCATCGCCATGGGCGCGAACTCGGTCGCAAGCGGCAACAACGCCACCGCGCTCGGTGCCGCGGCGAACGCCAGCGCCGACAACTCGGTGGCATTGGGTCAAGGCTCGGTCGCGGATCGCGCGAGCACGGTATCGGTCGGCGCAGCAGGTCAGGAGCGTCAGATCACCAACGTCGCGGCCGGCGTGCAAGGCACGGATGCAGTCAACGTCAATCAGTTGCAGCAATCCATGAGCGGCGCAGTCGGCCAGGCTAACAGCTACACCGACGACCAGATCCGCTCGGCCCGCCGCGATGCCTACGGCGGCACGGCAACGGCACTTGCAGCAGCAGGCTTGCCGCAAGCGGTCTTGCCGGGTCACGGCATGGTGGCCATGGCCGGCGGCACCTACGGCGGGCAGTCGGCGATCGCCATCGGCGTGTCGCAATTGTCGGAAACCGGCAAGTGGGTCTACAAGGTACAAGGCACCTCTGACTCGCGCGGCCAGTTCGGCGCGTCAATCGGCGCCGGCATGCACTGGTAAAACGTCGGCAAGAAAGATGACCGGTTCGATCTGAGCCAGTCACATCAAAGTCATCCGCGTTGCTGTACTGGCAGCGAGCAGGCGCGGGTCCGAAAGCGCTCGCGCCCTTTACGCGTGACGTCATTCTCAAAAGGAATGGTGTCACGCGTTTTTTTGCTCGACGCCACGTGCCGCACCGAATCCGCTAGCGCTAGGCAAGCGAAGCGGGCACCTGCGGCGCCCCCTCCATGTGTCGCTCAGCGCCGCGTCGCGCCCTCCTCTCACCGCTCAACGCTGCATCGATTCCCACACCTTGTAGAGACGCTTCACCGAGACCGGCATCGGTGTACGCAACTCCTGTGCGAACAGCGAAATCCGCAATTCTTCGAGCAACCAGCGGAATTCCGACAAGCGCGGATCCAGCACGCCGCCGCGTTGCGCGAGCGCACGCTGGTAGTTCTGCAACAGTGGCTGGAATTCTGCGAACTGCCGTGCGTCGCGCGCGGAGTCCGCCTTCAGCTTGTCGATGCGCAGCGCAATGCCCTTCAGGTAGCGCGGGAAGTGCGCCAACTGCGCATACGGTGTATCGACCACGAAGCGTTTGCTGACCAGGCCATCCAGTTGGTTCTGCATGTCCGCATGCGCGGCCGTGAACGCCTTCGCCTGCACCAGCTTTTTCGTCACAGTCGCGTATTCGCTGAGAATCTGCCCTACCAGCCGCGCGATTTCCTGAGCCAACAAAGTCAGACGGCTGCGGCCTTCGTCGCGGCGCGTGTGGAAACTGACATCATCGGCCGGCAGCGGGTCTTGCAGACAGGCGCGGTCGAGCGCGGTGTCGATCAATTGATCGCGCAGTTCTTCCTGGGTGCCGCGGGGCATGAACTGCATCGCCATTTCGCGCAAACCCGGGAGATTCTTTTCCAGGTACTTGATCGGCTCCTTCAATTGCAACGCGAACAAGCGCCGCAGCCCTGCGCGATGGATGCGCGCGGCTTCATCGGGTGAATCGAACACTTCGACGTCGCAATGCGTGCCGCGATCCACTAGCGCCGGATAACCGAACAAAGTCTGACCGCCACGGCGAATTTCGAGCAACTCGGGGAGCTTGCCGAAATTCCACGTTGTCAGCTTTTCGTACAGCGCGGTGCCTTGCGCGCCTTCTTGCGACGTCGCAAGCGGTCCGGGCGCAGCAGTGCTCTTGCCTCGCAAAGCCGCACCGTTTGCCGCGCCGACTGCTCCGCCTGCTTGCGCGCCGGCGGCCACGCCGCCACCGCCGCCCGCATCCGCCAACGCCACCCCGGCCGCACCCGACGCGATCTTCTGGAAGTGCTGCTGCGCCTGCCCGCCGAGTTCAGCACGCAGTTGCGACATATTCCGGCCCATCGCAAGCTGCCGCCCGTGCTCGTCGACGACCTTGAAGTTCATGAACAGATGCGGCGTCAGCGTTTCGAGTTTGAAATCCGATTGCTTCATCGCGACCTGAGTCTGCTCGCGAACGTCGGCGATCAGCGATTCGAGCAAACCGCCCGCGCCGAAGCGAGGACCACTATGCCGTTCGACGAAACCCGCCGCGAACTCGGGCAGCGGCACGCAATGGCGCCGCAGCTTCTGCGGTAACGATTTCAGCAGAAGTTGCGCCTTCTCTTTCAGCATGCCGGTCACAAGCCATTCGCAGCGTCGTGCGTCGACCTGATTCAGCGCATACAGCGGCACCGCGAGCGTCACGCCGTCGCGCGGCGAACCCGGCTCGAAGTGGTAAGTGAGCGCCATCTCGACGCCCGCCATCGTCATCCGCTTCGGGAACAGGTCGGTCGTGACGCCGGCAGCCTCGTGCCGCATCAGATCGTCGCGCGAGAGATACAGCAGACGCAGCTTGTCTTCCGGCTGGCCGCTCTTCTTCACCTCGTCGCGATACCAGCGCTCGAACGACGCGCCCGTATAGATGCCTTTCGGCAGCGCCTGATCGTAGAAGCCGAAAATCAGTTCGTCGTCGACCAGCACGTCCTGACGGCGCGACTTGTGCTCCAGTTGCTCGATGTCGGCGAGCAGCTTGCGGTTGTGCGCGAAGAACGCGAGCTTCGTATCGAACTCGCCTTCCACCAGCGCGCCGCGAATGAATAGTTCACGGGCGCGCGCCGGGTCCTGTTTACCGAAGCTCACACGCCGCCGGTGGTAAATCGGCAGACCGTACAGTACCGCGCGCTCGAACGCCGACACCTGCGCCGCGCGCTTCTCCCAATGCGGCTCGGACAACGACTTCTTCAGCAAATGCTCACCGATCTTTTCGATCCACTCCGGCTCGATCTTCGCAATGCAACGCGCGTACAAACGGCTCGTCTCAACCAGTTCGGCGGCCATCACCCATTTCCCGGCTTTCTTCACCAGCGCCGAGCCCGGCCAGAGGTAGAACTTGATGCTGCGCGCGCCGAGGAAATACGGTTCGTCGTCGGCTTTCAGGCCGATGTTGCCGAGCAGGCCAGTCAGCAACGCGAGGTGAATCTGCTCGAAAGTCGCTTCGGCCTCGTTCAGCCGCCAGCCGTGCTCGCGCACCACGGTCAGCAGTTGCGAGTGCACATCGCGCCATTCACGCAGGCGCAATTGCGACAGGAAGTTCTTGCGGCACTCGTCCTGCAATTGCCGGTTCGACTTCTTGTGCGCGATCGCTTCTTCGAACCAGTTCCAGATCTTCAGCCATTGCAGGAACTCGGAGCGCTCGTCGGCGAACCGGCGATGCGCCTGGTCGGCCTGCTCCTGCGCTTCGATCGGCCGGTCGCGCGGATCTTGCACCGACAATGCGCTGGCAATGATCAGCACTTCCTTCAACGCCTGCTGATCGCGCGCGGCGAGAATCATCCGGCCTACGCGCGGGTCGAGCGGCAAGCGCGCGAGTTCGCGGCCGAGCGGCGTGAGCTGGTTGTCGTCGTCGACGGCGCCCAGTTCGTTGAGCAATTGATAGCCGTCGGCGATGGCGCGGCCCGGCGGCGGTTCGATGAACGGAAAGGTTTCGATCGCCGTCAGATGCAGCGACTTCATGCGTAAAATCACCGACGCCAGCGACGAACGCAAAATCTCCGGGTCGGTAAAACGCACGCGGCCCTGATAGTCGCTTTCCTCGTACAGACGAATACAGATGCCATCCGCGACGCGGCCGCAACGCCCTGCCCGCTGATTCGCGGCGGCCTGCGAGATCGACTCGACCTGCAACTGCTCGACCTTGTTGCGATACGAGTAGCGCTTCACGCGCGCCAAGCCCGTATCGACCACATAGCGAATGCCGGGCACCGTCAGCGAGGTTTCCGCGACGTTAGTGGCCAAAACGATACGGCGCGCGTTCGAGGTGCGGAACACGCGTTCCTGTTCGGCAGCGGACAAACGGGCGAACAGCGGCAAGATTTCCGTGTGCGGCGGGTGGTGCTTGCGCAGCGCCTCCGCGGCATCGCGAATTTCCCGCTCGCCGGGCAGGAAGACCAGCACGTCGCCGGGGCCTTCGCGGCACAGTTCGTCGACCGCATCGACAATCGCTTCCATCAGATCGCGATCCGTTTCGCGCTGGGTCCTCGGCCTGTCACGCGATTCACGCGAAGACGATGCGGAAGAGCCCTCCGCCGCCTTCACCGCCGGGCTGTCCTCAGCGACCGGCCGGTAGCGCACCTCGACCGGATAGAGACGGCCGCTCACTTCGATCACCGGCGCAGGCTTGTCGTCGCGGCCGAAATGGCGTGCGAAGCGGTCCGCGTCGATCGTCGCCGAGGTCACGATCAGCTTCAGATCGGGCCGCTTGACGAGGATTTCCTTCAGATAGCCGAGCAGAAAATCGATGTTCAGGCTGCGCTCGTGCGCTTCGTCGATGATCAGCGTGTCGTAGGCTTTTAGCAGCGGATCGGTCTGCGTTTCGGCGAGCAGAATACCGTCGGTCATGAGTTTGACCGACGCGCCCGGCGACAGATTGTCGGTAAACCGCACCTTGTAGCCGACCACTTCGCCAAACGGCGTGCCGAGTTCTTCGGCTATGCGGCGGCCCGTTGCCGACGCCGCAATTCGGCGCGGCTGCGTGTGACCGATCAAACCGGAGCCGCCCGCGCCGAGACCACGCCCGAGTTCGAGGCAGATTTTCGGCAACTGGGTCGTCTTGCCCGAACCGGTCTCACCGCAGACGATCACGACCTGATTCTGTGCGATGGCCCGCGCAATTTCTTCCCGACGGCCGGACACCGGCAGCGCTTCAGGAAAAGTAATCGGCGGAATCGGGTTCGGTTCGACGACGCGTTGAACGCGCGGTGGCCGCGGCTCGCGACGGGGCTGGCCGTTTTGAGCATCGCCTGCTTGCGGCGATTTCTGCGCGGGCGCACCGCTTTGCTGATTGGCACGTCCGTCGCCACGCCTCGGCTGATTTGGAGCTCGCGTGTTTTCGGACTGCGCGCGCCGTTCATCGCCCTGCTGCTGGCGTTGGCCGCGAGGCGCGTTCTGCGCGCGTCCATCGTCGCGGCGCGCGGGCTTCTCCGCGCCGCCGGAAGTCGGCTGACTGCGCGCAGCGTCGCCCTGTGGCGTGTGCTTCCGCCCCTCATGAGCAGCTTTCGGCGCCTGCGCGCCCGCTTCGCGGCGCGCCTCACGCGGCGGATTATTTTTCTGTGCGGACACGCGCGCGTCATCCGCGGAGCGCAGAGACTCACGCGCGGCTGGTGGCGTGTTGCGAGTTGCGTCCTGCGCATCGCGGCGGCGCGCGTCGCCGGGCTTCGCCTGATCGGCGGGCGGCGTCACATTCTCGTTCGCCGTAGCGGGACTTTTGGGTACATTCGACATGGGGGCGCATTATAATCCCCGGCATGAATTCCCAAACCGACCTCGTCCCCGCGCCCGCGAGCGTTCCGGCCCCCGCCGGAGCAACGGAAGACCTCGCACAGCACGCGCAATTCGTCGACTGGATGCGCTCAGTCGCCCCTTACATCCATGCGTTCCGTAACAAGACGTTCGTCGTCGGTTTCGGCGGCGAGGTGGTGCATCAGGGGCTCCTGAATGCGCTCGTGTCCGATATCGCGCTGCTGCAGGCCATGGGCATCCAGATCGTGCTGGTGCACGGCTCGCGACCGCAGGTCGAAGAGCAGATGAGCCTGCACGGCGTGGAATCGGAGTTTTCGCACGGTATGCGCATTACCGACGCGCGCGCGTTGGAGTCCGCGAAAGAAGCGGCCGGCGAAGTGCGTCTGGATATCGAGGCGGCGATCAGCCAGGGCTTGCCGAACACGCCGATGGCGCACGCGCACATCAGCGTGGTGTCCGGCAACTTCGTGACGGCGCGCCCGGTCGGCATTCTGGACGGCGTCGATTTCGCCCACACCGGCGTGGTGCGCAAGATCGACGCGGATTCGATCCGCCATTCGCTCGCAAGCCGCAAGCTGGTGCTCCTGTCGCCGCTCGGCTTCTCGCCCACCGGCGAGGCGTTCAATCTGTCGATGGAAGACGTCGCCTCGGCGGCGGCGATCGCGCTGCGCGCCGACAAGATCGTATTCCTGACCGAGACGCCGGGCCTGATGGAGACTGGCGAAGACGGACCCGTACTGGTTCGCGAACTGTCGCTCGACGACGCCTACAAGCTGCATGAAAGCGGCGAAGTCACCGGCGACGCGGGCTTCTATCTGAAACATTCGATCCGCGCCTGCCGCGGCGGCGTGGCACGGGCGCACATCATCCCCTACGCGCTCGACGGCAGCCTGCTGCTCGAACTGTTCCTGCACGACGGCGTGGGCACGATGATCTCGTACGAGAACCTCGAAAGCCTGCGCGAAGCCACGCCGGACGACGTCGGCGGCATTCTCTCGCTGATCGAGCCGCTCGAATCCGACGGCACGCTGGTGCGGCGCGGCCGCCACCAGATCGAACGCGACATCGACCATTTCTCGGTGATCGAGCACGATGGCGTGCTGTTCGGCTGTGCGGCGCTGTATCCGTACCCGCAGGAGCGCATCGGCGAAATGGCGTGTCTCACGGTCGCGCCTGAAGCGCAAGGCACGGGCGACGGCGAGCGCCTGCTCAAACGCATCGAACAACGCGCCCGGGCACGCGGCCTCACGCGGATTTTCGTGCTCACTACGCGCACCGAACACTGGTTCCTCAAGCGCGGCTTCGTCAAGGTCACGGTCGACGACCTGCCGGAAGACCGCCGCCGACTCTATAACTGGCAGCGCAAGTCGCTCGTGCTGATGAAACAGCTCTGAGCGTCCCCATATAAAGCGACTGCCCGCCCCCACATCGATATAGGAGAAGCACAGCATGACTCGTACGGTTCAATGCGCGAAGCTCGGCAAGGAAGCCGAAGGCCTCGATTTCCCGCCGCTGCCGGGCGACCTTGGCAAGCGGATCTACGAAAGCATTTCGAAGGAAGCCTGGCAGGCCTGGTTGAAGCAGCAAACCATGCTGATCAACGAAAACCGCCTGAACATGGCCGATCCGCGCGCACGCCAATATCTGATGAAGCAGACCGAAAAGTTCTTCTTCGGCGAAGGCGCGGATACGGCACAGGGCTACGTGCCGCCGGCAGCCGAGTAAGCGCCTTCTTGCGCTACAAGCCAGGATTGGCGATCACCCTGACGAAAAATCCGCGCCGCGAGCGCGGATTTTTTTCGCCTGTTTGGCCACGAATTTGGCGGCGCATCTCGCCTCTCATTTTTCCTCGCCTTTCGCCACTTTAGAGCCTTGGCAAAATTCACTAACCGGACCATTTCCGGCCACTTTTAAGCCTCTTTTCCATACCGCCGCAATCCGCCGAATCCCCCGCCACGCAAGGGATTGAGCGCCCTCCCCGAGCTGCCGGCTGGACCCCGGGTTTGCACGATCATCCGTCATCGTGCTATCATGTGCACCGTTCCAACAGCAATTCACCTTCATTCGCGTTCAGTTCAAACTTGGCATGCTGTGCGTACCAAGGGCCGGATTGAACAGTTTTTATACAAGAAGGCTTGTCGGTCTTTTCCCCGCTTGAGCTCGCACTATGAGCGGCGATCCAGCACCGGCCTTTTTCGTTTCGAGCCTTTCAGCGGCGCATGGGCCAGCTTTCAGCCACCCCAGCGTCCTCATGCATCTGCCCCCCTTCCACGGCCACGCAGATGCAACAGTCAGCACAATCTAGACGAGTGTTTTTTCGCGAATGATTCGCGAGGCACGGGCGTTCTGTTTTCTTTTTTCACGCCCCCTTCGATCGCCTTCGGGCGAAAGAGACGCCATCGCTCTGCTCGCGAAACTGCACTTCCCCAGCACCCGTGGCGGAACGTTCATGCGCGTTTTCATGAGTTTCGTCGCAGTCATTGGAGTTTTCACCTTGACCGCTTCCAGCAACGGCTTCTGGCGACATCACAAAGAAGAACAACGCCTCTCACTCGATGACATCACCGTCGTCGACAAATCTCTCCTCAAGCGGGCCGTCGGCGCCATGGCGCTCGGCAACGCGATGGAATGGTTCGATTTCGGCGTGTACAGCTATATCGCTGTCACGCTCGGCAAAGTGTTCTTCCCGTCGTCGAGCCCGTCCGCCCAGTTGATCGCCACCTTCGGCACGTTTGCCGCGGCGTTCCTCGTGCGGCCTGTCGGCGGCATGGTGTTCGGGCCGCTGGGCGACCGCATCGGCCGTCAGCGCGTGCTGGCCATGACCATGATCATGATGGCGCTCGGCACCTTCGCGATCGGCCTGATTCCGAGCTACGCGACGATCGGCATTTTCGCGCCGGCGTTGTTGCTGGTCGCGCGCCTCGTGCAAGGCTTCTCGACGGGTGGTGAATACGGCGGCGCCGCTACCTTCATCGCCGAATTCTCGACGGACAAGCGCCGCGGCTTCATGGGCAGCTTCCTCGAGTTCGGCACGCTGATCGGCTATGTACTCGGCGCGGGTACGGTCGCGGTTCTGACGGCAACGCTGTCGAACGAGGCGCTGCTCTCGTGGGGCTGGCGTGTGCCGTTCCTGATCGCGGGCCCGCTGGGTCTGGTGGGTCTCTACATCCGGATGAAGCTCGAAGAAACGCCCGCGTTCAAGAAGCAGGCCGAACAACGCGAAGCCGAAGACAAGGCGCTCCCGAAGCAATCGTTCCGCGAGCTGCTCATCCAGCAATGGAAGCCGCTTCTGCTGTGCGTCGGCCTCGTCCTGATCTTCAACGTCACCGACTACATGGCGCTCTCGTATCTGCCGAGCTATCTGTCGGCCACGCTGCACTTCAACGAAACGCACGGTCTCTTCCTCGTGCTGCTAGTGATGGTGCTGATGATGCCGATGACGCTGGCAGCCGGCCACCTGTCCGACACGATCGGCCGCAAGCCGGTGATGCTGTTCGGTTGCGTGGGTCTGTTCGTGCTGTCGATTCCCGCGCTGCTGCTGATCCGCATGGGCACGGTGCTGCCGGTGTTCGGCGGCCTGATGATTCTCGGCGTGCTGCTGTCGTGCTTTACCGGCGTGATGCCGTCGGCGCTGCCGGCGCTGTTCCCGACCAAGATCCGCTACGGTGCGCTCGCGATCGGCTTCAACATTTCGGTGTCGCTGTTCGGCGGGACGACGCCGCTCGTGACGGCATGGCTGGTCGACAGCACCGGCAATCTGATGATGCCCGCGTACTACCTGATGGGCGCGTCGTTGATCGGTATCGTGTCGGTGTTCGCGCTGCGTGAAACGGCCCGCAAGCCGTTGCTCGGCTCCGGTCCGTGTGTCGCAACGCGTGCCGAAGCGCATGCGGTGCTGCGCGGCGAACGTGAGGCGGCGGAGATGGATGAAGGTTACGCTGCCGCGGCTACGGCGCGTGCCTGATCCTAGGTTGCGCGGTAACTAATCGCTGAAGTTGTACGCGCATCGCCCGCAATCGCTATGACGGGCGGCGACAGGCAACCACAGCAATAAGCGTGAGCATGTCCGAAAACGGGCCGGCAGATGTTTGCCGGCCCGTTTTTTATGTCACCAGAGAATCGAACGTTGCGCTGGCGTGCGCACCTTCAACGATCAGCATGCCGGCGGAAATCGGCAACTTGAAACGCCTTGGCCCTGCGCTGCCCGGATTGACGAACAGCACCCCGTCGCGCTCGCTGATCGCGGGCTTGTGCGAGTGCCCCGTCACGACCACGTCGATGCCCGCGCTGCGCGGATCGTCGCCCACGTCGGCGATGTCATGCACGACTAGGATCGTCACCTGTTGGACGGTCAGCTTGACGTGTGTCGGCAGCGAAGCAACCGGTTCGTCGATATCGTTATTGCCGCGCACGGCGGTGACCGGCGCGATCTGCGCGAGCGCATCGAGCACCGCCTGATTGCAGATATCGCCCGCGTGGATGATCGCATCGCAGCCCGCGAGGTACTGCAGGGCTTCAGGACGCACGAGGTTATGCGTGTCGGAGATCAAGCCGATCCGGGTGACGGGGGAGCTTTGTCTGCGCGAAGTCATGATGTCAGTATCGGCCAAACGGCCTCAATCCGCCGACTGCTGTTCAGCAAGCTCACGCGTCAATACCTGCACTGGCCGCTTCGCGCGAAGCAACCGTCTGGTCGCCCCCTGCACCACCATCGACACCGCCGCCGCACACGCAAAACTGAACCACACGCCGTAGTGCGGCAACATCGTCGCGGTCACGGCGAAGAACGCCGCGAACGAGCCGCGGCCGATCACCATGCCGCGCATCAACAATGCGACGAAGTCCGAGCCATGCGCGCGCTGGGCCGACACCGCGAGGACGATCCCGAGCAAAGGAAACACCGACAGCAGCCCGCTCCACGTCGCACCCATCGACGCCGACAGTGTCGTCACCGCAACAGTCAGCAGCGCGCCGGCGAGCATGCGCAGCGCAAGATCGCCGAGCCCGAGACGCGTCGCCGGCACATGGCCCGTGACGCGCGGCAAGCCGCTTTGCGAAACGACGACGGCCACACAACCCGCGGCCACCGCCCACATCAGTCCACCCGGCAAATGCGTGAGCAACATCGCCACGCCAACCCACCCGAGCATCCCAACCGTGAGCGCAAGCGGCCATGCTGAACGCCGGCACGTCCACGCATACGCAAAATTGAACGCCTCGGAAGCGGCGATCGCCGCAATCGACGCCGCCGACGCCTGCGCCGCGAACGCCGGCCCACGCTCCAGCGCGAGCAGCAACACGATCGGGCCGGACACCACCGGCAGCCCTGCTAGCCATCCCGCCACCGACGGCCCCCACACACGCCCCGCCACGGTCAGCGCGGCGAGAAACGCGGGCACCAGCGCGAGCTTGAGCGCAAGCAACATGCTTACGCTTCCATCAGGTGTTCGATGCGCCGGTCAGGTATCAACCACCACGCCGCGGCCAACGTGTAGAGCGCAGCCGAGAGCCACGGCTGAACAAATGCCAGCCCCATGCCCGCCAGATAGATGACGACCGAGACCTTGCCCTTGAAGTCGTTGCCGACCGCCTTCGCGATCGTCGAGTCGGTGCCGTGCTCGCGGATCAGCACGCGGGTCAGAATGAAATACGCAATCGCCGACATGAACAGCACGGCGCCATACATCGCAGTCGGCCAGGCGGCGAGATGGTTTTCGCCGACCCAATGCGTGACGGCCGGCAGCAGCGACAGCCAGAACAACAGATGGAGATTGGCCCAGAGCACCGCGCCGTTGACCTTCTGCACGGTATGGAACAGGTGGTGATGATTGTTCCAGTAGATGCCGACGTAGATGAAACTCAACACGTAGGCGCAGAACACGGGGATCACGGGGCGCAGCGCGGCGAGATCGAAGCCGTCCGGCACCTTCAATTCGAGCACCATGATCGTGATGATGATGGCGATCACGCCATCGCTGAAGGCTTCGACGCGTCCCTTGCCCATCGGTCGGTTTCCTGATTGTGTAGTCGCGATTGTGAAGACCTGTGCTTGCGGGCATGGCACACCGCAATTGCCCGCCGAAGCCGCAGTATGCGGGACTGCCCGGGCAGGTCCGCACGCCGCCGATTATCGGCGATGACAACGGGACTTGTCGAATGCCGGCCGGCGGCGTATGCACGCCTCACCTTATCAGCGCACCCCGCTCGTCCAACAACTGACGCAGAATGCTGCGATGGCACCGGCTTTCGTCCTCGCAGTAGCAACCGACGGAAAAGTTGGTCGTTTTCGACAAGGCGGCCAGCAGGTCCAACACCTTGCTGGCGTCGCCGCCATTCATCTCCGCGCGGAATTTTTTCGCAAACGCGGCCCAATCGCGATCGCTCGTAACCGCCTTGGCTTCTTTGACCAACTCCGCGTCAGGCGACAGATTGGGGAGCCACACATCGTAATAGTCGCGGGTGGCGAATTCGGCCCGGGGTACGCCGCGCGGCGGTCGCCGAACGGTACCGATACGCAGCCCTTCGTCGGCCGCTCTCGGAGACCCAAGCTGGACGATGCTGATGCTCATGTTTTTTCCTGATCCGTGGTGGACTCGCGGCCTTCCCACGTCGAGTCGATCAACGCCGCTCGTCAGTGGTTCTGCAATGCAGGTTCAGCGTCTCAAGCCCTTCATGGCCTCGATTTCCATCGCGGCGTTCCGCTCTTCGCTCGCCTCGATCGGGTCCATCGCCTCGTCGATCGAGGCCGCCGCACGTTCCGCGGCGGCTTTCGTTTCGTCGAAGTCGGGATCGAATTCTCCGTCGTCATCGCCCGGCGGTTCCAGCATGTCGCGAAGCATGGACGCCAGTTCCGGCGTGTCCCACTCCGCGCCCTGTTGCTTCTGTTTTTTTATGTAGTGTCTGACTTCCGCGTCCTGTTCCGGGGTCAACGGTAGACCGCGAAAAGTGCTTTTAGGGTCAGCATCATTCATGATCTCGCTCCAGGATACGTGCCAGTTCGAGTTTAATCCCCGAGTTCAGTCCCGTCACGGCGACGTGATCTCAGCTATCGGTCAGCGGCAAACGCCAGGGTAGTACACCACCAGCCACACGCTCGGCTCCGTGTCGCTCGTCCATGCCACCCGATGCCGGCAATGCGCGTCGATCAGCACGTGGTCACCCGGCTTCATCGGATGCAGCTCACGCTCGCCTTCGAATTCGAGCGTCGCCGCGCCGCTCAGCAGCACGACCCACTCGGCGCGCAGGCTGTCGGACCAGAAGTCCGGCGGACTTGCGTGCCCCCGCGAGACGATCCGTTCGATGCTCACACCGGCCTCTTCCACGAGCGCGTCGACTTGCTCGTCAGGGCCCGCTGGCGCACCGGGATCGAAGAGGTTGCCGCTGCTGATCGTGCGTTTCATCGCTTGTGCTCCGGCTATGCTCGCTACCTGAGTTCGTTGCACGTTTTCGTCGAGGGCGCTCGCCCCCGGTTTGCCACCGGCTGCATCGCTCATTTCATCGGCTTGAGGCCATCGAGCAAGGTCGGCACCAGTTCGCTGATGGTCGGATGAATGTGCATGGCGTACTGCAAGCTCGGATACTGCGCGCCGGTCGTCATGATGTCGATGAACGTGTGCAGCGCTTCATCACCTTCGATGCCGTGGATCGCCGCGCCAAGAATCTGCTTGCTTTGCGGGTCGACCAGCACCTTCATGAAACCGTCGGTCTCGCCGCGTTCACGGGCGCGGCCCACCCGCGTCATCGGCATGGTGGCGATCAGCGCCTCGCGGCCGGCTTTGCGCACGTCGGTCTCCGAAAGCCCGACACGCGCGAGCGGCGGGTCGACGAACACCGCATACGTCATGATCCGCGTATCGACGCTGCGCGCGCCGCCGTCGAGCAGATTGGCGGCGACGATCTGAAAATCATCGTAGGAAGTGTGGGTAAAGGCGCCGCGTCCGTTGATGTCGCCGATCGCCCAGACGCCCGGCACGTTGGTGCGCAACTGGCCGTCGACGGGAATCATGCCGTGCTTGTCCGTCACGATGCCGGCCACATCGAGGCCGAGGTCGTCGGTATTCGGTTCACGGCCGGTGGCGAACAGCAGGTGCGACGCTTCGAGCGCGGGAATGTTCTGCTCAAAGCCGATGCACACCTCGTTCTCGTGATGCGGATGCGGTTCGACCCGCGAAGGCTGCACGCCGAACACAAACTCGATCCCTTCGCGCGCCAGTACCTTCTGGACCGAGCCGGCGAAGTCGGCATCCTCACGCGTCAGCACGCGTTCGCCGCGCACCAGCACCGTCACCCGGCTGCCGAAGCGGCGAAAAATCTGCGCGAATTCGAGCGCGATATAGCTGCCGCCGACAATCGCCAGATGGTCCGGCAATTCCGTCAGTTCGAGCAGGTTGGAGTTGGTGTAGTAGCGAACGCGCTCAAGCCCATTGAGCGGCGGCACGACGGCGCGCGTACCGGTATTGATGAAGATTTCGTCGGCGCTGAGTTCGTCGCGCACCGAGCCGTCCGGGCCGCTGATGGCGAGCGTATGCGCGCCGGTGAAGCGCGCGTGGCCTGTGAAGACGGTGACGTTAGCCGTGCCGCGCAGCCATTTCTCGACACCGTCGCGCGATTGGCCGATGATCCTGTCCTTGCGCGCCTTGACCGCTGCCAGATCGACGCTGACCGCCCCGCTCACCTGCACGCCGAGGTCCGCGGCGTGGCGCGCCACATGCGCCCCACGGGCGCTGGCTACATACGATTTGGTGGGTGTGCAGCCGACATTCACGCAAGTCCCGCCGAAGGCCCCGCGTTCGATCACCGCGGTTTTACGGCCGCTTTGACCGAGACGGACAGCGAGCGGCGTCCCGCCTTGTCCCGTACCGATCACGACTGCGTCGAAGTGCTGTGGCATGGCAGATCTCCCGAGGCTGGGGTGCAGGTCGTAGCATCTTACCCTTAGCGCCTCGCGTTGCCGTTACCGCCCCTTCTCGTTGCTTCTGTTGCGCGCGGTGACGTTCGCGCGCCGGCTGCCGATCTGTTTTCGCGCCGCCGATGGGCCGGCGCCGCCGATTGATGGAAATTGCGCCCGGTTGTGTTCAGGCGTGGCAATGCACAGCGCAGATCAACTCGCGCGAACGTTGCAGCGCGGCCTGCGCGCCGCGCGCGGCCACGACCCAGCCGACCTGGCCGAGGTTGAAATCCTGCGACACCATCACCTGCATGAGGGCGACCATCGGCAGGATCACCGCGGGTCGATAAAGCTGGTTTTGAATCAAGGCTGGCATAACGGCTCCCATCGCGCTGGGCCGTTTCGGCACGACGCGGAATGTATATTCGATGGGAGAATTTTAGGGAGACCGGGGCCGCGGATAAATACCGGGAACGCGAAGGCACTTGTTCGCGAATCTGAACAATCGAATCTGGGTCCCCGCGGCAGTGGGGTTCAATTGCTCTATTAGCCACTCAGGCGAAGTGGGATTGCGGCGCCTGCGGCCATGGCTGGAGACGTCAGGACAGCTATAAAGCGCTGGCCAGCCCCACCTGCGCGTCATGCAAGCTACGTGCATAAGCGCTCGCCCCGACAGGCCGGCTATAAAAATACCCCTGCTGCTTGTCGCAAGCGATTCCGCGCAAAAACGCCGCCTGCTCGGCGGTTTCGACACCTTCCGCAGTGACATTCATGCCGAGCGAATGGGCCATCGCCACCACCGCCTGCGTGATCGCGATCGAATCGCGATGATCCGGCAACCCCGCGACGAAAGAACGGTCGATCTTCAGGTTATGCAGCGGAAACCGCTTCAGATACGACAGCGACGAATAACCGGTGCCGAAATCGTCGACGGAAATCCGCACGCCCATCGCGCTCAACGCGGTGAGCATCGGCAGAACGGCGTCGCTGTCGCTCATCAACAGCCGCTCGGTAATCTCCAGCTCCAGCGCCGCCGGCTCGAGCCCGGACTGCTCGAGACAGCGCTCGATCCGCTCCACCAGCCCGCCTTTGAACTGGCGCGGCGACAGATTCACCGCGACGATCAAATCCGGCGCCAGCGTGCGCCGCCACTGCGCGACCTGCTCGCAGGCCCGCGCCAGCACCCAGGATCCGATCTCGACGATCAGGCCGGCGTCTTCGGCCACCGGAATGAATTCCACCGGCGAAACGTTGCCCAGCTCGCTGTTGTACCAGCGCAGCAGCGCCTCGGCGCCGATCGTGCGGCCGCACTGGCTGTCGACGATCGGCTGATACACGAGACTGAGTTCGTCGGTGGCGAGCGCGCGCCGCAACGCCTGCTCGATCATGAAACGGCGTTGCAGATGCTGATTCAGCTCGGCGGTGAAGAACTGAAAATTGTTGCGGCCGCATTGTTTCGCGTGGTACATCGCCGAGTCGGCGTTGCGCATCAACGTGGGCACGTCCTGACCGTCTTCGGGAAACAGACTGATGCCGATCGACGCACCCATGTAGTACTCGTTGTCCGCCACTGCGAACGGTACCGCGATCGTGTCGAGAATGCGCTGGGCGAGCGCGATCAGCCGGCCCGTGTTTTCGTAAGCGCTGACCACGATCACGAATTCGTCGCCGCCCACGCGCGCGAGCGTGTCGTCGCGCGCGACACATGCCGACAGCCGCTCCGCCACGCTGCACAGAAGCGCATCACCGGCTTCGTGACCGGCGGTGTCGTTGACCTTCTTGAAACCGTCCAGATCGACGAACAGCACGGCGACCCGCGCCAGTTCGCCCATCCCTGCCACCTCACCCGGCGTGAACAGATCGCGCATCCGCTCGGCCAGGTAGGCGCGGTTGTAAAGGCCCGTGAGCGGATCGCGGGTGGCCAGAAACTTGAGCTGCCGTTGCGCTTCGCGCACCGGCCCGATGTCGGTGAACGAGATCAGCACCGAACTGGGTTCGCTGTCGCCCGGTTTGATGATCGGCACGACATTCTCAGTAATCCAGACGACATCGCCGTCCGTCAGCTCCAGACCGATCGTGACACCGAGCGTGGGTTTGCCGGTCGCCAGCACCTGACTGGTCGGACGATCGACCTCGGTAACGATGGAACCGTCTTCGTGATACGCACGCACCATCACCGTCAGAATGTCGTGACCGACCAGCTCGGCGCTCGCGCGCAGAATGCGCTGCGCACTCGGATTGCAGGCCAGCACCACGCCTTCGCGCGACTGCACGATGATGCCTTCGTTCAGATGGTTCACAACCAGCCGGTGATGCTCCTCGCTGTGCGCGAGGCGCTGCGCCATGGCGTCCTGATGGACGGCGAGACCGACACTGTGGCCGATGTCGTAGAGCATCGCCGCTTCTTCGGCGCTTGGCCGGCGCGAGGTGCGGTGATAGACCGCGAACGCACCCAGCACCGCGCCGGCATCGTTTTCAAATGGCACCGACCAGCACGCGCGCAAACCGAGCGGCAACGCGAGGTGCCGGAAATCGGCCCACAGCGGATCGGTTTCGATATCTTCGACGGCGACCATGCGCCGCTCGTACATCGCGGTGCCGCAGGAACCGGCGCGCGGGCCGATCGGGACGCCGTCGATCGCGGCGCTAAAGTGCGCCGGCAACGAAGGCGCGCCGCCCACGCGTGCGCGTACGCCGTCCGCGTCCAGTAGCAGGATCGAACAGGTCGCACCATCGCCCAGCAGCGCTTCCGCGCGGCGGCATACTTCAGCGAGCAATTCCGGCAGCGGTGTGTTGCGGGTAATCAGCCGCAACACCGTACGCTCCGACGCCAGCACCCCCTCGGCCCGGTCCGGCCCGTAGCGGGTGCCCTCAGGCGTTGCTCCCATCGTGCAATCTGATGTCGCTTCGCGTGTCATTTGTGCGCCCCCTAACCCCACATCGGCAGGTTAGTGTACGCGGCGCACCGGGGTTTACGCGAGGCCGGCGCACTTTAATCGCGAAGCATGGCGCGCAAAACGTGTGACCGGCTAGCCGGTCAGCCAATGAAGCGATTGCCCCATTAACACGGTGAATCCGACGATCGCGGCCATCGGCAGCGCCAGCCCTGCCAGATGCGCGGCCAGCGCCACGCGGATATCGAGCGGCGCTCGCTGCACCGGTTGTGCGGGGGTCACCAGCGCGGCTGCCGGACCGGTCTCAGCCGCTCTGCCGTTGGACGCGCCGCCGGCGCTCACTTCAGGCTCGCGACACCCGGCCGCGCGAGGTGGAGCACCTCGTAGACCGTGCGCCCCGCCGTGGCGACCGGCGCCGCCGACGACAGCGTGAGACGGATCAACTTCCAGTCGGCGACATCGAGCGCGGAGACCACGGCGACCGTATCGTCCTGCTCCGCGATGCGACGGTTCTGCTCGATCAATGCGGCGCGCAACTCGGCGCGGTTGTCCTGCTCGCCGATCGGCTGTTCCTCGCGATACAACGCAAGCGCCCGTTGCGCCGGCCCCTTGCGGGCGTCGAGCGGCAGCCAGGTTTCAACCTCGGGACGGCCGAAGTCGTCGATCACGTTCTGAAAGCGCGAGCCCATGAAGAAGTCGGCGGTCTGCTCGACGTCGAGCCATAGATACACCGCGGAATACACGTTCGCGGTGGCGCCGTAGCGGCCCCGTTCACGGACGACGAAAGCCTTGAATCCCAGCCCCTCGGTTGCGTCCCACAGCGGGCCGCGCCGCGTCGCGCGCTCGCGGATGATCCCCATGTCGTAGGTGGACGGCAGGCGGTGCGAATACTGTTTGGCAAGCATGGCGAAGTCCTTGTGGTTTCGACTGAGGATGAGCTTGCGCCCGCACAATCATTACATCAAGATATGGTGATTTATATCTGCGATAAAGTTTTGATATGAGCAGCCTCACCCGTCCTCTCGATCTGGATGCGATCCAGGCTTTCGTGCTGGTCGCGGATCTCGGCAGCTTCACGCGCGCCGCCGAAGTCATGGATACGTCACAAGCCGCGATGAGCCTCAAGCTCAAACGGCTCGAAGCGCGTCTGGGCTACCGCTTGCTGGAGCGCACACCACGCGCGGTGAGACTCTCGCCGCGCGGTGACGCCTTTATCGGCGCTGCCCGGCAATTGCTGCTCGCTCATGAGCGAGCGCTGGCGGGGACCGCCGACGCGCCGGAACGCCGGCTCAAGCTCGGCATCAGCGACCACGTGGCAGGGCCGAATTTGCCGGTGCTGCTGGGGCGGCTCGCGGCTTACGATCCGCTACTCGTCATCGAAGTACGCATTGCCGCGTCACGCGACGTACTTGCATGGTTCGAGCGGGGTGAAGTCGACGCTGCGATTGGCCGTCGGGAAGGTGATCGCCGCGATGGGCAACTGCTGGCTGAGGAGCGGCTCGGCTGGTTCGCGGCGCCAGGCTGGCAGCATCGCGAGGGACAGCCGCTGAAGCTGGCGACGCTCGCCGCGCCATGCGGGATTCGCGCGATTGCCACGGATGCGCTCGATGCGGCCGGGATTGGGTGGACCGAGGTGTTCGTTGGCGGAGGCGTGATGGCTGTTGGCGCTGCCGTCAGCGCAGGGCTCGCCGTGGCCGCGTTGGCGCAGCGCGTGGCGCCGGCGGGAGCGGTGGAGGTCGGCGAGCAACTCGGCTTGCCGACGCTGCCGACTTCGAAAGTGGTACTGCATACGCGGCTAAGCGACCCGCGCTCGCAGGAAACCTTGCGAGCGGTCAGTTCGGCGTTTCTGAGCGCGGCCTACTGAAGGGAATGGGCGGAGCGGATTGACCGGTCCACCCTGGCTCAGTTGTTTCCACTTCCTGGCGGTCTCCCGCCATCCTGTGGAGATCCACCTTGAGGGCGGTTATTTCCACCGCCTTGCTGACCTCCCTGCGGACGGCCGCCTGCATTGCCCGGTTGCTGCCCGCCCGGAGGGTGTCCGCCCGCATTGCCCGGTTGCTGCCCACCCGGCGGACGACCGCCTGCATTGCCCGGCTGCTGCCCGCCCGGTGGACGACCGCCTTCATTGCCCGGCTGCTGGCCGCCTGGTGGGCGTCCACCTCCATTACCCGGCTGCTGCGCGCTCGGTGGACGACCGCCGCCATTGCCCGGCTGCTGCTCGCCTGGTGGGCGTCCACCTCCATTACCCGGTTGCTGCTCGCCTGGTGGGCGTCCACCTCCATTACCCGGTTGCTGCCCGCCCGGTGGACGACCGCCGCCATTGCCCGGCTGCTGCCCGCCTGGTGGGCGTCCACCTCCATTGCCCGGCTGCTGCCCGCCCGGTGGACGTCCGCCTGCATTATCCGGTGGCCGGCCTCCTGGCGGCCGACCACCCGCATTCCCGGGCGGCGGACCTCCGGGCGGACGCCCTCCTGGTGGCCGTCCGGCACCGGAGCTCGGAGGTGGCGGCGGTGGATGATGCGCCCAGCGGGATTGCTGGCCGTACCACGGCCGGCCACGATAGTAATTGCCCCAGTAGGTACCGATCGAGAACGTCACGATCGGCAAGCCGATCACTGTGCCGTAGCTCATCACCGGCACATTGCTGCCCTGATAGGGATAGCTGAGTCGCGCCGCATAGACCCAACCACGCAGGTTCGGAGCGGCGACGTCACACCATTGGTAGTTGCTGATGCAACCCATCACGCTAACCGGGACACCGCCCGGCAACTGCGTTACAACGGGATAATCCGAAGCCGGCCCGGCGCGCACGTTGACCGTGCTGTTCGTATAGGCCTGCGACTGTGCGGACGCCACTGCTGGCAGCGCCAGCAAGCTGGCCGCCACATACATGCATCGAACGAGGTGTTGTTTCATTTTATCTCCCGTTTTTTACGTCCCGCGTTTGCGTGCGTGCCGCTACGGCTTGCATGTGTACCTGCCTGCACGCACGTGTGAATGCGTCGGGCCTGGTCGTCGCTTCAAGCGGTGTAGCGGCCATAGCGCCTACTCATCCGCACCTGCAATGCGCATGCCTGAAACCACCCGGCAAATGCCGACGGACTTGCCCTGGCCGTTCCAGTGCGCCCCGTGCAAAGCAAGATTTGGTAATCACCCATCCGAACTCACGCTGTTTTCGGGCATCTGCATTCCGGCGACTCGGCCGATCATCCATTGCATGAAAAACCCATGCACCGCCGGGAGCACCATGAAAATTTTCCGACCAATCCTTGTCGCCGCACTGATGCTCACGCATCTGCCCGCTCACGCCACCAGCTTCGACTGCACCAGGGGACGCTCGCTCACCGAACGGATGATCTGCAACGACCCTGCGCTCTCGAAGCTCGATGACACGCTTGGCCAACTGTACTGGAAAGCGCGGCGACGGGTCATCAACCGTCGCGCCTTCCTCACTGACAGTGACAGCAAGTGGGCGTGGCGGGAAGCGAATTGCCGCGATGCGGCGTGTCTGGGGACGTGGTATGCGACGCGGATCGAGGAACTGCAGCGGCTGATCGAAAGTATCCGAACGGGAACCCAGGATGGTCCGGCCGAACCCGACACTCAACGTAAGGCGGTGATGCCCGCGCTACAGCAAACCGAAACCGCGATGCTTCGATGCACCGCGGCGGATCCCGGAATCGTCGTGAACGACCAGTGTTCCACTGTGATCAGGGAGAACAACGGTAAGTGGAAATATCAGCCGCACGGCGGCGACTGGTTCTGCGGACTGGCGATGCTCGCGCCGGCGGAAGTGCAATAGCGCTACCTGGCGCTCCAGAACCGCCGCTGAACCTCCATCACCTCACTCTCCACCTCGGGCACCGGGCCGATCACCTCGACGGGCTTCTGGCAGTGATCGAACACATACCGGCAATCCACGCTCATGGTCGGATTCTCGGAATGATCGCCGGTCGCCTCCAGCAGGCGCTTCTCGGTCATGCCAAACACGACGCGACCGATATTGGCCCAGTACATCGTGCCGGCACACATGCAGCAAGGCTCGACCGACGTGTACAGCGTACAACTCCACAAGTACTCCGGCGTGAAGTTCAACGCCGCCACGCGAGCCAGCACCGACTCGGCGTGATTCACCGTATCGACATTGCCCTGCTCCATCAACACGGTCTCCTGATCCGGGCCGACCAGCACCGCGCCGAACGGATGGTGTCCCAGCAGCGTCGCCCGTTCGGCTACCCGGCTCGAATGCCGCAGATGCCGCACGACCTGCTCGTGCGTCGGCGTTAAACCCTGCGGCGGATAGGCCGGCGCCACTCCAGCGGCGCCGGCATCGGTCAGGACGGTAAGACTCACGGGCGATCTCCTTTAGTTTTTAATAATAGTTAGGCAAGCCAATCAATGCCTTACTTCGGCAGCGAACCGTCGACGCCTTGCACGAACCAGTTCAAACGCAGCAGCTCCGCATCGCTCAACGACTTGCCCGCGGCGACCTTCACCACACCGGACTGATCCGCGATCGGTCCGGCAAACGGATTGAACTTGCCGGAGATGATGTCGTCACGCTTCTGGCTCAACGCCTTTTGCGCCGTCGGCGACACCGCATCCGTGTTGATGTTGGCCAGATCGATCGCCTTCTCTTTCAGCCCCCACCACACGGGCGAGTTATTCCACGAACCCGCCATCACCTGCTGCACCAGATGCGTGTAGTACACGCCCCAGTTGCTCACGCACGCGCCCAACTGCGCGTTCGGCCCGAACTTCTTCATATCGGAGTCCCAGCCGAATGCATGCACTTTCCTCTGCTCGGCTGTCTGCATCGTCGCCGTCGAATCGGTGTTCTGGATCAGCACGTCGGCGCCCTGGCCGATCAGCGTTTCGGCGGCCTGCTTTTCGAGGCCCGGGTCGAACCAGCTATTGATCCACACGACCTTCACGCGTGCATTCGGATTGACCGAGCGCGCACCCATCGTGAATGCGTTGATGTTGCGCACCACCTCCGGCACTGGCACCGAGCCGACAAAGCCGAGCGTGTTGGACTTCGTCGTATAGCCGGCGACCAGTCCGGCCAGGTAGGCGCTCTGGTAGGTCCGCACGTCATAGGTGGCGAAGTTGGCGGCCTTCTTGTAGCCGGTCGCATGTTCGAACACGGCGTCCGGGAAGTCCTTGGCGACCTTCAGCTCGAAATCCTGGAAGCCGAAACTCGAGCCGACCACGATCTTGTTGCCCTTGGACGCCAGATCGCGAAACACGCGCTCCGAATCCGCCGACTCCGGCACGTTCTCGACGCGCGTCACTTTGATCTTGTCGCCGAATTTCGCCTCGACCTCTTTCACGCCCTGCTCGTGCGCGTAGGTCCAGCCGGCGTCGCCCGGATTACCGAGGTAGACGAAGGCGATGCCGAGCGGCTGCGCAGTCGCGGCGGCTGCCGCTCCGGCACCGAGCGCGAGGGACGCGCCGAACGCTGCGGCAAGAACGGTCCGGACGGTTTTGATGCGCAATGAGTGATGCAGCACTCGCGCCAGCTTTGCTTTCATGAATTCTCCGAAGATGATTTCCAGGTGCCTGCCAAAGTGCCGGGACTGTCCCGGGCAAGGCTCCAGCATAGGGGGTCATATTCGAAGGTCAATTTCCGCGGAAAAATTATTTCTCGTTATCTCGCCCATAACGAAATCTGTATTTTGGTGGCAAAAACCTCAGTGAACGCGCGGCGGCGGGTCCGCCTGCTCTTCGCCGGGCGAATCGCCCTCACCGAACAAATCCGCGCACAAGCCCTGCCCGATCTCGCTCAGGCGCGCCGTTCCCGTGCCTTCCTCGTTGAACGTGGTGTCCACCAGGCCGCCGTCGACCAGCGCCGTTAACTGCCGTCGTAAGCCGCTCATCGGCACATCCGCCTGTTTAGAAAGCTTGGCGAGCGACCACGCGCCGCCAGGCGTCTCCAAATGCGCGCGCCACAACTGCGCCAGCACGGCTACCAGTACCGGATCGAGTTCCTCGTCTTCCATCGTGAATGTCTCCTCGCTTTTCTCAAGGCCGATCAGGCCATCTGCGCCACCAGTTCACCCAGCGTCTTCAATGCCGCCTCGGTCTGCGCCGTCCACGGATAGCTGTAATTGAGCCGGATGAAGTGGCGAAAATCGTCGCGCATCGAAAACATCATGCCTGGCCCGATCGTGATGCTGCGCGCGAGCGCCGCCTGATAGAGCCGCATCGAATCGACCCGTTCTGGCAACTCCACCCACAGCACGTACCCGCCTTGCGGCGCCGACATGCGCGTGCCCGCCGGAAAAAACCGCTGCACCATCGCCATCATGATGCTCGCCTGTTGCCGGTAGATCTTGCGCACGTGCCGCAGATGCCGGTCGTAGCCGTCCTGCTTCAGGTAATCGGCGACGGCGACTTGCGGCACCGAAGGCGTGGTCAGCGTGTTGAGAAACTTCAGCTTCTCGACCTGTGCGCGGTAGCGCCCCGGCATCGCCCAGCCGATCCGGTACGAAGCGGTGAGGCTCTTCGAAAACGACGCGCAATGCAGCACCAGCCCTTTGGTGTCGTAGTTCTTCAGCGTCGATGGACGCGCCTCGCCGAAGTACAACTCCTGATAGACATCGTTCTCGATGGCAGGAATCTCGTGCGCGGCGAGCAGTTCGACCAGTTGCTGCTTGCGCGCGTCCGGCATCTGGAAACCGAGCGGATTCTGGAAGTTCGGCATCACCATGCACGCGGCGATCTTCTGCCGCGCGATGACCTGGGCCAATGCCTCGATGTCGATGCCGTGGACCGGATGCGTCGCCACTTCGATGGCGCGCATGCCGAGACGCTCGATGGCGTGCAGCATCGCGTAGTAAGTCGGCGACTCGACGGCGACCGTGTCGCCCGGCTTGGCGACCGCCTGCAAGCTGAGGTTGATCGCCTCCGTCGCGCCGAGCGTGATGATGATTTCGTCGGGATCGACCGGCACGCCATTCTCGGCATAGCGCCGCGCGATCTGCCGGATCAGCTCGGGATTGCCGGGCGGCAGGTCGTCGATCAGATTCCAGCTCGCGTGACGCCGGGCGATCGCATTTGCGTACTGGTTGATGCGCCGCCACGGAAACAGCGACGGATCGGGATACGGTGAGCCGAGCGGAACGGCATCATGCGCGCGGATGCTGCGCAGGGTCGACAGCACGAGGCGGCTTACGTCGACCTCAGCGGCCACCGGCAGCGCCTGGGTTGCCGGCTGGCGGTTCAGACGCGGCTCGTCGAGCGCGGCCGCCGTCGCCACCGCATCGCGCACGAAATAGCCCGACTGCGGCCTGGTTTCGACAATCCCCCGGCTTTCCAGCAACGCGTATGCGTGCAACACGGTCTTGATGCTGACGCCGTGCTGCTGGCTCGCCTGCCGCACCGACGGAATCCGCTCGCCCGCCGCGAAGACGCCGCGGCGTACGGCTTCGGTCATTTCGTCGGCGAGTTTTTCGTACAGTTTCAAGGACCAGGCTCGAACAAAAACATGGGCGGGAACGCCAGTCTATGACAAATTTCCACCAACTGTACCCCTCTCCTTTCCGATTTTCTGTATGCTGCGCCGTTTTTGGAACACAGTAGGCTTTCATGCATCGGCATAAAGCCTCGTCCAAGCCACCTCCGGCGGCAAGATCATGAAGAAACCTGAAGCTCGCATCGAACCGTATACCCACCCCGCCGCTGGCTGGGGCGCGCTCAAATACGTCGCCATCAACCTCCTCAAGGAAAAGGTGACGGGCGGCGACTACCGCATGCTGCTCAAGCAGAATCAGCCGGACGGCTTCGACTGCCCGGGTTGCGCGTGGCCGGACCGCGAGCATGCGTCGACCTTCGAGTTCTGCGAAAACGGCGTCAAGGCTGTGGCGGCCGAGGCGACCAGCAAGCGCGTGACGCCGGCGTTCTTCGAGGAACATACGGTCGAAGAACTGATGGCGCAGTCGGATTTCGAGTTGGAACAACATGGCCGCCTGACCGACCCGCTCGTCTATGACGCCGTGCGCGACCGTTACGTGCCGATCGGCTGGGACGAAGCATTCGACCTCATTGCCGACCACCTGAAACGCCTCGACGATCCGGACAGCGCCGCCTTCTACACGTCGGGGCGCGCCAGCAACGAAGCCGCCTTCCTGTACCAGTTGTTCGTGCGCATGTACGGCACCAACAATTTCCCCGATTGCTCGAACATGTGCCACGAAGCCACCAGCCGCGGCTTGCCGCACACGGTCGGCATCGGCAAAGGCACAGTCACGCTCGACGACTTCGAACACGCCGATACGCTGCTGATCTTCGGCCAGAATCCGGCGACCAACCATCCGCGCATGCTCGGCGAACTGCGTGAATGCGCGAAGCGCGGCGCGACCATCGTGTCGATCAATCCGCTGAAGGAACGAGGCCTCGAACGCTTTGCCAGCCCGCAGCATCCGGTGGAAATGATCACGATGGGCAGCACGAAGATCAGCTCCGTATTCATCCGCCCAAAGGTGGGCGGCGATTTCGCCTTGATCAAGGGCGTTGCCAAACGCGTGATCGAACTCGACGACGAAGCGTTGGCCTCGGGTCTGGAACGCGTGCTCGACGTCGCGTTCATCGCCGAACACACGGTCGGCTTCGATGCGTTCGCCGACGATTTGCGTGCCGAAAGCTGGGACACGATCGTCGCCGAATCGGGTGTGCCGTTTGAAGACGTACTGAAGCTTGCCGACATCTACGTGAAGGGCCGTGCAGTGATTTCGACGTGGGGCATGGGCCTCACGCAGCACAAGAACTCCGTGCCGACGGTGCAGATCCTGTCGAACCTGATGATGATGCGCGGCAATATCGGCCGCCGCGGCGCGGGCTTGTGCCCGGTGCGCGGACACTCGAATGTGCAGGGCGACCGCACGGTCGGCATCGAAGAACGGCCGACTCAGGCGTTTCTCGATCGGCTCGGCGAAGTCTACGATTTCGAACCGCCGCGTGAGCATGGTCTCGACGTCGTCAACACGATCCAGGCGATGCTCGACGGCAAGGTGAAGGTGTTTATCGGCCTCGGCGGCAACTTCTCGATCGCGACGCCGGACACGCCGCGCACATGGGAAGCGATGCGCTCGTGCGAACTGACCGTCCACATCACGACCAAACTGAACCGCAGCCACCTCATACATGGCCGCGACGCGCTGATTCTGCCGACGCTCGGACGCACCGAAATCGATCTGCAGAATGGTGTGGCGCAAGGCGTGAGCGTCGAGGATTCGATGAGCATGGTGCACATCTCGTACGGCATGAACAAGCCGGCCTCGGAGAATCTGTTGTCGGAGATTGCAATCGTCGCGCGCATGGCGCACGCCACGCTCGGCAGCAGCAAGGTCGATTGGCTCGCGCAGGCAGCAGACTACGCGTTGATTCGCGACGGCATTGCGCAGGTGATCGACGGCTTCCAGAACTACAACGAGCGCCTCAAGAACCCGGGCGGTTTTCACCTGGGTGTGGCGTCGCGCGAGCGGATCTGGAAGACGCCAAGCGGCAAGGCGCAGTTCCTCGTGCATGCGATTGACGTCGACACGCCGATTCATCAGGCGCGCGCCGAGCATGGCGAGCGTCTGATGACCCTGATGACGACGCGTTCACACGACCAGTACAACACGACGATTTACGGCCTCGACGACCGTTATCGCGGCGTATATGGGCAGCGGCGCGTGCTGTTCGCCAACAAGGACGATCTCGCGATGCTGGGTTTCGTTGCGGGCCAGCGTGTGGATATCAAGAGCGTGTGGGCCGATGGGATCGAGCGTCACGCGGCCGGGTTCCTGCTGGTGGAATACGACATTCCGCGCGGGTGTCTTGGCGCTTACTATCCGGAGACGAATCCGCTGGTACCGCTCTCTTCGGTTGCCGATGGCGCGGGGACGCCGACTTCGAAGTCGATTCCGGTGTTGTTGACGGCGTCGGCGGTTGAGACGGTTGAAGCAGCCGAAGCGGTTGCCGCTTGACCGCTGACCGTTGCCATCGTTTGCGAGTTTCGCGGGATTCTGATCATCAGTGAATCCCGAAGCTCGAGGCTTAACGCTCAGGTCTGAGCCTTCTTCAGATCGCGGTGCGTGAGATACAAGCGCAGATCGAATTCAATCTGGTGGTAGCCCGGTTGCATGAACTCGCAGAGGCGGTAGAACGCCTTGTTGTGGTCGCTTTCTTTCAAGTGAGCGAGTTCGTGCACGACGATCATTTTCAGGAACTCCGGCGCGGCGTCCCTGAATAGCGAGGCGATGCGGATTTCTTTTTTTGCCTTCAGTTTGCCGCCCTGCACACGCGAGATGCTCGTATGCAGGCCGAGTGCGTGGCGCACGACGTCGAGCTTGCTATCGTAGGTGACTTTGTCGATTTGCGTGCCGTTGCGAAGGTGTTCGCGCTTGAGCTCCGCGCAGTACTCGTACAGGGCCCGGTCTGTTTGCACTTGGTGCGTGTCGGGGTACCGCTTCGCGAGGTAAGGGCCTAGTTGTTCGTCGGCTATCAGTTTTTTGACTTTTTCCTGTAGCCCGGCTGGGTAGCCTGTCAGGTATTTCAGGTGTTGCATGATGGTGTTCTTTGCGAATGGCGACGGCACGGGAGTTGCATGCCTCGCGGCGGAGACAGCGGGACGCGGATTTTCGTTGGGTCGAATTCAACCGCGATTGTCTTCGCAGTCCGTCCACAACCGCAGCGGATCCCGGTGAAGCGGATACTGCTTGTCGAGCCACGCCGACAGCCGGGTCCAATCGGGGTGGTTGGTCCCGGTCTGCGCAGACCATGTCGACGACCTCTCGAGAATCTGTCCGTTCTCGCGATCACGGACAAGCAAACTGCCAAGACCGCTCGAACTGTTCTCCTGCGTTTCGACCCGATACCGTGGCAGGAGTCTCACTTCAGCATCCCCTGCCCAGCCGTACACGGCCCGGACCACGCCGGTTGCGTCCTTTAACTCCACTGCGCCGCTGGCCGGCCGAATGGCCGCCCAGCCTTCAGGAAATTCCGCGACGACCTCATTGCCGCTTTCCCGGACCCATTTCATACGCCAGGCCCGCTCCATCGCATCGCGCACGTGCGACACCGACTCGTACCCCGGAGGCAATTCGATCGCTGCAGGCAAGGTAACGAGGTTGTCTTTCCAAAGCTTTGCCTCGCCACGATCACGTCGATCGGTTGTTCTGGAAACTTTTTCTCCGAACGGGTTATCAGGCCGGCTAGCGAGATGGGCGCCGCTTTGCTGCAGGTCGGGGAAAAGACCGTCTGCATCACGACGCGTTAGTTTTGGTTTTCCGTTTTTCATGGTGTCTCGCTGAAAGGCGCTCTCAAGAACGACCAATTTACATTAAACATGGCAACGTTCTTCGCAACGGCGCAATTATCCGGGCCGCGGCGGCCGCCAGTTCGATATGTTTCGCCACGAGGGCAAGCAGGAAGGCGCGCCGCCTTGCACGTCAATTTGCGGTCTTTGCGAATGATTTTCGAGGACACCGTGACCGTGCGCAGCGACAGCACCGCTACGCCAAGGTCCGCCTGACCGAGTGTGGGCGGTCAAACGTGCGGCAGGTCGTCAATACATTTTTCGACATGCTCGCCAGGGACATCAGTGTCAATCCCGTCATGGCCGTCGGTGTGAGCGACAGACACGATTTTTGGCCCCAGAAACCGTATGCCGCCGAGCGTAAAAAGGGACCAAACAGCATTCCCCCGACGGATCGTGGCCACGACTTCGGCCACCTCGACAATCGACGTGGGGGACAACCAATCACGCGTCGCCGGGTCGACGGGAGCCCAACGCACATGGGTAATCCTGTCGTTCGTCGGATTGATGCGAATGGCGTCTATAGCAAACGTGGCCATATCTGCCTCCATCATTCTGCCAAAGGAATTTCACTATTATGCGCTGCTTCTTTTTCTGGTTCACCAGCCAATTTCCTCGCCGGATCGTCTGCGACGGCGACGCGGCGCGCCTCGAGCGCAATTCCCCGCGGAAGGTGTTCGGCAGCGTTGTCTTCAGTCAGACTGATCTTGACGCGAGACCCCGTCGTCGCTCTGGACAAGCTTCGGGCGCCCGGTCGCGTCTGGACCTGTATCCACCAGCTTGTTGCGGTAGTCACAGGCGGGACAGAGGAAAAAGAATCCTTGTTCATCCAGTTCCGGCTCGACGCGATCGAAGTCGAACGAGACATTGCAGTTTCGACAGGTCCACATAGCGGCCTCCGTCGGTATCTTCGAGGAATCCTCGTATGAAGGATACTATCCGCAAGCCGACCCTCTGGCGCAAGATAATCAGTGCTGCCCCGCGTTCAGGAGCATCCAGATCTGTCGCGTGGGCGCACCTGCGAGAATGCGTGCAAACACGCCGCCGCACCGCACGCACGTGTAGTGCTCTTCTGCTCGCGTATCCTTCACGGTGCCGACGCCGTTAGGCGTCAGGTCGTCATGCGGAGCCGCAGTAGCCGACTGCCCGTAGAGATCAGCGCATCGTGCGCATGGTTGAATCCAGAGTTGCATTTTGAACAACTAGAGCAGTGATCAGCCGTTGCTGACGACCGAGCCGCCTTCGACCATCAGGTCGACACGCCGCTTTCCTTCTACATACCCAGCCTCGCGGGCCGCTTCTTCGCTGCCGAACGTGGCGACAAGTTCCTGGAAGCGAATGCTCTGCCCGGCGAGGTGGGCATCGGAACCGTGGCGACAGATGTACGCCGAGTAGTGCCACAAGATGGTTGGGGCCGGTGGACCGTATGCAAGGATCGGAAGGACCCAGACTTCATATCCGCTGTGTTCGATCTTGTCCCACATAGCTACCTCCATCGTGATCTTCGAGGAATCGTAGCATGTCATACCTGACGACACGGATCTCGCTGGCGAGCACGGCATGCGTCCCAACGCCGCTATTTTGTTGACACTCGCAGTCAGACTTCACTCATACAGGGCCAAATATTCATGCAGCGACTGAAGGACAGCGGCGCCCTCTCCGACAGCAGCCGCGACCCTCTTCACCGAACCACTGCGAACGTCACCAACTGCAAAGATGCCTTGCCGGCTCGTCTCCAGAAATCGAGGCGGACGATCCGGCGGACACGCCTTAAGTGCATCGGTGCCGGTGAGCACGAAGCCGTTCTTGTCCAGCGCAACACAATCGCCGAGCCAGCCGGTACTGGGCTGCGCACCGAGAAACAGGAAGACGTGCCGGATCGGTTTTTGTTCGATCTCCCCTTGCCGGTCCCATTTGACCGATTCAAGCCGCTCCTCGCCGTACAGCTCCACGACTTGGGTCCGCTGATGAACGGTAATGTTGGACGCCGCATCGATCCGTCGGATCAGATAATTCGACATGCTCGCATTGAGTCCGTCACCGCGAATCACGATGTGAACATGCCGCGCAAATCCCGCGAGAAAAACCGCTGCCTGGCCGGCTGAATTTCCGCCACCAACGATAATCAATTCTTCGTTGGCACAAAACGCGGCTTCCATGAACGTTGCGCTGTAGTAAACGCCGCGCCCCTCGAAATTCTCCAGGCGGTCCAGCGGCGGTTTCCGATAACGCGCGCCAGTAGCAATGACGACGGCGCTGGCATATACGTGCTCGTCGTAATTGAGCCGAATGTGAAAAGGCGGTGCGTCCTGGCAATCGATGCCGAGCGCTTCAATGGGTACGCCGACCTCGGCACCGAACTTGCGGCATTGCGACAGGCCGCGGCCGGCAAGCGCTTGACCCGAGATGCCCGTTGGAAACCCGAAGTAATTTTCTATCTTTGAACTGGTACCCGCCTGGCCACCCGGCGCCTTGGTGTCGAGGACCGCGACCTTCAAGCCTTCGGAGGCCGCGTACACCGCGGCCGCAAGACCTGCCGGGCCGGCGCCCACCACGACCACATCGAACCGCTCGCCATTCAGCTTGTCGGGACTGAGACCGATTGCATCGGCCACGGCGCGGTGGGTCGGGCACTTCAGAACGTGACCTTGTAGCGTGATGACCACTGGTATATCAGCTTCTGTCGCGCCATTGCGTTCGAGAAGCGCCTGCGCTTCCTGATGCTCGACGATATCGAAGTAGGCCGATGGCTGACCGTTGCGGCTCAGAAAATGCCGAAGACGGAACGTGGCCGCGGACGCCGAACTGCCAATGACCAGAATACCCCCGCTCTGGTCCTGAATAAAAGCGACCCGGCGCAGGATGAACGCGCGCATGATTGTTTCGCTTAATTCAGCTTCCGCGATGACGAGCGCGCGCAGCGATTCCTCGTCGATAACGATGACTTCGCAATCACTGGTGGCGCGCGCCGTGGCCACCGCGGCGCGGCCGGCAAGCGTTCCGACCTCACCTGTGAAGCTGCCTGGACCGTGCCTGCCCAGCACATGGAGACCGTCTCCTGAGCCTCTCGTCGCCTCGATAGTCCCTGAGACGATGGCGAACATGGGAATGTGCCGGTCGCCTTCGGAGAACAGCACATCGCCCGTGTTCAGCCTGCGTCGCTCACCGTACCTCTCCAATAGTGCAAACTGTCTTTCATTCAGCGTTGGAAAAATCTGGTGGTGGCGGCTGCCGCCTGACACCAATTCTCCAACTCCGCCCGACGATTTATCGCTCATGGAGAGATTCCAAATGAGTGGGCACGGATTGTGACCCGGGTGAGCACCTTGAGGGCACGAATAATCAAAAGGACTGGAGACTGCGAACTGCAATATCCGTGCTGATTGTGTACCTGAATTTCGGTCGCAGTAAAGTGCGCGAGACGCGGTGGCTCGCCCGCACGCTGGATGGTAATGGCAGCGCGCCTATTCGAAAAGCCTTGAAGCGGCTGGTCCCTGCCGCTTCGTGAATCGTTATGTGTCTGCGGTCTAACGGGCCAGCGTTGCAGCCGATTCGATTGTTGCCGCGTCCTTCTCAGCTTTGGCGACGCGACCGGGGTTTACGCGGACGGCCTCCCCGCTCTGGTTCGGAAGGGATCACGTACGGCTCGAGCTCCATCAGGATCTCGTCGAGCCTGATACGTAGTTCCTTTGGCACTTGCGCCATCATCTCGGCATAGGCCTCGGTTGTTACCTGGCGCATGGCCTCGATTTTTTTCAAGCCAGCAGGTGTCAATTCAACACACTTCTGCCTGCGATCCTCGGCCGCCTCCCGACGATCCACCACGCCTTCCCGATACAGTCCGTCGACCATACGACTGGCCGCAGCATGACTCAGGCCAGTTGCCTCGGCCAGTTCAGCAATGGTCTGCGAATCGTGGTGATGGAGATGGAACAGAGAGATGACACGCGCGAAGGTCACGTCGCCGCTTAACATCGTCGACTCAAGGGTTTACAGAATTTCCGGAAATCGAGCGGAGTACAACTTGGTACGGGGACCGCATGTGATCGAAGCGGCTATGTGCGTCAGCGAAGAGACTTTAGCGCGGTAAGGTAAGCGGTGCGCTCGGCCGTGACCAATCGGCGACCTTCAACTTGCGGGCGGAGGATCTGTTCGAAGAATAGTCGTTCGTCCACTGTGAACTGCGTCGCGAGAATGTCGCCGAGCCGCGGAGCCCAAGGGTGCGGCGAGCTGCCAAGCAGCACGTCCCAGGAGGTGACCGCGGCGGGACGTACATCAATGTGAAACTCCATATGAATATCCGCGAACCCCGCATCTAAAGCGAAGCGGACCAGATCGCGTTCGCCGTAGTTGGCAATCGGATTCGCAGAAATTTTTTCGTCAGTATCGGGAAACTGAGCGGATTTCCAGCGATGCAGCAGGTGGAAGAAGTTGTCCCCTGCTTTCTCGGGCAGACCTTCAACGATTTTCCGCAGCGAGCTTGCCTCGATTGCATCGTCGCGCATAATCGGTTCGGCGATCGACAGCCGGCCACCGGGCCTGAGAATCCGATGAAATTCCCGCAGGGCGGCCATCTTGTCCGGGACATACGCGAGAACGGCCCGTGTCGTGACTGCATCGACAGTGCCAGCCTCAATGCCATCGAGCGATTCGGCGGAGCATTGGATGAAGACGCACTGATCCTGGATGTTCCGCTGAACTGCGAGTGCTTCAGTGTGACGAAGCAGAGGTGCCGAAATATCCGTCATAAGCACGCGCAGCGATGGGCCTATGCGGTCGATCGCGCTTAAACCGATCAGCCCATCTCCGGTACCGATGTCGGCGAGCGTCATGCCAGGGGTAAGCCTCGCGCCGTCGAGAACGCGGTCCACATGGTGTTTGAGTTCGACATGGAGGGCTCGTTCGTGCCCTGGATCATCTCCGTGCCGGATATGTAACAGCCAATCGGACCACACATCGGATTGGGGCTGGGAGTCGGAGCTATTCATGTCGAAGGACGAATGTCGATTGGATAACGAGGTGTGTCGAATGACCAAAGACTCGAACCTCATCCCGGATCAGCCGACCAGCAGTTGGGCGGCATCGCCGTCGGCGAATGAATGTAAGGGACGTTACCTTATGAGAACCTGAGGGACTTGCTATCAGAGCGGGAAACCACGCAGGAATGTCTGGCGTCGGACTGTGGATAGACAAAGAGGTCCGCGCTATGAGAGGCTTCGCATCACGTCGACCCGACGGCGAGGCGATCCGCGCCCGCTGACGTTGACCGTATCGCCCGGCCTCCGCTGAAAGTGGGTTGGGAAGTCGCCGCTCCAGCACGGCGATCCTTCAAGAAAACGAGAGCTAGAACGTGAGTGAGTGGGAAGCCGGCGGCATTGATGGTATTGCGTACACGTACGGCTATTGCGACGAACTGGATCCGCTGCGCCTTAGACTTCCGTTGCTACAGTCTGGATTCGCCCCTCCGGCCCTGCGTACCGCCTGCGAACTGGGATTCGGCCACGGCGTCAGCGTGAATATCCACGCAGCCGGGTCAGCTACAAGATGGTTCGGTACCGACTTCAACCCGTCTCATGCGAGCTTTGCACGGCAATTGACACAGTGCGCCGGATCGCAGGCAAGCTTGTTCGCTGAAAGCTTCGCAGAATTTTGTAGGCGAGACGAATTGCCGAAATTTGATTTCATTGGCATGCACGGTATCTGGAGCTGGATTTCCGACGAAAACCGTGCGCTCATTGCCGATTTCATACGACGCAAACTCAATGACGGCGGCGTCGTGTATATGAGCTATAACACCCAGCCCGGGTGGGCCACGATGTTGCCCGTGCGCGAATTGATGAACTGTCATTTCCAGGCGAGCGCGAGGTTGAATGCCCACGGCGGCGTGCCCGCCGAAACGCAAGTCCAGACGCACATTGCAGCGGCGTTAGACTTCGTAAAGACCGTGGTTGCGACGCAACCCGGCTACGCAGTGGTCAACCCGCAGCTGGCTGAACGTGTCGACGCATTGTGCAACGAGAACACGCACTACCTCGCGCATGAATATTTCAATCGTGACTGGCAGCCCATGACTTTCTCGCAGGTCACATCATCGCTTGCCGCGAGCGGTTTGACCTATGGCTGTTCTGCGGACTATCGCGATCACGTCGACGAGATCAATCTCAACCCAGCTCAACGCGCCTTGTTGGTGGGCATTCCGGATACCGCTTTACGGGAGACCGTACGAGACTTTTGCATCAACCGGTCGATGCGGCGAGATTACTGGGTCAAAGGGAGCCGAACACTCGGTGAGGAGGCGCAGCAGACGGCGCTGCGCGCGCATCGCGTCATGCTGGCGCTGCCGAGGGCTTCGGTCTTGCTGAAGGTGCGCGGAGCGCTGGGAGAAGCGACGCTACCGGAAAGCTCATATGGTCCGATTCTCGACGCGCTTGCCAGCCATCACCCCGCACGTCTCTCCGATATCGAAACCAGCGTCCGCGGACGCGGAATTACGCTCTCCTTCATTGTCAAGGCCGTAACATTGTTAGTGGGGGCCGGCGTGTTGCTGAATGTACAGGACGAGGCGCACATTAATCTGGCTCGTCCGTCGTCGGACAGGCTGAACGCCGCCATTTGCGAGCAGGCGCTCCAGCATGGGGACGTACAATTTCTGGTCAGTCCCGTGTCCGGATCGGGTGTTTTGATTCCCCGTGTGCCACAGCTCTTCCTGTTGGCAAGGCGACGTCATTTAAGGGAACCCACACAGTGGGCCGAATTCGCCGAAGCTGCTTTGCGTACGAGTCCCACGCCAGTTCACGTCACGGAGGGCGTTTCCGTTAGCCCGCTGAACACCCGCGACGATCTGATTGCGAAAGCGAATCGCTTTGCTGAAATACATCTACCCATATTGCAGGCACTGGGAATCGCTTGAGGAAGAGATACGGTCGGCAAGCGGATGGCGCTACCTCCATGACCGCGTCCCCTCCAGGGGACAATCGCGCGTTCGGCCAACGCAATCGCCGCAGAATTGCTTACGGCGACCACGTCATCCTGCAATCAACGCGCGGCCGTTACTGCCGGTCGTCTGTCGATACAAAGGCCATGCCGTGCGGACTTACCAAATTGGTCACCAGAGGAAGGAGTGCTCCGCTACGCAGATCAAGTTGGCCGACATAAGCCGGCACCGCCGGCGTGCTACTCGTAGCGGCCACGCCCGTTGATGCGGAGAACGCCGCGTCGCGCTGCCAGACATTGGCACTAATCTTGTACACCACGTTCGCCTTCGTATCGGACACCAGCAGGTAGCCCCGTCGCGCAGTGGCGAATACCGTGTCGTCCACCTGCACGTTGCCGAGAAGCGGCAGATATTGCACTCGCGGTTCGTCGCCCGACGAGCGCAACAAGACAAGCTGACCATCTCCCTGATCATCGAGCAGTACATCACCCGACGGCGTCAGCGTCATTGAATCCGGATCGGTCAGGGTCAGGTTCGCCACCGTGCCAAACGGAATGTTGCTGGCGTCCAATGTGCCGCGCATTACCGGAGTGACGTCGATTGTGTAGGTGCTCGCATCAAGGTGCACAACGCGGACAATCGCGGGCCCCATATTCTTGCCGCTACTGTTAAGGGTGGGATTGGACGCGCTGAAGTAGGCCTGGCCGTCCTTGAACACGATGTCATCGTAACCGCCGCCGTGCAGCGTCTTGCCAAAGGAATACGGTTTGGATGCCTGGCCGGTCGAGGGATTAATGATGACGAGGTTTGGATTCGCATCCTCATTCTGCATCGCCCAGATCTCGCGAGTATACGGATTGATCTTCAGGCCATCGTTGTGTCCCGCGACTTGATAAGTCTTCACGACACTGCCGTCTTGCGCGTATTCAACAATCACGCTCATCGCGCCGTTCGAGCCATCTGGTGCGCCGTTATTTGCATAGCCGACCCAAACGTGACCATCGAGCACGGCCAGTGAATCCGGTGCGCTCATCAACCCGCCGGAACCCGCCGCGAACACGGTTATGCTAAAACCCGGAGTGACTAACGGCTTCGCCGCGGTTTGCGCGTTGGCGCCGCCAGCCGCGAAACTGAGGGCGGTGAACGCTAGTGCGGTGCGACTAAAAATGCGGCTTACTGTGTAAGCAGATCGAATGCGGGGCATGTTCGTCTCCGGAAACAGGTATGCGGGCGGAAAAGGCAGAGGCACCGGCATATGCCAGGTACCCGGCAATGAAACGAAATATATGGAAACATGCGCGCATGACTGAACGGTGACGGCGCGTAAAACTACGCCGGCTGGTATGCCCCCATGCGTCTGCAAAGCTCGTCGCTAGTAGTGTTCTTGCTGCCAGTCTGTGCCGAATGCGGGCGAGAACCGTTTGGCATTTTTACCTCTCCTTAAGAGATCCTTAAGAAGATGGAAATTTTGAAAAAATATACTGTTCAAGCACTCCGAATCGAGGCCGATAGACAGAACGCAGTACACACGTTTTTTCTCTATCGGGAGATTGGGATGTCCATTCAGGCAATCGGTCAAAGCGCCGCACAAGCAGCGGCTTCATCCGCCGCGTCTACCTCGAGTTCAGCGTCGAGCGCCCCGGCATCGGGCACGAGCGCCTCTTCGGCTACGGGGTCGAGCACCAGCACGCCCGCGTCGTCCGCTTCGTCAGCGTCGTCGTATACGGTCAACATCAGCAGCGCCGCACGTGCTTTGTTGGCCGAAGCAAGCGAGACGTCGGTTCAAACCGCGCAGGAAGCAGGAAAGGGCGATCAACAGGCGCAACGCCTGCTCGCCAAGGAGGCCGCAGCCAAAGTGCACTAACGCACTCAGGAAATTCAGCCGGAGGGTAAGGACCGCCGCGCCGGATCGGCGGCGGTCCCGCAGAATTGGAATGCGTGCCGAGACGACACGCTGAGCAGGGTGAGCGCGCCGGCAGTCAAGCACCGGCCGCTATGCACCGCGTTGCGCGCCGTCGGCGCTCAACCTACCGGTTCACGCTCGAGCATGCCGCCTTTCGCGCGCCGTTTCGCCAGCCAATGGGACAGACGATCGAACCACAGATGCACCACCGGCGTCGTGAAAAGCGTCAGCATCTGCGAAACGATCAGGCCGCCGACAATCCCGATACCCAGCGGGACACGCAATTCCGCCCCCGCGCCGTGGCCGAGCGCGAGCGGCAGGGCGCCAAACAGCGCGGCGAGCGTCGTCATCATGATCGGCCGGAAGCGCAGTACGCACGCCTGACGGATCGCCTCGCGCGGCGATAAGCCTTGCTCACGCTCGGCCACAAGCGCGAAATCGATCATCATGATGGCGTTTTTCTTCACGATACCGATCAGCAGAATGATGCCGATCATCCCCATGATCGAGAGATCCTGGCCGCACAGCATCAGCGCCAGCAACGCGCCCACACCCGCCGAGGGCAGCGTCGAAATAATGGTGAGCGGATGAATCGCGCTCTCGTACAGGATGCCGAGGATCAGATACACCACCACCAGCGCCGCGGCGATCAGATACGGTTCGCTCGCGAGCGACGCCTGAAACGCCTGCGCCGTGCCCTGGAACGAGCCCGTCAAACTGTCGGGTTTGCCTGCGGCGACTTCGGCCTGGTGAATTGCCGTCACTGCGTTACCGAGCGATTGCCCCGGCGCCAGATTGAACGAGATCGTCACAGCCGGGAACAGCCCCTGGTGATTCACCGAAATCGGCGACACGTTGTTTTCGATTGTCGCCAGCGTGTTGAGCGGCACCAGTTCGTTCGTCAGCGGCGAACGAACATAGAGGTGCGCGAGCGCATCGGTGGTCAGCTGGAAGCCCGGATCGACTTCTTCGACAACGTGGTACTGGTTCAACTGTGTGAACAGCGTCGCGATCTGCCTTTGACCGAACGCGTCGTATAGCGTGTCGTCGATGGCTTGAGCAGTAATGCCGAAACGCGAAGCCGTGCTGCGGTCGATCACGAGCGTGGCGCTGGTGGCTGCCGCTTGCTGATCCGAAGTGACGTCGGCGAGTTGCGGGAGCTTCGACAGCTTATCGGTTAGTACGCCCGCCCAATGATTGAGTTCATTGATATCGGGGTCCTGAAGCGTGTACTGATACTGCGCGGCGCTGATACGGCCGCCCACCTGAATATCCTGGCGGACCTGCATCGACAAGGAAATGCCCATCACCTTCGCCAGTTGCGGTTTCAGGCGATTGAGCACCTGCGCGGCGCTGTCCTTGCGCTGACCGAACGCTTTCAGGTTGATCATCACGCGGCCCTGGCTCACGGTGGGATTCGCACCCATCCAGTAGTAGACGTTATCGACGGCTGGATCGGCTTCGATGATATTGCCCAGTTGCTGCATTTTCAAAGACATCGCGCGCGGGGAAATATCCGGTGCAGCCTGCGCGACACCCATGATCAAACCACTGTCTTCCTGCGGGAAGAAGCCCTTCGGGATCACGACGAACAGCGCGATAGTCGCGACGATCGTCGCGATCGTCACGCCAAGCATCAGTTTCGGCCAATTCAACACCCAATCGAGACCTCGCTCGTAACGCCGCTCCACCGCGACAAAGCCTCGTTCGAGCCAGGCTTCAAGCTTGCGCATCCGCCCTGTGTCATCCGGCTCAGGCGAGCGGATCAGCCAGCCGCATAGCATCGGCGTGACGGTCAGCGAGACCAACGCCGACATCAGGATCGCCGCGCTCACTGTCACCGCGAATTCGCGGAACAGGCGTCCGACAATGCCGCCCATCAACAGGATCGGAATGAACACCGCGATCAGCGAGATCGTCATCGAGATAATGGTGAAGCGCACTTCCATCACGCCGAGCAGCGCGGCTTTCATGCGCGGCACGCCTTCCTCGACATGCCGCATTACGTTTTCGATCACGACGATCGCATCGTCCACCACGAAACCCACCGCGATGGTCAACCCCATCAGCGACAGATTGTCGAGGCTATAGCCGAGCAGATACATCACGCCGAACGTAGCGACCAGCGACAAAGGAATCGTCAGGCTCGGAATGATCGTCGCCCACACGTTGCGCAGAAACGAGAAGATGACCATCACGACGAGCGCGACCGTCAGCATCAGCGTGAACTGCACGTCGTGCACCGACGCATTGATGGTTTGCGTGCGATCGCCCACGACATGCAGATGCGCGGCGGCGGGTAGCGTCGCTTCCAGCGCAGGCAGCTTCGCCTTGATGTTGGCAATCGTCTGCACGACGTTGTAGCCAGGCTGCTTGTGAATATCGAGGATGATCGCGCGTTCGTGCTGAAGCCACGCGGCCTGCTGGTTGTCTTCGGCGGCGTTCAGAACGGTGCCGAGATCCGATACGCGAATCGGCGCGCCGTTCTTGTACGCGATCACAAGATCGCGATACTCGGAGGCGGTCGTGATCTGGTCGGTGGCGTTGAAAATCACCGAGCGATCCGGGCCGTTCAGGCTGCCCTTGGGTGCATTCACCGTCTGCACGCCGACGATCGAGCGCACATCTTCCAGCGTGAGGCCGCGCGCGGTGAGCTTGTCGGGATCGAGCTGGATGCGTACGGCAGGCCGCTGCTGGCCGTGAAAATCGACCAGGCCGACGCCGGGCATCTGCGAGATCTGCTGCGCCAGATAGTCTTCGGCGTAGCTGTCGAGTTGCGTGAGCGTGAGCGATGGCGAGGTCAGCGCGAGTGACAGCAAGGTGAAGTCGGCCGGGTTGACCTTTTCATAGGTCGGCGGGTTCGGCAGATTCTTCGGCAAGGTGCCGCCGGCCGCGTTGATCGCCGTCTGCACGTCCTGCGCCGCGCCGTTGATATCGCGCGACAAGTCGAATTGCACCGCGATGTTGGTGGTGCCGAGCGAGCTTGACGACGTCATCTGCGTGATACCCGCGATCAGCGAGAGTTGTCGTTCGAGTGGCGTCGCGACCGAAGTCGCCATGGTCTCCGCACTCGCGCCCGGCAACTTCGCCACGACCTGAATGGTCGGAAAGTCGACTTGTGGCAAGGGCGCGACCGGCAGCAGGAAATACGCCACCGCGCCCGCCAGCAGCACCGCGATAGCAAGAAAACTGGTCGCAATGCGCCGTTTGATGAACAGTTCCATCAGGCTCATGACGGATTGTCCTGGTTAGCCTGACTGCCCGCGGAGTTTGCGTTGGCCGGTGCCTGGGCTACTGTCGGCACCGTGGTGGCCGCCACATGCACGCCTGGGTTCAAGCGGCTTTGTCCATCGAATACAACGAGATCCGCGGGCGCGACACCGCTGCGAATTTCCGTCATTCCGTCGACCGTCACGCCGATTTTCACCGGACGCATCTGCGCCGTGCCATTCGCGTTGATCACGTATAACTGCGTGCCGTTCTGCGTGTTCACCACCGCGCGGCTCGGCACGGCGACCCGCCGCGTATCGGTACGCAACAGCACGCGCGCATTCACCAGCTCGCCCGGCCACAGCTTGCGATCCCTGTTGGTGAAGGAGGCCTTGAGTTTGATCTGACCGGTGGTGGGGTCGACCGTACTATCGATGAACACGAGCGTGCCGTCGGCGAGCGCGGTGCTGCCGGAACGCGTGGTGACGTTCACCGCCAACGGCGCGGCCGCCTGATTGGCGAGCAAGTCGGGGAGCACGTCTTGCGGCACGGAGAACAGCACGGTAATCGGCTCCATTTGCGTGACGGTGACGATACCGGTCGTGTCGGTGGGATGCACGATCGCGCCGATGTCGGCTTCGCGCGCGCCCACACGGCCTGTGAACGGCGCGAAGAGCATGGTGAAGCTCAGTTGCAGGCGATCGCTCTGCACCAGCGCTGCATCTGCAGCGACCGTGGCGGCGAGCGCTTCGACTTGCGCCTTCGCGGTGTCCACGGCCTGGGTGGTCGCCGCGCCAATGCCGACGAGCTTCGAGTAACGCGCGAGATCGAGCCTCGCGTTATCAAGCGAGGCCTGGTCCTTGCGTTGCGCCGCTTCCGCCTGATGCAATTGCGCGGTGAGCGGTCCCTGGTCGAGTTGCGCGAGCAACTGCCCTGCCTTCACATCCTGCCCTTCAGTGAAAGCCACGCGCTGCAACTGGCCGTCCACACGCACTTTGACGTCCACAGTATTGAGTGCGAGGACCGTACCCACTGCGGCCACGCGAATCGGAAAATCGCTGTTCACCGGATGGCCGGCGTTGACCGGCACCGCAGCCGCCGGCTTCACGGCCGGATGCCTCGGCCATAACCACGCGACAAGGATCGCGACAAGGACAACGAACGCCACCACGAGCGGCGCGCGACGGCGCGCCCGGGGCGCCTCGTGGTTCGGAAGGTCGGCAGGTTTCATGAGCGGGAAGGCGTAGAAGTGGAAGCGGCGCTGCTATCGGTCACGCCGAAGCCGCCGCCGAACGCGCGAAACAGGCTCACCGACGCTTGCAGGCGCGCGAGCCGCGCCTGCACCAGTGTGTCTTCGGCTTGATAGAGCGTGCGTTGGGCGTCGAGTACGGTCAGAAAGTCGACGGTGCCGAGCTCGTATTGGGCTTGCGCGAGTGTGGCGGCTTTGCGGGCAGCGTCAGCGGCGGTCTGGTCGGCGGTTTCCGCGAGCTGCTGCTGTTGCGCCGCCGAGAGCGAATCCTCGACGTCCTGCAGCGCAGTCACCACGGCCTGCCGGTAATCGGCGACGCCCTTGGCTTCGGCGGCCTGGGTTGCGTGCAACTGACCGTGCAGCGCGCCGCCGTCGAACAGCGGCGCGGCCAGCGACGTGGCGAGGCTCGCAAACGGACTCGACAGAAAATGCGAAAGGGACTTGCTGCTGAGCCCGCCGTCGGCGGTCAGCACGATGTTCGGCAGAAAGGCCGCGCGCGCCGCGCCGACGCTCTCATTGGCCGACTGCAACTGTGCTTCTTTCGAGCGGATATCGGGGCGCGTTTCCAGCAGGCTGGCCGGCAGATTCGGACGCGGCTGGGGAATGGTGATACCGGCGAGCGCGGTGTCGGTGACCGTAAACTGCTCAGGCGCGGTGCCCACCAGCACGGCGAGCGCATGGATGTTAGTGTCCAGTTGCTGTTGCAGCGCCGGCACCGCCGCCTGGAAGGTGGCGAGCGCATTGCGCTGCTGCTGGACCTGCAGCTCGGTCGCGACGCCCGCCTCCTGTTGCGCGAGCAACAATTGCAGAATGTGCGCGGCATCGTCGGAAATGGACCGTGCGATCGCCAAACGGCGGCGCAGGCTCTGCACCTGGAAATACGTGTCCGCCACCGACGCGGTCAGCGTCAACGCCACCGTATCGCGATCGAACTCGGACGCGCGCGCGAGCAGGTCCGCCGCGCTGGCGTTGGCGGCGTTGAAGCCCCAGAAGTCGACTTCGTAACTGGCTTCGGCAAACAGGCTCTGGGTCTTGGTGGTCGAGCCACGCCCCTGGTGAGCGCGGTCGAAGGTGGCGCCGACCGAGAGCGACGGATACTGCGGCGCGCCGGCTTTCTCGGCGTTGCCGCGCGCCTGCTCTACGCTCGCGATGGCGGACGCCAGCGTGAAGTTGTTTTGCAGACTGCGATCGACCAGCGCATCGAGCGCGGGGTCGTGATATTCGCGCCACCAGCCGCTCTTTACAGGAACGGTATCGGCGAGCGAAGCATTCGCCGCGCCGTCGAAGCGCTGCGCGAGCGGCGCAACCGGCCGCTGATAGGCCGGCACGAGCGAGCACCCGGCCAGAACCGCGACGCCGAGTGCGCATGCGGCAGCACGCAGGGCCCGACGAGGCGCACGAGGACTGACGACGCGCGAAAACGGCGCCGGACGGGACAGCCCTGACATTGGAGAACACTCCCGCAACATGGCAATGTCGCTAGAGTAGTCAGCGGGTCCTGTCGGCGCTTTCGCCCAATAATGAAAAAAATTTAATGCGCCGCAACACGCCGTCGGAGCGCGTATCCATGTCGCCGCAAAGCACCTGCTAAGGTGCCGGGTTCAGCACATAACCCGCACCCACCACGGTATGAATCAGCGCCACCGGAAAATCGCGATCCACCTTCGCCCGCAAGCGATGCATGTGCATATCAATGATATTGCCGCGCGGTTCGAAATCGTAATTCCACGCTGCCTCGAGCAGCATGCTGCGCGTGACGACCTGCCCTTCGCGTCGCGCCAGACATTCGAGCAACAGGAATTCGCGGTGCTGCAGGCGTAGATCGCGGCCGCCGCGCGTCGCGGTTCGCGCCCGCGTGTCGAGCATCAGATCCGCGCATTCGAGCCTCTCGCTCATCCTGCTGCGATCCGCGCGCCGTGCAAGCGCCTCGATTCTCGCCAGCACTTCGACGAAGGCATACGGCTTCACAAGATAGTCGTCGCAACCGGCGCGGATGCCCTCCACGCGCTCGTTCAGCCCGCCGACCGCGGATAGCATCAGCACCGGCGTGGTATCGCCGCCTGCCCGCAATTGCTGCACGAGGGCGATGCCATCGAGCGCCGGCAAAAGCCGATCAGTCACAATCACGTCGTAGATGCCCTCGCGCGCGTACGCGAGCCCGGTCGCACCGTCGGCCACCGCGTCGACAATGAGACCGCTCTCGCTCAACCCGCGCGCCAGAAAATGGCTGGCGCGCGTATCGTCTTCGATCAGAAGGACTCGCATGCGCTAATCAAGGCAATGAGGACTTACATTAAAATTTTTTCATGTTGGCGCGAAACGCCTGTGCGGCTTCACGCGGCATACTGCGGACATCGCAGGTACGAGCGTAGTGTAAACGGCGCGGTTCGCGCAGGCTCGACACGCGCTCACTTCTGGAAAAAGGCATGTCGAATGTATTGGTCGTCGAGGACGACGAGCAAACCCTCGCGGAGATCGTTGAAGCGCTCACCGATCACGGCTGCAAGGTGCAGGCCGCGAGCACGGGCCGTGACGGTTTGATGCTCGCGGTCGCCAACAGTTATGACGCCATCGTGCTCGATCGCATGTTGCCGGGTGGCCTCGAAGGGCTCGGCATGCTGGCGGCGTTGCGCAGCGCCGGCGTGGTCACGCCGGTATTGATTCTGAGCGCCCTGTCCGCGGTCGACGAACGCGTGCGCGGCTTGCGCGCCGGCGGCGACGACTATCTGACCAAGCCGTTCGAATTCATCGAGCTGACCGCACGGCTCGACGCGCTGATGCGCCGGCGCGAAGCGGCACCCGGTGTGCAGGAATATCAGGTCGGCCCATTGCGTCTCGACCCGCTCAAGCGCGAAGTGAGCTGCGCCGGCCGTCCGGTGTCGCTCTTGCCGCGCGAATACCGGCTGCTCGAATACCTGATGCAGCATGAGGGCCAGGTGGTGAGCCGCACCATGCTGTTCGAGGCGGTGTGGGATTACCGGCTCGACGAGCGGACCAATGTGATCGACGTGCATATCAGCCGCCTGAGAAAGAAGCTCGACCCGGACGGGACGGCTCCGATGATCGATACTGTGCGCGGTTCGGGGTACATGCTCCATGCGCCTGACTGACCTGCACCGCACCACCGGTTTTCGCCTCGCCACGCTGTTCCTGATGCTGTTCGGCGTGATCGCGATACTGTTGTTCGGCTACCTGTACCGCGAGATCACCGGCTTCGAACAGGAACGTATCGACGACTGGCTGATGCGCGAGCACGCACAGTTGACACGCGAAGAGCCGGATGAACTGGTCGCGCGATTCGAACATCAAAACCAGTTCGATCCGCGCCACCAGCGCCCGTTCGGTCTGTTCGACGCTGCAGGAAAACATCTTGCCGGCGGCTACGCGGGCGATCAACCGGCTATCCCCGTGTTCGACCAGCCGTTTTCCATGCGGCTCGCGAAGCTGCCCGGCCACCCGCCCGGCCGATGCATTGCCGCGCGCGTGCCGGATAGCCGCATCGCATTGCAATGCCAGAACACCCGCGAACTCGACCACTTCGACGAAGAACTGCTGCACGCGCTGCTTTCCACCGCCATGATCACACTCGTGATCGGCCTGGTCGGAGCGGGTCTGATCGGCATTTCGGCCATGCGGCGGCTCGACGCGGTGACCGCCTCGATCGAAGAAATCGTCGCCGGCAATCTCAGCAGGCGTTTGCCGATGTCTTCGAAACGGGACGACGTGGATCGGTTGGTAGGCGTCGTGAACGGCATGCTCGACGAAATCGAACGGCTCATGAACGAAGTCAAGGGTGTGTGCGATGCGATCGCGCACGATCTGCGCACACCGCTCACCCGGATGCTCGGCGGACTCGAACGTGCGCAGCGGCGCGCCAAAACCGATGCGGAGTATCGCGCGGCGATCGATGAAACCATCATCGAGACCAGCGGGCTGCTGCGCACCTTCAACGCGCTGCTGCGCATTTCGGAAATCGAAAGCGGCGTGCGCCGTGCAGGTTTCGCAACGGTCGATCTGGCTGCCGTCGCCGACGACGTCTTCGAATTCTACGATCCGACTGCCGAAGACAAGCAAATCGCCTTCGAATTGCAGCGAACGGTATCGGGGCCGCTTGAGATCCAGGGCGATCCGAATCTGCTATTCGAGGCACTAGCGAATCTGGTGGAAAACGCCATCAAGTTCGCACCGCACGGCGGCCATGTGCGGATCACGGTGTTCCGCGACAAGACCGGCGCAGGCATCACCGTTTCGGACGACGGGCCAGGTATCGCGCCCGCCGAACAGCAAGCGGTGCTACGGCGCTTTTATCGCGGTGAAGCGAGCCGCCACACGCCCGGCAGCGGGCTCGGCCTGAGCCTTGTGCTGGCGGTAGCGGGCATGCACGGCATGTCGATCCGTTTCAAGGACACGACGCCCGGATGTGAAATCCTGTTGTACAAACCGACCGAGTAGTGTCGCGTGCACAGTGCGTGCGCCCGGCGTCAAGACTCACTGATCCGGAAGCCGTCTGCTTCGATCGGAACGATTCGTGCGGTGCTAGCGGTAAGGGACCGCAATGTAATCGCCAGGCGGCCAGTAAGTGGCCGGTAAGTGTTCCCGTCGCACTATCGCATCGACTGTCCTTCGCCACGGCCGAAGCGCTGCATGGCTAGTACCTCTTTATCATTTTTGTACCGGGAGTCCCCCGATGAAAAGGCGCGATCTGAATACTCTGGCGCTCGCCGTCACGGTGCTTCTTTCATCGGGATGCGCTACGGGGCCCGGGCGCACCGCAGGCGACCCGCTTGAACCGATGAACCGAACCATCTACTCGTTCAACGACAAGGTCGACAGATACGCGGTCAAACCAGTAGCAACCGCCTACCAGAAGGTGACGCCGACGCCAGTACAGACGGCAGTCCGGAATTTCTTTTCCAATCTCGGCGATATCGGCAACTTTGCCAATGACCTGCTGCAACTGAAAGCGACAGACGCGAGCGAGGATGTAGTGCGCTTTGCGTTCAACTCCACCTTGGGGATTGGCGGCCTGATCGACTGGGCGACGCCTGCGGGCTTGCCCAAGCACCATCAGGATTTCGGCCTGACGCTTGCGCACTATGGCGTACCGATTGGCCCATATCTGGTGATGCCGTTGTTCGGCCCGAGCAGCGTGCGGGATGTCAGCGACGTCGCGGCAGGCGTTCTGCTCAACCCGTTCGCGGCCGCACCAGTTGCCGTTCAGGTGTCGGTGACCGGCACTCGTATTGTCAGCAAACGCGCCGATCTTCTAAGCGCCTCGGACCTGCTTTCACAGGCCGCGATCGATCCCTATTCGTTCACTCGCGACCTCTACCTGCAGAGGCGCCACATGCTCTCGACGAGATCCGCCGACGCCGACAAGTTGCCGGACTACCCAGATCCCTCACCTCAATAGCGGCATGGCCGAAGCATGACAGTCTGCGCAGCTCACCGTTAAGTGTCTGGTAAGCCATGCGCGTCCAGTATGAAGGCCGACTTCATCCGACTGTGGGAGCGTGTCCATGAAAGCCAGTACTGTGACCGCACTGCGCGCCAACCTCGTGCTCTTTTCGGTTTCGACAGTTATCGCGATCGTCCCGTGCGTCAGTCTCGCATCGCTGCTCGGCCTGCTCGACGACGGCACGCCTACATTGCCTTACCAGGGCAGCATTTTTCTGCTCGGCGCCGTGATCATGCTGGCGCTGCGCTGGCGTGCGCGGCAAGCGTTCGACGCAGCGAGGCTCGCGCATAAGGTTCAACTGATCGGGAAGCACGATCTCGTAGCATCGATTGCCGATGACTGCCCGTTTGCGTGGCTGGTCCAGTTGCACCTCGAACTGCGTGGTCATCAATGTATCCACTGACAACAGGTGTAAGCATGAAAAGTCTCGGTTATTGGCTGCTGCTCGGTTTGCTGCGGCTACTGTCGGTTCTGCCGCACGCGCTAGTTGCACGAGCCGGCAACGCGCTTGGCGCCGCGCTGTACACGCGCATGTCGAACACGCGTGTCTGCGAGCTCGCACGGCGTCAACGGGGACGGTTCGGAGCAGATATGATTGAACGCAGCGCAAGTGCGAAACAAGTTGTCCGGCTGCTGCGCTCAGGCGTTCCCGTGATGCTGGCGGCGGACATGGACCACGGAACAACGGGTTCGGTGTTCGCGCCGCTCTTCGGTGTGCCGGCCTGCACGCTCACGTCCGTGTCACGCCTCGCCAGGTTGGGCGGTGCACGCGTCGTGCCCTTTGTGACCGAGGTATTGCCCGCATTTCGCGGCTATAAGCTGACGATCTTCGATTCGCTCGAAAACTTTCCCACGGACAGCGAAGCGCTTGACGCATGCACGATGAACGCGTTTCTTGAGAGGCAAATCCTGCGCCTTCCCGACCAGTACTACTGGGTCCACAGACGCTTCAAACACCGCCCGGCAGGTATGCCCGCAGTCTACTGAAATCTTTCTTGCGACAGCGGCGGTGAAGAAAAATGGTGGCCAAGTTGTTCGCCCTGGGTGCCGCATTTGCGGACACGGTTATCAGCTACATGCGTCCCTTCTCGGCCAACGTCCTGACGAGGTCATCCGCAGTGGGCACAATCTTGCCGAAGTAAAGCCCGAAGTTAGACAGCGCAGCATCATGCATGGCCGGATCGCAATCGGCGCACGCGTCTGAAACCAGCGCGCAGCCGAAACCCCGGTCAGCAGCATCCCGTGCTGTCGTCTCGACGCAGCAACTCGTCACCACCCCAGTGAATACCAGATTTTTGATCCCCATACGATCCAGGACGTTCTGAATTTCACTACCGTTAAACGCACCTTGCGTGGTCTTGCGAATCACAGTCTCTCCATCCAGAGGAGCGACCTCCTCGCGGAACGCATAGTCCGGATTTCCCGTCCACCATAAGTCCTCGATGCCACTGGCCCTTTCCAGCATGCCCGACCATTCGCGAAACCGTATCGGGCAATCACGCATATCTCGATACGCCGACCCAATTGCAAGGTGAATGACCGGTCTTCCCATTCGACGAAAGGCATCGAGCAACGTGCGAATTGCAGGAATGGTCGTGCGCTCAAGCCTTTCGAGGTAGTAATGCATCGAACCGGGTTCTATCGCTTCGCATGCCTTGACCCAGCCACGGTCGGCTGCGGCGTCGCTGTACTGAACGTCGACCACGACTAGCGCCGTGGCGGTGCAATCCGTGAAGTCGATGTCTGGAATCGTCGATGCCAGGCTTTCAAACGCCACCTGCGCAGGAATTGACTCATGCATGTCGGGGTCCTCGATTCAGATTGAACGTATCGCCCTCTCACGACGGCGGTACGCATTCAAGTCGTCCATGCGGGACACTTGATCGTGGCTGCCATTGTGCATATATCAGATAACACGCGCATGCGTTAAAGCGACGGCCAGATACGTTGCAGCGACACCTGCATCGGTCGACCCTGGTGATCGACGCAACCAACTGAATTCCGCATGTTCGCCCCTGCGAGATATGCCGGAACAAAAACCCTCGAAGCATTGCTGCATCAAGGGTTGACGGAATTTCCGGGAATCGGCTGGAATACAACTTGGTACCGGGGACCGGACTCGAATACTGCCGCGTCATCCTTCACCAACAGGCATCTGCGGCTCTACGCGGAAAAACATACCACCAGAAATACCACCAAGCGCCACACGCTGTGTACCTGCCCTCCTGCCGTTGATTGTTGTCGCAGAGACAACACGGTGAGCTCCTTTGCAGAGCTACTGCCGCAAGACGACCACGCTTACGCTTTGTCCTGACGGTAACGACACACGCTGCCTGATGCAAGCCGTGAAACACAACACTGTAAAAGAAACGTGCAAACGCGCACAGCAAGTCTTCACTGCCTTGCGCGCCCACGTCATTGGCCGCGGCAGCAAAAGCTGTTGCGATGCGTGTTACGCAGCACCTCACCAACCGAGGAACGATCCGTGACAGAAGAAGATATCCGCAACAACGCATTTGCGATGCCCGTACACAATCCGGCGTATCCGCGTCCGCCCTTCCGCTTCGTCAATCGGGAGTACTTCATCATTTCATACGAAACGGACATTGATGCTCTTAAGGCCGTCGTTCCGGAACCGCTGACGGTCGACAACGCAATCGTTCACTACGAATTCATCCGCATGCCCGATTCGTCGGGGTTCGGCGACTACACGGAAAGCGGCCAGGTGATCTCGGTGCTGGATGAGGACGGCAATCGCGCCAACTTCACCCACGCGATGTATCTGGACGACGAAGGCCCGATCGCAGGCGGACGCGAAATCTGGGGCTTTCCCAAGAAGCTGGCTTCACCGAAGCTCTGCGTCGATGGCAAGGACACGCTGCTCGGCACGCTCGACTACGGAACGCAGCGCATCGCCACCGGAACGATGGGCTACAAGTATCGCGCGCTCGAGACGGCGGCCGAGCGCCGCAAGCTCGCGGACACGCCCAACTATCTGCTCAAGGTCATTCCGCACGTCGATGGCTCGGTACGCATTTGCGAACTGGTGCGCTTCTTCCTGCGTGACGTCGATGTGATCGGCGCGTGGGAGGGTCCTGCAGCGCTCGAGCTGCATCCGCACGCGCTCGCATCGGTTGCCGATCTGCCGGTTCGCAAGGTGATCGGCGCACGTCACATCATTGCAAATCTCACGCTCGACGTCGGCGAAGTGGTCTATGACTATCTCGCCCCTGCCGAGTCGTTGAAACTCGCAGTCAACCAGTAAGCTCTCGGAGGACGTATGGCATTGAATGATAAGGTCGCGCTCGTTACGGGTGCAGCAAGCGGTATCGGCGAGCAGTGTGCACGTAAGCTCGCGTCAGACGGCGCGACGGTCGTGATCGCGGATCTGAATCTCGCGAACGCTCAAAAGGTCGCTGAAGGTATCGTTGCTAACGGCGGTAAAGCAATCGCTGTTGCAATGGACGTAACCAGCGAAGAAGCGGTCAATGCGGGTGTCGCCGAAACGTTGAGCCGGCTGGGCGGCATCGACGTGCTCGTATCGAATGCAGGCATCCAGATCGTCAACCGGATCGAGGACTACGCATTTTCCGACTGGAAGAAGATGCTGGCCATTCACCTCGATGGCGCGTTCCTGACGACCAAGGCTGCCATCAGGCATATGTACGCGTCGAACAAAGGTGGCGCTGTGATCTACATGGGCTCGGTGCACTCGCACGAGGCGTCGCAGCTCAAATCGGCGTATGTGACCGCGAAGCACGGGCTGCTCGGTCTCGCTCGGGTTGTCGCGAAAGAAGGCGGACCGCGTGGCGTGCGCGCCAATGTCGTGTGTCCGGGCTTCGTCAGAACCCCGCTGGTCGACAAGCAGATCCCCGAGCAGGCGAAGGCCTTGGGAATCTCCGAGCAGCAGGTTGTGAAGGACGTAATGTTGAAGGAGACGGTCGACGGCGAATTCACGTCGCTAGCCGATGTCGCGAACACGGTTGCATTCCTCGCCGGCTTCGAGTCGAGCGCGCTCACCGGACAATCGATTGTGGTCAGCCACGGCTGGTTCATGCAGTAAGGAGACAACCATGTATCCGAGCCAGCGCAACAAGCTGCAGCAGCCCCATCGCATCAAGCTCCCCGCATATGACGAAATCGGACTCGTGCTGCAGGGTGGCGGCGCCCTGGGCTCATATCAGGCCGGCGTGTATGAAGGTATGGCCGAAGTCGGCGTGGAACCGACGCGAATATCCGGAGTATCCATTGGTGCGCTGAATACGGCGATCATCGCCGGCAATGCGCCTGCGGACCGGGTGGAAGCGCTTCGCGGCTTCTGGAACACGATCAGTCAGCCGGCAGATTTCTTCTCACATATCGGTGCGCGCATTCCAGCATGGCCGGGGTTTGAAAATATGGGGCGCAGGTGGTCGAGCGCATGGGCCGCGACGCGCACGCTGATGGAAGGTCAGGACGGGTTCTTCTCCCCGCGCACGCCTATGCCTCTTGCAGGGCTCGGCAGGAAACGTCCAGACCAGGTCAGCTATTACGACACGTCGGCGTTGCGTGAAACGCTTTTGCGGTACGCAAACTTTGATCGCATCAATGACGGGAATATTCGCGTATCCGTTGGGGCGGTCAACGTGCGAACAGGCAATCTCGTCTACTTCGACAATTCGACAATGCGTCTGGCACCGGAGCATTTCATCGCATCCGGCGCGCTGCCACCGGGCTTTCCAGCCGTCGAGATTAATGGAGAGTTCTACTGGGACGGCGGGCTGGTTTCCAACACGCCACTTACCGAGATCATCAAGGAAAGCCAGCATAAGGACACACTCGTTTTCCAGATCGATCTGTGGAGCTCGCGAGGCAAGCTGCCAGGCGACTTCCTCGACGTCAGCGAGCGCACCAAGGACATTCAATATTCAAGCCGTACGCGAGCGATCACCGCGTTCATGTCGCAGAACCAGAAACACGCGCAGATGATCAAGGCGCTGCTCGAACACATTCCCGAAAAATTGCGGCTTGCGCACCCGTTGTTGCGGGAGGCGCAGAAAACAGCGGACGGCAGTGCGGTGAATGTCGTGCACCTGATCTACAAGAACAAATCGTTCGAGGGGCACTACAAGGACTATGAATTCAGCAAGGATACGATGCGCGAGCATTGGGCGAGCGGCCTCGAGGATATTCGCCGTTCGTTCGGACACCCCGAGTGGTTCGATATCCCGAGCCGCGAAATCGGCTTCGTCACGCGGGACGTGCACCGCTATCGACAGGAGGTCAACGAAATCGCCGGGCTGGGCAAGGACGCTTTGCCGCCATTGAAACGCTCGCTGGAGGAAGAACTGTCTGGCGCAAAGTAGCGCGTATCGACTCCCTCCCTCGGTAGCTCTATTTCCGCTGATCAGGCAAAAATGAACCAGACATCCCTGCCTCGATTGCGCCATGACGCGACTTCATGGCAAACAGACTCCCTCCCTCGGTAGCTCTATTTCCGCTGATCAGGCAAAAATGAACCAGACATNNATCCCTGCCTCGATTGCGCCATGACGCGACTTCATGGCAAACCAGAACGAAGACGGTCCGGTCATGTGGCGAGCGCGGCATCGGGGCGTATGCATCCTGGGAGTCGTATCAGGGCTTCAGCCGTCTGATGCAGGGCGCGGCGGCGTCGCCAAATACCCCGTGTTTTGATGCGACCAACACGCTTGACGAAAGCCTGATCGCGCTTCTCGATCTGCGCGCCTCACAAATCAATGGCTGTTTGTTGTGCGTTCAACACCATCTTTGCCGTGCCCGTAAGGCAGGGGTGCCAGCGGCGAAAGCCGAGAACATCGGCGCATGGCGCTGCGCCGGTGTGTTTTCTCCGTGTGAGAAAGCTGTACTTTCCTGGGCCGAACATCTTGCGGCCATGGCCCGGCAGTCTGTTCATGACGCAGTGTGGCCGAGCTTGCAAGGCTACTTCAGTGACATGCAGATCGCCGCATTGTTTATGTACTGGCGTTGCAGCGAGTTGTGGTCGGGCGATGGCGTTCTTCGTTCCTGCACCGTCAATATGCCGGTCACTATGGGGCGAGCGTTAGGCAGCCCGGTTCAGGCGGAGCGATGAACGATCCTCAAGACGGGTACGTGCAGGCCACAAGGAGAGCACCATGTTGTCCCATGAATTGATCGCGCGGTACGGAATGTTAGTCGTGTTCCTGAATGTGCTTGGTTCTTCGCTTGGCCTGCCGTTGCCTGTCTTACCGACATTGATCACCGTTGGAGCAGGCACCGCGCTCGCCATACACGTTGCGTCATCGACGTTGTTGCATTTAGCGACAATGCTAGGCTCCGCTGTGATTGGCGGTGTGCTGGGCGACCTGATCTGGTTTCAGGGTGGCAAGCGATACGGCGAACGCACGCTCCATACCGTTTGCAAACTGTCGCTTTCGCGCGAGACGTGCGTCAGGAAGACGGAGCGCTTCTTTGGGCGCTGGGGAGTCCGCGTGCTGGTCGTTGCGCGCTTCGTACCTGGCTTGTCGCTCGTTGCCGTGCCCCTGTGCGGCGCAATGGCCGTCAGGTTGCGCTCCTTTGTCTTGCATGATTGCGCGGGCGTTGCGCTGTGGGCATCGGTTGGGCTGGCTATCGGTACACTATTCGCGTCGCAGATCGACGTGGTTTTCGTGCTTATCTCTCATCTTGGCTGGCAGGCGTTGATCGTGATCGGCATCGCACTGGTGCTTTACGTGTTGTATCGATACTGCCGGAGAATCATGCTGGCAAAAGCGCTCGAGAAGGCGCGGATCAGTGTGGGCGAATTGCATGCATTGCTCGCGAACAACCCGCGGCCAATCCTGTTCGATATCCGCTCCGCCGAGCGGAGAATGCTCGATCCGTTTGTCATTCCAGGCGCCGTATTTGCCGATGAACGGAAACTGCCGCAGATCGTGGAACGCTATGGGGCGAACCGGACGCTCGTCATCTATTGTTCATGTCCAAACGAAGTCTCTGCGGCGTGGATGGCCAAGCGGTTGCGACTGGCCGGCGTCAAGCTTGCATTGCCGCTTACTGGCGGTATCGATGCGTGGCGTGTGGCGGGCTTCGACGTCGAGCCGATAGTAGCGATGAACGACGCTGCAATCAGTGGAGAAGAGAGAAAACTTTTCGCGCATTAATTACAGTCGTGTCTACAAAGCGCCAGGGCGGCCCACGAGAGGCGCCCTGACCTGTACCGGAGTCTAATCCGACGCTTCGACGCCACAAGAATCCACGGGCGACCGCTTCCAGCCATCTCCGGCCCATTGACCAATCGAGAACTTCGGCCAATCCTCGTACCGGGGAACTAACGCCGTGAGCACGCCCACACATCCATCGCAAAAAAAAACGGCGCACGATGTCACAAATAACAGTGCTGATACGTCTGGCCTAGCATGGACTCCCCGAACCGCGCTCCCATCTCAGCTTTCCCATCACGCTCCCCCGCCGCCAGCGCCGACGATCCGTTTGCAAGCAGATTTGCGACCAGTTACGCTGGCGTCGTTTCCTTTCTGGCCGTTGCCAGCGAAGGCAGCTTTGCCCGCGCGGGCGATCGCCTCGGCATCGGTCGCTCCTCGGTTAGCCGCAACGTGCAGAAACTCGAGGCCCAGCTCGACACGCGTCTCTTCCTGCGCACGACTCGCAGTACGTCGCTGACGCGCGAGGGCGAACTCTTCTATGAGAACTGTCAGCCGGGTATGGAGCGCATCGCCCAGGCGCTGGAAGACATGCGGGAGCTGCGCAACGGGCCGCCGCGCGGCCATCTGCTCATCGGCTCGACGCCTGGCTTCGGCCGCAAGATTGTCGCGCCGCTGCTGCGAGGCTTTCACACGCAATATCCCGAGATAGCCCTGGAACTGTTGCTGAACGATCGCCCCGCCGACGCCGACTTCACTGCCGATCGCGTCGACGTGTCGTTTCGCGATGGACGCATGGAGGACAGCGGAATCGTAGCGCGGCAGTTGATTCCGATGCAGATGATCGTCTGTGCATCGCCCGCTTATGCGCGGATTCACGGCTTGCCACGCCATGTCGGTGAACTGGCGAATCATCGCTGCATCAACTTCCGGTCGGCGTCCGGCCGCGTCAGGGCGTGGGAATTCAAGGTCGACGGTCTCGCACAGCGGCACCAGCCTGCCGCGCTACACACGTTCAACGACGCGGATCTGATCTTGCAGGCGGTGCTCGATGGGCTGGGCATCGCGCAGTTGCCGGCCTATCAGGTTTGCGATCTGATCGGCAACGGGAAACTCCTCCCTTGCCTCGTGCAGCATGCACCCGAAGACGGCGGCCACTACCTCTGCTATCTGAGCCGCAAGCATCTTCCGGCCCGGATCCGTGTGTTCATCGACTACATGACCGAGCAGACCAGAGCACTCGATCTGCAGTGTCTGACGACGATGACGACGTTATCGGTGGTCGAATGATGACGCTCCGAACGACGCTGCGTTGACTGATGTTTCTGATGCAACACAGCGGGTCCCTCGGCGGCCCTACCACATGACGTAGCGCACGCCTAAGATGCTTCCTGTACAGACGGCACGCGAATCGCGGCCAGTCCGGTAAAACACTGTCAAGCACATACGAGGCGCGCCATGACAACATTGCGTCCACCGCCGCTGACATTGCTCGAGAAGTATTACGGGCAAGATGCGCAAACGCTGTATTCAACCACCGTCACCGTAACAGGCGGCGACGCAGGACACGGACGCGCGTCGGGCATTGCCCGTTCCGATGACGGACAGCTCGCAGTCGACCTGCGAATACCGGAGGCACTGGGCGGCCCTGGCGGCGGCACGAATCCGGAGCAGCTATTCGCGGCGGGCTACGCGGCCTGCTTTCATGGCGCGCTGAGTCTGCTTGCAGCGCGGTCGGGCATTCCGATTCCCGGCGCCTCCGTGGGCGTCACGGTCGACTTCGGCCGCGACCCGATCGATGGTTTGTTCAAGTTGACGGCGCACACCCGCGTCCGTTTGCCAGGTATCGAGCGCGCGGTCGCCGAGGAACTGGTGCGCAACACGGAACGCTTTTGTCCTTACACCAAGATGGCACGACACGGAATTGAGAACGTCGTCGCGCTTGCGCCGTCGGACGATGACAGCAACTCATAACGCGACGCGCTTGACGCCTTGAGGAAACCTGAACATGAGCAAAATCGGCTCTGTCGCAGTCAGGCGGTCCGCTGCGATGAGCGAACCGACATGAACGACTGAAACTCTCCTTTCCGACTGCGCATGACGCGCCCGCGAGAGGCGCTCCGCCGTCACCGCAACGGGGCACGGTCGTACGTTACCGGCCGTAGTAGGCAGCAAAAGACGCCTTGCCGAGTACCTTGTCGCCCAACGCCTTGTCCAGTGCAAAGCCATGCAGGGCGGCGGTACCCGTCTTCGGAATGCCCGCTGCGGCGTAGAAGTCGTCGACCGACAACGCATACAGCGTAAAGATATACCGGTGGGGCTTGTCGCCCACCGGCGGACAGGGGCCACCATAGTTACCGTTGCTTCCAACCGCGCCTGTGTCCTGGAAGTCGTTCATACCGGGATTGGCGCCGACGGGCAAACGGGATGGATCGTTGCCGGCACCTCGCGGCAGTTGTGTAACGGCTGCGGGAATGTTGTAGACCGTCCAGTGCCACCAACCGCTACCGCTCGGTGCATCCGGATCGTATACCTGCAGTGCGAACGACCGCGTCCCAGCCGGCGCATTTTTCCAGACAAGTGCGGGCGACACGTTTCCACCAGTACAACCGAACGCGTTGAGCACGAATTTGTTATCGATCTTGCCGCCAGGAGCAATGTCGGGGCTCGAGAGCTTGAAGTCGGTCGGCGGCTGCGCAACGGCCGACGCAGCCAGAAGAATGGACAGACTTGTGGCGGACAAAAGGCGGCAAAGTAGCTTCATTGAAATCCTCGCGTATGTGAAGTGGTCTTACTCAGTGAGCACCCGCCGCCCCGCCGCCGCCCTTGCCGGGCTTGGTGAGCCAGACCAGCGGAATGATCACAATGAAGATCATTGACGAGAGCCAGAAAATATCGTTCAGCGCGAGCATCGCAGCCTGCGCATTCAGCGAGTGTTCGAAAAACGCCACGGCCTGATCCATGCCGCCGCCGAGCGTCGCGTGGAGGTTCGCGATGGCGCTCATATAGTCAGGGTTGTTCACGCTTGACTGTTCGGCGAGTTGCGCATGATGCAGGATCGTACGGTCGTTCCAGCCCGTCGAGATCAACGACGTGCCCACGCCGCCCGCGAACACGCGCACGAAGTTGGACAGGCCGGCGGCCGCCGGAATCTTGTCGGGTGACAGCCCAGACAGGACGATTGCGGTAAGCGGCGTAAAAAAGAGCGCCATCGGAATGCCTTGCAGCAGCGTCGGCAACACCAGGGTATAAGGGTCGACGCCCGTCGTGTAGTGCGAGCGCATGAAAAACACGCCTGCAAAGCCGAGGAAGGCCAGCGTCGCGAGTACCCGTGCATCGGACTTCGGCATGATCTTCGCCATCACGGGTGCAAGCAGCACGGCGAAAATCCCGAGCGGCGCGGTCACGAGACCCGCATCCACCGAACGATAACCGAGATAACCCTGGATCCACTGCGGCAAGATAACGAGGTTCGAGAAAAACACCGCGTAAGCGACCGAGATCGCGATCGTGCCGCCGCGGAAATTGCGTCCCGCGAAGAGGCGAAGATCGACAATCGGGTTCTTCTCCGTGAACTCCCAGATCAGGAAGAACAGGAAGCTGATCGCCGCGACGACCGCAAGAATGCAGATCACGGGCGAGCTGAACCAGTCGAGATCCTTGCCCTTGTCGAGCATGATTTGCAGTGACGCGACCCACACGACGAGGGACATCAGGCCAACCTTGTCGATGGGCAGTTTGTGCGCCGGCGTCTCGCGGTCGCGGTAGATCATCCACGTCACGGCTGCGGCAAACAGGCCTACTGGAATGTTGATGTAGAAGATCCACGACCAACTGTAGCTGTCGGTGATCCAGCCGCCCAGCGCAGGACCTGCGATCGGCCCGACCGTCGCCGTCATCGCCCACAGCGACAGCGCCGTCGAGCTTTTTTCCTTCGGATACGAGCTAAGCAGAATGGCCTGCGAAAGGGGAATCAGCGGGCCCGCGACGGCGCCCTGCAGTACACGCGCAGCGAGTAGCACGATCAGATTCGGCGCGACGCCGCACAGCCACGACGAGAACACGAACAGCACGATCGCAGCCACGAACAGCTTGATCTGGCCGACGCGCTGCGTGAGCCAGCCCGTCAGCGGAATCGCGACGGCATTGGCCGCCGAGAATAGCGTGATCACCCAGGTGCCTTCGTCGACGGATACGCCGAGGTTGCCCGAGATGGTTGGAATCGCAACGTTGGCAATGGATGAATCGAGCACGTTCATGAACGTCGCGAGCGCGACGGCGATTGTCGCGAGAACCAGCTTTCCGCCTGTCAACGGAGGCGGTGCAAGTTGCATTGGGGAATTCATCTCGCTTCCAGTCTGAAGTTTTCGACAGGTCCGGCGCATTGATCCGGCCTGTCAGACTATTGAATGAACCAGGACGCGACTGCGCTGCGCGCCCCGGGATGCAATTCAACCTGCTCGCTGTTTAGCGCCACTCTTGTCGCTTGCGTCGCGCTTTGCGGAAGACATCGACGATACGACGTTGCCCGTGGACGCAACATGCAAACGGACAATGTTCTGCGCGATGATCTTCCCGATCTCGGCATCTGCCTGCGCGCCGTATTCGGCAAACACATCCGTGCGATACGACGTGTTCATCGCCGCGCCGAGCTGCGGGCCCGTGTCGTTGCGCGTATCCACATCGACATTCATCGACAGGCCAATTCGCAGCGGATGCGCTTCGAGTTCCTTCTGATCGAGCTGGATGCGCGCGGGCAAGCGCTGGACGATCTTGATCCAGTTACCCGTCGCGTTCTGCGCCGGCAAGCTCGCGAACGCGCTGCCCGTACCCGCCGAAAAGCCGACGACGCGGCCGTGATACTTAACCTTGCCGCCATACACATCGGCCGTCAGCGTGACGGGTTGACCGATGCGCATGCTGCGCAACTGGTTTTCCTTGTAGTTCGCGTCAACCCACACGCCGTCGAGCGGCACGATCGCCATCAACGGCGTGCCCGGCGACACGCGCTGGCCGACCTGCACCGATCGCTTCGCGACATAGCCTGTGACGGGCGCGGGCAACGTGTTGCGCGCATAGGCAAGATACGCATCACGCACTCTCGACGCGGCGGCTTGCACGTTCGGGTGCTGTTCGATCGTCGTGCGGTCGGTCAACGCCCGGTTGGCTTCCGCTTGTTGATGCGCGGCGTCGAGCGCGGCCCGCGCGGCCGTCACGGTATCGCGCGCGTGCGCGATGTCTTCTGCCGACACGGCGCCCGTATCGGCGACGGCCTGGCGGCGGCGCAGATCGTCCTGCGCGCGTGCCAGATCAGACTGTTTCTGTGTGACGTTCGCTGCGTAGAAATCGTTGTTCACGTAGAGGCTGCTCACCTGCCTCACGGTCTGCCCCAGCGTCGCCTCGGCGTTGCCGAGCGCGACTTTCGCATCGGCGTTGTCGAGCGTAACGACGGGGTCGCCCGCCTTCACGATCTGCGTATCGTCGGCATTCACGGCGACGACGGTGCCAGCCACCTGCGGCGTCAGTTGCACGAGGTTGCCGCTGACGTATGCATCGTCGGTGGACTCATGGTAGCGCGCATAGGTCGTGTAATACGCGCCATAAGCCGCCGCCGACACGACGATAGCCACACCGAACAGCGCGAGCAGCACCTGGCGCTTGCGTGTGTTGGGTTCGTTTGCAACAGAAGCTTTCGTCTGTGCCGCGTCATGTTTCGCGCCCGCCGCTTGCATCGCTCGGGGCTCCGTTGCATCGATTTCACTCATTTCAAGTCTCCAGACAGATTCGGTAGGCAGCCGCTCAGCGCGCGGCGACGACAGGCGTGTTGGGTGCGGACGCATCGGCGCGCGGCGCTGCTCCGGAGTTTGCGTTCGACGTGTCGACGAAACCGCCGCCCAGTGCGGCAGCCAGTGCAATCTGTTGATCGAGGCGGTTCATGCGCAAATTCGTGACGCTCTGATTGGCGGAAAGCGCGTTGACGTCGGCGTTCAACACGGTCAGTTGATTCGTGAGACCGGCCTTGTATTGCACAAGCGCGAGTTCGGCGGCTTTGCTAGCGGCGTCCTGCGCGGTCTGCGCATCGACAAGCTGCACATCCGTCGAACGCACGTCGGCGAGTTGCGTGGCGACTTCGCTCAACGCGGTCACGAGCGCCTGGTTGTAGGTCGCGACGGCATAGTCGAAATCGGCATAGCGGCCCTTCAGTTGCGCACGCAGTTCGCCTGCGTCGAAGATCGGCAGGTGGATTGCCGGACCGACCGATGCCGTCCGGCTCGCCGCCGTCAGAAAGCGGCCGAAGCCGAAAGCGTCGAGTCCGATTGCGGCGCTCAGGTTGATGTCGGGATAGAACTCGGCCTTCGCTTCCTTGACGTCGTGCGTCATCGCGTCGACGCGCCAGCGCGCTGCGACGATCTCCGGGCGGCGGCTCACGAGATCGGCGGGCAGGTTGTCGGGCAGGCGCACTTCGTCGCCAATGCCAAGCGTCGGCCGTGCGATCTGCAGGCCACGGTCGGGACCCGCGCCGAGCAGCGCGGCGATCTGATAGCGCGTCGTGAGGATCTGTCCGTCGAACGATTTCAACGCAGCGCGGCTCGTTGCAAGATTGGCCTGCGCGGTCTTGCGTTCGACTTCCGTTTCCAGGCCCGTCGCGATGCGGCCCGCTGTGATACGGTCGATCTGCTCGCGCTGCGTGATTTCCTGTTGCGCGATATCGCGCAACGCATAGAGACGCCCAAGCTGGTTGTACGTGCGGGCGATCGACGTCGTCAGCGTCAGCTTGACGACTTCCGCGTCGGCCTGGCTCGCCCGAAGCTGCGAGATTGCCGCTTTCAGCGCTTCACGGTTCTTGCCCCAGAGGTCAAGGTCATAGGAGGCGCCCAGCAGGCCCTTGTTCTCCGTCTGCCACGAGCCGCCAAATGGAGGCGGTATGAATGTTGTATTCGAGAACTGTTGACGTGTGAGCGAATAGCTCGCGTCGACGCGTGGCATCGTGCTCGCCTTCGCGGTTTCGCTGTATGCCGATGCAGCCGCAGCGCGGGCACGCGCCTGGTCGAGCGTCGGGCTGCTCCTCAACGCTTCGTCGATTAGCGCCTTCAGTTGCGCGTCGCCGAACTGGTCGGCCCAGTTGGCGGCGGGCCAATGGCCTTGTTCGGCGGGAAGGCTTTGCTGGGTCGCATACTGTTGCGGCTCAGCCGTTTTCGCGTCGCTGTGGATGCCGGCGTAGTTCACGCACGCCGACAGCACCGCCGCTAACATCGCCGAGACACCCAGCTTCAGCGCGCGTGATGCGCGCTGTCCGGTGTGTGACTGAATGCTCATTTTCTGGCCTATCTGATCGTTGAGTAAAAGAGTTCTTCGTAGCGAATCACGGAGCACATCTGGTGCGGCCTCGGCATCATGCAGCGCGACCTAAACTGCGACTGTCCCGACGAGTCCGCTTCGCGCGGACACGGAGGGCATGCATTCTCCCCTCGCAAGCGCAAACAGCATCTTGATACCTGTCCAAGGATTCCTTAAGCACCGGCGTACCTGCTCACTACGCGCGACGCCTAGTACACACCATGTGCAGAAGTGTTCGCAGTTATTGGTCAGCAACTGATACCGGTCTTCGCCGAGGCGGGATCTGGCTCTCTCCACGGCATCAGTCCCGGTATAAATGGCGTCGGGTTCAGATTGAATTTTTATGCCTTTTTCTGCTGCAAAACCGTGCAACGAAATATATTCAATGGGGCGCCGTTTCGCCGAATGATGAAAGCCCCCATAGTGAATAACTTGTCCATTTCCCGCATAAATTCCGTGGTGTGTATAGCCTTTCCGTTCACTAACAAGATGGGCGCCAACTGCGATAGCGCATCCTGTGCTGGTCAACGCCGGCGAAGTTGCGAGCCAATCAACATATGGAGTTTCCATGGCGAGCCACCCATGTCATATCCGCGATGAGTTCGGTACCACCGGCGGACCTCGTTCACAAACACACCGAAGAGCCAATCACCCGCCTGCGGGCCGAAGGCAAAGCAAGTCCTTCCGAGGAGGCTCCCCTCAGGAAAAGTGACCACCTCATCACAGTGGATTTACATTCACCCGCCGCCGACAAATGGGCAGCCAGAAAGATCGAGCAGTGCGGTCGCTCCCAAGCACACTCATGCGGATTGCCAATTCAGCTGGATGTCCGCTTTACGAGCCGCATGTTTCAGTTCTCATGCCTCGCTGGTTATGGAAAATCGCGATCTGGGAGGCGAATATCAGACTTCAGAAAATACCGCTGAACGAGACAGCAATTGCAAGCCCGACACTGACCGCAGATAGCATGATCCAGCCTGCAAACACCGACAGGGGTCCGAGACGAAGCATGACGCTCTCCACTAACGACCTCAACGACCGGCCAACTCAGTCGAGTCGATCGCGATGCCATGTCGGGAATACTAGGCGCCGAGTCCCTACCTTGGTAGATACGCATCACAGCACTCACTGTTGCCTCGTAGACACCAATAGGTACCGCCACGATACTGCGCCCGAACTCAGCGAGGGGAGCACTCTTTCACTATCTGCACGCTCGAAAGAAAGGATCGGCGAATTCGTGTTACGTGGGTCTCCACGGAACACTAGGTATCGCAAACAAAACTGCGCAAGGAAGCTTGAGAAGATGATCGCGCAAGCCAATGAGAGTAACGCCGCGTGGGTATCGAGACTTGTGTCGATCCGGAAACGCAGTTCGCCAAAGCCGGCCGGCCACTGGAGAACCTGAAGTCGATACAGTCGTGCTGATCCAGCTCTTCCAGTGTCGATGGCAGTCCGTGCTTTTCGGCATAGGCACGGGATGCGCGGAGTACCATCTGCATTGGAATCAACAGTTTCGACGGGGCGCTCCGGTTTCATCTGACTATTTAGATTGTCGCCAAACTGGAAACACCGTGTGTACCTGTACCACCCTACCGTCACCCTCTGCGCTCATCTACCATTGAAGCGGCGTTGCCTCGTAGGCTAACCAGGAATCGGAGCGCGCGTCACGGACCTCGAGAGTGCACCATGGACAACAACAAGCTGGAAGCCCCCCCGCTCTCCCTCCTCGACAGGTATCGAGGCCGGGATTTTCATCCACTGTACACAACGACTGTCACCGTTTCGGGCGGCGAGACGGGACACGGCCGCGCATCTGGAGTGGCTCGTTCAGATGACGGAAATCTTGTTGTTGAACTGCGGCTGCCCGCTGAGTTCGGTGGACCCGGTAACGGGACCAATCCCGAGCAGCTGTTCGCGGCGGGCTTTGCCGCGTGCTTTCACGGCGCACTGAACCTGCTCGGGAAACGCGCCGCCATGGAGATCAACGAGACTGTTGTGGAGGTGCAGGTTTCGTTTGGTCGTGATCCCATGGACGGAGGCTATGCATTGGTCATCGACGTCCGGGTCCGGATGCCCGGCGTTGACCGACGCGTAGCGGAAGAGATGGTTCGAGCTGCCGAGCGCTTGTGCCCGTATGCAAAGATGGCCAGACAAGGGACCGTCAATATCGTGACCGTCGTTGGCTGACGTTATTGGCTGACCCAAGCGACGGTGGCGTGTGATCGTCTGTTGAAGACGTTCATTGCCACCGTCGCCACACATCGCTGACCCACTCTGCTCACCGCAACAGCTTTGGTGACGCCTACCGGTTAGCCGAGGGAAGCCTGCGGGTTGCCCGCTGCCAACGCTTCGGTACGGTTCGGCGCGGGCGGGTAGATCCACTGCGTGTTGATCATCTGTTTGCGCACCTTTCCTTCGGCGTGCGTCAGCTTGATCTGTCGATCCCAGCCTTCCGAGTAAACGGCACCCCATTCGCCAAGGTCGAGGCAAGTCGCATAGAACGGCTGTCTGTATTCCAGTGTCGGTACACCGATCAGGTCTGCAGCCACGTTGTGCCCGCCGAATTGCCCCATCACGATAGCGTGTTGACAGGACATCAATGCATAGTGCCCGTCATCGTCGCTTCGGGCTCGCGCCACATCGCCCGCTACAAACACATCGGGCGCTTCGGCCACGCGAAGATCAGGTGTCACCTCGACGCGCCCAAGTGGGTCAAGATGCGAGGAAACTTGCGCTGTCAGTGAGCTGGCACGCATTCCGCCCGCCCAGATCACGGTCATGGCTTCGATCCGGGTACCCGACGCAGTGTGAACCCCGTCCGCATCGACCGACACTACGCCAGATCCAAGTACCGCCTCGACGCCCAGCGAGTCAAAGGCTTCAGATACATACGGCCGAGGATTGGGACCTAGATCGGGACCAATTTCGTCCTGCGATCCGATCACGACGACACGAACCGCCGCGTCAGCACCAAATAGCTCGCGCATTCGCTTTGGCAATTCAGTAGCGACCTCGATACCCGTAAAGCCACATCCGACGACTGCGACAGTGTTGCGTGCTGGCGAATCCGGCAGTTTCACCAGCTCTGCGAAGTGATTGTCGAGCGCTACCGCGTCCTCAATGCGATCGACAGAGAATGCGTACTCCGCCAGACCTGGAACCGGTGGCTTGTTCAACCTGCTGCCACTGGTCAACAGCAACCGGTCATAGGCGAGCGAACGCGTTGACCCGTTGGCCGATACGACATTTACCGTCTTGTCATGAACGGATATCTCTTCGACACTGCCTTCCAGAAAATTCACGCCCACGGCGTCCAGCAGCGAACGCAGCGGTGCGGCCATCCGCTGCGGCTCGCTTTCGTATAGCCGCGGACGGATCTGCAATTCCGGTTTCGGGGAGATCAAGGTGATTTCAACGTCACTGTTCCTTACACCGGCACCATCGAGCACACGAGCTGCGCCTAGTGCGCCCCACACTCCAGCGAAGCCGGCACCTACTATCAAGATTTTCTGCGACATGATTATTGCCTTCGGTTGGAAAATTACGAAGTCGATGATAAGCACCGAACTCATAGCAACAGGTGCCTGGTTTGTTCAGCGGCGAGTTCCGAGATGACTGAGCATGATTCCCGGACTCGGAGAACGATGGTGGCCGCAAGCCCAATCGACATCACAGACATCGCTTGCGCGGCACCGTCAGGGTGGATCGTAGACTCGGACATCGAGGGCCAGTAGCCCCGTGAGCGAACTCACCATGTTGCCTCGACGACAACAATCAACGAATATCTCTTTGCGCATGAAGATCCGCAGCCTGTCCGAAGTCGCCGCTCGAATGGCCAGGAAGAACACCGATGCGACGTGCAACCGCCAGACGAAACGCATGGCAGTGCGGAAACACTCGTGAGCACGTGGCCGACGGCCGCGTAACTGGGCGTGGATGGACATCTGTACAAAGAACGGATTCACCAAAGCCGGCTCGTTGTTTTGTGCGTGGTAGCATGGCCGGCATCATCGGACTCGACGCCGTCGCGTGCACCGCCGGTCCGGAGAAAGGAGGAGAGATGAGTTTGGGGTCGCATTCGACATCTTCCCAAGGTTCAAGCACCCGCAAGGAGCCCGTGGTCTATGTGGTCGACGACGACGAGTCGATTCGCTTCGCCCTCGGCGGTCTGCTGCGCTCAGTCGGGCTACGGGTGGAGACATTCGAATCGTCGCGGGACTTTCTCGCGTTCCCGAAGGGCGACTCCCCGAGTTGCCTGGTTCTCGATGTCAGGCTGCGCGGCGAAAGCGGCCTTGCCGTTCAGGAACAGATTGCGAAGAGCGGCGTGCGTATGCCGATCGTCTTCATGACAGGGCATGGCGATATCGCAATGACGGTCAAGGCGATGAAAGCCGGGGCAGTCGATTTCTTCGCGAAGCCGTTTCGCGACCAGGACATGCTGGATGCGGTTACCAATGCGTTGGCGCGCGACAGTGAGCGCCTCGCGGCCGAACAATCGACCGCGGCGGTTCGTGCCGCCTACGAATCGCTGACGCCGCGCGAGCGAGAAGTCATGGGGTTCGTCGTGGCCGGACTGATGAACAAGCAGATTGCCGCCGAGATGAATCTCAGTGAGATCACCGTGAAGATTCACCGTGGCCAGGCCATGAAAAAGATGGCAGCGCGATCCGTCGCTGATCTCGTCAGAAAATCGGAATCGCTGGGCGTCAATCCACAGCCCCAGAAGTCGTCTTGACAGGCGACATCGGGAGCGCCGTTCCGGCATGTCGTCGGTCCGCTACGGCAGATCCAGCGCGACGCTGAGCCAATGCGCAAAGGCGTCGGCATCAACCGGCTTGTCGAGTACAGCCAGTGCACCATTCGTCATGGCCTTCGCCTTCAGGTCGGCCGCCGGGAACGCCGTGATGAATATCGTCGGCGGCGCATATCCGAGTACCAGTATGCGGTCGCGCATCTCGACCCCCGACATGCCTGGCATCATGACGTCGGAGATCAGGCATGACGTCTCCGCTATGTAGCCGGATTGCAGAAATTCCTCCGCCGACGCGAACAGGCGTGTATGCCTACCGAACGAGCGCACGAGAGTCGCCATCGCAAGGCGGACGGCCTCGTCGTCGTCGACAATCGAAACTACCTGAGCGGAACACAAGACCAGCCTCGACTTTTAGAATAGGGAGTGCACGTAGCCAAAACACCGCCGCGCGCTGCAAGAACGCCACCGCGTGCTTCTACGATACCCAGCGTAATTCTCGTACCGATGACCGAGAATCATACAAACGTGTTAATGCGCCGCAAGCACATCGCTCAATCGTGCTTCAAGGTCGTCCAGGCCAGGTAAGGCCTGTGGGTCCGCTGCGACGGCAACCTCATACTTCAATATGACCGCGTACCGTGCATCGAACCGTGTGACGGGATCGCTCCACATTCGGATCGACACGCGCATGACACAGGCAAATGCGCGCCGTGTGGAGTTGCGAGACTGCCTTATCCATTGCGTGCCCGTCGACAACCCGGATCTGCGCAGCGCTTACGGCGTTGCCCCATGGACGGAAGCAACCGTTGATGCAGGTTCCAGCACCACTGCTCGCAATAGATGCTCGAAAATGGGGCGTCGGACGATCCGTGCCTGAAGCTCGCCGACACCTTGCGGGGGGTGTCCCCGTCCCGCGGGTTATACGTTTGTATGAGTGTTCGAAGCCTATGTACAGGCAGCGCCACCCGTCCGTAGAATGGTTTTGTGACGACCGCGCGCCTACCCTTGTCTCACGGCCGGTGCGCTCGCAACCCAGCGAAGCTTGGCGACCAGTCTCGAAGGGAAAAACCATGTTCAACGGACTGCACAACCGCATCCTGATCGGTGGAAATGCATGCGACGAGTACACGTTCGTAGGTGGCCTGGCAGAAACGTATATCGGCGAGCAGTGGATCTGCATCGTATTTGCTTGCAGTAATGGATGCAACGCAAAGCTCAAACGAATACGGTGAAGGAAGCGGGAGACATCAATGGATCAATCGGATACATTGCAGCGCGGCCTTCGCGTGGGCTTGCCCAGTAGCGCTGACGCCTTGTCTACCTGTTTCGCGACGAGCTACGCGGGGATCATCGCGTTCATGGCGGTCGCTACGGAGGGAAGCTTCGCCAAAGCCGGGGAACGATTGGGGGTTGGACGCTCGGCTGTCTGTCGAAATGTTCAGAAGCTTGAAATGCAGCTAAGCACTCGCCTGTTTCTCCGAACGACAAGGACAACAAGCCTGACGCAAGAGGGCGAGAGGTTCTTCGAGAACTGCAATCAGGGTGTGACCCATATCGTCGAGGCGATGAACGACATGCTGGATCTCCGCGAGGGTCCGCCTCGCGGCTTGCTTCGCATCAGTTCAACGGTTGGATTTGGACGCAAGGTGGTTGCCCCGTTGCTTTCCCGGTTTTCCAAGGCCTACCCAGATATCGCCGTCGACCTGCTTCTGGATGACAGGCCAGCCGATTTCGCTGCAGAACAGATCGATGTCGCGTTTCGCGACGGGTGCATCGAGGACTCCAGCATCATTGCGAAGCAGTTGATTCCCATGCAGATGGTACTCTGCGCATCCCGTGCCTACGCTGAAGAGCGGGGACTGCCATCGACGCTCGAAGAGCTGGGTCAGCATGACTGTATCAACTTCAGGTTCTCCAGCGGTCGCGTCTTCGAGTGGGAGTTCAAGGTAGAAGGCCATGTGCGAAAGTATCTGCCGACCGCCAGATTGACTTTCAGTGACGCAGACCTGGTGTTGACGGCAGTCCTGGATGGTCGTGGAATCGCCCAGATGCCCGGATATCAGATATGCGATTACATTGCACGCAACGAGCTTGTCATGGCTCTAAGGCAGCATGTGCCGGACGACCGGGGCCACTACATCTGCTATCTTTGCCGACAACACTTGCCGTCACGCATTCGCGTGTTTGTCGATTTCATGACGGAAGAGATTCGGGCGCTCGACCTGAATTACCTGACCGTGTTCAACGGGGATGACATCGAGACTTCCGCAGGTAAGATGGCGGCGTGAATCTGGCGTCGTCGCTGTGCGCGGCCGGCGCGATCATCCTCCAGGCGTCGTTCGCGACGCTGGCCTCCCACGCGCTGGACGCGTGTTTCCGCGATTGCTGACGGACGTAGCGCTGTCATCGGGGATGTGTGACGTGTCTGCTCCGCGCCCGGGAGTCTCGGCCGCCTTTGCCACGTTCATCCGACCACACTCAATGGCGCCTCGGTCGTCGAGGTGTATCATGCCGGAATTCCTGCACCTGCAGCGTTGGTAATCGATGAGATGCCATGCTGTAAATCGATTTCGGAGCGTACCCCGCGCCGATCATGCGGACGGATGTAGCGTCCAGACCAATGTCGGGTAGCAGTGTGCGGCAGATGAAGGCCTACATTTGTTTCCGGCGCCAATGGGTAACCTACTCCAGACCTTGTGGGACGATGGCGAGCGCGTTTTCTGCCGCGGGCAGCGCCCGGGCAAGGGCGACGGCCAAAACATCCTGCTTGTGCGGCCCGCCGCCGAACATCCACTACCGGCCAGCCTTGATCGCCTCACTCACGAGTTCGGCCTGAAAGACGAACTCGATGACGCATGGGCGGTGCGGCCGCTGGAACTGGTGCGCGAAGGCGGCCAGACCCTGCTCGTGCTCGAGGACCCCGGCGGTGAGCCGCTTGCGCGGCTGCTCGGCGCACCCATGGAAATGGGAATTTTTTTACGGCTTGCCGTGAGCATCAGCGCGGCGCTGGGCAAGCTCCACCAGCAAGGCCTTGTCCATAAGGATCTCAAGCCCACTCATATCCTGGTGAACTGCGCCGACACACAGGCGCGGCTCACCGGATTCGGTCTCGCCTCGCGGCTACTACGCGAGCGGCAACCGCCCGAGCCGCCCGAAACCATCGCCGGGACGCTCGCCTACATGGCACCCGAGCAGACCGGACGGATGAATCGTTCGATCGATTCGCGCAGCGACCTCTACGCTTTCGGCGTCACGCTTTACCGGATGCTGACCGGCGCACTGCCGTTTACGGCCGCCGACCCCATGGAGTGGGTGCACTGCCATATCGCCAGAAAGCCGGTGCCACCCAGCACGCGGATGGAGACCGTACCCGCCGCGGTCTCCCACATTGTCATGAAGCTGCTCGCCAAGACGGCCGAGGAGCGCTACCAGACTGCCGCCGGTGTCGAGCGTGATCTGCAGCACTGCCTGGCCGACTGGCAGCGTCAGCGCCGCGTCGATGCCTTCCCACTAGGCAAACACGACATGCCTGACCGGCTGCTGATTCCCGAAAAGCTGTACGGGCGGGAGCGCGAGGTCGACACCCTGATCGCCGCGTTCGACCGGATCGTCAGGAGCGGCGCGCCGGAACTAGTGCTCGTCTCCGGCTATTCAGGCATCGGCAAATCCTCGGTCGTCAATGAACTGCACAAGGTGCTGGTGCCGCCGCGGGGGCTCTTCGCATCCGGCAAGTTCGACCAGTACAAGCGAGACATCCCCTATTCGACGCTGGTGCAGGCTATTCAAAGCCTGGTACGGCCGCTGCTCGGCAAGAGCGACGCTGAGCTGGCGATCTGGCGCGGTGCGTTTCTGGAGGCGCTGGGCCCGAATGCGCGGCTCATGACCGACCTCATTCCTGAACTAAAGCTTATTATCGGTGACCAGCCGCCGATCCCGGCGCTTGATCCGCAGCAGGCGCAAAGCCGTTTCCAGTTCGTGTTCCGCCGATTCATCAGCGTATTTGCCCGGGCGGAACATCCACTTGCGCTCTTTCTCGACGATCTGCAGTGGCTCGACGCGGCGACACTCGACCTGCTCGAAGATCTATTGACTCAGGCGGACGTGCAGTACCTGATGCTGATCGGCGCTTATCGCGACAACGAGGTCGAAGCCGCGCATCCGCTAGCGGTCAAGCTTCAGGCCATCAGGAACGCGGGCGTCAAGATCGATGAAATTGCACTGGCGCCGCTCGCCAGTTCGCATGTCAGACAGTTGATCGCGGACGCGCTTCACAGAGAGCCGAAACGCATCGAGCCCCTGGCTCAACTGGTGCATGACAAAACCACCGGCAATCCGTTCTTCGTGATTCAGTTTCTCTATTCGCTTGCCGAGGAGGGCTTGTTCCACTTCGACCATGACGCGGCGTGCTGGTCCTGGGATCTCGATCGCATTCGTGCCAAGGGTTACACCGACAATGTCGTGGACCTGATGGTTGGCAAGCTGACCCGCCTGCCGGCGGAGACGCAGCAGGCGTTGCAGCAGCTTGCCTGTCTCGGCAACGTCGCCGGGATCACGAATCTTTCGACCGTTCTCGGCATCCCGGAGGCGCAGCTCCACGCGGCGTTGTGGGAGGCGCTCCGTCATGAGCTGGTCGAGCGGCTGGACGGATCCTGCGCGTTTGTTCACGACCGGATTCAGGAAGCCGCCTATTCGCTGATCCCCGAAGCCTCGCGCGCCGAGGCCCATTTGCGGATCGGGCGGCTGCTCGCTGCGCAGACGCCCCCGGAAAAGCAGGAGGAGTCGATCTTCGAGATCGTGGGTCAGCTCAATCGCGGCGCCGCGCTGATCACCGAGCAGGACGAACGGGAGCAACTGGCCGGTTTCAACCTGCTCGCAGGCCAGCGCGCCAAGGCGTCGACAGCCTATGCCTCGGCGCTCACCTATCTCGTCACCGGTGCGGAACTATTGAACAACGATTGCTGGGAGCGCCGGCATGGAGAGATCTTCGCGCTGGAACTGAATCGGGCCGAATGCGAATTTTTGACCGGGCAGTTATCGGTCGCAGACGAGCGCCTCACGGCGCTGTCGAATCGCGCCACGACAACGGTCGAACAAGCCCTCGTCGCGAGCCTGCACATCGATGTCTGCACGACCCTCGATCAAAGCGACCGCGCGATCGCTGTTTGTCTCGCCTTCCTCCGGCGCGTCAGCATCGAGTGGCCGCCCCATCCGACCGACGAGGAGGTGCGGCGCGAGTACGATCGCATCTGGTCGCTGCTTGCAGGCCGGACCATCGAGGAACTCATCGATTTGCCGCCGATGGATGATCCGGCATCCCTCGGGACTGCCGGTGTTCTGAGTAAGGGTTTCTCGCCGGCCTTGTATACCGATGCGAACCTGGCTGCCCTCATGAGCTGCAAGGCGGTCAGTCTCAGCCTCGAGCGTGGCAACTGCGATGCGTCCTGTTTCGCCTATGTCATGCTCGGCAAGATAGCCGGACCGCGTTTCGGCGACTACCAGGCCGGATTCCGACTCGGACAGCTCGGCTACGAACTGGTCGAGCGACGCGGGCTAAAACATCTTGAGGCGAGAACGTACGCTTGCTTTTCCGCTTTCGTCGTGCGCTGGATGAAACACGTGCGGGCTTGCCGTGATCTGCTGCGCCGCGCGTTCGAAGCGGCGAACCGCATCGGAGACCTCACGTCTGGGGCCTACGCGTGCAACAATCTGAATTCGGACCTCCTCTTCGCCGGCGAGCCGCTGCCTGAGGTGCAAGGCGAAGCCGAAAATGGCCTCGCGTTCGCCGAGAAGGCACGGTTCGGTCTTGTCATTGACATCATCACCACGCAACGCTCGCTGATCCGGACTCTCCGGGGACTCACGCCGCAATTTGGCTGCCTTGACGATGAGCAGTTTGATGAACTTCGGATCGAGCGTCGTTTTTCAGAAAATCCGGAACTGGCGATCGCTGCGTGTTGGTACTGGATCCGGAAATTGCAGGCACGCTATCTTGCAGGCGACTATTCGGTTGCCATGGATGCCGCATCGAAGGCGCAACCCCTGCTCTGGACCTCATCCTCGTTTTTTGAGGAAGCCGAATATCACTTTTACGGTGCGCTGGCCCACGCCGCGTTGTGCGACTCCGTCCCGGTCGGCGAGCACCCACAGCACCTGGACGCTGTAGCGGCGCATCACAGGCAACTGAAGATCTGGGCGGAGAATTGCCCGGACAATTTCGAGAACCGCGCCGCACTGGTCAGTGCCGAGATTGCCCGCATCGAAGGCCGCGTGATCGACGCCGAGCAGTTCTACGAGCAGGCCATCCGCTCGGCACAGGAAAGCGGCTTTGCCCATAACGAGGCGCTCGCCAACGAACTCGCGTCCCGATTTTACGCGGCACGCGGTCTCGAGAAGATTGCCCGTGTGTATTTACAGGACGCCCGCTACGGCTACCTGCGTTGGGGAGCAGACGGAAAGGTAAGGCAACTCGAGGAGAGGTATCCGTACCTGGCGACGGAAGAGCCCACGCCCGGGCCGACGACCACGATCGCAGCGTCCGTTGAACACCTCGACCTCGCGACCGTGATCAAGGTGTCGAAGGCCGCCTCGGGCGACATCGTTCTGGAAAAGCTGATCGACATGGTCATGCGTACGGCAATTGAACAGGCGGGCGCGGAACGAGGTCTGCTGGTTCTGTCGGACGGCGGCGAACAACGGATAGCGGCAGAAGCGACGACAGGCGCTGAAGCGACCCAGTTGCAACTGCGCGATGTGCCGGTGAGCGCGGCGATGCTGCCGGAGTCGATCGTCTACCATGTCTTGCGCACCGGGGAGAGCATCTTCATCGACGATGCCGCAGCCGAGTCGTCGTTTTCTGCAGATCCCTACATCCGTGCGCATGGCGGCCGTTCCATTCTCTGCATGCCCCTAATGAATCAGGCGAAGCTCACGGGCGCGCTCTACCTCGAAAACAATCTGGCAGCCCGCGCGTTCAGCCCGGCCCGGATCGCCGTACTGAAGCTGCTGGCCTCGCAGGCCGCAATTTCGCTGGAAAATGCCCGTTTGTATCGCGACCTCGCAGAACGTGAAGCGAAGATCCGGCGTCTCGTCGACGCCAACATCATCGGAATCATCGTCTGGAATGCCGATGGTGACATTCTTGAAGCCAATGACGCATTTCTTCACATGGTGGGATACGAGCGGGACGATCTTGTCTCCGGTCGCGTACGCTGGAGGAATCTGACACCGCCGGAATTGCATCAAGGCGATGAACAAGCCCTGGCAGAGGCCATGCAGACAGGGCGCGCGCAGCCCTTCGAGAAGGAATACATCAGAAAGGATGGCAGCCGTGTGCCTGTCATGGTCGGCGCGGCCACTTTCGAGGCGAGCCGGAAGGAAGGCGTCGCCTTCGTGCTCGATCTGACCGAGCGCAAGCAGGCGGAGGAAAAGGTCCACGAGAGCGAGCGGCGCTATCGCGAGGTGCAGACGGCGCTGGCGCACGCGAACCGCGTGGCAACCATGGGGCAACTTACTGCCTCGATCGCTCACGAAGTCAATCAGCCAATCGCCGCGACAGTGACCAACGCTCAGGCTGCGCTGCGGTGGTTGGGCGCACAACCTCCTGACATCGACGAGGTCGAGCAGGTGCTCAGCCGCATTATCAAGGATGCCAATCGGGCGGGGGACGTGCTCGGGCGGATCCGTGGGCTGATCAGGAAGACGCCGCCGCAGAAGGAACCTGTGGACATCAACGAAGCGATCCGCGAGGTGATCGAGCTTACCCGTGGCGAAGCCACGAAGAGCGGCGCCTCAGTGCAAACTCAACTCGCTGAAGGTTTGCCATTCATCGAAGGAGACCGTGTCGAATTGCAACAAGTGCTCCTCAACCTGATCGTCAACGCGATCGACGCGATGAGTGGTGTCAGTGATGGCGTACGGCAATTGCTTATCGGCACAGGAAAAGCCGATTCGAACTGCGTGCTCGTGACAGTACGCGATTCGGGACCGGGCTTTGCTCCGCACACCGCCGAGAGCGTCTTCGCCCCCTTCTACACCACGAAGCCTACGGGTTTGGGGATGGGGCTGTCGATCTGCCGTTCGATCATCGACGCGCATGGCGGTCGATTGTGGGCGAGCGCAAACCAACCCAGCGGCGCGGTCGTTCAATTCACCGTGCCCGCCCATCCAGCCTTTCTATCGTGATTGCCGCGCAGCGCGAGGACCTCCTGCAGTTCGGGCCTGCGCCGACGTTCGAATGTCCGAGCGCGCGTGCAGACTAGTGTCCGCAGATCGCGTGTGCTGCAAAAGGGCGGCACTTTCCACTGGGTGAAAGCCCTTGAGCCTGCCTTCGATTGGTGCCGGGCGGGCAACACCGCGTGTCTGTTTGCGTGTCTACCGCAACAGGTGCCGCACGCCTACGATGACGATGTGCTTTAACGAGCCTGGCGCATGCTCAGGGTACCTCCGACCGGCAAAACGCACAATCGCGGTCGATCTCGACCGGCAACACCGAGTATGGCCGCGCGCCGGGAACCCGTTGCACGACGGACAGTGCGTCGCACAGCGCCAGCTATCTGTAGCCATCTGTCTCAAAGCAGCCCGAGCGCCGGTCACTAAAGTGCACGTCGAGAGGGGGAGGTCGCGGATCAGATCGACTCAGCCGCGATAAGACCCAGATTTCTAAGCGACCAACTGACCATCATGCGTACCATCCAGATTCTGCTTCAAACGACCATCCTGCCTAACGACGACGACTGGTCGATTGCGCGGTTCAGCCGCCTGGCAGAACTACTGCGAACGCATCAAGCTTCCGAAGGGCGCGTGACGTTCAATGTCGTTGCTCGGGACCGCGAGCGGCTCGGGCAACCGGACCCGATTCTTTCTCGTCTCGATGAAACCGGGTTCGACGAGTTGTGGCTGTTTGCCGTTGACGAAGGCGACGGTCTGACCTCCGAAGATTGCGAGGGGATCACGCGATTCCGACGGGCAGGTCGTGGTTTGTTGGTCACCAGGGATCACATGGATCTGGGCAGTTCGCTGTGCAGTTTGGGCGGCGTGGGCAAGGCACACCACTTTCACACGCGCAATCTAGATCCCGACCGATCCAGACGTGTGGCCGACGACCCGTTCTCAACCCACATCTCCTGGCCCAATTTTCACTCGGGCACAAACGGAGACTTTCAGGAAGTCACGATCGTTGGACCCACACATCCCGTATTGGCGGACCCTGACTCTCCTTGCGGCGCAATCCGGTTCCTGCCCGCACACCCCCATGAGGGCGCCGTTGACGCTCCTGACGACGAACCAGCTCGAGTGATCGCACGAGGCAAAAGCAAAGTAACAGGAAAGAGTTTCAATCTTGCAGTCGCATTCGAACCTTCGGTCCGGGGAGGTCCCGCAGTCGCCCAAAGTACCTTTCATCATTTTGCCGACTACAACTGGGACTCGCGACTTGGTTGTCCGAGCTTTGTGACCGAACCTCCTGGGAACGGGATGCAGACCGAGCGGCAAGCTCTGCGGGACATCCACCGTTACTCGGTCAACGTCGCGCTGTGGCTGGCTGGAGCGCTCTAAAGCTATTTGCGCCGAGTAGGACTATCGAAGCGAGCCATCGGGGCTGCGGCGAGTTCCAATCGCGACTTGGCGAGTTCCATGAGTTCCGTGACCAGCGTGTCAGCGGTCGACGTATTCAGGAGATACTTGCGCGATCTGTTCCATCACACTTCATGCCAGAAGGTTCATGCGATCACCCGTCGTTTGTTGCTTTTCAGGCAACATGAAAACCGCAGTGCGCAGTCTTCTATGCCGAACAAGATACGCATACGATAGCGTTCAGATTCGCTTCGTGCGCCATCAGCGCAGACGATTTCTGAATCACCAGGAAAAGGGCACTGACAAACCTCATGCAGGTCTTTCCCGCTCGAGTGTTACGACCACGACGAAATCATTTTCTCAGGATCATAAAATGTTTTCCCATGAGCTGCTTTCTCAGTATGGAGCGTTGATCGTATTCTTCAGCGTGCTTGCCTCATCGCTCGGTCTGCCGTTTCCTTCCATCACGACGCTAATGACGATCGGCGCGAGCATCGCCAGTGCGAGATATGACCTCGCGCGTACGCTGCTTCACTTCGTCATTCTGCTCGGTGCCGCCGTTTCCGGTGGTGTTCTTGGCGATTTTCTCTGGTTTCAAGGCGGCAAACGCTACGGCAGACGCACCCTCCAGTTGGTATGCAAACTGTCGTTCACGGGGCAACGATGTGTTACAAGATTCGAGTACTTCCTTTCTCGACGTGGTGCGCGTGCGTTGATGATTGTCCGCTTTGTGCCCGGGCTTTCGCTGATCGCCGTTCCTCTTTGCGGAGCGATGGCGATCAAAACGCGTTCCTTTCTATTGCACGACTGCGCCAGCGTAAGCATATGGGCATGCGCTGGCCTCCTCGCGGGCGCGTTTCTGCCCGGTCGACTCGCCCCATTGTTCGCACACCTCCATCAATCTGGATGGCAGATGCCATTGTTGGGCATCGTCGCGGTGGTTCTCCTTTGCTATCTGTGGCTTGCTCATAGGGCTCTCACACGAACCCCGATGGCAGACAGGCCACCGGGCACGCCCCCCTGTACCGCCGGCATCGCGGGCTATTGCTGATGGATAACGTATCAACTATATGTTGATGAGCGTCTGATCGACCGTCTGCTGAGTCTTGATCGTCTGTGCATTTGCCTGGTAGTCGCGCTGCGCCGTAATCAAATGAACAAGCTCCGCCGTCAGGTCCACGTTTGAGTCTTCGGTCTCACCGCCTTGCAGCACCCCATGATTGGTTGAACCGGGAGTGGAGATTTGAGCAACGCCAGATTCAGACGTCTGCGCATACGCGTTGTTTCCGAGATTCACGAGACCATTCGCATTGGCGAAGGTCGCGAGCACCACCTGGCCAAGGGCAAGCGTGGTGCCGTTCGAAAACGAGCCGGTCAATACGCCGTCAGGACCAACGGAGAACGACGTGAGTTGCCCTGAACTATTGCCGTCTGGCTGCAAACTGATTACGCCGTTCTTCCCGCCGTACTGCGTCGTACCTGTTAAATCCAGCGACAAGGATTGCGTCGTGACCCCACCGTCCGCACCGTTAGGGATGGTGAAGCTAAGGTTGGAAGCGCCAGGCGAAGTCAGGCGGCCCGAATTGTCAAACGTGATTGCTCCCAGATCGCCTGCCGGGTTCGGACCGACTGGAGTCAATGACGAACCCGAGGTCGCGTACACCTCATAAGAACCCGTTGCTTTTTTCAGTCACTTCCATGGTTGTCACGGACAACGACAACGTATCAATGATTCCCTGACTATCAGGCCTCTGCGCCACGAAGCAGGGAGCGGCGAAGTCGACATTCCATTCATTGACGCACACGAGACACGTCTCGAAGCCGTTCAATTCAGTTGGATCGCCGTGAACCGTAGTTAAGGGCACGGTTGAGTGCTTGTTCTTTGCGGGCGTCGGTTCCGGTTCGTTCAACTGCGCCGGAAAGAACGATGCTCTGATTTTCGGCTCCGCGTCGGGAGCGCGTGTCTGGCGCTCGTCCATTGCGAGCCTTACACGACCAATATTTACATCGCCGCCTTGAATATGGTTTCGACTGTGGTCGCGGTGCGTGAATGACGCGGCAATTTTCGGGGTTGCGATACGTGTCACTTCTCGGGACTCGTTGGCGAGGCTGAATTAACAGGCAATCGTTGCTTGCGACGGCGATCGTGCGCACATCATGAACTCCGTATCGCAAAAGAAGAACTGATAGATTCCAACGTCATGACCGGTAGATGTGAAGCTCCAACGGGAAGGCGCAGACGCGAGCGATCCACCGTCGTATGGTCTCTTCCTTTGGGGGCGCCCAATGCAAACGAAAATTTGCAGCAGTGGTTATACAAGGCATTAAGCCAGGCGATCATCACTGGCCGCTTGCCCCAAGGCGCTCTCCTCCCGGGTACGCGCACACTGGCACAACAGTACGGTCTTGCCAGGGGCACAGTCGCCGGAGCGTACGAACAATTGCTGTCGGAAGGTTATCTGGTGGCCCGCACGGGAAGCGGTACTCGGGTGAGCACCGCATTGCCCGACCACACATTTCCGTGTAACGCAGTGGCTTCACGGCAAACTGTCGCCGGCGACGAACCAGCAAAGGAACTACACGTTCCATGGATCAAGCGGCTCAGGGAGCATGATCCCCCCTTTCCGCTCTCTGGAGCGAACTCACTACCGCAGCCATTCTTTCCGCACCGTGGCGATATTCGCCTGTTTCCAGTCGATCTATGGCGGCAACTTCATGTACGGCAATTGCGCCCGTCGCGCCTGCTTACGCTCAACGACACAAGTCCTGGCGGTTTGCCCGCGTTGAGATTCGCCATCGCGGAACATCTGGCGATCGCGCGCGCAGTGAGAGTGTCGCCGGACCAGATCGTCATTGTGGGCGGTGTGCAACAGGCTCTCGACCTTTGCATGCGCCTGCTGAGCAAGCCTGGGGATTCCGTCTGGATGGAGGACCCCGGATATATGGGCGCGCGACAGATCATGCATGCGAGCGGCGTTCGGGTGGTTGATGTGCCCGTTGACCGGGACGGCCTCCGCGTGCAGGAGGGCATACACATGGCGCCGTCGGCTGTCCTCGCCTATGTCACTCCGTCGCGACAGGCTCCGCTGGGCATGCCGTTGTCCGCAGAACGGCGTTCTGCCTTGCTTCGCTGGGCGGCTTCGAATGATGCAATCATTTTCGAGGACGACTACGACAGCGAGTACTGCTTTCTCTCAAGACCACTTCCAGCGCTCCAGAGTCTGCCGGGCGCCGATTCCCGCGTAGTATTGGCGGGAACATTCAGTAAGCTGATGTTTCCCTCGCTACGGCTTGCCTTTGTCGTTTTACCCCCGCGTCTCGTCGAGCCGTTTATCCGGGCGACGCCAGTCACTGACCGAAGTGCTAACGGCTTGACACAGGCCGTCATGGCGGACTTTTTCGGCGACGGACATTTCGATAAGCACATGCGTCGCACCAGAAAGATCTATGCGACTCGCGCACAGGCGTTCGAACACACGGCTCTGAAACACTGGCAGGGCTTGATCGACTTCCCGCCGGCTTCAGCCGGTCTGGACGTTGTGGGCCGCCTGCCGCAGCTCGATGAGCGCACTGCCGTTCGAAGATTGAAGTTGGCCGGTGTCGACGCGGCGCCGTTGGGCCGATACACTCGGCGCCATAGCGTGGGCCAAGGTCTGGTGATGGGTTTCGCGCCCTTTAGTGAGGATGAAATGGACCGGGCCGCGCAACGCATGGTCGCGGCCTTACGCGAGAGCACATGAGCAGCTCAACCGAGGCAAGCTGGCGCGTGTTGCCGCCGCTTATGGCAACGTCTGAATGCTTCCGTTTCTCTGCGGCATATGCATCTGGGCCCGCTTTCGCTGCGCAGATCCGCCGGAACTGGAATCGGCCAGCCAAGACCCAAACACTGATGCCAGCGCCAAGCCAAACAGGTAAAACCAGAGCATCGCCACACGAGCGTGCTTATTTCTCCGGCACGAGAACAGGCGCGCCTTTGTCCTTCAGAAGAAGCACGATGAACTTCGCCGGTTGGGTCTGGCTCGCGTTACGCCCGACGGTGTGTACATCGTTGGGACCTTCATAGAAGGTCTGCCCAGGCGTGAGCGTGACTTCCTTGCCGCCCTTGACCTGCATCACGATCGATCCCTCCAGCACATAGACGAAGGCGTGCGCGTGATGCCGATGAACTGGATCGACAGAACCCGGTGGATAGGTCACGGTGATCATCAGCGCTTCCTTGCCGGGATAGTCGTCGAGCGGCTTTGTCATCAGCGGTGTCACAACGGCTTCGGGAGCCGCCGCACAAGCCACGCCGATATGTGCGCCCGCGACGACGAGCATTGCGATTGCGGTGTTCTTTAGTGAAAACATGGTCTGCCTGCCAAATAACGCGTCCCGCACATGCGGGACGAAGGTGGAAAGGAATGGAAGAACCAGACGGTTCAGGCGAGATTCGTCTTGTCGAGGCCGAATGCCTTGTCGGCCGAACCCGGCACGGTCCTGAACGCTACGTTCGCGCGGTTCCAGGCGTTGATGGACATGACTTCGTACGTCAGGTCAGACAGTTCCTTCTCTGAGAACTGCGTACGTACATGTTCGTAGATATCGTCGGGCACGCCAGGCTCGGCAAGCTTGGTCAACGCTTCAGTCCACGCCAGTGCGGCGCGCTCGCGCGGCGCGAAGAGCGTCGATTCGCGCCAGATTGCCAGGTGATGGAGACGCAGTTCACGCTCGCCGTGCAGGCGTGCTTCCTTTACGTGCATGTCGACGCAAAACCCACAGCCATTGATCTGCGACGCCCGGATCGAAATGAGATCGCGGATCGATTCTTCGATTGCGCTGTCCTTCAGTTGATTGCTGAATTCAAGGAGTTTCTTGAACAACTCCGGCGATTGCTGAATGTAGTTGATACGCTGTGTCATGGACTTCTCCTGGTGAACACTCGCGCTTAGCGGATGTCGTTAGCGGCAATGCGCCGCACGAAGTCATCGTAGGCCGCCGTGGCGTAGCGCGGTAGGCCCGCAAACGGGCTCACGGTGTTGTCCCTTTGGCACCAATCAAACGCAACCTAGCGCAGGCAGGCCGGAGAAATATCAGCGTTCAGGTGTTGCAGTGTGCCGCGGCGATACGCGCCAGCTTGTCGGGATTGCGCTGCACGAGAATACGGACGATGCGCGCGCCGTCTGTTTCGAACGACTGCGCCGATTCGAGCTTGCCTTCGACAAATCGCAGCAGCGCCCATTGACCGTTGAGCATCACGAGCTTGATGCTGAGTTCGCTGCCGTAGCGCCGGCAAGCAGCATAGAAAAGCTGTGCGATGCGCCGGCCGCCAACCATCGGTTTCGGGAAGCTCGGCACCTTGCCGCCGCCGTCGCCGATCAGCATCGCGTCGTCAGCCAGCAAGGCATTGATCGCAGTGAAATCGCCGCGCTCCAGCGCCTGTGCGAAGGTCTGCAGCAGGCGGAGATGGGTTTCGCGCGGCACAGCATAGCGTGCCCGTTCTTCGCGTAGTTGCGCTTTGGCGCGGCTGACCAGTTGGCGGCACGCGGCCTCCGTCTTGCCGATGGCTTCAGCGACCTCATCATAGTCCGCGTCGAATACCTCGCGTAGCAGGAACGCTGCGCGTGCCTCCGGAGTCAGCCGCTCGAGCAGCATCAGAAAGGCCACGGATACGTCGTCGGCGCGTTCCCTGACCCCTTCTGGCGTAGCAGACGGGTCAGTCATTTCAGGTTCCGGCAACCATATACCCGAATAGTGTTCACGCTGAATTTTTACCGCGCGAAGACGGTCGATGCACAGGCGCGTCGCAACTGCGACAAGCCACGCTTCAGCATTTTCGATGGCCTCCCGCGGCGCCGCATGCCAGCGCAGCCAGACGTCCTGCACGATATCCTCGGCCTCGGCAATTGACCCCAGCATCCGATACGCAATCTTGTGAAGCCGAGGGCGAAGCCCATTGAAGGCACGCGCGTCGTCGTTCATGAACAGATCTCTCCAGCCGTGTGAATACATGAGCGCCAGTCCGACAACTCTCTGACACCAGGATATTGCCACGCATGGAATTGAGATCGTCGTGTGAGACGTCGTTGGCCGGATGGTCCGAGCATAATGCGGTGCCGGAATCGAACCTGGCCGTCATCATATGCATGTCTTGTCCTCAACATAAGACCAAAAACGGGCGCTTCCGTGTTGTCTGAAGAACAACAATCACAACTTGAGTCAACCGTTTAGCATGAAGTCTGACGGAAGATTTTTCGGTCATATGTCACAAAAGTCGAGCGTGCAACGTCTTAGGGGAGGAGCGGTCCGGTCAGTGTCAATTGGGCGCAGAACGTGGCACTGGGTGCGCACGTTGTCCGCGTCTTTTTTCATTACTCACCTGCGGTAGCCTAAGACACACAAAATGCATCTTGGAAAATCCTATAAGCTATTGGAGTTCTTGATCTGGACTCGACGACAGATCTACGGACTTCTCGTTTGCGGTTCCGTACCGGTCGCTCTGTACAAGTTTTTCGCTCTTACATGGCTGTCGGTACCTCTGACGATTGTGGTTCTGCTCGGAACCGCGACGTCGTTTATCGTTGGCTTCAAAAACGTTCAGACATACAACAGAGCAATGGACGCCCTCGACATCTGGATTGACATATTGAGCAGAAGCCGTCGCTGGGGCCAAATCGCACGCGATCTTGTCAAAGACGAAGACATTTCCCGAAAACTGGTGTATCGACACCTTGCCTGGCTGACCGCGCTGCGATATGAGCTACGTCGACCCCGTATCTGGGAAAGCACGAGCAAGCGTTCCAACGCTGAATATCGTCGGTTCTATCGCGTGCCGGAGTGGGAAAGAGACATTAGCGAATTATTGCCAGAATATTTGTCTCCGTCGGAAACAACGCAAGCGCTTTCCTCCACTTCTATCGCTACATTCGTGCTGAGCCTGCAAGGCGCTTCGCTCAAGATGCTTCACATTGCGGGGCACCTGAATTCAAGTTTCTACATGGAGCTTCAACGGGCGGTTGGGGATTTCATTGATCTCCAGTCAAGATCGGAACGTTTCAAGAATTTTCCCTATCCACGTCAATATGCAACAGTCAGTTCGCTATTCGTGAGGTTTTTTTGTTTGCTTTTCCCATTCGGGCTGCTTCACGAATTCGATAAGCTGAATGATGGAGTGAGTGGCTTCATGCATGGCAACATGGTATGGCTGGTGGTGCCATGCAGTGTCGCAGTATCGTGGATGTACACGTCGCTCGAACAGGTTGGGGAAAGCACGGAGAATCCGTTTGAAGGCGGCGCAAATGACGTTCCCATTTCAACGCTGTGCAGCATCATTGAGCGCGATCTGAAGGAGATGCTCGGAGAACGTGCCGACGATCCATCGAGCCAGACAATCATTGCGCTATAGAGAGTTCAGTGTCTTTGTTTAGTAGATCCTCTGTAGCGCGAGAGTCGTCATAGCCCGAGGTAAGATTGACGCGGCCAAGGTTTGCTCAAAGGAAGGCATCATGGGTGGAGCAGCCGGTCAGAAAGCGGGCGACAGACGCCAAGCTCCGCGGAGTGTGAATCCTGGCGTCCGTCGAAGGTCTATCGCCCGGGCTCGACGAGCATGCCTGGATGATCTGCCTGCGATCGGCGGCAACAAACACACGTGGTCCGAGAACCGGGCTCCCCAATGCCCATCGCTCGTACCCGTGGGCAACGCGATGGCCTATTGGTGACACCGCTTTTCACGGTGACTGCGTCGAATTCGGCTAGCGACACACTGCGTCCGCCTGATGGCTTGGTCGAATCGCACATTCTTGGCTCTATCGACCAAGCCGTGCGCTGGGTATCGTGAGCGTCGTTCCTCGTGGAGACGCACATGCCTGCCTCGCTTCGCTTCGTTCACCTCGACACGCCTGATTCGCTGCTGTCCGCATTCGACGTCATGCGTCAGTTGCGCCCGCGTCTGACGGACGCGCACTCGTTCGCCGCGCAGGTGGCGAGGCAGCATGCCGAAGGCTATCGCCTGCTCGCTGCGTCCGACGCGGGCAAAATCGTCGGCCTCGCCGGTTATCGCACGCTGACCAATCTGCTGTATGGCCGCTTTGTCTATGTCGACGATCTGGTTGTCGATGGCAGGCTGCAGCGAGGCGGCATCGGTGCCCAACTGCTCGACGCGGTACGGCAGATTGCGCATGATACCGGCTGCGCGGAATTCGTACTCGACACGGGCCTGCACATGCCGCTTGCGCAACGCTTCTATTTTCGCAATGGGCTGCTCGCCCGAGGCATGCATTTCGTCGAACCACTCGCCCCTCTTTCGCATCCAATAGCGGCGAACGCGCGCGGCAGCCGGATTTCCTGACACCTTATCTGCGCGACGCGTTCGGTTCGATCGGCATCCACAGCATGCAGTTTCTTCTCTTGCAGGGACTTGTGATGGGCGAAGCGACGGTAGCTGAGGCGCTCGATTCGGCGCGCGTTCAACTCACCGGCGATGCGGTGCTCGCCTCGCTCGCCGCACAGGCGGTCGGCAGCGCGAGCACGCCGGCGGGTACGGTTGCGCAAGACGCTTAAAGCATCCCTGTCGCATCGAGCAAAGGCATGCCGCGCCGCACTTCTCCGGGATCTGGACACATGCCCCTCGCGTCAGCCGTCCAGACACGCGCGCAACGTTCGCGCGAGACGGCCGCCTCACGCGCATCGGCAATGTTCGCGAAGCCCATCACGAGGCCGCGCAGCGTGCGCCGCGCGCGGCCGTTCGCGTACCAGATCGAAAGCGGCAGCACCGCGAGCCCCGCCTTGCGGGCGCAGGCGGCGACGGCGACATCGTCGACCGGGCCATCGGGGCCTTCGGCGAACTGCACCGCGATTCAGTGCTCTGCCTGCCCCGCGCGTCCTGAACGCCTTGCGCACGCGACGAGTGTATCGCCGATGCCGGCAGCGACGTCGATACGAAGGTGCCCGCCGCGCCGCGCATCTGCAGGTAGCCCTCGTCGACGAGGATCGTGTAGGCGAGCTCGACCGTGCCGCGCGCCGTGCTCAGTTGCGTGGCGAGACCGCGCAGCGCAGGCACGCGATCGCCGGGACGCAGATGCCCCGCGGCGATCGCGGTCCTGAAACGCTCGCAGATCTGCAGATAGATCGGCAACTGATGCTGCCGATTGATTTCGATGGTCAATGCGGGAGTCGGTACGGTCATGAGGGTCTCGCAGGCAAGGGGAGCGGCAACCGACATGGACTAGTCGGATCGACAATTCTTGGCACTTTTCGATAGAGCATGATTCTTCCACAATGGCCTCACGCGATGCGACGGCGGCGAACACTTTCACGCAATACGACGCCCGCCAGCGCCTCACATGTTCAGTTACTTTCATCTGGAGAATCTGCCATGAAGATCGTCGTAATCGGTGGTTCCGGCCTGATCGGCTCGCGTGTGGTCACGCTGCTCAGCGAAGCGGGTCATGAGGCGCTTGCCGCGTCGCCGCGCACCGGCGTAAACGCCGTTACGGGCGAAGGCTTGAGCAACGCGCTCGTGGGCGCAGACGTCGTAGTGGATGTGACGAACGCGCCATCGTGGGAGCCGCAGGCGGTGCTCGACTTTTTCCGCACCTCGGCCCGTAACCTCGGCAAAGTCGAAGTGGCCGCAGGGGTACGTCATCACGTCGCGCTATCAATCGTCGGCTGCGACCGCACGCCGGAGAACGCGTATTTCGTTGCCAAGGTTGCACAGGAAGAAGTGATCGAAGCGGCGGGCGTGCCGTACACGATCGTGCGCGCGACCCAGTTCATGGAGTTCATCGGCGGTATCGCGGATTTCAGCACGGTCGGCGGCACGGTGCGCGTCGGCGACGGCCTGTTTCAGCCGATCGCCGCGGACGACGTCGCGGCGAGCCTCGCGCAGATCGCGCTCGCCGCGCCGCTGAACGGCACGGTCGAGATCGCCGGCCCGGACCGCGCGCCCTTCGCGGAGATCGTCACCCGTTATCTGAAATCGGTGGGCGACGCACGCCCGGTGGTGACGGATCGCAATGCGCTGTACTACGGCGGCCGTGTCGAGGAGCAATCGCTCGTGCCGCTCGGCGATGCGCGGATCGGCCGCGTCAGTCTCGACCAATGGCTGGCGCAGGCTAAAAAGGGTTGATTGCAGGGTTGTGCGAAATCTGAATCAACGCGCCTACATTTGACTTGATCGGCGCCATCGGCCCGATGGGCGTTGAAGCCGAACAAAATTTTCTGGGTAATACATGAGCACGTCACAAAAGGTTGTCGTCGTTACCGGCGCATCGCAAGGTATAGGCGCCGAAGTCGTCAAGGCGTTTCGTAAGCTCGACTACCGCATTGTTGCGACGGCACGTTCGATCAAGCCGTCGGACGACGCGAACATCCTGACCGTCGCCGGCGATATTGGTGACCCGGCAACCGCCCAGCGTGTCATTTCCGAAGGTGTTGCACGATTTGGCCGGATCAACACGCTGGTGAACAACGCCGGCATATACATCGGGAAGCCCTTCACCCAACATAC